>JAFSJK010000019.1 GCA_017439305.1 Bacteroidales bacterium | reverse complement strand
TATGAATGGCACGTTCCTTTTGGCCTTGAGGCTTGGTGGATTGCCGCGGCTATTGCTGTCCTGATATGCTGGAAACCTGCCAATATCTTTATCAAGTTGGTCCTGAAGCATTATAGCGTGAATATGCCTCAGGAGAAAGATGGCGGATTCAACGCTGGGGCATTGATTGGCACGATAGAGCGTTGGCTCATTTTGATATTTGTCTGTCTGCAAAGATATGATGCGCTGGGCTTGTTGATAGCAGCAAAATCGATTATCCGCTTCGGTGACTCGCAGACGAATAAGTCCGAGTATGTATTGGCGGGAACACTGCTGAGTATCTTCATTGCCGTGATGGCAGGCTTGGGGGTGATGATGTCCCATAAGATTATTTGACGGATGCTGCCATTCTATGTTGTTTAATCAGTAATAGTAAATAAGTAACCATGAGTTTATTCAAAGACAAAACACTATTAATTACCGGCGGCACCGGCTCCTTCGGCAACGCTGTCCTGAACCGTTTCCTTCGTACGGACATCGGCGAAATCCGCATCTTCTCCCGCGACGAGAAGAAGCAGGATGACATGCGGCACGACTTCCAGGCACGGATGCCGGAGGTGGCGAATAAGATCAAGTTCTATATCGGCGATGTGCGGAACAAGAGCACGCTGAAGTATGCGATGAAGGGCGTGGATTACGTCTTCCATGCGGCGGCGCTGAAGCAGGTTCCGAGCTGCGAGTTCTTCCCGATGGAGGCCGTGAAGACCAATGTCATCGGCACGGACAACACGCTGGATGCGGCCATCGATGCCGGCGTCAAGTGCGTGATCTGCCTCTCCACCGACAAGGCGGCGTATCCCATCAATGCGATGGGCATTTCCAAGGCGATCGAGGAGAAAATTGCTGTGGCGAAGAGCCGCCTCTCCGGCGATACGAAGATCTGCTGCACGCGCTACGGCAATGTGATGTGCAGCCGCGGGTCCGTGATTCCGCTTTGGATCGACCAGATCCGGAAGGGGAATCCAATCACGCTGACGGAGCCTAAGATGACGCGGTTCATTATGAGCCTGGAGGAGGCTGTCGATCTCGTGCTCTTTGCCTTTGAGCATGGCAAGAACGGCGACATCCTGGTCCAGAAAGCCCCCGCCTGTACCATCCAGACCCAGGCAGAGGCCGTGTGCGAGCTCTTCGGCGGCAAGAAGGAGGACATCAAAGTGATCGGCATCCGCCACGGCGAAAAGATGTACGAGACGCTCCTGACGAAGGAGGAGGCGGCGAAGGCCATCGACATGGGCAACTTCTACGCCGTCCCTGCCGACAACCGCGACCTCAACTACGACAAGTACTTTGTCGAAGGTGATGTGAAGCGGGCGACGATCGAGGAGTTCAACTCGGATAATACTTATCGCCTGAATCTCGAAGAGACCAAGGCGAAGATTGCCTCCCTGGAGTACATCCAGAATGAGCTGAACGGGATTCCGAATATCGTGAAATAATAGGTTTTGATTATTGACCAATTCTCAAAAGGCTATGAGATATCTTGAACTTTGTACTTTGACCGAGTCCCAGATCGACGATCTGTTGGGACTGATGAAGGAGTTGAACGCTGAGCTGAAGGTCACTGCGCTGCAACAGCAGCGTTCGGTGGCGGCGCCGGGAACGCGGATTTTCATCGCGGAGAACGATGAGAAGCACATTGTCGGATGCGCCACGCTGTGTGTCTTCGAGTCCCCGACCGGGCGCAAGGCGAGTGTCGAGGATGTCGTGGTCCTGCCGGCCTATCGGGGCCAGGGGATCGGCCGCACCCTCCTGCAGCGGATCATCGACTTTGCCAAGACCAAGCTCGCTCCCATCGACCTTCGCCTCACCTCTAACCCCACCCGCACCGAGGCCAACGCAATGTATCAGGCGCTGGGGTTTGAGAAGAGGGATACAAATGTGTATATGATGAAATTGTAGTTGTTTAACCAAACACAATTATGAAAGCTTTTTACCTTCTTCCTATTGCATTGCTGGTGGCGGCGTGTGGTAATGAGGCGCCGAGCATCGATGACCTGAAAGAGGATTCCTACCCGCTGGTGGAGCAGGTGCTCACGGAGGATGACACCGATGCTTTGTCTCATCGTCTGGATCGCTACACCCTGGACAAGCACCCTGATGAATTGACCTACACCGGCACCGCCAAAGTCACCGAGTTCAAGAAAACGACCGCCGAGGACGGCACCGTGAAGGTCGACAGCACGAAGTACTATGTCGACGTCGAGATCAACTTCCACGGCACCGATTACGACAAGTACACGGTGAATGTGTATAAGGACGAGTAGGGGAGCAGAATTGGTGTCGTGGCGGGTTCCGGGTCCCTGAGTCAGGGAATCGGAAGGGCACTGATGGAGCACATCATCGGGTTCGCGCGGCGCGATTTGGCTCCGGTAGACTTCAATCTGACCTTCTGGTCGAAACGGGTTGTGGCGTATTAGATGTACAGGAGGTTGAGGGGAGAGTAGGGGGACGAATGTATATAGAATGAGGGTGAGGAGAAGACTAAATTAACAGATTATGTTTGACTCGAGGAGACAATCAGCTGTTGTTCCGGCAGAATATGTTTTTGCTGAAAATACAGGCAGTACTCTTTTTGTCTTTGGAAATGGATTAGACATTAATCTCGGATTTCCCACAAAATACGAAGACTTCTTTTTGAGTGATTACTTCCCTTTTGTTATACATGATCCTTATTGTCATGCGCTCGGGCACTTCGTATTCGAAAAAGGTCTTCTAGATAAATGGTATAATCTTGAGGATATTCTTGCCGAATATGGGAGTAGTGTCGGAACCCAAACAGATGAAGAAATTGCAGGAGATAAATTTGATTACCAGAATCTAATTCAAGGTTTAGAAAACTACCTTGATTCGATTGATATTAGGACACCACAAGAGGATTCAATCGCGGCGAATGTTCTTCGTGCCGCAGATGACCCTCTTCTTCCTCCTGCAATTTACACATTCAACTATACTGATTTTGATGTGATATCGAGGTCTCTTGGAATTGGATATTCAAATGCTCATTATGTACATGGGAGTCTAAAGAATAAGGATATAGTTCTTGGCGTTGGAGAGTATGTAAAGCTTGGCCCAAACGTCTCGTATCTTCACAAAACATCAAGCCACGGATACGATTCTCATGGAATTCTCGATGCTTTCGAGGCTTATGATAGTATTATTATTTTTGGCTTGTCCTTATCGAAGGTTGATTACCCTTACTTCGAAGACTTTTTCAGAGATGTCGCATCAAGAAAGTACATGGGAGACAAAAAGAAATATATCAGAATCTTTACGTACGACGAAAAGGCGAGGTTGGAGATACTTGATAACTTGAGAGGGATGAATAGCGGACTGATAAAATTGAGAGGATATTCAGATTTCGATATCATCAGAACGAAGGATGACGTGGATCATGAGAAGGTTCAGGATGTTATCAATCATCTTAAGGTTCGTGCTGAACTGGATGTTTAGTCATCGTTTCTGTAGGATTAACTAATACAATGAAGATACTTGTTACCGGCGCCAAAGGATTCGTAGGTCGAAACGTGTGCGCACAACTGAAGAACATCAAGGACGGCAAGGCCCGAAATTACGGTGTCACCGTCACGGAAGTATTTGAATACGACCTCGATTCCACGCCCGAGGAGTTGGACCGCTGGTGCGCGGAGGCGGACTTTGTGTTCAATCTCGCGGGGGTGAATCGGCCGAAGGATACGGCTGAGTTCATGGCGGGGAATTTCGGGTTCGCATCAACCTTGCTGGATACGCTCAAGAAGCATGGGAACACCTGCCCGGTGATGCTGTCGAGCTCTCAGCAGGCGTCGTTGGCGGGCCGTTTCGGAAACTCCGAGTACGGTCGCAGCAAGAAGGCGGGGGAGGACCTGTTCCTTAAGTACGGCGAGGACACGGGCGCAAAAGTGCTGGTGTACCGCTTCCCGAATTTGTTCGGCAAGTGGTGCCGTCCGAACTACAATAGCGCCGTCGCGACCTTCTGCAATGCCATAGCCAACGACCTGCCGTATACGGTCAATGACCCGTCGGTCGAGCTGGAGCTGCTGTATATCGACGACCTGGTGGACGAGATGATCGCCTGCCTGCGTGGGGAGGAGCACCGCTGCGACTTCGACGGTCTGGGGGTGTTCCCGCTCAAGGACGGCAAGTACTGCTATGTGCCCACGACGCACCGGGCCACCCTGGGCGAGATCGTGGACCTGCTGCACTCTTTCGCGGAGCAGCCGAAGACGCTGATGATCCCCGAAATCCCGGCAGGAAGCTTCGCCAAGAAACTGTATTCCACCTACTTAAGTTATCTCCCCAAGGAGAAGGTGGCCTTCCCCCTGAAGATGAATGTTGACGACCGCGGCTCCTTCACGGAGTTGGTCCATACGCACAACTCCGGCCAGGTTTCCATCAACATTTCCAAGCCGGGCATCACGAAGGGACAGCATTGGCATAACACCAAGTTCGAGCAGTTCATCGTGGTCAAGGGCCACGGCCTCATCCAGCAGCGGAACCTCAATGATCCAGAAGGTAAGATCCTGGAATGGGAGGTTTCCGGGGACAGGATCGAAGCCGTCCACATGCTTCCGGGATATACGCATAATATTATCAACCTTTCGGAGACGGAGGATCTCGTGACGGTGATGTATTGTAACGAGGTGTTTAATCCGGATAAGCCGGATACATACTTTGAACCTGTGAAATAATAGATTTCTCGACTCCGCCTCCGGCTCCGCTCGAAATGACAAGCGACTTATCATCTCGACCAAGGTCCGAAGGACCGCGTGGAGAGATCTGCAAATAGAATAACGGAATAGACTATGGCAAGTTTTAAGAATAACGGGAAGCTGAAGCTTCTGATCATCGTCGGGACGCGGCCGGAGATTATCCGGCTGGCGGCCGTGATCAACAAGTGTCGGGATTACTTCGACACGATTCTGGCGCATACGGGCCAGAATTACGACTATAACCTTAACGGTGTGTTCTTCAAGGATTTGAAGTTGGCCGATCCGGACGTGTATATGGAGGCCGTGGGCAAGGACCTGGGCGAGACGATGGGCAATATCATTGCCAATAGCTACCAGCTGATGGTGGAGATCAAGCCAGATGCCGTCCTGGTGCTGGGGGATACCAACAGCTGCCTCAGTGTCATCGGCGCGAAGCGGTTGCACATCCCGATCTTCCACATGGAGGCGGGGAACCGTTGCAAGGACGAGTGCCTGCCGGAGGAGACGAATCGCCGGATTGTCGATATCATCTCCGATGTGAACATGGCCTATTCCGAGCATGCGCGCCGCTACCTGGCCGACACGGGGCTGCCCAAGGAGCGCACCTATGTGACCGGTTCGCCGATGGCGGAGGTCCTGCACAACAACCTGGCCGAGATCGAGGCGAGCGATATCCATCAGCGCCTGGGGCTGGAGAAGGGCAAGTACATCCTCCTGAGCGCCCATCGCGAGGAGAACATCGACACGGAAAAGAACTTCCTGAGCCTCTTCAATGCCATCAACGAGATGGCGGCGAAGTATGATATGCCGATTCTGTACTCCTGTCACCCGCGCTCTCGCAAGCGCCTGGAGGCTTCCGGATTCAAGCTTGATCCGCGCGTCATCCAGCACGAGCCGTTGGGTTTCCATGACTATAACTGCTTGCAGATGAATGCTTTCGCTGTGGTGTCGGATAGTGGAACCCTGCCGGAGGAGAGTTCCTTCTTTACTTCCATCGGCCATCCTTTCCCGGCCGTCTGCATCCGGACCAGCACCGAGCGCCCCGAGGCCCTGGACAAAGGCTGCTTCGTCCTCAGCGGCATCGACACGCAGGGCCTGCTCCAGAGCGTGGACGTCGCCGTCTCCCTCATCCGCGACGGCCACCCGGGTATCCCCGTGCCGGACTACGTAGACGAAAACGTCTCCACCAAGGTCGTCCGCATCATCCAGTCCTATACGGGCGTGGTGAACAAGATGGTCTGGCGGAAGTTCTGATTTATGATTATCGACCAACACATTCTGGATGACCTTACCTCCCAGGCCAAGGCCTCACCCCGTCTCCGGATGAACCTGGATCTGCGGAATTCTCCTGCCGACGGCTCCCAGCGGATGCTCAATGCCATCGAACCGGGGAGTCCGCTGCCTATCCATCGGCATCGGCATTCATCGGAAACGGTGGTCTGTCTGCGTGGGCGTCTGCGGGAGATTTTCTATGACAATGACCGGCAGGTGACGGAAATCATCGACCTGGCCCCCGACAGCGAATGTGTCGCACTCAACATCCCCATCGGCCAGTGGCATACGGTGGAGGTCCTGGAGAGCGGTACGGTGATTTTGGAGTGTAAGGATGGGGGGTATGAGCCATTGGGGGAGGAGGATGTGATGGGGTGAGGGGGCGTTGGATAGTATATTTGAATGAGAGATCCTTAATTATCAGACATTAATCAATTATGCGCCTGTTTTTTTGCTGAGATCATAATTGAGATTTTATTCTTTCATAATATATAAACTTATATGAGATTCTTGCTCCCTTCTGTTGTAATGATGTTACTTTTGGTGTCATCATGTGTAGAGTCTGAAAGAATAGATGGTTCTGAATTACCAATACTTTCTTTTTCGGCTGATTCGGTTTTTTCTCAAGATGGTATTGCTACTCTTTTCTTCTCATTGTCATCTCCCACAGATAAAGAGGTGATAATATCGTTAGGCATCCGGGAAGAGATAGAAACAGATATCCGTACAATTCCTGCATCATGCATCAATATACCCAATACCGTTATTCTCGATGCGGGGAAGGTTTCTACTAGTATTAGCATTTCACTTCTTAATTTGCCGGAGGTGGAGGATGAGTTCCTGGTGGATATCTATATAAAGAATGTGATTAATGCTACTCTGCAAAAGAATGCTGACCATGTTTTTATTAAATCAAATATCCAGGCAGATGTTTTCCGATATGATAAGAATAAAAGTATTTCGGAGAATATCTTTGCTTTTATTTCTGTCGCAGATCCTGATTGTGAGAGTTTAATTTCATTTGCATCTACCATTCCAGAATATAAATCATATGAGTATAAAGACAATTATGTCCGTTTGTATTTCGATGATGAAAAGGAGGAAGTGTTTACCTATGAGTATTCTGACTTGGAGATTGAAGGAGAGTTAGACTTCCGGATTGACACCTTGACGATCAAGCATCTTTTGGACTCAATAGATGTCAGTCTCGGAATACCGATAGACAGTATTGGTTTATTTGAAGGTTTCGATCAATTGAAGAATAACGCCCGTAGATCCATGTATGGCCCAAGGAATACAGCGGGAAGGATAGAACTTACTAAACATGCAGTCTACTTTTGGGCGCCATGGCATGAACCTGATGAGAAAGAAAAGGAGTTCTCGATTGCTACTAAGTGTCATGAACTGTTGTTTCATAGTGGTAGAGATGTCCGAAAGATGTCCGATTTTGATTTATATGACATCGTAATAATTGTATGTCATGGATCTTCTGATGGAGAGTTAGTTATACCATTAGAACAAAAAAATATCCTAGAAAATAATGGGATAAAGCTTCGGCCGGGTTGTATTAGGAGATCGTATAAAGATAAAACGGGAAAAACCTCCTATTATTGCATTACGGGTTATGATGTCAATAAAGATGATATGTTACTGTTTTTACCGAAAGATCTTTCCCATACTATTCTGTGGACGGTTGTGTGCAATGGAGGAAAGTCAGAATCTCATCTTTTAGCCGCGGCAGAACAGTTAAACTGTGCGGATTTTTTCGGAGCAGATAATAAATGTACAGCCGACGGGCCGAGCAATCTTTTTTCGGGTTTTATTTCGAGATTCGCCACAGGTAGGGCTTCCAAAGATTGTTTGACTGAAGATGGTAAACAAAGTGTTGAAGTTCCATATACAGCAATAAGAGAGGATAATAAGTTGGTAAAACGAAAGTACAACTATTGTAGACGTGGAACTAAAGATGTCTACTATGCCTTTCAAGCTCCTCGTCAAGTCGATTTATTTGAAGGAAATACATCTGTGAGGATTATCGGCTCCTTCCCGACTTCATACTATACAAGGAGTAGTCAATCAGAAATAAGTGATTATCTTCTTAACAAAGGTATTTTCCTTGAACAGTTATCAACTCACAACTGTTTATTTATCCCGTATAGTTCATCAACCATTTTGAACTATTCTGAAGAACAAAGGGATTATATTTCTTTGTTGAACTTTGATGTTGACTGTGGCCATTTGGAGTCGAATGAAGATTATCGTGTTACTTGTTATCTTATTGATTCTGATGGTAATACGAAGCTTAACGGAGGGTGGATTTATTTTAAAGTTGATGACCCGGCCGAAGCGGCTCTTCGAGAAAAGTTGATTAAGTTCTTTTATGATACGGATGGTCCGCATTGGCTTCGCCAAGACAATTGGTGTACTGAGAATCCCTTGCAGACTTGGTATGGTGTTGCTTATGAGGAAGTATTTCATGAATTGACTATCAATTTACAGAACAATGGTCTTAATGGAAAAGGTTATTTAGAGGATATACCTGAGTTAATAAGTTGTCATTTTTCTGAGCCAGAATTAGAGTTGGTTATTGATAATTGTGACAATTTCGTTAATTCATCTTTGCTCGGATCAGGAGGTGATACAACTCTTGATATAAGTGTAAAGGGCTTTTCACTAAGAAACTGTAATCATTATGCATTAGAATATATTACGATTAAGAGTGACCTACTTGAGTATTTAGAGTTTTATAACTGCAAAACTATTGGAAGTTTGGATGTCCATGGAAAAAGAATAAGGGATTTGAATATAAGAGGATGCTCTTCTTTGTCGACTTTTGGGGCTTCTGAATGTGAATCACTGCAGCGGTTAGAACTTAATGGCTTGGAAGCTTTGGAGGGATTTGGTGTTTCAGAAGCGCCATCTCTTTCTAGTATTAGTTATAGTGGGTGTTCAAATGTGAAGGATATTACGATATGGAATACAGGCCTTTCGGCCTTGGATGCTTCTGGTTTTCAGCATCTTGTTTCTATTAGTATTAATGAAAACTTTAATCTTGGTTTTCTGGATTTATCCGGCCTTAAGTATCTTAGGATTGTAGACTGTTCTTATAATAGCTTAACTAGCTTGTCCTTAACTGGGTGCTCTTCCCTTGGGCATTTATCTTGTAGTCATAATCAATTGAGGCATCTTGATCTTCCGACTAATTGTAATTTGTCTCATTATATGGATTTTGATTGTATAGATAATCTGATTACCCAACAAATACCCCAAAAATGGGCGAGTCTATTCTGGATTGATAGCCTTTCACTAACTGGAAATACCCTGTATTATATTTCGAACTATGATCCTAAGTATCTGTATTATAGTTTTATGGATGAATCACAGCGGTGGTGTAAAGGTTATACTTGTAGCGGAGTGGGGTGGTATGGAGAGTCTGATCCGGAATCGGGAGCTATTCTTATGCCGTGGGTGATGCGTCGTGAATAGTTTTTACAGTTATCAATGTCGACCGGAATATACTTATGTTTTTTTCGATCATCTTCATATGAAACCATTTTTCCCCATATTACTATTGACCTTTTCGCTGACTCTGTCGGCATCCGGGCCCATGGTCTATATCTGCACCGGCCCGAAAAGCGAATGCTATCACAAGACATCGACCTGTCGTGGGCTAAAGAAATGCTCCGGCGACATCAAGAAGATTTCGTTGGACGAGGCCAAGGAGATGCGTCGGAGACCCTGTGGGTATTGTTATAAGTAGGTAGGGGAGGATTGCAAGTCGTTTTTCTTATTACGTCGAATGGAAGTTGTTGATTGACTGTGTGTTACTATCATTTGCCTGCGCAATTTTGACCGGGCAATAATACGTATTGGATTGATATTGAGTCGATTACATTCGACGGCGGCAGCGGCCGCATATCGACATTGACAGAACTAGGCAACTTGACTTTACACGTAAAACCATTTTTCAAATACTATGAGATTTCTTGAACTTTGTACTTTGACCGATTCCCAGATCGCTGATCTGCTTGGACTTATGAAGGAACTGAATTCCGAATTGACGGTCACTCCGCTGATGCAACAGCGTGCGGTAGCGTCGCCTGGAACGCGGATTTTCATCGCGGAGAACGATGAAAAGCATATTGTTGGCTGCGCCACGCTGTGTGTTTATGAATCGCCCACGGGACGGAAGGCGAGTGTCGAGGACGTCGTGGTCCTTAAGGCATATCGGGGCCAGGGGATCGGCCGCACCCTCCTGCAGCGCATCATCGACTTTGCCGGCAGCAAACTCTCTCCCATCGACCTTCACCTCACCTCGCAACCCACTCGCACGGAGGCCAACGCGCTCTATCAGGCGCTCGGGTTTGTGCAGCGGGATACGAATGTGTATAAAATGAGTTTGTAGAGGGCATTTTTATAATACTTTTTGTGTATTCTGGATAAATGTTTAATTTTGCAGGACTATGATGAACAGAGATGACATCATGATTCTGAAGGCTGCCTTGCTTTATATTATTAAGAAAAGTGAGGCGAATCGTCGTGATGTGTACGGAATCGTCAAAACGGCATTTTACGCCCAACAGATTCATTTGGCGAAGTCTGGAAGTCCTCTGTTTCGTGATGAGATCTGCGCCCTCCCTTTCGGTCCGGTCCCCTCTAGCATGTATGATATCCTGAAAATGGCCCGTGGGGATGAACGGGAAATTGTTTTTCATGTGAATGACGGCCTTCGGGAAGTTTCTAATTCGATTGGGTGGAAAGATGAACGCTTCTTCGCGAAGGAAGATCCGGATATGGATTTCCTTTCGGAGTCTGACATTCAGTCTTTGGAGGAGGCTATTGCACGCGTTTCCAAAATGAGTTTTGATGATATCTATACGGATACCCATGGCAACGAGTGGGAACGGGCTTTCAATAGCAAGAAAGGTAAGAAGGTCATGGATATTGTCAAAATCGCCGAGGAAGGTGGGGCAGATGAATCTACGCTTGCATATCTAAAAGAGTTTATCGAATTGGAAAAAGCCCTGGGGTAATATGATGGAGTTGGACGTGTTTCCTGAGGAAATCAGAAAACAGGTGGTGGAGATAGGGCATGTTTTGAAGATGGATATGTTTCCATCGGACCGAGTTGTACCCAAGAAAGGATATTGTCACAAAGAAAAGCGCTTTGTTATCATTGGCAAGAATAAAGACAAGTTGGTCGCAGCACTCTTGATTAATTCCCAAATCAATTCAAATCTATTTTTAAGGATAGGCCCTTTCCAACATGAGATATCAAGGGAAAAGTACGATTTCTTGGACCATACCAGTTATATTGACGGTTATTCTCTTCGGGAATTTGATATACAAAGGGTTATGAGTTCCGCAAAATATCTGGGTTCAATCGAAAGGGAAGATTTACAAGAAGCCATTAATCATGTATGTGATTCTCCGGATGTCAAACCATACATTCTTAAAAAATACAATTTGAAGAAAAGATAGAGGAAGGCGTTTGGGCCAATGTGGTCTGCCGCATTATCGGCCTCTGGTGACCTGAACTGCAGCAGACCCCAGATAGCAAACTGGCATCTGCCGCAGTTGGAAGCGTTGATGGGCATTTTCGCGGCAGACAGAATTGAGTGAGCCTTGTTTGACAGCAATTATTTGATTACTTTTGCGCCTCCGCATGGATGCGCAAAAAAATGAGAATATGAACAACGAACTTAGAATATCCCTACGCGGCATGGAAATGCCCGAATCCCCGATCCGGAAGTTGGCTCCCCTCGCTTATGCGGCACAGGACCGGGGGATGAAGATTTATCGGCTGAACATTGGCCAGCCGGATTTGCCCACGCCGCAGAAGGCGTTGGACGTGCTCAAGCACATTGACCGTAAGACTTTGGAATACAGCCCGTCGCAGGGGTATCGCTCGCTGCGGCAGGCGCTGGTGGGCTACTACGACCGGTACCAGATCAAGCTCCGGGCCGACGAGATCATCATCACCAGCGGCGGTAGCGAGGCCGTGCTGTTCGCGTTCCTGAGCTGCCTGAATCCGGGGGATGAGATCATCGTCCCGGAACCGGCCTATGCCAACTACATGTCCTTCGCGATCTCGGCCGGCGCCGTGATTAGGACCGTGACAACGACCATCGAGGAAGGTTTTTGCCTGCCGAAGGTGGAGAAGTTCGAGGAACTGATCAACGAGCGCACGAAGGCTATCCTGATCTGCAATCCGAACAATCCGACCGGGTATCTCTATACGCAGAAGGAGATGAACCGGATCCGGGACCTGGTGAAGAAGTACAACCTGTACCTGTTCTCGGACGAGGTGTACCGCGAGTTCATCTACACGGGGTCGCCGTATATCTCGGCGATGCACCTGGAGGGGATCGAGCAGAACGTGGTCCTCATCGACTCGGTGTCCAAGCGCTATTCCGAGTGCGGCATCCGCATCGGCGCGCTCATCACCAAGAATGCCGAGGTCCGGAAGACGGTGATGAAGTTCTGCCAGGCCCGCCTGTCGCCGCCGCTCATCGGCCAGATGATCGCCGAGGCCTCCATCGAAGGTACGGAGCAATACTCCCGCGAGGTCTACGACGAGTATGTTGAGCGCCGTAAGAGCTTGATTGACGGCGTGAACCGCATCCCCGGTTGCTACACCCCCGTGCCGATGGGCGCGTTCTACACGGTCGCGCAGCTTCCTGTCGAGGATGCCGAGGACTTCTGCGCCTGGTGTCTCACCGACTTCTCGTGGAAGGACGAGAAGACTCCGGCCGACTGCGCCGGCGAGACCATCATGATGGCCCCCGCCGCTGGCTTCTACTCGACGCCCGGCATGGGCAAGAACCAGGTCCGCCTGGCCTACGTCCTCAACAAGCACGACATCCAGCGCTCGCTCTTCATTCTCGCGAAGGCGCTGGAGAGGTATAATGGGTGAAGACCCACGTGACGGGGGCTCGAAGACGTTTTTGCCCGATTTTGTCGTCGAGACATTCTAAGACGGCATCCTCGAAGACAAAATTCCCTGTTATTGTTGTCGAGGTACGTGAAATGGCCGTCTCGAAGACGGTTTCGCCCGATTTTGTCGTCGACTTAGGGGCCCGGGACCGGAAAAGTGTCGTAGGTGTCCCGAAAAGTGAGACACCTCGGTCATTTAGATAGGGAAATCGTTGGAGGTGTCCGTGTTTTTGGGACACCTCGATCACTAGGTTAAGTTTCAGGTTAGAATTGCGACCATCAATAGACAATTAACTATGATTTACGACCACATCAAAAACATCGACCTTTACAAAGGCCTTTCTCCGGCGCTGGATGAGGCGTTGGAGTACATTAGGACTGTGACCGCGGAGGTGGAAGTGGGGACGCACCCGCTGGACCTTGGGGTCAAGGCGGTGGTGAGCGCGTACGAGACCAGCCTCGTGAACCCGAAGGGGTACGAGGCGCATCGGCGGTATGCCGACATCCAGCTCGCCGTCGTCGGCACGGAACTCATTCGCTGCAAGCCACTTCCGCAGGTGGAGGAGACCATCCCGTACGATGAGGCCAAGGACGCCGCCCGCTATGCCGATTGCCCCGGTGCCGACATGGTCATCGGCGAAGGCTACTTCCTCGTCGTCTTCCCGGACGATGCCCACGAGCCCGGCCTCGCCGTCGGCGGTATCTGCGCTCCGGTGAAGAAGGTGGTGATGAAGGTGCTGGTGAGCGTAGGAGAGTAATCCAACTGAAACAACTTTAAACTAATAACCAAATGAATAAACGCGTTTCGTCAGCCGTACTAACGGTTATCCTATTCATCTTTTCTTTGTTATTCTCCAACGTGGTTTCTGCGGTACCGGTGGGGATTGGAGACTATGTGTATAGTTGTGGTTATGATGGCTTCGTCAATATGCGCCAAGAGCCTTCTTACTCGGCAGGGAAAGTGGGAAAGTTTTACAATGGAGAGCGTGCGAAGGTTGTCGGCGAACGAGGTGAGGATTGGAAACAGGTTGAAGTGGGCTCATCTGTCGGATGGGTCCCTGTAAAGTATATTCAAACTGCGCCGACATTGGCCTATACGGGGAACGTGGATGTAAACTGGGTCGAGGGTATATGGGATTATAACGGTAGTATCCTGATGGTATTTGACAACGGTACTTTCGTTTGGGGGTATGATGATGAAACGTCCCATGGCGTGTATATCATGCAGAATAACGAAATCCGGTTTATCCCTACTTGGACCGAAGAGACATTGGCTGGATTTGATGAGACACTCGAGATCAATGAGCGCAGTAATATGTTGGGCGATTATTCCCGCCAGCATTATTTGTCCCAGGAGGATGCGGATGAAGGTTACGGCGGTTTTGGATGTCTCACCAGACAGGAATTCAAATCGTTTGGGAAACGGCTCCTTGCCGAAGTCGACCGGGAAAAAGTGTTTAACATATATGCGCTGAAAGAGAGCGCCCGGGAAGAAGTTCAAGAGGCCGAAGAGATCGAAGAAGCCGAAGAGACGGGTGGCCGCTCATCGGACCGTGATCATTCGGCCCTGTTCTCATGGATGTGGAGGATTTTGGAAATTCTTGTAGGATTGGCACTCATTGCCCTGCTTATGTGGGGGATTATGCGATTGGGGCGGTTCCTCAAGGAGAAAAAAGCTTGATTCGAAGGATGAAGCGTTTTTGGAAGCACATTATCCAAAACGTGGGAATACTAATGTTACAGATTGAACTATTAACTATTTAAACATGAAACTCTTTTACCTTTTACCCCTTGCGCTGCTGGTGGCGGGATGCTCCAGCGCGCCGGATATGGACAGTCTCCGGGATGATTCCGAACCGCTTGTGGAACAGCTTGTTCAGGAACTTGACACGGAGGGTGTGACGCATCGTATGGACCGGTATACGCTGGATGAGCATCCGAGCGACTTGAGCTATACCGGCAGCTGCAAGATCACCGAATTCACCAGCACGACGGCCGAGGATGGCTCGGTCCAGGTGGACAGCACGATGTACTATCGCTATGTGGTCATCAATTTCCACGGCAAGGACTACGACAAGTATACGGTGAACCTTTACGAGGACAAGGAGTAGGAGCGTGAAACGCTATTGCCAGACCCTCGAGCTCCGGGACGATCCGGAGATGATCGAGAAATACTGCGAGGCCCATGCCCACGTGTGGCCGGAGATCCAGGCCGGCATCCGGGAGGTGGGGATCCTGGACATGCAGATCTACCGCCTGGGGACGCGGCTGTTCATGATCATGGACACAGTGGACGACTTTGATTTCGTGGCCGACAATGCCCGCCTCGCGACGCTGCCGCGTCAGGCCGAATGGGAGGCCTATGTGGCTCAGTTCCAGGGGTGTGACCCTTCGGCGCCCAGCACCGACAAATGGAAACTGATGGAAAGGTTTTTCAAGCTGGAGGTTCCGAATCAAAAATAATTGTTAACTTTATGCTTCGAAATAAAACCTGGAAGCTATGATCACGCGCATTTTCAAGCTGACCGAGGCGTCGGCAAAATATCTGGGCAACCTTCCCAAGGAGGATGCCATCCTGGTCGTGAAATCCGAACACAAGGTGCGTCAGATGTTCATCGACGTGCTGGAACAGGCACTGTATGAGCGGGCGGACACGAAGCCGGCCTTCGATGCCATCGGCGACTACTTCAAGGGGATGGTGCCGGATGCGGCCTTCGGCGTGAAGGTCGATGGCGAACTGGATGCGCTTCGCCACTATGTGGACGAGGGCCTGGTTTATCGGCCTGCCTTTACGACCATCCGCGATTATGTGCTGGGCAAGTGCGCACGTCTTTGCGCGGAGACGGTCCATGCCGTCGTGGGCGGCACCTTTGTCGACGGCGCCGAAATCATGGTGTGCGAGGAGGATCAGGGCGCTCTTCGCGTGGATTGGGAGACGTCGATGGAACGCCTGCGTGCGCGTACGTCCGCTCCGGGACTGTATGTCCTGTCCAGCGGCTATGGGCACAATGCCTTCGGCTACAGCATCCGTCTGGGCCGCAGGGGAGAGGACCTGATGGCCATGACCATCGCCTCCGAGGAGCATGAGCCTGTCGAGGTTTATGTCCTGAATGACAAGATCTTGGAGATGCCGGCCCTGACCTATGAGGAGGCTGCCGTGTTCTGCTCGGTCGAGGATGGTTCGATGGCTCCGGCCGCGCTCCTGCCGATGATGAAGGCTGGCTTGCCCATCCTGTTCAAGGACCTGGCGAACCCGTCCTGGATGACCATCGTCTCTGACCGGAAGCCGGCCTCCGACCACGCGGTCACGGGCTATGTCGTGGAGGAGGGTTTCGCCCTCATCAATGTCCGCGGCACCGGCCTGGTGGGCAAGGTGGGCGTGTCATCGTCCATCTTCGGCGCTTTGGCCCGCGCTGGCGTGAACATCCGCTTTATCTCCCAGCCTTCTTCCGAATTCTGCATCACCGTTGCGGTTACCGCGGCGGACCTGCCGGTCGCCCGCGAGGCCCTTTCCGGCCTGTACAAGGACGGCCAGGTATCCCTGGACGATGCGACCGACATCGTGGAGGATGTGTGCCTGCTGTCGGTCTGCGGCAATGGCATGCGGGAAGTTCCCGGCACCTCCGGCCGCATCTACTCGGCCCTCGGCGCCTACGGCGTGAACATCATCTCCGCCGCCCAGGGCGGTGACGAACTCACGATCTCCTTCGTGATCCGCAACTCCGACCGCGCCGCCGCCGAGGAGGCGCTGTCGATCCTGTAAACATTTCCCGGCGGGGAAGGACATCGGACAGGGGGATGGGCCGACTTTTTTCGGAGGCCCATCCCCCTGTTCGATGTCCAATAATGAACGGAATGCTTGACTAAAATTTTGTCAATCGTTATTTTTATGATGGAAAATTTTGTCAAGTCGTGCGAATGGTGTAACTTTGTGGGTATGGTAGATTACGAGATTATCAGCAAAATCAAGGCTGCACTGGCCGGGAAGGGCGTTTCGCAGCGGGAATTGGCCGAAAGGATCGGCAAGGACGAGACCGCGGTGAGCCGGTGGTTGGCCGGAAAGGTGGGCATCGGCGCGCAGAGCCTGCGGCAGATTGAATCGGCCTTGGGCATCAACTTGACAAAAGATAGACATCATCCTATGAAGACTGCATTGATTACGGGCGTGACGGGCCAGGACGGTTCGTACCTGTCGGAGTTCCTGCTGGAGAAGGGGTATGACGTGCACGGGATCATCCGCCGGAGTTCGGTGGACTTCCGCGAGCGCATCGCCCATCTGGAGGGGCGGCCGCATTTCCATCTGCATTATGCCGATATGAACGACTCCATGAGCCTCGTGCAGGTGGTGGCGAAGGTCCGGCCGGACGAGATCTACAATCTGGCGGCGCAGAGCCATGTGCAGGTGAGCTTCGACTCGCCGGAGTATACGGCGAATGTCGATGCGACCGGCGTCCTCCGCGTGCTGGAGGCCGTGCGGCAGTGCGGGCTTGGCGCGACTTGCCGGGTGTATCAGGCATCGACCTCGGAGCTCTATGGAAAGGTGGAGGAAGTGCCTCAGAATGAGAACACTCCGTTCCATCCGTACAGCCCTTACGCGGTGGCTAAGCTCTATGGTTTCTGGATTGTGAAGGAGTATCGCGAGGCGTACGGGATGTACTGCTGCTCGGGTATCCTGTTCAATCATGAGTCCGAGCGCCGGGGCGAGACTTTCGTGACGCGGAAGATTACTTTGGCGGCCGCGCGTATCGCCCAGGGCAAGCAGGAGAAGCTGTTCCTCGGCAATCTTTCCAGCCTCCGCGACTGGGGGTACGCGAAGGACTACGTGGAGTGTATGTGGCTGATCCTTCAGCAGAAGAAGGCGGAGGACTTCGTGATCGCGACGGGCGTGCAGCACAGCGTGCGGGACTTCTGCCGGCTGGCTTTCCATCATGTGGGCATTGAGCTGGAGTTCGTAGGGGAGGGTGCCGATGAGAAGGGCGTCTGCATCGCCGGTCCTGCCGACCTGGTCGGCAAGACTCTCGTGGAGGTGAGTCCCGACTTCTATCGGCCCACCGATGTCGTGAACCTGTGGGGCGACCCGACCAAGGCCCGGGCGAAGCTGGGCTGGAATCCGCAGAAGACCTCCTTCGAGCAGCTCGTGAAGCTGATGGTCGAGCACGACATGGCGAAGGTCGCCGGTGAGGGTGCTGCGGAGAAGGTGCGGATGAATTTGGCAGAGTACCTTGAAAAAGGTATCGTGAAGTAAATCAGGCAATTAGGTTTGGGTCTGTGTCCTTTTTGGAACAGAGACCGTAACGTAAAACATTGATAATGAAGGTTTTCGTATCAGGTTGTTATGACCTGCTGCACAGCGGGCATGTGGAATTTTTCCGGCAGGCGGCGCAGTTCGGGGACTTATATGTCGGGATTGGCTCGGACGAGACGATCCTGCATTATAAGCATCACAAGACGATTTACAGCGAGAACGAGCGGCTGTTCATGGTGAAGGCGATCCGGTATGTGAAGGATGCGTTCATCAATGCGGGGGACGGGGTGATGGACTTTGTGCCGACGCTGGATATCGTGAAGCCGGATATTTTCGTCGTGAACGAGGATGGAGGCAGCGAGGAGAAGCGTCGGCTGTGCGAGGAGCGAGGGATCAAGTATGTCGTGCTGCAGCGCACGCCGCAGGAGGGGCTGGAAGCCCGCTCCAGCACGGCGCTGAAGCAGACGCCCTGCCAGATCCCGACGCGTCTGGACCTCGCGGGCACCTGGATCGACCAGCCGTATGTGTCGTGCTTCGCGCCGGGATGGGCCTTGACTATCTCCCTGGAGCCGACTTTCGAGGTGCGGGAGCGGTGCGGGCTGTCCACATCGACCCGGAACATGATCCGGAAGATCTGGCCTTTCCAGCTGCCGAACATGGATCCGGAGACGCTGGCGAAGCTGGTTTTCTGCTTCGAGAATGATCCGGAGCGGTCCGACGGGATCATTTCCGGGGCGCAGGATTCCATCGGCATTTGCATGCCGGGGCTTGTAAGGCATTGGTACAGAGGGCGTTTTTGGCCGGAAAAGATTGAGTCCTGCCACGATGAGGCGGTGTTGTGCTGGCTGGAGGACCACCTGTGCATGATTCCGATGTTCCCGCGCCGGCCGGGCTGCTCGGTGGTGGAGGGGAAGGATATCACGAAGCCGAAGGTCGAGGCGTTGGCGGCTGCAGCCGAGGCGTGCTGGAATGCGATTCTGGCCCGTGATCTGGCCGGATTTGCGGCGGCGTACAAGGCCTCGTTCGAGGCCCAGGTCGCCATGTTCCAGGCGATGATCCAGCCGGGGGTACCTGAGTATATTGACAAGTATGGTTCGATGGACGGTGTCCTGGCATGGAAGATGCCGGGCGCCGGGGGCGGGGGGTATCTCGCCCTTGTCTGCGCCGACCGGGCGCATTTCCCGGAAGGGGCTATCGAACTGCATATCAGAAGGAGAGGAGCATTATGATGGATTTGAACGCTAAGATTTATGTGGCGGGCCACCGGGGGATGGTGGGCTCGGCCATCGTGCGCGAACTGCAGCGCCAGGGGTACACGAACCTGGTCCTGCGCACGCACAAGGAATTGGATTTGACTCGCCAGGCCGATGTGGAGGCGTTTTTCGCCGCCGAGAAGCCGGAGTACGTGTTCCTCGCGGCGGCCAAGGTGGGCGGCATTGTTGCCAACCAAAGCGCTCTCGCGGACTTCATGTACGAGAATATGATCCTGGAAATGAACGTGATACATGCGGCATGGAAGAATGGCTGCCGGAAGCTCGAGTTCCTGGGATCGTCCTGCATCTACCCGCGTCTGGCTCCCCAGCCGATGAAGGAGGACTGCCTCCTGACGGGTGCGCTGGAGAAGACGAACGAGGCGTATGCATTGGCGAAGATTTCGGGGTTGAAGTACTGCGAGTTTTTGAATAGGCAGTATGGCACGGACTACATTTCCGTGATGCCGACGAACCTGTATGGGCCTAACGACAACTATCACCCCGAGCATTCCCACGTGCTGCCCGCCCTGATCCGTCGCTTCCACGAAGCGAAGGTCGCCGGGCTGCCGTCGGTGACTTGCTGGGGCGACGGTTCCCCCTTGCGCGAGTTCCTTTATGTCGACGATCTCGCGAACCTGTGCGTGTTCCTGATGAATAACTACAGCGGGAACGAAACTGTGAACGCGGGCACGGGAAAGGAATTGAGTATCAAGGCTTTGACAGAGCTTGTCGCCCGGGTTGTCGGCTACACCGGCACCATCTGCTGGGACACCTCCCGCCCCAACGGCACCCCGCGCAAGCTCCTCGACGTCTCCAAGGCCACCGCCCTCGGCTGGACCTACCGCACCGAGCTCGAGGACGGCATCCGCCTCGCCTACGCCGACTTCCTGAACAACCCCATCCGCGCCGAGCGGTAGGGGGGGCATCGGTGTGGCTGCCAAACTGCCGCACCGGAATCTTGCTTTGAGACGCTTTGAGGCTATATTCACGTGCTCCATAGGCCGATATCAAGCGTTTGAGCACCGAACCCTTCAATAAGGTGCACAGGAATGGGGTTCGTGTGCGGCTGTTTGGCGAAAACCAGCAATTCTCATCGAACAAAGGATCGAACCTCGGTTTCCGGCAGCCGGACTAAGGTTGCTAACTGGCGAAAGGTCAACCGATACCGGTTCCGTAATTGCCTAGCCAATTCGATCCGCCTCCGGGTATCTAACCGGCGCGGATCACGGGTCCCAAACAATTGCTTGCACACATCTCCACAGTATTTCCTGGCTTCCAGATCTTCCATGGAAACACCTCTCTGTTCTGCCATCCGTGTCAACATCATTTCTTCCCTTTTTCGGGGACTGGATAAAAACACACGGAAACGGTTGTGTGTCCCGTAAATGGACTCAAACCGTGCTACATCCACGTAATTGGACGGTAGAATCACGCCATTGCATACGAGCCAGTGATCGGGAATTGACATACTCCGCGTATGGAGTAATGTCCTCCGTTCACGGGCTCCCAGCGAACTGAATGGAACGGGCTGACAGATAGTTCCTTTCTCGTCAAATAACCAAACGGGAACATAAAACCCTTTTCGGAAGACCATGGATCCCGTTCCCCAACGATAATCATACGGCATAACGGCCTTTCCGTCTTTCGTGGCCTGAATGACCGTGTATACTGCCACATTGAGCAGATACTCCTCGTCGTCCCCAATATCATATAACTCACATCGAAGAGACAACTCCGCTCCGCCTTTTCGTGTCGCGGCAGCATAATGGCCATACAGTGTCTCATAGAGTACCTTGAAACGGGAACACTCTTCCCTGGTTCCCCACAAAAGGAAATGCGGATGACTGTCCTCAATGGAAAAGGAAACGACAACGACCTGTGTATTGGCTGCGCAGACCCCAATCAGATTAAACGCGGCATAATAGTCCGTTTCGCACACAATGAAGTTTCGGGAATCAGCGCCGTTGGCGCACACATGGAAATACTCTTTATTCATCACTTGACTCTCACGCCTCATACTCCCGCCACCGATGCGATGACATTGGATGATACGTCCGGATGTAAAAATCGGAGTTTTCAGGGAAAAGTCCAAGCGTTTTTCTCTTTTTCTGCTCTCCTGCCAAATAGCCGCACGCGGAACTTGATTCTATACTATTGGGGGCTATGCCACGGTGCTCAGATAGCCCAAATGGGCATGTGGCGCACGGAAATAGCGGTCCGAGATGCGGTACACGAGGGTATCGTGCGGCAGTTTGGCGAGCAGCAGAGGAAGTGGGTAGAGGCGGGGGATCGATGACGGGCGGAGGGGAAGGTGAGAAGGTGGAAACGAAACAGGGCGAAACATCAAGAATTTTATTATCTTTGCATTCATGTTCAAGACGATACTCAAGCAAGTCAAGCAGTATAAGGCAGCAGCGTTACTGACGCCGGTGTGGACGACTTTGGAGGTGATCATGGGGGTGCTGATTCCGTATGTGACGGCGTCCATCATCGACAAGGGAATCGGGGCGGGAAGCTTGCCGGATGTGTACAAGTATGGGGCGATGATGATCGGGATTGCGTGCCTGAGCCTCATTTTCGGCATTCTGGCGGGAAGGTTTGCCGCCTATAGCAGCACCGGGCTGGCGGCGAATCTGCGTAATGCGATGTATACCAACATCCAGCGTTTCTCGTTCTCCGACATCGACAAGTTTTCGACGGCGGGGCTGGTGACGCGGATGACGACGGATGTGTCCAGCATCCAGAATGCGTTCCAGATGCTGCTGCGGACGTCGTTCCGGGCGCCGCTCAATATGGTGTCGGCCCTGGCGATGTGTTTCCTGATCCATAAGAAGCTGAGTATCATCTTCCTGGTGGCGATGGTCATCCTCAGTGCATTCCTGGCCGTCCTGATCACGCGGGCGGCGAAGCTGTTCAAGAAGATCCTGCTGCAGGTGGATGCCTTGAACGGGGTCGTGCAGGAGAATGTCGATGCCATCCGGGTGGTAAAGGCTTTCGTGCGGGAGGACCACGAGATGAGCAAGTTTGACAAGGCGGCCCTCGGCCTGTTTACCCTGAATGTCAAGGCGGAAACGCTGATGGCGCTGAATGGGCCGGTGATGAACCTGATCGTGAACGCGTGCATCATCGCCCTGAGCTGGTGGGGTGCGCATTTCATTGTGGAAGGGAGTCTTACGACCGGTCAGCTCACGTCGCTCTTCAGCTATATCATGACGGTCCTGACTTCACTGATGATGCTGTCGATGATCTTCGTCCAGCTCACGCAGAGCGCGGCCAGCGCGGCCCGTATCGCCGAGGTGATCGATGAGGAACCGGACATGGACAATCCGGAGGAGCCCATCACGACGGTGCCTGACGGCCGCATCGACTTCAACCACGTCTACTTCTCTTACAAGCGGGGCGGTGATTATGCGCTCGAGGACATCGACCTCCATATCAACGCGGGAGAAACCATCGGTATCATCGGTGGTACCGGCAGCGGTAAATCGTCGCTTGCGAACCTGGTGGCGCGCCTGTACGATGTCAGCGAGGGCTCCGTGGAGGTAGGCGGTATCGACGTGCGGAAATATGACATAAAGACGCTCCGGAATGAGGTCGCGATGGTGCTCCAGAAGAGTACGCTCTTCTCCGGGACCATCCTCGACAATCTCCGCTGGGGCAAGGAGGACGCGACGCTGGAGGAGTGCCAGGAGGCTTGCCGGCAGGCTTGTGCCGATGAGTTCATCGAGAGCTTCCCCGACAAGTACGACACGGTCATCGACCAGGGCGGTACCAACGTTTCCGGCGGCCAGCGGCAGCGCCTGTGCATCGCACGTGCGCTGCTGAAGCATCCGAAGGTACTCGTGCTGGACGATTCCACGAGCGCGGTGGACACGGCGACCGACGCCGCCATCCGCTCCACTTTCAACGCGCGCATCCCCGGGACGACGAAGCTGATCATCTCCCAGCGCATCCTCTCCATCCGGGAGGCCGACCGGATCATCGTGATGGACAACGGCCGCGTGGACGCTTTCGACACCCACGAGAACCTCCTCAGGACCAACAAGATCTATCAGGAAATCAACGAAATGCAGACGAGCGGCGGCTCGGGCGATTTCGACCAACCGAACGTATAGCCTATGCCCCCTGGATTCAATATGCGTGGAGGAGGCGGGGACCGCGGACCGCGGGCCGGCGCCACCCTCAAGGACCTCAAGAAGGATTCGAGTGTGTTCCGGCTGTTCCGGTACATATTCAAGAACTACAAGGTCAATTTCATCGTGGTGCTCCTGTGCATCGTGGTGTCTTCGCTGACCTCTCTCGCGTCGTCGCTGTTCACGCGCAGCCTTATCGACGACTATATCACGCCGATGACGGCCGCCGCGGCGCCGGACTACGCGCCCCTGGCCGTGGCGCTCGTGAAGTTGGGCGCCATCATCCTCGTGGGCATCATCGCCGGTTACGTGCAGTCGCTCATCATGATCCACGTGGGGCAGGGGACGATGCTAAGCATCCGCAAGGACCTGTTCTCCCATATGGAGACGCTGCCGCTCAAGTACTTTGACAACCATTCCCACGGCGACATCATGTCGGTGTATACCAATGATGTAGACACCTTGCGGCAGGTGATCGGGAACAGCATCCCGAGCCTGTTCCGGTCGGTGGTGACCATTCTGGCGACCTTCGTGAGCATGCTCGTGCTGAGCGTTCCGCTCACCGTCGTTTCTGTTTTGATGGCCTTCCTGATGTACAAGGTCACGACCGGTCTCGGGAAGCTGTCGAAAAAGTATTTCGTGGAAAGACAGCAGAACCTGGGCAAGGTGAACGGCTTCATCGAGGAGATGGTCTCCGGCCAGAAGGTCGTGAAGGTATATTGCCACGAGGAGAAGGCCCTGGAGCAGTTCGGGGAACTGAATGAGAAGCTCCGTGCCAGCGTGTACAATGCCAACAAGATCGGCAATATCATCATGCCGATCAACTCCAACATCGGCAACTTCATGTACGTGCTGCTGGCCATCGTCGGCTCCTTGATCGCCCTTGGGCATGTTCCCTTTGCGACGCTCACGCTGGGTACGCTGGTGTCGTTCCTGACGCTCCAGCGCAACTTCACCCGCCCGGTGACGCAGATATCCAACGAAATCAACTCCATCGTGATGGCGACTGCCGGTAGCGACCGTGTATACGCCGTTCTGGACGAGACGTCCGAGGTGGACGAGGGCACGGTGACGCTGAAGAAGGAAGGGAAAGACAGCTGGGCCTGGAAGGAGGAGAATGGTGCACAGAGGAAGCTGGAAGGTTTGGTGGAGTTGAAGGATGTCGACTTTAGCTATGTTCCTGAAAAACAGGTGCTTTACGATATCACCTTAACCGCTTATCCAGGTCAGAAGATTGCCTTCGTGGGCGGAACCGGTGCGGGAAAGACCACCATCACGAACCTGATCAACCGGTTCTATGAGATCCAGGACGGGACCATTACGTACGACGGTTTCAGCGTGGCGGGCATCAAGAAAGCGGACCTCAGAAGGTCCCTCGGCATTGTCCTCCAGGAGACGAAACTTTTCAGCGGCTCGGTGCTGGACAACATTCGCTACGGTCGCCTGGACGCCACGGACGAGGAATGCCGCGACGCCGCGCGACTGGTGCATGCCGATTCGTTCATCCGTCGTCTGCCCAACGGGTATGACACGGTGCTGGACGCCGATGGCGGCAACCTCTCGCAGGGCGAGCGGCAGCTGCTCGCCATCGCCCGCGCCGCCGTGGCCGACCCGCCGGTGCTCATCCTGGACGAGGCAACTTCCTCCATCGATACCCGTACGGAGCGGCTCATCCAGCAGGGGATGGATTCCCTGATGAAAGGACGTACGACTTTTGTGATTGCCCACCGGTTGTCCACGGTCCAGAACGCGGACTACATCGCGGTGATGGACCACGGCCGAATCATCGAGCGCGGCAAGCACTTCGAACTCCTGGAGCAGAAGGGCAAGTATTATGAATTGTATACAGGTAACCAAATAACATAGAATGACTTACAGGAATCTTACGCAGAAGGAGATTGAGAAACTCGTGGCCGCCGGCTGCGAGGCGGACGATTGGGGGACGGTGTTCACGGACGCGCCGGAGGTAGACCACATCTGCCGGGTGCGTTTTTCCGGGACGGTGCGTTTCGGCCGGTTCGACCGGATGTTCGAGTTCCCTGGTGGCCTCAAGAAGCACGCTGGGCTTCGCGACGCGACGCTCCACAATGTGACGATAGGGGATAACTGCTTGATAGAGAATATTTCCAATTATATCGCCAATTACAACATCGGCCACGATACCATCTTGGAGAATGTGGACTTGGTGCTGACCGACGGCCCTTGCCGGTTCGGCAACGGGGTGGAGGTGTCCGTGATGAACGAGACGGGCGGCCGGGAGGTGAAGATCTACGACCGGCTGAGCGCCCAGGTGGCCTATGTGATGGCGATGTACCGCCACCGGCCGGAACTGGTGAAGGCCCTGGATGCTTTGGTGGACGATTATGCCGCGAAGCTGGAGTCTTCCGTGGGCACCATCGGCAATTATGTCACGATCCGGAATACCCGCTTCCTCTGCGGGGTGCGGGTGGGGGATTATGCGGTCCTCAGCGGCGTGAACCGGCTTCGCAATGGTAGCGTGAACAGTAACGAGGCGGCTCCCGTGACCATCAGCCACGGGGTGATTGCCGACGATTTCATCATCTGCAGCGGCTCGCATATTACTGATAATACGTCACTTACACGATGCTTTATCGGCCAGGCGTGCCATTTCGGCCACAGCTACAGTGCGTCGGATTCACTGTTCTTCTCCAATTGCCAGGGGGAGAACGGGGAGGCCTGCGCCATCTTCGCCGGACCTTTCACGGTGACGCATCACAAGTCGTCCCTCCTCATCGCCGGGCAGTTCTCTTTCATGAACACGGGCAGCGGGTCCAACCAGTCGAACCATATGTACAAACTGGGACCGATCCACCAGGGCATCCTGGAGCGGGGCTCGAAGACTTCCTCCGACTCCTACATCCTCTGGCCTTCCCGCGTGGGCGCTTTCTCGCTGGTGATGGGCCGGCACGTGAACCATTCGGACACGACGTCGCTTCCGTTCTCCTATCTCATTGAGCAGCAGAACACTACCTATCTGGTCCCGGGCGTAAATCTCCGCAGTGTGGGCACGATCCGCGACGCCCAGAAGTGGCCCAAGCGCGATGCCCGCAAGGATCCGGACCGCCTGGACTGCATCAACTACAACCTGCTGAGCCCGTATACGATCCAGAAGATGTTCAAGGGTATCAAGCTGCTCCAGAACCTGCAGTATTCCTCCGGCGAACTCTCCGACGTGTACTCTTTCCACAGCGCGAAGATCAAGAACAGTTCGCTCCGGAAAGGCATCGAACTGTACCGGACGGCCATTACCAAATTCCTCGGGAATTCTATCATCAAGAAGCTGGAAAACCTGCCTGCAGAGGCGTCGGATGAGGAAATCCGTGCGATGTTGCAGCCGGAGATCGAAGGCGGAAAGGGAAAATGGACCGACCTGGGCGGCCTCATCGCCCCGATGGGGCTGGTGAGCGCCCTTTTGGACCGGATCGAGTCGGGCGAGGTGAAGGACCTGGAGGAGGTGGATGCGGCTTTCCGGCAGATGCACGCGGACTACTACCGGCTGGAATGGACCTGGGCCTATGACAAGTTCGCCGATTTCTTCGGCTATCCTCTCGAGCGGATTACGGCTTTTGAGGTGCGGGAGATCGTGGTGAAGTGGAAGGAAGCGGTCATCGGCCTGGACCGGATGCTGTACGAGGACGCGAAGAAGGAATTCAACCTGGCGTCGATGACCGGCTTCGGGGCCGACGGTTCCCGGGAGGTGAAGGAGATGGACTTCGAGCAGGTGCGGGGCGATTTCGAGTCGAATTCCTTCGTGCAGGCCGTCCTGGAGCATATCCGGGTGAAGGAGGCACTGGGGGATGAGCTGCTTGGGCGGCTCCGGTTTTGATTATTCAGGGAAAAGTCCTATCTTTGTCTTTCCCACAGATTGATGCTGCACTTGATATGAAGGAAAACGGTTTCTTTCGCAAAATATTCTCGTCCAGGATCCTTCCTTCCTGGACGATTTTGTTGTTCGACCTGATTATTGTCGTCATCTCCGTCGTACTGGCCTATATCATCCGGTTCGGCCTGTCATCGGCCGTGACAATGGGTGCGGAGATGCGCTCGACTTTCCTGGTCGTCATTCCGCTTAACCTGCTGTTCTTCAGGGTCTTCCATACCTATTCGAACATTTTGCGCCTCTCATCCTTCGTGGATGTGATGCACATCTTCGTCGCGCTGACCCTGTCCTATTTCTTTGCGGCGGGTGTTTCGCTCCTTTGGCCGATCCTGTTCACCTCGACCTTCGCATCCCTGTCCGTCCTGATGATCTCCTACGTCATCTGTTTCATGGTCCTGGCGACCTCGCGGATGATCATCAAGATGCTCAACGACCATTTCAACCAGAGCGGGAAGGAACTGCTGAACACGTACATCTACGGAACGCAGGTAGGCGTGGACATCGCTAAGTCACTGCGTGCCGAGGCGGGCAACCGGTTCCGGATCGTGGGCTTTGTGGCCGACAATCCCGACATGTTCGGGAAGGTGCTGATGGGCGTGAACGTGTACCCCAATGACGAAACGCTGATCGATCGGATCCGGCGTGACCGGGTGGATGCGTTCATCGTTTCCCCGGTGAAGGCCGAGAGCCTGAAAGACACCCGTTTCGCCGACCTTCTGCTCAAGGAGAATGTCCAGATCTTCCTGGCCCCCGAGGTGTCGGACGACTGGCAGAAAAGCGGTCACCGGGCGACCGTCAAGGAGGTCCAGATCGAGGACCTTCTCGGCCGCGACCCGATCAAGCTGAACATGCGGGAAATCGCCTCCCATCTGGAAGGGAAGCGGGTGCTCATCACCGGCGCGGCCGGTTCCATCGGCAGCGAGATCATGCGCCAGGTGGCGATGTTCAATCCTTACCAGATGATCCTCATTGACGACGCGGAAACGCCCCTGCACGACATCCGGCTGGAACTGAAGAAGAGATGGCAGGAGATCGATGCGCCCACGATTGTCGCCAATATCACGAACAAGGCCCGGATGCGGGCGATCTTCGACGAATACCGGCCTGAATATGTGTTCCACGCCGCAGCGTACAAGCATGTGCCGATGATGGAGGACAATGTGTCGGAGGCTATCCAGAACAATGTCTTGGGGACGAAGGTCCTTGCCGACCTGGCTGTCGAGTACCGGGTGAACCGGTTCGTAATGATTTCCACGGACAAGGCGGTGAATCCTTCCAACGTGATGGGCTGCTCCAAGCGTATCTGCGAGATCTATGTCCAGGCGCTGGCCCGCAAGATCCAGAAAGACAAGTCGGCCCCGACCCAGTTTATCACGACCCGTTTCGGCAACGTGCTGGGTTCCAATGGTTCCGTGATTCCGCTGTTCCGGAAGCAGATCGCGGCGGGCGGTCCGGTCACGGTCACCCATCCGGAAATCATCCGGTATTTCATGACCATCCCGGAGGCCTGCCAGCTGGTGCTGGAAGCCGGCAGCATGGGCAAGAGCGGCGAGATCTATATCTTCGACATGGGCAAGCCCGTGAAGATCGTGGACCTTGCCAAGCGGATGATCCAGCTTTCCGGCCGCAACGACGTAAAGATCGAATTCACTGGCCTCCGTCACGGCGAGAAGTTGTACGAGGAGCTCCTGGCGACCAAGGAGAACACCAAACCCACTTCCCACGACAAGATCATGATCGCCTCCGTGCGGGAATATGACTACGAAGACGTGAATGTGGAAATCGAAACTCTCATCCAGGACAGCTACCAGTTCGACCCGATGCGGACGGTAGGACAGATGAAGGATCTCGTACCCGAATTCAAGAGTTTGAATTCCAGGTACTCGATCCTGGATGACAACCGGTAGGAACTTCCCTTATCCTATACGATTCCGAGCAGATGGCTGCGGGACAGCATGCAGGCGCCGATGGGTGCGGCTTCGTTGCGCAGTTTCGTGAAGCGGATGGCGGTATCCTGATTCGCGATGGTCTGGGCGTGGCGCTTGACGGCGCTGCGGATGGGGAGGATGAGGTAATCGCCTGCCAGTGAGAGCTTTCCGCCGATGACGACGAGCTGCGGGTTGAACACGTTGATCAGGCCCGCGAGACCGCGTCCGAGGTTGCTGCCGATTTTCTCGATGCTCTCGATGGTGAGGATGTCTTCTTCCTGGATCGCCTTGAAGATATCGTTGAGGTTCACTTTCCCTTCCTTCTTGAAGGTCTGGGAGAGGGAAGAGGCGCGCCCGGCGCGGAGCTGTTCCGTGATCAGCCGGACGAGGGCGGAACCGGAGGCGCCGGTCTCCAGGCAGCCGATCTTGCCGCATCGGCAGATCTGGTCGTTGTCCAGCAGGGGGAAGTGGCCGAATTCACCGGAGAATCCGGAGGTGCCGTAGTACAGGTGACCGTCCAGGATCATGCCCATTCCAAGGCCCCAGCTCACGTTGATGAAGAGGACGTTCTTCTCTTTCTTGACAGCCCCGGCGAGGTATTCGCCGTAGGTCATGGCGCGGGAGTCGTTCTCGATGACCACCGGGATGTCCAGGTCCTCGGAGAGGATCTTGTTGATGGGCCTTTCGGGGTCGAAGGAATACAGGTTGCTGTAACCTGTCTTGGGATTCACGCGGCCGGCCACGCTGATGCCCATCCCCAGGACCTTGTTCCAGTCCAGGTCCTTCTCGGAGAAGAAGGCGCGGAGGCTGTGGGCGACGCGGTGGATGCAGTTCTCGTCCGGTTCGAAGGTGAAGGGAATGTTGTCCTGGAAGGAAATGAGTCCGCCCTTGAAGTCGGTGACGGCGATGCTGGCGTGGGAGTGCCGGATGTCCAGGCCGACGAACATGCCCGCATCCGGGTTGAGTCCGTAGATGCTGGGGCGGCGTCCGCCCGAGGTGCCGGACTTGCCGAGCTCGATCATGAAGCCTTCGTCCATCAGTTCCCCGATCAGTTTGGTGACGGTGGGGACGCTGGAATTGATCTGTTCACTCAGGGAAGCGATGCTGTATTCTCCGTTCTGGATGCAAAGGTGGAGTATGGTTTTCTTCAAGAGAGAATTCTTGTTGTCTTTCTTGTCCAGGAATGTGTTTCTCATGTCCGTTTTTAGTTTATACAAGACAAATATACTCATATTTTTTATTTTTCGTACGATTTTTTTGAAAAATCTTTAATATAATTTGATTCTTCGGGCCGACCTTGAAAAGTATGGAGAAAAAAGCTATCTTTGTCAGTTGAAGATAATGGTTTGGCTATGTTCGCAAAGCTCAAGACGTGGCGGAATAATTTCCGGCTTTCGCTGAAGATGAAGATGGTGCTCGCCCTGAGTTCCATCGTCGTCGTGCTCGTGCTTTCCAGCATCATCTCCATCCTGGAGTACCGGCGGATGTCCAGCTATGTGTCGGAAATGATTGCCGATAACATCAACGGCATCAATGTCGCCCAGAAGCTGTCGAACGTCACCGACAACTACAATCTCCAGATCCTGACGGTCATCGGGGACGAGTCCATCAACTCCCTGCCCGACTTCGACCAGCAGAAATTCGTCTTTTACTGCGATTCGCTCCGCTCCTCCTTTGCGGAAAAGCAGATGATTCCGCTCACGGATTCGGTCCTGTACGCCTATTCGGCCTATATGCTCACCTCCCTGGAGCTGGAGGAGGTCCTCAAGTCGGACTTCATCGACTCCCGGACCTGGTATTTCGACCGGCTGCAGCCTCCTTTCCACCGGCTGGACGACTATCTGGACCGCCTGAGCCAGGCGATGTACGACGACCTCCAGCGGAATTCCGAGAATTTCGACCGCGGTTTCTACCGGAGCATCATCCCCGGTTTCGTCGCGGTGTCCGTGGGGGTGATCCTGGTACTCCTGCTGATGTTCTTCATCATCGCGTACTATGTGAACCCGCTGAACAAGATGCTGGGAGGTCTCCATGACTACCAGTCGATGGGCCGGAAATACAATTACACCTTCGACGGGGACGACCAGCTCAGCGATCTGAACGAGGGCATCACCGAGCTGACGGAAGAGAACCGCCAGCTGCGCCGGCGGATCAAGCTGATGCGTGAAACCCAGCCCAAGGAATGAACCTGAAGGTCATATCGCGGAATGTGGGAACGGCACTCCTCGTGAGCTCGCTGTTCATGCTTCTGTCGGTCTTCGTGTCTATGCTGGACGGCGGGGACAGCGCGCTGGCACCGCTGCTGATCAGCTTCTCGCTCACCTTTACCGTGGGTATCTTCCCGTTCATCTTTGTCCGGAAATCGGATCAGATTTCCCTGCGCGACGGGTATATGATCATCTTCCTGTCCTGGCTGCTCTCTTTCGTGTTCGGAATGCTTCCGTATGCCCTTTGGGGCGGGCCGTTCTCCCTTGTAAATGCTTGGTTCGAAAGTGTTTCCGGATTTACGACCACGGGGGCGACCATCCTGGAAGACGTGGAGGCCCTGCCCAGGAGCCTGCTGTTCTGGCGCTCATCGACGCACTTCATCGGCGGCTTGGGAGTCGTCGTTTTCCTGCTGCTGATCATTCCGAATTCGTCGCCGGTGCGCCTGCGGCTCACCAACATGGAACTTTCCTCCTTGTCGCGGGAGGATTACCGCTCCCAGGCCAATAAGACAGTCTTCATTTTCGCTTGGGTCTATCTGGGCATCTGCGCGCTGGCGTTCGTGAGTTATCTGCTGGCGGGGATGTCTCCCTTCGATGCCATCAACCACGCCTTCAGCGTCTGTGCCACAGGCGGTTTCTCCAACCGGAACCTGTCCATCGGCCACTTCCGGTCGGAGTTGATCTCCTCCCTGACGATTGTCTTCATGTACCTGGCGTCCATCCATTTTGGATTGATTTTCATGACGCTGGCGACCCGGTCACTGCGGCCTTTGAAGAATCCGGTCCTGCGGTTCTATACCCTGAGCCTGATCGGCGGATCCATCCTGACCTCCCTCTCCCTGAAGCTGCAGGGGGTGGACAGCACGTGGGGGCGCGCTTTCCTGGACGGGACTTTCCATGTGGTGAGCTACACTTCCACTACGGGTCTTGCTATCAGCGACAACTCCAACTGGCCCATGCTGCCGTGTTTCATCCTGATCGTGGGCAGCCTGGTGTGCGGCTGTGCGGGGTCCACCACGGGCGGCCTGAAGTCGGACCGCGTGATCGTCCTGTTCCGGGCCATCCGGATGCAGGTGGTCAAGACGCTGTATCCTTCTTCCGTGTTCGAGGTCAAGTTCGGAAAGCGGATCCTCCGCGATGAGGAAGTGTATCCGCAGATCCTGTATATCGCCCTTTTCTTCCTGATGATCGGCATTTCCTCCATCCTGTGCGTCATCATCGGGGACCCGAACCAGCATGCCCTGCTGGGGTCGATCGCCTCGCTGACCAATGTGGGGCCTTCCCTGGGCACCATCGGCTCCCTCGGGAATTTCAACGCCGAGCCGAACGCCATCAAACTGATCTTCACGTTCGACATGTTCCTGGGCCGTGTCGAGATCTATCCTGTTTTCGCCGTTTTCGCGGCTTTCATCCACCGGAGGTAGCCGATGGACCGGACGGGGTTCCTGTACACCGAGTTCCTGCGGCGGTTTCCCTATGAACCGACGCCCTGCCAGGACCGCCTGATGCAGGATATCGCATCGTTTGCGACTGGGGACGATGCCGACATCCTGGTGGTCAACGGCTATGCCGGAACGGGCAAGACGACGGCCCTGGCGGCCGTGGTTTCCACTTTTACCGACTTCAAGACGCCTTGCGTGCTGATGGCTCCGACGGGCCGGGCGGCGAAGGTGCTGTCGAACTATACCGGGCGGCCGGCATCGACCGTCCACAAGCAGATCTACCGGCAGAAAAGCCACGGCGAAGACGGCTTCGGACAATTCTCGCTGGCGCCGAACAAGGCGAAGAACACGCTCTTTATCGTGGACGAGGTGTCGCTCATCGGCATTGAGGCGGGAGAGCGGCAGTCCACGACCGTTTTCGGCTCCGGAAACCTTCTGGAGGACCTGATTCTGTATATGCGCAAGGGGGTGGACTGCCGGATGATCCTGGTCGGCGATGCCGCGCAGCTGCCTCCCGTGGGCCTGGACCGTTCCCCGGCCTTGTCTCCGGAATATATGTCCGGCGCTGGCGGCGTGCGCTTCTCCGAGCTCCGGACGGTCGTCCGCCAGCAGGAGGGTTCGGGCATCCTCGTGAATGCAACGCACCTGCGGGAGATGCTGGAGGAGGATTGCGAGATTCCGCTGGACGAACTGGGCCTGACAGTCAAGGGGTTCGATGACGTGGTGCGTGTTTCCGGCGGGGAACTGATTGAGACGCTGTCGGATGCGTATGGCCGGTACGGGGAGGACGAGACCATCGTCCTATGCCGGTCCAACAAGCGGGCGAACCGCTACAATGCGGGCATCCGCGCCCAGGTCCTGTACCGGGAGGAGCGGCTGGTCCGGGAGGACAAGCTCATGATCGTGAAAAACTGCTACCATTTCGCGGATGAGCTGGAGGGGACGGACTACATCGCCAACGGCGACATCTGCAAGCTGGTGCGCATCGGCGGCTATGAGGAGCGGTACGGGCTGCATTTCGCCCAGGCGCGGCTGGCTTTTCCGGATTATGGCGACCAGGAAATCGTGGCGAAGGTCCTGCTGGACACGCTGGAATCGGAATCCGCCTCTCTGACTTATGAGCAGTCCAATGCCCTGTACCAGGGGGTCAGTGCGGACTATTCCCACCTGACTACCAAGAAGAAACGTTACGACGCCGTGCGGGAGGATCCTTTCTTCAACGCCCTGCAGCTCAAGTATGCCGATGCCATTACTTGCCACAAGTCACAGGGCGGCCAGTGGAAATGCGTCTTCATCGACAATCCTTTCTGGCAGGATTTCCTCACGCCGGACGACCTGAAGTGGCTGTATACGGCCCTGACACGGGCGGTGGAGAAGGTCTATCTGGTGAATTTCAAGGACGAATTGTTTCATAGTTTGCAAGGATGAGCGAGAACTACATGTTTCCGACTTCCGTGAAGGAGGTCCAGGCGCTGGGATGGGATTACATCGACATCATCCTCTTTACGGGGGATGCGTTCGTGGACCATCCGTCGTTCGGGACGGCGGTAATTGCGCGGTGGCTCCAGAAATGGGGTTACCGGGTGGCGGTGGTCCCGCAGCCCAACTGGCGGGATGACCTCCGCGATTTCCGCAAGCTGGGGGCGCCGCGGCTGTATTTCGGGCTGAATTCGGGAGCGATGGATTCGATGGTGAACCACTATACGGCCTCCAAGCGGCTCCGCCATGACGACGCTTACACGCCCGACGGCAAGGCGGGCGCACGGCCGGACTACGCGGTTACGGTGTATACGAAGATCCTGAAGGAACTGTATCCCGATGTCCCTATCATCATCGGCGGCATCGAGGCCTCCCTCCGCCGCCTCACGCATTACGACTACTGGAAGGACTGCCTGATGCCCTCTGTCCTGGTCACTTCCGGGGCTGATTACCTGTGCTACGGCATGGGCGAACGGCCGATGCTGGCACTCACGAGGGGAATCGAGAACAACTGGTCGCGGCATCAGATGCAGCAGATTCCGCAGATTGCGTTCTTTGTGAAGGGGAGTCTCCCCTCCGGAAAACTGCTTCTGCATAGTTACGAGGAATGCCAGAAGGATAAGTTCAAGTTTGCGGAGAATTTCCATTGGATTGAGCAGCACGCGAATATGATGCATCCGGATACGATCATCGAGCCGGTGGGGGACGGGTATGTGCAGATCAATCCGCCGTATCCGACGGCGACGACGGAGGAGATGGATTCGTTCTGGGATCTGCCGTTCACGAAGCTGCCACATCCGCGGTACAAGGGGAAAAGGATTCCGGCGTACGATATGATCAAGTTCTCGGTATGTACGCACCGGGGGTGCTTCGGGGGGTGCAATTTCTGCACGATCGCGGCGCATCAGGGGAAGTTCATTTCGTCGCGGAGCGAGGAATCCATCCTCAAGGAGGTGCGTGCGCTGAATGATCTGCCGGACTTTGCGGGCAATATTTCAGACGTGGGGGCGCCGACGGCGAATATGTACGGGATGCATGGGAAGAACCAGGAGATCTGCGCCAAGTGCAAGCGGCGTTCGTGCCTGTTCCCGGCCCGCTGTCCGAATCTGGACTGTGACCATACGCGGCTGTTGAATCTCTACCATAAGATCGATTCTACCAAGGGGATACGCCACTCCTATATCGGCAGCGGCATCCGGTATGACCTGTTCCTGACGGAGGACGGGTTCGTGGACAAGAGTTCGAAGCCTTATCTCAGGGAATTGGTCCTGGACCATACGTCCGGACGGCTGAAGGTGGCGCCGGAGCATACGGAGGATCACGTGCTCCAGAAGATGGGGAAACCTTCGTTCCGGTATTTCGAAAGGCTCCGAAAGGAATTCGACCAGGTGAACCGGGAGGCGGGGACGCACGTGGGGCTGGTCCCGTATTTCATCTCGTCGCATCCGGGCTGCACGATGCGGGACATGGAGCGGCTGGCGAACCATCCGGCGCTGAGGGGCATCTGGATGGACCAGGTGCAGGATTTTACGCCTACGCCGATGACTACGTCGTCCGTGATGTTCTGGTCCGGCTACGATCCCAGGGACCTCAAACCGGTGTTCTGCGAGCACGATCCGCAGCGGAAACAGGAACAGAAATCGTTTTTCTTCAAGAATTCCTCGAAAAAAAACATACAGGGTATTTCCAAATCCAAAAAAAGACGTTAATATTGCACCGCAAAACCTATTAACCTGAATCAAGATGGCAGACAACAAGAAAAGACATGTGGTGAGCTATGAAAAGATGGCCCTGAATCCGGAACTGGCGGCGGCTTTCGCCGAAAAGTATCCCCGTGGATTCAGCGACTACCTGACTGACCTCGTGAAATATCCGAAGCCGGACGGCACCACTTTCTATGCTGTCACCGTGGAGATTCCCGATGCCATCTATCTGGTGAAGATCAACGTGAAGACCGACGACCTCGAGGATGTCGAGCGCTGGCTCGAAGGCGAGGAAGACGCCGAGAACGAGGCCGTGGCCGGCGGCAGCGCCGACGCCTCCGATGCGGCGGGCGAGACGCTTCCCGACGACAACATCGCCCAGTACGCAGGCGGCTCGGACGACGAATAAGGAAAAGATGGCCACGAACCAAGGCGTGAAATATGTATGGGGCCCGATGCGGGCCCTTTTGCGTAAGTGGCCGGAGCGTAGCCGGCTGCTGGTCCTGTCCGTGGTCACGGGGATCCTGTGCGGCCTGGCCGCCGTCCTTCTGAAGACGACGATCCGTTTCCTCGGCCATGGCCTGCATCAGCTGGTGGGCGGGTCTACGTGGCTGTTCCTCCTGCTTCCCGGCGTTGGAATGCTCCTTAGTCTGCTGATTGTCAAATATATCGTCAAGGACAACATCGGCCATGGCGTCACGAAGGTCCTGATTGCCGTGTCCAAGAACGAGTCCAAGATCAAAAGGCACAATACCGTTTCGTCCCTCATCACCAGCGCGCTGACCATCGGATTCGGCGGTTCCGTGGGTGCCGAGGCGCCCATCGTGTATACGGGGGCGGCGATCGGCTCCAATCTGGGCCGGTATATGGGCCTTTCCTACCGGGGAATGACCCTGCTGCTGGGATGCGGCGCTGCGGGAGCCGTGGCGGGCATTTTCAATGCTCCGTTGGCCGGTGTCCTGTTCACGCTGGAAATCCTCCTCTTCAACCTGTCGATGAGTTCCATCCTGCCGCTGCTCCTTTCCACGGTGTCGGCGACGATGGTGTCCTATCTGTTGCTGGGGCGGGAGACGCAGTTCGCCTGCACCGTCGTGGAGTTCGCGATGCGGAATATCCCTTTCTATGCGGTCCTGGGCGTGTTTTGCGGCTTCTGCTCCCTGTATTTCCTGCGGACGACGCTCTTCATGGAGGATTTGCTGGGCAAAATGCGGAACCCTTATCTGCGTTGGGCGCTTTGTGCGATGGGGCTGGGTCTTCTCATCTTCCTGTTCCCTCCGCTGTACGGCGAAGGTTATGAGGACGTGGGACTGCTCCTGAAAGGCCAGAGCAGCGGTCCGGTCTGGTTCTTCCTGCTGATCCTGCTTCTGAAGGTGTTCGCGATGACTTTCACCAATGCCGGCGGGGGAGTGGGCGGTACTTTCGGTCCCACCCTGTTTGTCGGGGCCATCGCCGGGTACGTGGTCGCATCGGTCTTGAACCTGATCTGGCCCGGCCAGGTGCCGGTTCCCAACTTCGTGCTCGTGGGTATGGCCGGCCTGATGGCGGGCGTGATGCAGGCCCCGATGACAGCCATCTTCCTGATTGCCGAAATATCAGGCGGTTACCAGCTCTTTGTGCCGCTGATCCTGACTTCGGCGCTCGCGTACGGGACTACCCGGCTGTTTGAAAAGTATTCCATCTACACCAAGCGTATCGCGCAGACGGGAGAACTCCTTACGCACGATTCCGACCAGGCCGTGCTGACCCTGCTGCGGACGGAATCCCTGGTGGAAAAGGACTTTACGCCGGTCCGGATTGACGATGACCTGGGTGCGCTCGTGGATGCGGTGGCCGTGTCCAGCCGGAACATTTTCCCGGTCCTGGATTCCAAGAATCGGCTGCAGGGATATGTGGACCTGACCGACATCCGGCGGGACATGTTCCGGACGGACCTGTACCAGACGGCCAAAGTGTACAACTATATGCGCTCCGCGCCTGAGTATGTGTATCCGGACGAGCCGATGGACAGCGTGATGCGCAAGTTCGAGCGGACCGGGGCGTGGAACCTGCCGGTCGTAGACCGCGAACGGCGCTATATCGGATTCGTCTCCAAGTCAAAGATATTCAACGCTTACCGGGAGGAGCTCCGAGTATTTTCCCAGGATTGATTCCGGTGCTTTCCGGCAGGGTTGCCCAAGCCGTTTTTTTTCTTATCTTTGTAGAATTAAAGACCACGGCCAATGCACACGAGCGACTTTCCGGTTTCCACTCCGCTGATGATTGTCTGGGCGATCTGCCTGGCTGTCGCGGCGTTCTTCTTCGTGCGGCTCCTCAATTATCTGCTCCGCAAGAACCGGAGGGAACTCCTGCTGCTGTCGTTCTCGATCCTGCTCATAGCCGGGGCGGCCATCCATGTCATCATCCTCTCCCAGTCCACCCACACCGTCACGGACGGGAACTGGGTCCAGCTCGTCCTGGTCTCCCTGGTGGCCGGGTTGGAAATGTTTATCGGGCATACCGTCATCTTTGACGACATTATCGCGGCGGTCGTGTTCCACGAACCGGGATTGCTCCTGGCCTACCTGACGATCTTCGTCCTGGTCCTGACGTTCAGTTTCGTGATGGTGTTCCAGATCCTGCCGCGCCGCCTCCGTGACCGGCTGTGGCTCCGGAGCCATGCCCGGAGTGCGATGGCCAACCGGAAGAACCATCTCTTCATCGGGGTCACCCCCAGCGCGAAGCTCCTGGCCAAGTCCATCCTGGAAGAGCAGCAGAAGGGCAGGCGCAGGGATCAGGGGTACCTGGTTTTCATTGACATCCCTGAAGCGGAAGGGATGCGCACAGAGCTTTCCTTCGGGGACATTTTCACAAGCATCGTCAGCCGCCGGAAGGAAGTGAGCCTGGACGAGGAACTGGGCAGTGACCGGTTCGTCCTCCTGAAAGGCCGGTACCCCGACGTGCATCACGGGGGCGACCTGGCCGATGTGCTGGGCCTCAAGTACTTGCGTACCTGGCTCCACAATGAGCGCAACAGCGTTTATGTCCTGGGAAAGGAGGAGGAGAACCTGGCCCTGTTGGAGCGCCTCCGGGCGGATTCCGGGGTCCGGGCGAAAGTGTTCTGCCTCGTGAACGACGTCAACGGGCCCCAGTCGGTGTACACGGCTTCTTTCAGCCGGGTCCGGATGATAGATACCCATCTCCTTTCCGTCCAGCGGGTTAAATTCCAGCAGCCCGGACTGCATCCCATCCATTTCGTGGATGTGGCGAAGGACAAGGACGGAACCCCGCTCGGCTATGTTTCGTCGGGTTTCCACGTCCTGTACGCGGGGTTCCAGGAAACGGGTCAGGAATACCTGCGTTTCCTGTATGAGTTCGGTGCTTTCGTAGGCAAGGACCTGAAACAGGTCCCAACCTCCTTTGATATCTTCGACGATGACCTGGACCGCTACCGGGGCGATTTTCTCAATCGTTTCCCGGGTATGAAGGGGGATCCTTCCCTGGTTTGGAACGAAGGAACCATCGGTTCGGACCGCTTCTGGGAGCGCTATGCCAGCCTGCTCGGTTCTCTGAATTATGTCGTGGTGGCGACGGGCATTCCTGAGCGGAATGTCGACTTTGCCATCCGCCTTCTCCGGACGGCGGCCCGGGCGGACAAGGACCTGTCCCGATTCGTCATCCTGGTGCGGGTGGCCACGCTGGACAACCGGACGCGTGGCATCCTGGATTTCTTCAATTCGACCTATCATCCCGGCGGTGAGCCGGTCATCCGGCCGATCGGTGTGGACCAGGACATCTGGAATCTGGCATCTATCTCCGGGAACTTGCTCAAAGATAGCGCTTCCCGGTTCTATATGGCGTATCAGCGCGCCGTGGGCGGGGAGGATACCTGGGAATCCCGTCATCTGCGGCTCTCTTCGAAGTCGGGTGCCCGGTTGCGCAACCGGCTGGCCCTGATGCGTGAGCAGGGACAGGACCTTTCCCGGTCGGCCTTCCTGCCTACGTTGCATGCCCTGGCCGGCCAGGGGCTGGAAGAAGCGGCCGCCCGGATTCCGGCGGTCTTCGATGGCATGCATTATCCGGAAAAGGGTGCGGAAGCCACCCGGCTGGAATACCTGGCCGTTCAGGAGCACCTGCGCCAGTGCGCTTCGCTGCGGGCTTCCGGCTATGAGCCCGGGGATCCGGACGAACTCCTGATGCGGCGGAATGACCTGTGCCCGTACGGGAACCTTGATCCGGTAGAGCAGCATTTCAACTGGGTTGTCGTCAAGACCGCCCTGACCGGGAAAATGGATGAATAAGCATGGAAAACAAGTATAAACTGGACCCCCACTCGGAGGCCATCCTTCAGGAATACAGGAAGGAGCTTCCCGTATTCAGGAAAATGCAGGAGACGATTCCTGCGCAGATCCGCGCCGTCTTCGAGGAGGCGGGCATTGTCGTCGCATCCATCGAACACCGGATCAAGGAAGAACGCTCCCTGGCCGGCAAACTGGAACTCAAAGGGGCGAAATACCAGTCGCTTTCCGACATTACCGATATCTTCGGCATCCGGATCATCACCTTCTACACCGACGACGTGGACAAGGTCGCCTCGGTGGTGGACCGCCTGTTCGATGTGGACTGGGAGAATTCCGTGGACAAGCGCAAACTCCACGAGATTGACAGTTTCGGCTATCTCTCCCTCCATTATATCTGCCGTGTCCCGGACATCCCGTACGCCTTTGAAGTCCAGATGCGGACCATCCTCCAGCACGCCTGGGCCAACATGAACCACGACATCGGCTACAAGACCGGCGTGGAGGTCCCGAAGGAATATCTGCGCAACATGAACCGTCTGGCCGGCATGCTGGAACTGGTGGACGAGCAGTTCAGCTCCATCCGCCGGGATATCAATGATTACCGCCGCCAGGTCCAGTCGCTGGTCGCCTCCGGCCGCCTGGAAGAGGTCTCCCTGGATGCGGACAGTTTCCGCAGTTTCCTCAACGTGGGACCTTTCGATGTCCTGAACCGGAAGATTGCCTCCGTGAACCAGGCCGAGATCCAGGAAGTGACTCTGATGCCGTTCCTGCAGGTATTCAAGGCGCTGGGGTTCAAGACGTTGGGTGACCTCGCCCAACTGATCCGCGAGAACTCCGAAGCCGCTTACCAGATTGCCTGCCATCAGATCAGCATGACCGACCTGGACATCCTGGCTTCCTCCGTGGGCCCGCAGAACCTGTGTATCGCCTATCTGCTGAGGAGGGGGAGCGGACGTGCCGGCATCCGCCTGATGCTGGATACGCTCAACGGGCCTTCCGACAGCAACGACCTGATGGCGGAAATCATCCTGGACCAGACCAGGGACCTTCCCTTCATGCACGATATTGACTGAGAAACAGACTGATATATGAAAACAAACGAACGATTCCTTGTCACCATCAGCCGTGAACTGGGTTCCGGCGGACGGACGGTGGGCCGGCTGCTCGCCGATCGCCTCGGCGTGAAATTCTATGACAAATACCTCCTCCAGCGTCTCGTTAAGGAGTTCGATCTGGACGAGAAGGCAATCGAGAAACTGAAAGGGACGAAGCAGGGCTGGTGGTCCGAGTTCTGCAATAAGCTGACCCGGACCGCCGGCTCGGATCCGTACCGCTACAGCCTGGATTCGGCGGAGGATGAGGCCACGCCGGATGCCCTGTATATGGCCGAGACGCGGATTCTCGGGGATATCGCCGCCGAGGAATCCTGCGTCGTCGCCGGCCGTGCCGGCTTTTACGTACTGCGGAGCCATCCGAATATGCTCCGGGTATGCCTCCGGGCTTCGGCGGAACACCGTGTCCAGCGGGTAATGGATCGGCAGCACCTGACCGAGGCGGAGGCTGCCGAGGCCATCCGGAAGGTGGACGAGGCGCGGGAGAACTATGTGAAGCATTACACGGGAACGAGCCGGTATGATGTCCGGAACTATGACCTGGTGCTCAATATGGATTCCCTGAGCGAGGAGGACGCCGTCGAAATCATTATGGCTTATATCGAAAAAAGTGGGAAATAGACCTTTAGACACCCAGTTCCTGGACCGTGCCATCGAGTATGCCGTCCACGCCCATGCCGGCACCGAAAGGCGGGGGAAGGGATTCCCGTACGTCATCCATCCCCTGGAGGCGATGGCCATCGTGGCGACGATGACTGCGGACCAGGAAATCCTTGCCGCCGCCGTCCTGCACGATGTGGTGGAGGATACCGACATCACCATCGACGAGATCCGCACCGAGTTCGGTGACCGGGTTGCCCGGCTGGTGGATTCGGAAAGCGACCGGAAGCTGGAACTTGTGGATTGGCGGGCGCGCAAGGAGGAATCTTTGAAGCGGCTGTCTTTTGCCTCCAGGGAGGAGAAGATTGTCGCTCTGGGTGACAAACTGTCGAATATGCGGGCCATCGCCCGGGACTACACGACCAGAGGGGACGATTCCTTCTGGGAGTTGTTCCATATCAAGGAAAAGTCGGTCCATTCCTGGCGCTATCATGCCTTGGTGGATGCTTTGTCCTCCCTGGCGGACACCTATGCATATCAGGAATTCCGCTACCTGGTAAACTCCATTTTCCCGGAAGAAATGCTATGAATACGGAAAAAGCGATACGGATCGACCTGGCCGACTATGTCCATGCCGGCGAAGGGGCCAACGGGGAGAGCTTTAACCATCGTTCCGACCCGGAGGTAATGCTCAAGCTTTACAACCCGGGCAAGGTGCAGCAGCCTCTGGACGAGATGCGCATCGCCCGGAAAGTGTATGCGGCCGGCATCCCTACGCCCGAACCGGGCGATTATGTCACGGACGGGGTGCGCTACGGCATCCGTTTCCGCCGGATCCGGGACAAGGTTTCCTATGCGCGGGCGGTCGGCGACCACCCCGAACGGGTGGACCGCTATGCAGGTGAGTTTGCCGAAATGTGCCTGCAATTGCATAATACACACGTAGATACATCGGTTTTCGAGAGTGCGAAGGCCCGGTATCTCCGCCAACTCGGGGACAATCCATTCTTCACCCCCGCGGAAAAGGACCGGCTGGCCCGTTTCATTTCCGATGCGCCGGATACGGACACGGCCATCCATGGCGACCTCCAGTTCGGCAATGTCATCTTTGCCGGCGACAAGCGGTATTTCATCGACCTGGGCGATTTCTGCTACGGATACCCGCTCTTCGATATTGGGATGGTGTATTCCACGGCTTATCTGAGCGACGCGCCTTTTGTCCGCGAAGCTTTCCATATGGAGCCGGAGACGGCCGTCCGCTTCTGGCAGGCCTTTGCGCCCGTTTACTTCGGGACAGACCGTCCGCTCCGTGACATCGAGGCGGAGGTCCGGCCTTTCGCCGGCCTGAAGACCATCATCATCGAACGGGATACGGGCTGTCCGATGCCTGCTTTCCGGGAGGCCCTGAAATCCATTCTCAAACCCTGACCGTATGAGAAAACTGAGAAATGAGAACTGGAAGGCGGTGACGCGGGCATTGGCCCTCGTGATCCTTGCCATCGTCCTGTTGGAGGCGACATCCCTGATTCAGCATTATCTCCTCCGGCGGACCATCCGGGAGGAGGCGACGCGACGGGCGGAGGCCCACCTGGAATCGACCAGCCTCCGGATCACTGACGTGATGAATCAGGTTGAGACGGTGGTCAACAACAGTATCTGGGCGGTCCGGAAGGTCCTGGATTATCCCGACACCCTGGCTTTCCTGACCGGCAGGATCGTGGAAACCAATGACTTCATCTCGGGATCCGCCGTCGCTTTCGTCGAGAACCATTACCCTGGGAAGGGGCGGATGTTCGCTCCCTACTCCTACCGGGAGAACGATGAGGTGTTCGCTACCCAGTTGGGTACGGAGTCCTATAACTACCTGGAAAAGGAGTGGTTCGTCAAACCGCTGGAATTGAATGCGGGCTATTGGTCCGAACCTTATTTCGACAGCGGTGGCGGCAAACTCTTCATGACGACCTATTCCGTCCCGCTCACGGACAATGACGGTAAGGTCGTGGCCGTGCTGACGGCCGACGTCTCGCTGGACTGGCTGACCGGACTGGTGAGCGGCATCGATGCCTACCCGGGCGCTGTCAGCATTCTGATCAGCCGGAAGGGTCAGTTCATGGTGTGCCCGGTTCCTTCGCTGGTCATGCAGAACACGGTGCAGGAAGCGGTAGCCAACATTTCCGAAGATGCGGAGGCCATCCAGCATATCGCCCAGGCCATGTTGTCCGGCGAGAGGGGAAACCAGAGGATCCTTTACCATGGCGAGAAGCTGTATGCTTTCTATGCGCCGGTGGAAAGGACGGGCTGGTCGATGGCGATCATCATCCCCATGGATGAGATTTACGGGAATTTCCGGTTTGTTAGGGCCCTGATCATCGCCCTCCAGATCCTGGGTATCCTGCTGCTCCTGTATATCCTGTATGCGGCGGCCACGAACCAGATGCGCCTGCGGGACATCACGGAAAAGAAGGGACGGATCGAGGGCGAACTGCGCATCGCCCGGAACATCCAGATGGCCATGCTTCCGAAGACCTTCCCCACCTATCCGGAATCGGAGGATGTGGACATGGCCGGAGAGATCGTCCCCGCCAAGGAGGTGGGCGGCGACCTGTACGATTTCTTCACCCGCGAGAACAAGCTTTATTTCTGCATCGGTGACGTGAGCGGAAAGGGCGTTCCCGCTTCGCTTGTGATGGCGGTCACCCGCAGCCTTTTCCGGTCGGTTTCGTCCCGTGAGACCAGTCCCCGGCGGATTGTCAAGCAGATGAACGATTCCATGTCCGAGACGAACGAGAACAATATGTTCGTCACCTTCTTCGTCGGCGTCCTGGATCTCCATACCGGCCATCTGCGCTATTGCAACGCGGGACACAATGCGCCGGTGCTGATGACCTCTGGCAAGGCTGCCCTGCTGGACACGATCCCCAATCTGCCCCTGGGTGTTATGCGTGGTTTCTCCTATAAGGAACAGGAAACCAGCCTGGCTACCAACGACGGCCTCTTCCTGTATACCGACGGATTGACGGAGGCGGAGAATACGAACCATGAACTGTTTGGCGACAAGCGTATGCTCGAGGCCGTCACCAAGCATTGCGAGGACAATGCGGAAACCCAGTTGAAGTCGATGGCAAGTTCCGTCAAGGGACATACCCGCGACTGCAATGCCAGCGACGACCTGACGATGCTGATCGTCCGCTTCACGAATCCCACTCCGTTCTCCAGGTCGGAGCGCCACCTGGTCCTCCAGAACGATATCTCCCAGATTCCTAAACTGGCCTCTTTCATCGAGGATATTGCCAAGGAAGCCAAGATGGACCCGGCCCGTGCGATGAGCCTGAACCTGGCCATGGAGGAAGCCGTATCCAACATCATCCTGTATGCCTATCCCCAGGGTGCCGAAGGACAGGTGGAAGTGAAGGCGGTCATCAAAGAGGATCGGCTGGATTTCACCCTGACCGACAGCGGCGTTCCCTTCGATCCCACGCTTGCCCATATGCCCGACCTCACCCTGGATGCCGCCGAGCGTCCGATCGGCGGGCTTGGCATTTATCTTGTGAGAAGCATCATGGATTCCGTCGCCTATGAACGGTTGGACGGTAAGAATGTATTATCAATGACTAAAAAACTATAGCAGAATGGAAATCTTCATCACCCAATCCGACGGCACGATGACCGCGCGCCTGGTAGGACGGCTGGACACGCCGGCCGCCGCCGAGGTATCCCAGAAGGTACAGCCTCTTCTGGACAATGCCGACCAGACCATCGTCCTGGACTGCTCGGAGCTGACCTATATCAGCAGTTCCGGTCTCCGTATCTTCCTGACTATCCGCAAGGCGGCGGTAGCCCAGGGTGGAAAGGTGGTCATCGAGGGATTGTCCACCGAAATCCGGCAGGTCTTCATGATGACCGGCTTTCTGCAGCTGTTCGAGATTGTATAGCCGATGAAGGACGTATACGTCAGGCATATCTCCTCTGAGCTGGGCGTTAAGTCCTGGCAGGTGGAGAATTGTGTCGAACTGTTCGGGGAAGGCTGTACCATCCCTTTCATCAGCCGTTACCGGAAGGAGCGGACCGGGGGACTCACCGATGTCGAGGTCGCCGAAATCAAGCATTGGAACGAGGTGTTCACGGAGATGGAGAAGCGAAAGGCCTCCATCCTGGGGACCATCGAGGAGCAGGGAAAGTTGACACCGGAACTCCGCGGCGAAATCGAGAACTGCGTGAGCGCCAGCACGCTCGAGGACCTTTACCTTCCTTATCGGCCCAAGCGCAAGACGCGGGCGACGGTCGCGATTGCCAAGGGACTGGAACCCCTGGCAGACCTGCTCTGGAGCGGGAAATCCCGCAGTCCGGAGGCTGATGCCCGGAAGTTTGTGAAAGGGGAGGTCGCGTCCGTGGACGAGGCCCTGGCCGGGGCGCGCGACATCATCGCGGAACGCCTGTCGGAGACGGCGATTGTCCGCGAGAATCTCCGGGGCATCTTCCGGACGCGGCGCATCCAGTCCAAGGCGACGAAGGCGGCGCAGACCGACCCGGCCGCCGGCAAGTACAGGAGCTATTTCAACTTCTCGCAGCCCATTGCCAAAATCCCTTCCCACAATCTGTTGGCCCTGCTTCGGGCGGAGAACGAGGGTTTCCTGAAGCTCTCCCTGGACGCCGATCCGGAGAAGTGCGGCAACAAGATGTATTACGACTATTGCCAGGAGAAGGGCTATCCTTCCCGCGAATGCGGTTTGGAGATCCGGGCGGCGGTGGACGATGCCTACAAGCGCCTGTTGGAGCCTTCGATTTCGAACGAGGTTCTGAAGGAAGCCAAGCAGAAAGCCGATGTCGAATCCATCCGCGTGTTCGGCGAGAACCTGCGGCAGCTGCTGCTCGCCGCCCCGGTGGGGCAGAAGCGGACGATGGCCATCGACCCGGGCTTCCGGACCGGCTGCAAGGTGGTGTGCCTGGACGAACACGGCAACCTGCTGCACCATACGGTCATTTTCCCGCATCCGCCCGCTGCGAAGAAGGTCCAGGCCATCACGGAAGTGGCTGACCTTGTGGAAAAATACCGGATCGAGGTCATTGCCATCGGCAATGGAACGGCCGGCCGCGAGACGGAGGATTTCATCCGGAAAGTGGGCCTGGACGACAGTGTCCGCATCTTCTCCGTCAGCGAGGACGGGGCATCGGTCTATTCGGCCTCCGACGTGGCCCGGGAGGAGTTCCCGGAGTACGATGTGACGGTCCGGGGGGCGGTTTCCATCGGCCGACGGCTGATGGATCCGCTCGCTGAACTGGTGAAGATCGACCCGAAATCCCTGGGTGTAGGCCAGTACCAGCACGATGTGGACCAGACGCTCCTGCACGAGCAGCTGGACAACACGGTGGAAAGCTGCGTGAACAGTGTGGGCGTGAACCTGAATACGGCCAGTCCTTATCTCCTGCAGTATGTGTCCGGCATCGGTCCTACCCTGGCGGACAATATCGTCGCCTACCGTTCCAAGGTGGGTGGCTATAAATCCCGCGGCCAGTTGATGGAAGTTCCCCGGCTGGGGGAGAAGGCCTTCCAGCAGTGTGCCGGTTTCCTGCGCATCCAGGGGGCGGAGAATCCGCTGGACGGAAGCGCCGTGCATCCGGAAGCCTACCATATCGTGGACCGGATGGCGGCGGATCTCCAGGTGTCCACCCGCGACTTGGTGGGGAACGGGGAACTGTGCAAGAAAATCAAGGCCCAGGACTATGTGGAGGGCGATTTCGGCCTGCCTACCGTGAATGACATCCTGAAGGAACTCGCCAAGCCGGGACGCGATCCGCGCGCCGAGGCGGAAGAGTTCTCCTTCGCCGACGATATCCACGAGATCGACGACCTCAAGGTCGGAATGGAACTCCCGGGCATCGTGACGAATCTCACGGCCTTCGGGGCCTTCGTAGACATCGGCCTGCACGACAATGGCCTCATCCATGCCTCCCAGATGGGGGTTCGGGGGATGGCCGATCCTTCCAAGGTGCTCAAGCTGCACCAGCATGTCAAGGTCCAGGTCCTGTCCGTGGACTTGGAACGCAACCGTATCGGACTGAGACTCATCAAGTAACGTGTAATATGAAAAAAAGCCTGATCCTTCTTTTCCTTCTTTCCCTGGGCGTGCTCCTGCAGGCCAAGGACTATGTCGTCACCTCTCCTGACGGGTCCGTCACGGTTACCGTTTCCGACGGGGATGCGGTCTCCTACTGGGTGGACTGCAACGGTGTCGTTCTTCTGGAACCTTCCTTCATCTCGATGACCCTCCAGGACGGGACGGTTTTCGGAGGAAAGGACAAGTTCTCCGTCTCCCGCCGCAGTGTGGACGAATCCTATGCCGTCCAGAACTTCAAGCGTGCCCGGGTACGGGATTGTTTCAACGAACTTACGTTGTCTGCCAAGCGGTACGACATCATCTTCCGTGCCTATGACGACGGCATCGCCTACCGCTTCGTCGCCAAAGGCAAGAAGGGAGAGACGGTTGTCGTGTCCGAACAGGCCGAATTCGCTTTCCCGGAGGACTGGAACCTGTATGTTCCCTATGTCGGCCGGGACAATTCCTCGTTTGAACCGCAGTTCTTCAGTTCTTTCGAAAGCACCTATTCCCATCATCCGCTTTCCAAGTGGGAGAAGGGACGTCTTGCCTTCCTGCCGCTGACGGTAGAGGCCGCGAATGGCATCAAAGTGTGCGTGACGGAGTCGGATCTGCTGGACTATCCCGGCATGTATCTGTTCAACGGGAATGGCTCCACGACCCTGACGGGCGTCTATGCCCCTTATCCCGACAAGGTGGAGCAGGGGGGACACAATATGCTCCAGGGCCTGGTCCGTACCCGGAAGGACTACATCGCCAAGGGGCCCGCCTCCTGGGCTTTCCCATGGCGTACGCTCATCATTGCCAAGGAAGACAAGCAGCTCGCTGAGAGCGACATGACCTGGCGTCTGGGTCGGCCGGCCGCGGCTGGAGACTGGTCCTGGGTGAAGCCCGGCAAGGTGGCTTGGGACTGGTGGAACGACTGGAACCTGTACGGTGTGGACTTCGAGGCCGGCATCAATACCGAGACTTACAAGTATTACATCGACTTTGCGTCGGCGCACGGGATCGAGTATGTCATCCTGGACGAAGGCTGGGCCGTGAACCTGCAGGCGGACCTGATGCAGGTCGTTCCCGAGATTGACCTGCCGGCCCTCTGCCGCTATGCCGACCAGAAGAACGTGGGCCTGATCCTCTGGGCCGGCTACTGGGCTTTCAACCGTGATATGGAAGGGGTCTGCCGGCACTATTCCCAGATGGGCATCAAGGGCTGGAAGATCGACTTCATGGACCGGGACGACCAGCCGATGGTCCAGTTCTACGAGAAGGCGGCTGCTACGGCTGCGAAATACCAGATGCTCTGCGACTTCCACGGCGCCTTCAAGCCTGCCGGAATCCAGCGCACCTATCCTAACGTGCTCAATTTCGAGGGAATCCACGGCTTGGAGAACATGAAATGGTCTACCGCAGCGGTCGATCAGGTGACCTATGATGTCACGGTTCCTTTCACCCGGTACGTCGCCGGTCCGGCGGACTACACCCAGGGTGCGATGCGCAATGCCACCCGGCGGAACTATTTCCCTTCCAATTCGGAGCCGATGTCCCAGGGCACGCGTTGTCATCAGTTGGCGGAATATCTCATCTTTGACGCTCCGCTCACGATGCTCTGTGATTCTCCGTCGAACTATATGCAGGAACCGGAATGCACGGACTTCATCGCATCCATCCCGACCGAATGGGATGAGACGGTGGCTCTGGATGGAAAGATTGCCGAGTATGTGGTGATTGCCCGTCGCAGCGGCTCCACATGGTATGTCGGTGCCCTCGGAAACTGGGATGCTCGCGACCTGGAGGTTGACCTGAGCCCGCTGGGAATCCAGCATGCGGAAGGGATCGCCTTTGTCGACGGGGCCAATGCCCATCGGGCGGCCCGCGATTACCGGAAGGTGGAGACCTCTATCCACGGTCCTGTGTGGAAGGTCCACCTGGCCTCCGGCGGCGGAGCGGTCCTGGTTCTCAAGTAGACAAAAAGAAGGTTCGGAATTTTCCGAACCTTCTTTTTTTATTTCCTGTGGAACTTCCTGAATCTTAGCTTGATCACGCCCCAGAAAGCTTCACCGAAGATGCCGCTGGACATCTTGGACGTACCCAATTGCCGGTTGATGAAGATGATGGGGACTTCCCGGATTTGGAATCCCAGCCGGAAAGCGGTGTACTTCATCTCGATCTGGAAGCCGTATCCTTTCATCTGGACGGCATCCAAATCAATGGTTTCCAGCACCTTCCTCTTGTAGCACACGAACCCTGCAGTGGTGTCGAACACCTTCATCCGGAGGATGGTCCGCACGTAGGCCGATGCATAGTAGGACATGATGATCCGGCCGATAGGCCAGTTCACGACGCTGACGCCGTTGCAGTAGCGGGAGCCCACGGCAAGGTCGCCGCCCTGTTCCGCGCAGGCGGCGTACAGGCGGAGCAGGTCGTCCGGATTGTGGGAAAAGTCGGCGTCCATTTCGAAGATGTAGTCGTAACCCTGCTCCAGCGACCAGCGGAAACCTGTGAGATAGGCGGTTCCAAGGCCTTGCTTCCCGCTCCGCTGAATCAGGTTGAGCCGTCCGGGGAACTCGGCCTGCAGGTTCTTGACGATGGCCGCCGTCCCGTCGGGAGAGCCGTCGTCGATGACGAGGATGTCAAACTCACCGGGAAGGGAAAACACCTTCCGGCAGATGGCCTCGATGTTCTCCTTCTCGTTGTAAGTGGGGATGATGACGTTTTTCCGGTCCATTATTTCTCAATCTCTTTCAACATTTCTTGAACGGCGGCTTCCAGCTGGAGGTCCCGTCCGGAAAGGACGGACGCAGGGTCGTTGTAGACCAGGATATCCGGCTCGATGGGCAGGTTCTCCATGTAGTGCTCGTCCACCAGGCTCCAGTTGCCCACCTGGGGAATGCCGAAGACGATGTTCGGATGGATCTGGGTTTCCCACCAGACGGCCGTCATGGTTCCGGGAACCGGGGCGCCGATGAGCTTGCCCAGCCCGAGGAGCCGGTATTCATACGGGAAGCCGGAGGCATCGGAATAGTTGTCCTCGCCGACCAGGACGCAGGAAGGCTTCGTCCATTTGTTGAACGGTTCGTGACCGATGTACTGGCCGCGCGGGGTGAACAGGCAGTATTCCTTGCCGCCCAGGAAGGTGACGAGGTCGTCATGCAGCCAGCCGCCGCCGTTGTGGCGCGTGTCCACAATGAGGGCGTCGCAGGTCCGGTACTTGCCCAGCGCCTTGGAGTAGAGCTCGCGGTAACTGGGGGAGTCCATCCCTTCGATATGGACATAGCCGACCTTGCCGCCGGAAAGTTTCTTGACCATCTCCTCGCGCTGGCGGACCCAGCGGCGATACAGAAGGGTGGCGTCGCTGGCAGACGGGGTGACGATGAGTTCGGTCTCCTTGCCGCCCTTCTTCACGGTGAGGACGGTTTTCTTGCCGGCACGGTCGTACAGGCACGCCAGGGCGTTCTCGCCGGCCTTGATCTCGTGTCCTTCGATGGCCGTGATGACGTCGCCGGCCTTGATCTCGGAGTCGGCGTTGTTCAGGACGCCGCCGGGCAGGACTTCGGCGATCTTGAGGCCGTCCCCGTTCCAGGCCGTGTCATACAGGACACCGAGATAACCGATGTTGCGGGAGCTGGCCGGACGGTACCGGGCGCCGGTGTGCGAACCGTTCAGCTCGCCCAGCATCTCGGACAGAAGGTCTTGGAAATCAAAGTAGTTGTTGATGTAGGGGAGGAACTTCTCGTAATTGGAACGGTAATAGTCCCAGTCCACGCCGTGCAGGTCGGCGACGTAGAATTTCTCCTTGACCTGTTTCCAGATGTGGGAGAAGATATAGTCGCGTTCGGCGCGGGGCTTGAATTCGAAGTCGCCGGTGAAGGCGACCGCGTCGGACTTGTTTCCGGCGAGGGTGATCCGGGTGATGGCGCTGCCGGAGAACAAGAAGATGTACTTGCCGTCGTTGGACGGGTAGATTTGTCCGGAAACGCCTTTCTTGACGATGGTTACGTCGCCCTTCTCCACGTCCAGGCAGCACAGGTCGAAGCCTTTCTCGAGCCGCTGGGTGAAGTAGAGCTTGCTGCCGTCGGTGGTAAGATAATGGTCACCCATGCTGTTGGAGAAGCGGGTCAGCCGGCGGATGCGGTCCGCCCGGTGTTCCAGGTCGGGATCGATCTTTTCCACCTTGCCGGCCAGACTGTCCTTCTTTTCTTTCTTCTCGGCCTTTTCCACCGCTTTTTCGCCCAGGAGCATCTTGTCAATCTCCTGCTGCTCCTTGCTGCGGCCGAAATCCGTGTAGGCCTTGCCGTCGAAGAACATGATGTAGATGTCGCTCTCGGCGCCCCAGCTGCCGTGGCTGCGGTAGCCGTTCTTGTCGGACTCCCAGGTCATGGCCTTGCCGTCCAGGGCCCACTTGAAGTTGCCGTCGGAGTAGCCGCTTTCCGTCAGGTCCGTGACCTTGCCGGTCTCGACTTCGACGAGGGCGACGTCCTCATTGTTCCAGCCGCCGCCGGCCTGCCAGTTGCACAGGATGTAGCGGCTGTCCGGGCTCCAGGCGAAGTACTGGTCGCCGTCGGAATAGGAGTAGTTGACCCCTTTGTGGAGGGACTTTTCCTTGCCGGACTTGAGGTCCTTGACCACCAGCTCGGTACGGTCGCGCAGGTAGGCGATGGACTTGCCGTCGGGGGAGACTTCCATCTGGAAACAGGTCTCACCCGGGGTGCTCACCTGTTCCTCCTTCATCTTCACGGCGTAGGTGAAGTACTTGTCGTTCTTCTCCGTGAGGGAGGTCTTGTAGATGCTCCAGCAACCATTGCGCTCGGCGGCGTAATAGAGCTCGCGGCCGTCCTTGGAGAATGAGACGCCGCGCTCCTGTTCCGCCGTGTTGGTGATGCGGCGGGTGGTAGCGTAGTCCACGGAGGTGACGAACACGTCGCCGCGGATCACGACAGCCACTTCCTTGCCGTTCGGGGAGACGGCCATCGCGGTGGCGTTGCGGAGGGAGAGCTTGCTCATCTCCTTCTCGTCCTCATCACGGAAGAGGGTGATTTCCAACTTCTTGGGAGCGCTTCCTTCCCTCATGGTGTAGAGGTCGCCATTCTGGGAGAAGAGGAGGGTGCCATCGTTGGATACGGTCAGGAACCGGACGGGATTCTGCTCGAAACGGGTCACCTGCACGCTTTCACCGGGCTTGCTGAGGGAACTGCGGAACACGTTGAAGTTCTTGCCGTCCTGTTCGCTGAGGTAGTAGAAGGTGTCGCCGTCGGCAGTGAAGACCGGGTTGCGGTCCTCGCCTTTGAACGAACTGAGTTTGGTGAATGTGGCGTTTTCGTCGATGGCGTGGCCGCTTGCGGGACGGCAAAGCCAGATGTCCCGCGTCACCGACGAGGTGTGGTGCTTGCGGAGCGCGTCTTCATAGCCCTTGTAGTCCTCGTACAGGATGTCGCCTTTGGTGCTTACACTCATCGCGGAGAGGGTAAGGGAGGTGACCAGCCGGGGGGCTGCCCCGTTCAGGTCCGTCTCGTAGAGAGCGGGGGAGCCGGGGAAGCCGTCGAACCGGGGGCCCTGGATATCGGCGTTGTACCAGGTAAAGAGCACTTTTCCGTCCAGAAGGACGGCGAGAGGGATCTCATTTCCGGGAAGGTCGGTCAGCCGCTGGGGATAACCGCCTTCCTGGGGAATGACATATACGTCGCGGCTGTCTTCCCGGTAGGAGGTGAAGACGATCCGGCTGCCGTCCGGGGTCCAGACGGGGTCGGACTCATAAGCCCTGTGCGAGGTGAGCTGGACAGCCTGTCCGCCGCTCACGGGTACGGTAAAGATATCGCCCTTGTAACTGAAAGCCACGGTCTTTCCGTCCGGGGAGATGGCGCTCTTGCGGAGCCAGGAAGCGGTTTCCTGTCCGCTGAGGGGAAGGAGGGAGAGTATCAGCCCGAGGGCTGGAATGAGAAGGCGTTTCATAGGGCTTGTTCTTTATCGGATGACGATTTCACTGCGGTCGGGGCCCACGGAAATGATCTTGACCGGGCACCCCGTCTCTTTCTCGATGAAGTCGATGTAGTTCTTGAAGGCTTCCGGGAAATCCTCGTAGCGGCGGACCTTGGTGATGTCCTCTTTCCAGCCGGGGAAGTCCGTGTAGACCGGTTCCACCTGGTCGGGACACTCGAAGGGGAAGTCCGTAACTACCTGCCCGTCAATCTTGTAGGCGGTGGCCACACGGACAGTGTCGAAGGTGTTCATCACATCGGCCTTCATCATGATGAGTTCGCTCACGCCGTTCATCATCACGGCATACTTGAGGGCGACGAGGTCCAGCCAGCCGCAGCGGCGGGGACGTCCGGTGGTGGCGCCGTACTCACGGCCGATCTGGCGCAGGCGTTCGCCGGTGGCGTCGAAGAGTTCCGTCGGGAACGGGCCGCTGCCCACGCGGGTGCAGTAGGCCTTGAAGATGCCCATCACCTTGCCCACGCGGTTGGGGGCGATGCCGAGTCCGGTGCACACGCCTGCCGTCATCGTGTTGGAGGAGGTGACGAAGGGATAGGTGCCGAAGTCGATGTCCAGCATGGACCCTTGTGCGCCTTCCGCCAGGACGGGGACGTCCTGCTCGATGTACCGGTTCACGGCGAACTCGCTGTCTATGAAGGTGAAGCGCTTCATGGACTCCACGGCCTGGAACCACTTGACCTCATAATCCGTGATGTCGAAGGGGAACTTGTACTGGGCGAGCAGGCCGAAATGCTTGTATTTCAGGGCCTCGTACCGCTGGATGAACTCGGGGGAGAGGATGTCGCCCACGCGGAGCCCGTTGCGGCCGGTCTTGTCCATATAGGTGGGACCGATCCCCTTGAGGGTGGAGCCGATCTTTCCCTTGCCCTTGGCGTTCTCGCTGGCGGCATCCAGCATCCGGTGGGTGGGGAGGATCAGATGGGCCTTCTTGGAAATCAGGAGCTTACCGGTGATGTCCACGCCCTTGGCCTCGATGGCGTCGATCTCTTCCTTGAGGATGACCGGGTCGATGACCACGCCGTTGCCGATGATGTTCACCGAATCCGGACGGAAGATGCCGGAGGGAACGGTGTGGAGGACGAAACCGTCACCGTCGAACACGAGCGAATGGCCCGCGTTGGGACCGCCCTGGAAACGGGCGATGACCTTGTAGTGCGGGGTCAGGACGTCGACCACCTTGCCTTTGCCCTCGTCGCCCCATTGGAGGCCGAGGACTACGTCTACCTTCTTCATAAAATACCAGTTCGTTTATAGATATACGCTACGTTCTTGAAATAATAATCCAGGGTGAAGCAGCCCTCGAGTTCGTCGACGGTGAGCTTGCCCATCACGGCGTCGCTTTCCTTGAGGAGGGTGCGGTAGTCCAGGCCCTCGGTCCAGGCTTTCATGGCGATGGGCTGGACGGTGTCGTAGGCCTGCTCGCGGGTAAGGCCCTTGCCGATAAGGGCGTTCATCACGCGCTGGGCGAAGATGACGCCGCGGGTGCGCCAGATGTTCTGGATCATGTTCTCGGGATAGGCCACGAGATGGTCCAGGATGCCCCTGAATCGGTTGAGCATGTAGTCCAGGAGTTCCGTGGCATCCGGGAGGATGATGCGCTCGGTGGAGGAATGGGAGATGTCCCGCTCGTGCCACAGGGCGACGTTCTCGCAGGAAGCCGACATGTAGCCGCGCATCACGCGGGCGCAACCGCAGATGTTCTCACTGGAAATGGGATTGCGCTTGTGCGGCATGGCGCTGGAGCCTTTCTGGCCCTTGCCGAACGCTTCTTCCACCTCACGGACTTCCGTCCGCTGAAGGTTCCGTACCTCGAAAGCCATCTGCTCCAGGGTGGAGGCGATGATGGCGAGGGTGGCGATGTAGAAAGCGTGACGGTCACGCTGCAGCACCTGCGTTGAAATGTCGGCCGATGCGATCCCCAGATGCTCGCACACATAGTCCTGGATGGAAGGCGGGATGTTGGCGAAATTGCCCACGGCGCCGCTCATCTTGCCGGCCTCGACGCCCTTGCGGGCAAACTGGAAACGCTCGATGTTGCGCTTCATTTCCTCATACCAAAGAGCCCATTTGAGGCCGAAGGAAGTGATGTCGGCATGGATGCCATGGGTGCGGCCGATGCACGGCGTGTCCTTGAATTCGAGCGCGCGGCGCTTCAGGACGGCGAGGAAGTCCTGGAGGTCTTTTTCCAGGACGGCATTGGCCTGCTTGAGCAGATAGCCGTTGGCCGTGTCGACGACGTCCGTGGAGGTGAGTCCGTAGTGGACCCATTTGCGCTCCGGACCCAGGCTTTCACTGACGGCCCGGGTGAAGGCGACCACGTCGTGGCGGGTGATTTCCTCGATCTCCTTGATGCGGTCCACGCTGAAGGTGGCGGCGGCGCGGATCTTGTCCACGTCCTCCCGGGGGATGACGCCCAGTTCGCTCCAGGCTTCACAGGAGAGGATTTCCACTTCGAGGTAGGCTCTGAACTTGTTCTCCTCCGTCCAGATGTCCCTCATTACTTTGCGGGAATAGCGCTCGATCATAGGTTCTTGAGGAAGTTGGAGATGTTCTTTTCGATGCGGGCGGCGAGGTCGTCATCCTCCGCTTTCACGAAGGGTACGCCGGTGATATGCTCGTACAGTTCGATATAGCGGTCGGTGATGCCGGCGACGACTTCGGGGGTCATGTCGGGAATCTTCTGGCCTTCCTTGCCCTGGAAGCCATTGGCCATCAGCCATTCACGGACGAACTCCTTGGAGAGCTGCTTCTGGTGCTCGCCGCGGGCGAGGCGCTCCTCATAACCCTCCGCATAGAAGTAACGGGAGGAATCCGGTGTGTGGATTTCGTCCATCAGGAGGATCTTGCCGTCGCGCTTGCCGAACTCGTATTTGGTGTCAACGAGGATGAGGCCCTTCTGGGCCGCCATTTCCGTACCGCGTGCGAAAAGGGCGCGGGTATAGGCTTCGAGCTGTTCGTAGTCTTCCTTTCCTACGATTCCCTGGGCGATGATCTCCTCCTTGGAGATGTCCTCGTCGTGACCTTCGGCCGCCTTGGTGGTGGGGGTGATGATGGGCTCGGGGAACTTCTGGTTCTCCACCATCCCTTCGGGGAGGGCGACACCGCAGAGGGTGCGCTTGCCGGCTTTGTACTCACGCCAGGCGTGTCCGGTGAGATAACCGCGGATGACCATCTCCACCTTGAAGGGCTCGCAGCGCAGTCCCAGGGTGACCATCGGGTCCACTTCGGCGACCTTCCAGTTGGGGAGGATATCGGCGGTGGCATCGAGGAAACGGGAGGCTATCTGATTGAGTACTTGTCCCTTGAAAGGGATGCCTTCGGGCAGGACCACGTCGAAGGCGGAGATGCGGTCGGTGGCAACCATCACCAGGTAATCGGAACCGATGCTGTAGACATCGCGGACCTTGCCCGTGTACTTGGACAACTGGTCCGGGAAATGGAAATCTGTACGAGTGAGTGCTTTCATAACAGTCTTTTTATGAAGTTACGAAGTTACGGATTTTTCTTCAGTCCGGAAAGAAAAAAATGCAGAATAAATCGTATCTTTGAGGTATGAAAAGAATAGACTGTTTCGTCACCCTGCCCGAGCAGGCGGGAGTGCTTTCTCCGGAACCGGAAGTTGCCTCCGTGCATGTCCTGGAGGCATCTGCCAGCCATAGTTCCACCCTTCGCGCCGCAGCCCGGGAGGCATCGGCCGAGTTCACCTTGCTCTATACCCGCCCGACGTCCCTTTCCCTGGTCCATTACGCATTGGAGAGGATGCTACAAGTGGCCGATGACACCGGTGCGGCATTGCTTTATTCCGACCGCTTCATTTCCAAAGGCGGGGAGGTGGTTCCCGCTCCGGTCATCGACTATCAGGAAGGTTCCCTGCGGGATGATTTCGAGTTCGGCGGGCTGCTGCTTTTCCGGACAACAGTCCTGAAGGAAGCCGCTTCCCGAATGACTGCGGACTATGAGGCGGCGGGCCTGTATGACCTTCGCCTGAAGGTTTCGCAGCAGGGAAGGCTGGAACATATCGGCGAATACCTCTATTATGAGATCGAGACGGACCTCCGTCGGTCCGGGGAGAAACAGTTCGATTACGTTGATCCGCGGAACCGCAGTTCCCAGATCGAGATGGAGCAGGCCGTGACGGACCACCTCAAGGCCGTTGGCGGCTATCTGGCGCCGTCGTTCAGGACCGTGGACCTGACGGAAGGGGAGTTCGCATTCGAGGCATCCGTCGTCATCCCTTGCAAGAACAGGGTGAAGACCATCGGGGACGCGCTCCGGTCGGCCCTTTCCCAGAAAACGGATTTCCCTTACAACGTGATCGTGGTCGATGACAACTCCACGGACGGCACCGTGGACGTGATCAAGTCCTTCCTCGGCGACCCGAAACTCGTCTACATCGCCCAGGACCCTACCTGGCACGCCATCGGCGGCAACTGGAACGCCGCCATCCACCATCCCGCCTGCGGCCGGTTCGCGCTTCAGCTGGATTCGGACGACCTGTATTATGATGAGAATACGGTCCGGAAGTTCGTGGACGCATTCCGCGAGCAGGGCTGCGCGATGGTTGTCGGCTGCTACCAGATGACGGATTTCGAACTGAATCCGCTGCCGCCGTATGTGATCGAGCATCGGGAATGGACGCCGGAGAACGGACGTAACAACGCCCTTCGGATCAATGGACTGGGTGCTCCGCGCGGCTTTTGGACGCCGCTTCTGCGGAAGCTCAACTTCCCGACCACCAAGTATGGCGAGGACTACGCCGTGGGTCTGCGCATCAGCCGCGAATACCAGATCGGTCGGGTGTACGACGTACTCTACACCTGCCGTCGCTGGGGTGGCAACTCCGACAGCGACCTCTCCATCGAGAAGGTCAATGCGAACAACTTCTACAAGGACCGCATCCGCACCTGGGAATTGCGTGCGCGGATTGCGTTGAACAGCAAGTGATAATCACTACTGCTCCCCGGAATGGGAGTATAGGGCGGTAGGATACCGGTTATTGAAGCAGGCCATGCACAGTTCCGTGCGCCGGCCTGCTTCCAGCATACCCGCTTCGGAGAGGAAGGCAAGGGAATCGGCGCCGATGTACCGGCATACTTCGTCCACGTCCATCCGGGCGGAGATGAGTTCCGCTTCCGTGGAAATGTCGACCCCGTAGAAACAGGGGTGACGCAAAGGGGCACTGGTGATGCGGAGGTGGATTTCTTTTGCACCGGCGTCGCGGAGCATGCGGACGATTTGTTTCGAAGTCGTGCCGCGGACGATGGAATCATCGATCACCACGACGCGTTTTCCTTTCACGACGGACGAGACGGGTGTCAGTTTCATCCGGACGCCGGTCATGCGGAGAGCCTGATTGGGCTGGATGAAGGTCCGGCCCACATAGAAGTTCTTGATGAGGCCCATCTCCAGGGGAAGGTCGCTCGCACGGGAATAGCCGATTGCGCTGCTGATGCCGGAATCGGGAACACCGAAAACCATGTCGGCGTCGACGGGGCTCTCCCGGAAAAGGATCTTGCCGGATTCCACGCGGTAGGTGTGGACATTGACACCCTCTATGTCGCTGTCAGGACGCGCGAAATAGATGTATTCCATTGCGCAGAGGGTATTCCGGTGCTCGGCGGCGAAGAAGGAAGAGGTGATTCCTTCAGGACCGATTTCCACGACTTCTCCGGGTTGGATGTCCCGGAGGACCCGGGCTCCGATGGCGTGCAGGGCGCAGGTCTCGCTGCCTACGGCATATCCGTCTCCCAGCCTTCCGATGGAGAGCGGCCGGAATCCGTACTTGTCCCGACAGGCGAAGAGCCGGTCGGGGGTAAGGACCAGGAAGGAGAAGGCGCCGTCGATCAGGTTCAGTGCCCGCTTCAATGAATGGGCGGTCAGGCCTTCCTTCCCGGTCGACAGGTGATGGGCCAGATGCCCCAGGATCTCGCTGTCGGAAGAAGACCGGAACAGGGTGCCCATCCGCTCCAGCTGGATTTTCAGTTCTTCGGTATTGGCGATGTTGCCGTTGTGGACGACGGCGAAATCATGGATATCCCGGTGGAATACGAAGGGTTGTACGTTGTCCAGTTCTCCACCGCCGGAGGTGCCGTACCGGACATGGCCGATGGCAAAGTGTCCGGGATGGTCCCGGTAGGCCTCCGTCGGGAAGACGTGGGAGACCAACCCCAACCCTTTCCGGACGGTGATCCGCCCCGATTGCTCCAGGGTGGCCACTCCGCAACCTTCCTGTCCCCGGTGCTGCAGGGCGCTGAGGCCGACAAGGACCTTTTCGGCCGCTTTTTCAGCCCCGAACACCCCGAACACCCCGCATTCTTCGCGCAGTGGCTTCCCGTCCATCCTTATAAGGTCTTTACGAAGTCCATGAAGAGGGGATGCGGCGACAAAACGGTAGTGGCGTATTCCGGATGGAACTGCGTACCGATGAACCACCGGAGTCCGGGGATTTCCACGATTTCCACCAGACCGCTTTCCGGGTTGAGTCCTACGCATCGCATGCCGGCCGCTTCGTAGGCGTCCCGGTACCGGTTGTTGAATTCGTAACGGTGCCGGTGCCGTTCCTGGATATGGGCCTGGCCGTAGATGGACCGTACCCGGCTGCCTTCCACGAGGTCGCAGCCATAGGCGCCCAATCGCATGGTACCGCCGAGCTGGGTGAGTTTCTTCTGGTCCTCCATCATGTCGATGACGTTATGCAGTGTTCCGGGGCTCATTTCCGCGCTGTCCGCATCGGCCAGACCCAGGACGTCACGGGCGAATTCCACCACCATCATCTGCATGCCGAGGCAGATGCCGAACGTCGGGATATCGTGCTCCCTGGCGTATCGGACCGCTTCGATCTTTCCCTGGATACCCCGTTGTCCGAAGCCCGGGCAGATGACGATGCCATCCAGTCCATCCAAAGCGGCTGCTGCATTGGCTGCATCGATGTTTTCGCTGTTTACGAATCTGAGGTTCACTTTCTTTCCCATGTGGACGCCCGCGATATGCAAGCTCTCCCGGATGCTCTTATAGGCATCCTGCAGGTCGTATTTGCCTACCAGGCCCACGGTGACGGAAGCAGTGATGCTGCGTTCCCGTTCCACGAAGCGTTCCCATTCCTGCAGGGCAGGCGCCTGGCTGGCCATGCCCACCTTGGCCAGGATAGCCCGGTCCAGCCCCTGCCGCTGCATGTTCAGGGGAACTTCATAGATGCTTGGCAGATCCTCGCTCTGCACGACGCATCCCCGGTCCACGTTGCAGAAAGCCGCGACCTTGTCCAACAGTCCCTGCTCCAGATGCATCTCTGTCCTCAGGATCAGGATGTCAGGCTGGATGCCCATACTCTGGAGTTCCTTGACGGAGTGTTGCGTGGGCTTGGTCTTGAATTCGCCGGCCGCCCGGAGGTAGGGGACATAGGTCAGATGGATACAGACGGCGCTCCGGCCCAGCTCCCAGCGTAACTGTCGGATAGCCTCCATGAACGGGGCGCTCTCGATGTCGCCGATGGTTCCGCCGATCTCCGTGATGATGAAGTCGAAATCGCCATCCTGTGCGTTTGCCGTGATGCGCCGCTTGATTTCGTCGGTGATGTGCGGGACGACCTGGATGGTTTTCCCGAGGAAATCGCCCCGGCGCTCTTTCTCGATGACGGCCTGGTAAATCTTGCCGGTCGTGACGGAATTCCGCCGGGTTGTCCGAATCCCGGTGAAGCGTTCGTAATGGCCAAGGTCCAGGTCCGTTTCCATACCGTCCTCTGTCACGTAACATTCCCCGTGCTCATAGGGGTTGAGCGTACCCGGGTCGATGTTGATGTACGGATCCATCTTCTGGATGGTGACGCGGTAGCCGCAGGATTGGAGGAGTTTTCCGATGCTGGAAGAGATGATTCCCTTCCCGAGGGAGGATACGACACCTCCCGTAACAAAAATGAATCTGGGGGTATTCATTTGTCTAGTCCGTTGTAAAAAACGGACACAAAAATACGCATTTTCTGCTAACGGTGTCACTATCAATCCGTTTATTTTTTGAGGATTTTCCGCCGCCAGGAAAAACTTCACTTTTTTCAAAAAAAGTCGAAAAATAATTTGCCAGTTCGAAAAAAAGGTGTACCTTTGCAATCCCGTTCGGAAACGAGCGGGAATTTTTACGGCCGAGGCCGAAAGGCGGGCGGTAAAAATTCAAAAGAGTTCATTGAAAAGACTGAAAGGAAAGTACAAGCAAGTACCGAGATATTGTAACAGATATCAAACTTTAAACGAGCGTCGATTCTTTTTTAAAAGAAGTGCCAAGGACAAGCTTAGAATCATATAAGAATATACAATGAAGAGTTTGATCC
>JAFSJK010000018.1 GCA_017439305.1 Bacteroidales bacterium | reverse complement strand
CCCGCAGACGGGCAGGAACGGGGACGGATGGGCCTATACCTACGATGCACATCACATCCGCGGCTTCAAGCAGACGCACCAGCCCTCCCCGTGGATCAACGACTATGGCGCTTTCTCGCTGATGCCCGTCCGGGATGCCTCGAAGCCCGGTGAGGACGAGCGCGCCAGCATCTTTTCCCACCTGAGCGAAATCGCAAAGCCTTATTACTACAGCGTTTACCTGGCCGACCACGACATCCGCACCGAAATCGCCCCGACCGAACGGGCCGCCGTGATGCGGTTCACCTTCCCGGACAGCGAGACCTCCGGCGTGGTCATCGACGCATACGCAGGCGGTTCCTACGTGAAAGTTCTGAACGACAAACGCACGGTCGTAGGCTACTGTACCAACAACCACGGCGGCGTAGTCGGAGATTTCAAGAACTGGTTCACAATCGTTTTCGACAAGGATATCGTCTCTTTTGACATCTACAACGGTGATGCGCTGGAGTATCCCGAGGACCGGCCGCGGGAGCACTCGATCGCCGTCGTGAAGTTCGCCACCGTCCGGGGAGAGCAGGTCAACGCCCGCGTGGCCTCCTCCTTCATCTCCCTGGAGCAGGCCAACCGCAACCTCCGCGAGGTGGAAGGCGCCTCTTTCGAGGAGGTCTGCGCCGATGCGAAGGCCCGCTGGAACGAGATCCTGGGCCGCATCGCCGTCGGCGGCGGCACCGAGGACCAATACCGCACCTTCTACTCCTGCCTGTACCGCGCCGTCCTGTTTCCGAGGAAGTTCTATGAGATCGACGCCGACGGGCAGCCGGTCCACTACAGTCCCTATAACGGAAAGATCGAGAAAGGCTACCTGTACACCGACAGCGGCTTCTGGGACACCTTCCGTGCCCTATTCCCGCTGCTGAACCTCGTGTATCCCGATGTCAACGCGGAAATCCAGACCGGCTATGCCAACGTCGCCCGTGAGAACGAGTTCCTCCCGGAATGGGCCTCCCCGGGCCACCGCGGCTGCATGGTGGGCAACAACTCCGCCTCGGTCGTGGCCGACGCGGTCGTAAAGGGCGTGAATACTACTGATTTACAAGTACTTTACGACTGCATCCAGTATGGTACGGAACACGTACATCCGACGGTTAGTTCTACCGGCCGGCTGGGGCACGAGTACTACAATTCGCTGGGCTATGTTCCCTGCGACGTCGGTATCAACGAAAGCGCCGCACGTACCCTGGAGTATGCCTATGACGACTGGTGCATCCTTCAGCTAGCGAAGGTTCTAGGGAGGCCGCAGGAGGAACTGGACAAATGGGTTGCCCGCGCGGATAACTGGAAGAACGTCTTCGACCCCGAGACGCACCTGATGCGCGGCCGCAATGCCGACGGATCCTTCCAGACCCCGTTCAGCCCTTACCAGTGGGGCGGCGCCTTCACGGAAGGAAATGCCTGGCATTACACCTGGTCCGTCTTCCACGATGTCCAGGGCCTGGTGGACGCCATGGGCGGCGAGTCCTCTTTCGTGCAGATGCTGGATTCCGTCTTCGTGGTCCCGCCCGTCTATGACGACAGTTACTACGGCTTCCGCATCCACGAAATCGCCGAGATGCAGGTGGCCGACATGGGCAATTACGCCCACGGAAACCAGCCTGCCCAGCATATGCTGTACCTCTATGACTGGGCCGGGCAGCCCTGGAAGGGCCAGCAGCATATCCGCGAGACGATGGACCGCCTGTACCGCGCCACGCCCGACGGCTACTGCGGCGACGAGGACAATGGCCAGACATCGGCCTGGTACGTCTTCTCCGCCCTGGGCTTCTATCCGGTATGCCCCGCCAGTACGCAATATGCACTGGGAACGCCGTTATTCAGGAAAGCGGTCGTGACGCGCCCGGACGGCAAGCGCTTCGAAATCAACGCTCCGGACAACAGTGCCGAGGCTTTCTATGTGCAGTCCCTGAAGCTCAACGGCAAAAACTGGACGCACAACTACGTGGAATACGGCGACCTGGTGCAGGGCGCCAGGCTGCAGTTCGGGATGGGCACGAAACCCGCCATGGACCGCGGCACGGAAAAAGAAGACAAACCCTATTCATTCAGTCAAGAATAAACTATGAAGATTATTGGAAATCCCCTCCCGGGCATGCCCTGGGAAGAAAGACCGGCAGGATGCAAGGACGTCCTGTGGCGTTATAGCAAGAACCCCGTGATCCCGAGAGACTTGCTCCCGGACAGCAACAGCATTTTCAACAGCGCGGTAGTCCCGTTCAAGGGCGGGTTCGCCGGCGTGTTCCGCTGCGATGACAAGAACCGCAGGATGACCCTGCACGCGGGGTTCTCCAAGGACGGCATCCAGTGGGACATCAAGCCGGAGACCATCAAGTTTTCCTGCGACATCCCCGAGGTCGCAGAGTGGGTCTATGGCTATGACCCGCGCGTCGTGGAGATCGACGGCCGCTACTATGTAACCTGGTGCAACGGGTACCACGGGCCCACCATCGGCGTGGCCTGGACCGACGATTTCGAGACCTTCCACCAGATGGAGAACGCCTTCCTGCCGTACAACCGCAACGGCGTGATGTTCCCGAAGAAGATCGACGGCCGCTTTGCGATGCTTTCCCGCCCGTCCGACACCGGTCACACGGCCTTCGGCGACATTTTCTATAGCGAATCCCCCGACTTGGAGTTCTGGGGACACCATCGGCACGTGATGGCGCCGGCCCCCTTCGAGGTGAGTGCCTGGCAGTGCATGAAAATCGGCGCAGGCCCCGTTCCCATCGAAACTTCCGAAGGCTGGCTGCTCCTCTACCACGGCGTACTCCGCTCCTGCAACGGCTATGTCTACGCCTTTGGCAGCGCCCTGTTGGACCTCGAGCAGCCCTGGAAGGTCCTCGCCCGCAGCGGCCAGTACCTCATCAGCCCGCGCGAGTACTACGAGCTCGTAGGTGACGTGCCCAGCGTCACCTTCCCTTGTGCCGCCCTGCATGACCCGGGGACCGGCCGCATCGCCGTCTACTACGGCTGCGCAGACACCGTTACCGGCCTCGCCTTCGGCTATATCCCGGAGATTGTCGAATTCACCAAGCGCACCAACATCCTGTAGATGCTGACCCTCCTGCTCTCCCTTCTGCTACAGGCACTTCCCCTTCCCCGGATGGTGGACATTCCCGCCGGAACGTGCTGGATGGGGACGGACCATCCGCCCATGGAGGACTGGGACGAGGCGCCTCGGCGGGAGGTGAAGGTCGATGCGTTCCGGATGAGCGCGACGGAAATCACCAACGCGCAGTACGAGGCGTTCGACCCGACGCATCAAAGAGGAGCTCAGGGGTTCTCCATCGGAGACGACGAGGCGGTGATCATGGTGTCGTGGGACGATGCCATGGCTTACTGCCGATGGCTCTCCGAACAGACCGGCAAGCACTATCGCCTCCCCACCGAGGAGGAATGGGAGTACGCCTGCCGGGCAGGTACGACCACGGCTTACAATACCGGCGACACGTTTCCGGAAAGCCAGTGGAAGGTACAGAAGAACACCCGCGACAAGGAGCATGTCTCCCTGCAAGTGGCTCAGTTTGAGCCCAATGCGTGGGGGTTGTATGACATGCATGGGAATGTGGAGGAGTGGTGTGCGGACTATTATGGCGACACGGAATTCCGCGTCGTCCGCGGGGGCAGCCACAACACCCCGGTGCGGTATCTCCGGAGCGCCAACCGTTCCGCTTCCGTCCAAGCAGACCGTTCGGTCCTGCTGGGTTTCCGGGTGATAGAGAGTTCCAAAGAAACCATCCGGGTTTGCGGCGGACTGTCCAGACATCCGGTTGGATGGGCCAAGATGGCCAGACGCGCACGGAAACCGGTCTTTCTGGAACCGATTCCCTACATCGTTCCCCCGACGGACAGCCTGACGCCCTTCTATGCCCATAACCATCAGCCGGCCGTCACCTGGACGGGAGAAGGAAGTTCGCGCTCCCTCGACCTGCTGGCTGTCTGGTTCTCCACCGATGCCGAAGCCGGACGCGAAATGGTCGTCCTGCAATCTCGTTTCCATGAAGGCAGCTGGGAGCCCGCTTCGCGGTTTTACAAAGTCCCCGACCGGAACATGACGGGGAGCGCCCTGCTGACATACGGAAGCAATATCTTACATTTCCAAGGCATCGGTGATGCAGGCGAGTGGAAGGATCTCGCGCTCGGCATACGGAAAAGTACGGATTGCGGCTACACCTGGACAGAAACCCGCCTCATCGAACCCGAACACCGCGTCCGCCACCAGGTGATTTCCGGGCCCATCGTCACACAGGACGGGCGGATCTTGCTGTGCTGCGACGCGGGGCCGGGCGGTGAAGATGGAACATCCCTGCACGTCTCGCGTGACAACGGCCTCACCTGGGAAGACACCGGCAGCACCATCGCCGGCATCCATGCAGGCATCGTGGAGCGAAAGGACGGCTCCCTGATGGCCTTCGGGCGGGGCAACGCCATCGACGGCCACATGCCCTGCAGCATTTCCTATGACGGCGGGTACACCTGGACCTACAGTGCGACCGAGTTCCCACCCATCGGTAGCGGTCAAAGACTGGTACTCAAGCGGTTGCAGGAAGGGCCCATCATGCTCTGCTCCTTCGGCGAGAACGGCCTGTTCGTGGCCCTGAGTTATGACGAAGGCGCCACCTGGCCGGTGAAGAAACTCCTCACCGACGGCAAAACCCGCGTGCTGAACGGCGGCGCCTGGACCGGCACCTTCACGATGGACGCCACGCACGCCGAGCCCAAGGGCTATCTGGCCTGCACCCAAACCCCCGACGGAATGATCCACCTCCTTTCCAGCCGCGTCCATTACCGGTTCAACCTCCGCTGGATTGAAAAATGACAAATAATCCGTATCTTTACGTGATAAACCACATTGAAATGAAATTCCGCACTCTTCTCCTCGCCGCCCCGGCCCTCCTGCTGGCCGCTTGCGGAGCTGAACCGGCCACCGAAGACTACGCCGCATTCGTGAACCCGAAGATCGGGACCGGCGGCCACGGCCATGTGTTCGTGGGCGCGAACGTGCCTTTCGGCTTCGTCCAGCTGGGCCCTACCAGCATCCCGCAGACCTGGGACTGGTGCTCCGGATACCACGACAGCGACCGGACCGTCATCGGCTTCAGCCATACCCACCTGAGCGGCACCGGTATCGGCGACCTGTTCGACATTACGGTGATGCCCACCATTGGTCCCACGATGCCGGAGCGCGGTAGTGAAGACAGGCCCGGAAGCGGAGCATGGTCCTATGCGGACCGGTCGAAAGAAGTCTGCGAGCCCGGCTATTACAGCGTTCCCCTGGAGCGCTACGGCATCCAGGCGGAAATGACCGCCACGGCCCGCGTGGGCTTCCACCGCTACACATTCCCGGCTTCGGACAACGCCAACCTCGTCTTCGACCTGGAGAACGGCGGCTGCTGGGATGATGTCACCGACGCCGGCTTCGAGGTCGTCAAGGACGACGCCGGCCACGTGAAGGCCCTGGGGGGCTACCGGTTCTCCACCGGATGGGCGAAGAACCAGAAAATCTTCTTCTGGGCCGAATTCTCCCGCCCGTCAGTGGAATTCTCCGTAGCCGAAAATCCGTCCAATGACAGTGAACGCGGAATGGTCCGGAAACCCCTTTACGGGTACTACACACTGGGTGAAACCGCTGAAAACGAGCAGGTTCTCGTGAAAGTCGCCCTCTCTCCCGTTTCCATCGAGGGTGCCAAGGCCAACATGGCCGCGGAACTCCCCGGCTGGGACTTCGAGGCCGTGAAGGCCAATGCCCGCAAGGCCTGGAACGAGGAACTGGGGCGTGTCGCCGTCACTTGCGACGACATCGACAAGAAGACTGTCTTCTACACCGCCCTGTACCATACCATGGTCGCTCCGTCCGTCTACAACGACGTGGACGGCCAATACCGCGGTTCGGACGACGTCGTTCGCAAAGGGAACTTCCAGAACTACACCACCTTCTCCCTGTGGGACACCTACCGGGCCCAGATGCCCCTGATGACCATCCTGCATGCGGACCGCTGCAACGATATCACGGCGACCTTCTACCACATCTACGAGGAGCAGGGCGACCTGCCGGTCTGGCACCTGATGGGCAACGAGACCGACTGCATGGTAGGCAATCCGGGCCTCGTGGCCTTTGCCGACAACATCGTCAAAGGCTTCCAGGCCGGCCTCACCAAGGAGCAGATGCTCACCGCGATGACCAAGACCGCCACCAGGCCCGACCGCGGCCAGGACCTGCGGATGGAATACGGATACATCCCGGCCGACCTGTACCGGGAATCCGTGGCGAATGACATGGAATACGCCATTGCGGACGGTGCTCTCGCGAACGCCGCCGAATTCCTCGGCGACGAAGCTACGGCCCTCGTCTATCGCGACCGCAGCCACTCCTACCGCCATTTCTGGGATCCGGATATCCAGTTCATGCGCGGCCGTCAGATGGACGGCAGTTTCACGGAGCCTTTTGACCCGATCTACTCCCGCCACGAGACCTCCGATTACACCGAGGGTACCGCCTGGCAGTACATCTGGCTCGTTCCGCAGGATGTGGACGGCCTCGTGGAACTCTTCGGTTCCCGCGAAGCCACGATCGCCAAACTGGACGGCCTCTTCGAGGCGCCGGACCACGTGGAAGGCGAGAACGCATCCCCGGATATTTCCGGCCTTATCGGCCAGTATGCCCACGGCAATGAACCCGGCCACCATACCTTGTACCTGTACGCGATGCTCGGCGAACCCGACAAGGCGGCCGACCGCATCCGCCAGGTCTATAAGGAGATGTATTTCAATGACGTAGAAGGTCTTGCAGGCAATGAGGACGTGGGCCAGATGAGCGCTTGGTACGTCTTGTCCAGCTTTGGCTTCTACCAGGTGGAACCCGCCTGCCCGCGTTTCTGGTTCGGTGCCCCGAACTTCGAAAAAGCAGTTGTTAAGGTCGCCGGAGGTGACTTTACGATCCTGGCGAAAGGCCTTTCCGCCGAGAACGGCCACATCCGTGGCATCAAGCTGAACGGCCAGCCCTACGATCTTCCGTACATCGGATACAAGGACATCGTGAAGGGCGGAACACTTGAATTCACAATGGGAAAATAATATGGGAAACTACACCAACGATTCCAGAATCGTCCTCACCCTGGACGCCGGCGGCACCAACATGGTGTTCGGCGCCATGCGGGGCGAAGAATACGTCGGGGCGCCGATCACGCTCCCGTCCAACGCCAATGACCTGGACCTGTGCCTGAAGACGATGGTCCTCGGGTTCGAGTCCGTCATGAACACCCTCGGCGGAGAGAAACCGGTCGCCATCAGTTTCGCCTTCCCCGGTCCGGCCGACTATCCGAACGGAATCATCGGCGGCTATCTCCCGAATTTCCCGTCTTTCCGCGACGGTGTGGCCCTGGGCCCGTTCCTGCAGGAGAAGTTCGGCATCCCCGTCTTCATCAACAACGACGGGGACCTGTATGCCTACGGCGAGGCCCTCGGCGGCGTCCTGCCCCAGATCAATGCGCAGCTGGAGTACCTCGGCAGCTCCAAGCGCTATCACAACCTCATCGGCTACACCTTCGGCACGGGCTTCGGTATCGGCTGCGTCATCAACGGCCAGCTGAACCGGGGCGACAATTCCTGCGTGGAGACCTACTGTCTGCCGCACAGCCGCATCCAGGACGTCATCGTGGAAGACGGTGTCGCAGTCCGGGCCATCAAGCGCGTCTACGGCGAACGTTCGGGCGACAATGACCCGAACCTCACGCCCAAGGACATCTTCGACATCGCCGAAGGCACACGCCCCGGCAATCCGGATGCTGCCCAGGCCGCTTTCGCCGAGATGGGCACCGTCGCCGGCAATGCCATGGCGCTTGCCGCCCAGCTGATGGACGGCATCATCGTCATTGGTGGTGGCATCACGGCATCCAAGAAGTACTTCATGCCCAACCTGTTGGACGCTCTCCGCGGCACGACCCACACCCTTTCCGGCGATACGCTCGCCAAGGTGCAGATGAAAGTCTACAACTTGGACGACGAAACCGAATTCGCTGCATTCGCCAAAGGCAGTGCCCGCGAAATCAAGGTCTACGGTTCCGACAGGACCGTCACCTACGACCCGCAGAAGCGCATCGGCGTCCTGATCTCCAAGATCGGCGCTTCCAAGGCCATCTCCGTCGGTGCCTACGACTTCGCCCTGGCCCAACTGGACGCTTTGAAAAAATTGAATCATGTATCCACTGAAATTTGAGCCCTTTCTCCGGACGATGGTCTGGGGAGGACAGAAGATAGCCCGCTACAAGGGAATTGAAACCGAACTGGACCATATCGGCGAAAGCTGGGAACTGTCCGGCGTCGGAGAGCATGAGACCGCCGTGGTGAACGGCGCCCTGCGCGGCAGGACCGTTACCGACCTGGTGAAGGAGTACAAGGGAAAGCTCGTGGGAGAACACGTTTACGCCTGGAAAGGCGACGAGTTCCCCCTCCTCATCAAGTTCATCGACGCGCGGGATGACCTGTCCATCCAGGTCCACCCCGACGATGCCATGGCCCTGCGCCGGCACGGGCAGCCCAACGGAAAGACCGAGATGTGGTATGTCGTCGCGGCCGATCCCGGCGCCTGCCTCTATTCGGGCCTGACGCAGGAACTGACCCCCGAAGGATACGAGAAGCATATCGCCGACGGGACCATCACCGACGTGCTGGCCCGGCACGACGTGCATCCCGGCGATGTGTTCTTCCTTCCCGCCGGACGCATCCACGCCATCTGCAGCGGCTGCTTCATCGCCGAAATCCAGCAGACTTCCGACCTTACCTACCGCATCTTTGATTACAACCGCCCCGGTCTGGATGGCAAACCGCGCGAGCTCCACACGGAACTGGCGAAGGAAGCCATTGACTACAAAGTCTATCCGGACTACCGGACGCCCTACACCCCTGTCAAGGATGCCGAAATCGAACTGATTTCCTGCCGGTATTTCACGACCAGCCTCTACGACCTGGACAAGACCGTCCGGAAAGACCTTGCAGACATTGATTCCTTCCTCGTGGTCATGTGCCTTTCCGGTCACGGAACGCTCACGGATGCCGAGCCCGTCTACGATGAAGAAGGACGGCGCGGCCCCACCAAAGGGCATCTCATCGACCTTCACCAAGGAGAGACCGTCCTCATTCCCGCCACGTCACAAAACGTAACCTTCACCCCCTCCGAAGAAGGGATGAAGGTTCTGACGAGCTATATCCGCTGACGGTTATTCCAGTCCGCGGGAACGAAGCAGGGCCGCCGGATCGGGATCGGCCCCGCGGAAACTGCGGAACAGGGTCATCGGTTCTTCGGAACCGCCTCTCTCGAGGAACGTCTGGCGGAAAGCCTTTGCCGTCGCCGGATTGAAGACACCGTCCTTCTCGAACTTCTCCCAGGCATCCACGTCCAGCACCTCGGACCACAGGTAGCTGTAGTAACCGGCGCTGTAACCGCTGTTGAAGATGTGGTTGAAGTAGGTCGTGCGGTAGCGCGGGATGATCTCGTCGATCAGGCCCATTTCACCGCATACCTTCGTCTCGAAATCCCGGATGGACTGCGCATCCGTGAAGTTGGCCAGGTCGTCCAGCGTGAGTTCGTGCCACTTCATGTCCAGGATGGAGGCGGCGCACAGTTCGCCGGTCGTGAATCCCTGGTTGAATTTCAGCGAGTTGCCGATCTTCTCCACAAGCGCATCCGGGATGGGTTCGCCCGTGCGGTAGTCGTGGGCGTAGACGGAGAGAATCTCCGGCTGGAAGGCGAAATTCTCATTGAACTGGGAGAACATCTCCACGAAGTCGCGGGTCACGGAGGTGCCGCTGACGTCGCGGTAGTTGCACTGGGTCAGGAAGCCGTGCAAGGCGTGTCCGAACTCGTGGAAGGCCGTCTGCACCTGGTCGATGGAAAGCATGGACGGAACTTCCTCCGTGGGCGGCGGGAAGTTGCAAACATTCACGATGACCGGCCGGGTTTCCACGCCGTCGATGACGTACTGGTCCCGGAAATTGTTCATCCAGGCACCTCCGCGCTTGGTGTCGCGGGTGAACCAGTCCTGATAGAAGATTCCGAGGAGGGAACCGTCGCCATCCGTAAGCTTGAAGGCTTTCACGACCGGGTTGTACACCTCCACCTCGGGCGCGGGCTCGATGTGGATGCCGTAAACCTTCTCGGCGGCGTGGAAGACTCCCTTGGAGACGCTGTCGGCCGAGAAATACGGCTTCGTGACAGACTCGTCCAGGTCATACTTCAAGGCACGGACCTTTTCCGCATAGTAGAACCAGTCCCAAGGCTCGATCTCGTGTCCGGCGACGGCCTCCATGTCGGCCATCTCCTCGCGGGCCTTGCGCATCGACGCATCCATGATGGGCTTCAGGAAGGCATCCACCGTCTCCGGGTCGCCGGCCATCTTGTCGGCGAGGAGGTATTCGGCGGAAGTCTTGTAACCCAGCAGGTTGGCCTTCTCCGTACGGAGCTTCATGATTTCCAGGACGATGGCGTTGTTGTCGTGCTCTCCCCCGTTGTTGCAGCGGTTGGAGTAGGCCTTGAACGCCTTCTCCCGCAGGGCGCGGTCTTCGCAGGTAGTCATGAAGGTCGGATATTCGGATACCGTCACGCCGATGGCGTCGCGGAAGGCGTTGTTCTCCGCCAGGAGGTTCTGGCCGAACTTCTGGCTCAGGACGGCCAGACGGCTGTTGATCTCCGCAAAACGGGCTTTCCCCGCCTCGTCCAAATCCACGCCGTTGCGGACAAACCGGTCATAGAGTTTCTTCGTGACCATCTGCTGCTCGCGGGTCAGGCCGTCCATGTTCTCATACACGGCCTTGACCCGGGCGAAGAAGGCAGCGTCCATGAAGATCTCGTCATCGGCCGCCGCCAGGATCGGGGTCAGTTCCTCCTCGATCTGCTGGATCGCAGGGGTGGAGTCGGATTCGGAAAGGTTGAAGAACACGCCCGAAGCCTTCGCAAGAAGCTCGCCGGAGCGCTCATAGGCGGCAATCGTATTCTCGAAGGTGGGAGCGTCCGGGGTCTCCACGATCGCGCGGATTTCGGCCTTCTGGGCCTCGATGCCGGCCTTGATGGCAGGCACATAGTCCTCCACGGAAATCTTGCTGAAAGGAGCCGTCCCATACGGGGTGTCCCACGTTTCGCTGAAAATCTTACCGGCCTTGGGGCCGCAGGCAGTCATCGCTAATGCCATGGCAAACAAGAGGATTCTTTTCATCTTCATTTCTGGATTTTGACGCTGTTCTCGTCCACGAGGGCGAGCTGGACCGCGCCGTTATACACGGTGATGATGCCGGTCGCGGAACACTTGGCGCCGTCCTCCGCATCCGAATGGCCGAGGATGGCCGGATCGATCTCCGTATCCGCGAACTTGGCGAAGCCGCTGGTGCGGATCTGGACCGGAAGGCCGTCGGGCAGATGGAAGTACTGGCTGGTCGTCACCGCCGTCGCATTGGCCCGGAGGCTCTGCTTGACGGTAAGGCCCGTCTGCTCGTCGAAGACATCGTTCATCCCCTTGTCAGAGGTGCCGCACTGGTCAAAGCAACCCGCATCCAGATACTCCAGGAACTTGTTCTTGGACATCGCCCAGGTCGTGACCCCATAGGTCTCGGACGAACAGAAAACGCGGTTGGTCGACGATTTCTTGTCCTTGTAGGGATCCACGTACAGGAGGATGAAGATCCGCTTGAAATGGTCGGAGGCATAGCTGCCCTTGGCGCCATACTGGAGGTCGTTGATGGTGACGAGCTGGCCCCAGATATCGTGGGAATAACCCACCTTCAAGGCCTCGTTCAGTTCCGCCTCGGTCACATGACGCGGCGGGACGGGATCGCCCCAGGCGCCGCGGATGACGTGGGTATCAATCAGATACCGGTTATCCAGATAAGCCGTCTCATACTCGCCGGAAGGATCCTCCACGCCCAGCTGCGGCATGCCGTTGTACTGGCCGATGGTGAGTCCGCCGCAGCGGACATAGACGGTCTGTCCCAGCTTATAGTCGCTGTACAGGGAGGAGAGGCCGATCTTGACGCTGATCACGCCGGTCTCGTCCTGGATGTACAGTTCGCGGTAGATATTGCCGGAATGGTCGTCGGAAATCACCTTTCCGGCGATGACCATGTCGTCGTCCTCGATCTTGAGGGCACCGTTCTTTTCGTAGAGATCCTTGAGGTGGGCGATGGTGGACGTCACTTCCAGCTTCGCGGGCTCATACATATAGACGTCGCCGTAGGATCCGGTGAATACCGGTTCCCATTCCTCGCAGGAAGCAAGGGAAAGGGCGGCAGCCGCAACAATCAGAATATGCTTTCTCATGGCCTTAGAAACGGAAATAGATGTTCAACATGTAATTGAAGCCGCTCATGTAGAAATACTTCGAGTCGAAACGGTAGAACATCGACTTCGACACGGTGTTCTTCACGATGCGGGTCTGCTCATAACCGCCGGTCTTCACCCAGGTGTTGTTCAGCAGGTTCTTCGCATTCAGCGAGAAGCCGAGCTGGTACTTCCGCTGGATGTACCAGGACTTGCCCACGGAAACGTTCAGGAGCCAGGCGGGATCGAACTTCTCCTGTTCGCACATGTACACGACCTCGAAAGGCGTGACCTCGCGGTCGGGACCGGCTGTCGCGAAGTCCGTCCGGTAGAGCGGGTTCATCGACAGGTAGGAGTGTGCGAAATAGTCGATGTCGGCATCCACGAACCAGTAGTTCCAGTTCCAGGCGAGACCCAGGCTCACGGCCAACTGCGGAGTGGATTCCACATAGTGGCGGATGATGCGGCCGTCCACGTCAGGATGGCTCTTCCAGTACGGGATCACGACTCCGTAGGTGTCCTCGACAATGCTTGCGCTGTTGTCGATGGTCTGATACATCGTCGGATTGGAAGTGTAGTAGTACTCGCCATAGCCGATCACGCCCTGCAGGGCCAGGTTCGGGAAGTCGGTGGGGATCTTGAAGCCCATCTCCATGCCCACGTGCCGCTCGTCGATGCCGGTCAGCGCGAAGTTGGTGAAGGAGTTCTGGCTGTCGTCATAGAAGCTCATCACCTTGGCCTGGTCCATGATGTCGGTGTAATAACCGGTAATCCGGAAATTGTACCCGTTGGACGAAACCTGGTAGTTGATGTCACCGGTCAGGGTCTTGACGGTCGTCAGGCCCGGAGCCAGCTGGTTGCGCGTACGCGGGGACATGAAGGACTGGTTGAAGTTCGGGGCGTCGTTGAAATAACCGGCATTGGCATAGAAACGGTGACCGCCCGGCAGGACGTAGTTCAGGTTCACCTTGCCGGCATAGGTCAGGAACGACGCGACCTTGGACTTGCCATAAGAGCTGATGGGATCGCCGTTCTCGTCATAGGTGGTCACTTCCTGGTCGTCGATGACGAACGGGGTGCCGTCGTCGTTCACGCCCGGGAACAAACCCTTGCGGTTCAGGCCGTGACGCCAGAAGGAGGTGCGGCCCACCCGGCCGCCGGCAGAGAGTTCGAACGGTCCCAGGTTCAGTCTTCCGGACAACCAGCCGTTCCATTTCCGCACGTTTGCGTAATAGTCGTAGCCGTACTTGTCTCCCACCCGGATCTTCTGGGCGTGACCGTTCGCCATCCAGTAGGCCAGGTCGTTCTGGGTCATGTACGGGAAAGCGGCGTAATCACGCTCGGCAAAGGAGTCCATATTGTAGAAGTAGTCACCACCCAGCAGGTCGTCCATCTTCTGGTAGTACTCGGTCCGGTTGATCTTCGCATCACCGCCGCCGGTCACAGTCAGCCAGCGGAACGGACGCCACTTGAAATTCAGGGCGAAGTTGAGGTCGCGCTGGTCCACCCGGCGCTCCTGGAGGGCATACTTGGAACGGCGCTCGCCATCCTCGATGTTCAGCTTGTTCACGGCGTACAGACGCGCCCAGTTCACATGGGCGTAATCGGGACGGTCCTGTGCCCAAGCCTCCTGGGCCCAGGCAGCCTTCATTCCGTTGTCGCGGTTGTAATCGTCGTCGTCCATGAAGAAATAGCTGGGCAGGTTGCGGTAGTAGTCCGGACGCGGGTCCTGGGCGTCGTACCAGTCGAGGGCCGTGTAGCCGTTCTTGCCGAAGCGATACAGGACCGTCGCCGCGGCGTTGAACGCCTGGGACGGGGTGAAATCGTACTTGAGGATGGCAATGGGCTCGTGGGTCCTGCGGATGCGGGAGTTGCGGACCTTTCCGTTCTGATAACCCCAGTTGGAGTTGTACATGTTGTCGCCCATCAGGTCATACACCTCCTGCGTGGAAGAGTTCTGGGCGCCCCTTTCTCCCGGAGTTCCCATGAAGACGGCTCCGAGCTTGTGGGTGTCGTTGAACTGCTTCTCCACAGCGGCATAGTAGGCGAAAGAACGGTAGTAAACACCCTTGATCCAGTCGTTTCCGCCCAGGCGGGCCGACACGTTGAACGCGTAGGACCAGCCGTTGTCCTGGGGACCGGAGGCGTAGGTCAGCATCAGGCGCAGCCGGTACAGCTGGCTGTTGGTGAGCACGCTCCCCCGCCATCCCTTGCGGACGGAAAGGGCGTTGACCGGAAGGTTGGTGAGACCGTTGTAGCCGCCGATGCCGTAGTCCGAAATCTCGGCTCCGTTCACCGTATACTTCGTGCGGGTGGCCTCGTTGAGGCCGCTCCACAGCGAGAACGGGGAATAACCGGTGATGGCATCGTTCATCTTGACACCTGCGAGGTACACGTCCTGGCTTTCCGAGGAATAACCCCTCACCCGGTACCGGACCGAGCTGAAGTTATAGCCCGCCATGTTGTTGAACACGTCGTTCTGGCCGAACAGGACCGTCGGGGAATCGCTGTACCCCGTGTCGTCCATGTCGAACTCCACGAGGTTGTCGATATCCACCTCGCTGACGACCGCTCCCCGGGTCAGGGAGAGGTTGAACATGTTCTTGACATAGCCGTCGTTGACGGTGACGTTGACGCGCGTCTCCAGGAAATCCTGCGCCCGGATGACCAGGTCGTAGATGCCGTTGTCGAGGTCGGGGATCAGGAACTGTCCGGTCTCGTCGGCCGTGACCGTTGCGACGAGTTCCGTCCCCTGATACAACTCGAGGGCGGCACCGGCGACCGGCGTCCTGTCGGAACGGCTCACGACCGTTCCCTTGACTCCGCCCGTGAATGTCTGGGCGGAAAGGCCCAGGGCACACAGGACGGCGGCCAGCGCTAAGGTTAGTTTCTTCGTCATATCTGAGGTTACTTGTTACTTACGATGATATAGGTCGGATAGTGGTCGCTGTAGCCGCCGACGAAGGCGCCGTTCGAGAAAGTGCGGAACGGCTGGCCGGCGTACTGGCCTTCCTGCTGGGTCATGAACGGCTGCTGGAAGATGCGTGCATAGTACTTGTTCCGGACGATCGGCTGGATCTTCAGCGTCCCCTTCGGGGCATTGAGAAGCCGTTCGTTCACAACCAGGATGTCATAGATGTTGTTCTCGCCCCGGTAATACAGGGAACTGTATCCCGCCTTGAGCATGGACACGAAAGGAGAGAAGAAATCGTCGGGACCCACCTGTTCCGGCTTTTCACGGCCGTGCATGTATACAAACATGCTGTCGTCGGTGGGATTGTCGTTCATGTCGCCCATGGCCACGATCTTGATGCCGGGGAACTCCCGCATCAGACGCATGCTCTCCTCGTACATGATCTCACCACCCCGGGAACGGAGGGCTCCGCTCTTTTCACCCAGACGGGAAGGAAGGTGAGCCACGAAGAAGGCGAACATTTCACCGCCCAGCAAGCCGCGGACCATCAGGATGTCACGGGTGCGGAAAGCGTCCTGCTCTTCCTGGGTCATCCCGAAATCAAGGGTGCTGTCGAAGTTGAAGGTAATGGCCTTGGATTCCAGGACCGTGAACAGTTCGGGCCTGTACAGCAGGGCCACATCCACGCCACGGCGGTCCGGGCCGTCGTAATGGACAATCTGATAATGCGCATCGGCGATGGCCGGCTCGATCACCAGGTCCTCCAGGACGTGGCGGTTCTCGATTTCGGAGACACCGAGGATGGCGTGATAGGCCTTGTTCTCATCCCGCATCGCCCGGATGACCCGGGCCATGTTGGCGAGTTTCTTCTCGTATTTGAAGTCGGTCCACTCGTTCGCCCCGTCGGGGAGATACTCGTAGTCGTTCTTTCCCTCGTCGTGGTAGGTGTCGAAGAGGTTCTCCAGGTTGTAGAAACCGATCACATAGCTCTTCTTTCCCTGGGCGGAGGCCGAAGCCGGCGCCAGGACCAGAAGGATCGCAAGGGTATAGATCAATCTTTTCATAATCTGAATATTTTGTATTACCACCACCAGCTGACGCCGGCAGGATTCTCCGTCTCAATGGCTTCGGCTGCAGATGCTCCCACGGCCTCGGGCAGGTTCACGAACAGGTTGATACCCAGTTTCTCTTCCAAGGCGCGGATGGACATCACGGAAGGATGGGTCTTCGTTACCGTCTGGCCTGCAAGCGCCTTGTCATGATTCAACAGGACTGCGCACCCCCGGTATCCTCCGTTCGCCGCGTTCGACTTGTTGTAGGCAAGCACGGCCTTGTAATAGGACACGGGGACCTTGATGACTTTCCCGTCCACGTCGCGGGCCGTCTCCGTGCTGCCTTCCACGACACATCCCGTAACCACGTACAAGGTATCGCAGCGGGAAGCCCATCCGCGGACCGAACCTTCCAGCCGGGCCCAGATCTCGCCGTTGAAGTTGTATTCCTGCGGGGTCATGTTGGTCCCGTAGAAGGTAGCCTCGTTGGCGGCACGGTTCAGCCGGTCGGCCGAAGGGATCTGATGCCCGCGGGTCCAGCCTCCCCGGAAGGTCGACGTGACCGTCGGCTGCTTCGAAGCGGGAAGCAGGGGGTCCAGGCCCCAGGCATCGAAACGGCTGCCGCTTCCCCGGAGGGCCGTATTCAGCGGATAGGCCACCCAATGGGCCACAAGAGCCTTTTCATCCCAGTAGAAGGAATAGTTCCGGATCGTCTTGGCACCGACGGTCATATCGTGTGTATAGAAATACAGGCCATCGTTATCCCGGGTCTCGGGCAGTTCCAGCCAGCGGCGCTTGGTGGAAGAGCCTCCATCCACTTCCGGCTGCGGATCCTCGGAAGGAGCGTTCTGCCGAAGCGTGGCGACGGTCTTTCTGTCGCCGCAGGAAAGGGTGATGGACGCCGACCGGGCCTTGTCGTCCGGATTCGCCTCATAAGTGAGGGAAACGGCCGCATTGTCGCCCGAACCGGAGGCGGGGGTGAACCGGACCCAAGAAGCCTCCGTGGAGAGGGTCCAGGGACCGATTGCCTGCACCTCGATGAACTGGCTGCCCTTCCCGCTGCCGACCTGGGTTTTGGCCAGCTTCAGGACAGGGGCCGGTGTCACCGGCTCTTCCTTTTCGCAAGACACCGTTCCGAGGGACAGCACCGTCAGAAGGGCTGCCCCCAGAAAGCGGAATATGGATTTGCTCGCGTTCAAAATGGTGATGGTTATTGCGGATTATTCAAACTCGACCGAGATTTTTTCCATCCGGACCTGTCCGTTGTTCGCGTGGAGGACCACCTTGGAGGCGGATCCGGTCCACGTCACGGTCAGGGCGGACTTGTCAGCCGTCGCGGAGGCACCGCCTTCCAGGCCCGTCATGTCGAAGCAGTAGGAAGTGGTGCCGGCATTCGGCGCACAGCCGATGACGATCTTCTTGATCTTCTTCCCTTCCGCGCTGGCGATGCTCAGGACCGAATTCTTGTACACGCGCACGTGGTTGGCATTCGGAGCCACCGGGTTCGAAGTGGAAGTGTGCTTGTAGTAACCGAGTTTCAGACCCTGGGCCGTGGTGCCGAATCCGGTGCCATAGGTACCGTCCGTTTCCGCCGCCCAGCTCTGGGTGTCCGCATTCGTCGCGAAGGAGACCGAACTGCCACCCGGCGTGTCACCGCCGCCCGGAGTGCTACTGCTGTTCAGTGAATACAGATAGGCCTTGCCGGAGACGGTCTCGGGCGTATTGCCCTTGTAGTTCATCAGCTTGCCGCAGATAACCACCTCGTCGCCCACCTTGATGTCGGTCTGGCCGGCCTCGAACTTCTTGTTCCCGAGATACAGGACGCGGAAGCAGTAGAACTCATTCGTCTCCGTTCCGTCGTCGGAGATGTAGAAGGAAGCATTGCCATAGGTGCCACCCTCCGTGAAGGTGCCACCGGAAGCGATGCGCGAAATCTTGCCCTTCACATACACTTCGTCCGTGCTCTCGTATTCCGTATTGGACGTCCAGGTAAGGTCCTTCACGGCATCAAGTGCCTGGGCTACGGTGTACGGACTGTCAACGGTACCGCCGCCGGGCGTATCACCGCCGGGCGTGTCGCCGCCCACCTTCTCGATGAACCAGGCGTACATCACTTCGATCTTGTCACCGAAAGAGCCGCGGTAGCCGCGGATCTTGATCTTGTCGCCTTCGTTCAGGCCGAGGGAAGCATAGCTCTTGTCGTTCTTCGCGCCATAGCCCAGCTCCGTAGCGGTCAGGCCATACACATACACGGTGCCCGTGGCATCCGTCAGATCGAAGTTGCCGTAGGTCGCGTTGATGGTGCCACCGATCGTACCAACCAGCTCGTAAACCTGCTTGTCGGATTCCGGAGCCGCATTGAACTCGGCAATGGACACTGCCTTTACTTCACCCGTATCACCGCCGGGGGTGTCGCCGCCCACCTTCTCGATGAACCAGGCATACATCACTTCAATCTTGTCGCCGAAGGAGCCGCGGTAGCCGCGGATCTTGATCTTGTCGCCTTCGTTCAGGTTGAGCGAAGCATAGCTCTTGTCGTTCTTCGCGCCATAGCCCAGCTCCGTAGCGGTCAGGCCATACACATACACGGTGCCCGTGGCATCCGTCAGGTCGAAGTTGCCGTAGGTCGCGTTGATGGTGCCACCGATCGTACCCACAAGTTCGTACACCTGGGAGTCGGACTCGGGAGCCGCATTGAACTCAGCGATGGTCACCGCCTTCACGTCACCCGTATCCGGGCCCGGAGGCGTGCCGCCGTCGTTCAGGGAATACAGATAGGCCTTTCCGGCAACCGTCTCGGGCGTATTGCCGCGATAGTTCATCAGCTGACCGCAGACGACGACTTCGTCACCCACCTTGATATCCGTGCCGGAAGTGTACTTCACATTGCCGAGATACAGGATGCGGTAGCAGTAGAACTCATCGGTCTGGGTACCGTCGTCGGAAATCCAGAAAGAGGCGTTTCCGAAGGTGCCGCTCTGACCGAAGGTGCCGTTGTCCGCGATGCGGGAGATCTTGCCCTTCACATACACTTCACCCGTGGTGTCATACTCCGTATTGGACGTCCAGGTAAGGTTCTTGACGGCATTGGCAGCACCGAGGGCGTTGTACGGATCGCTGACGGTACCGGTTCCCTTGGCTTCGCCGGAAGGACCCGGAGGCGTGACTCCGCCGCCCGTATCACCGTTCAGGGAGTACACATAAGCCTTGCCAGCCACCGTCTCGGGCGTGTTGCCGCGATAGTTCATGAGCTGGCCGCAGATGATGACTTCGTCGCCGACCTTGATGTCGGTCTGGCCGCTCTGATACTTCTGGTTCCCGAGATACAGGACCCGGAAGCAGTAGAACTCGCCGGCAGAAGTGCCGTCCTCGGAGATGTAGAAGGAGGCGTTGCCGAAGGTGCCGCCCTGGGTGAAGGTGCCGTTGTCCGCGATGCGGGAGATCTTGCCCTTCACATACACGTCGCCCGTGGTGTCGTAGGTGTTATTGTCCGTCCAGGTAAGGGACGCGACAGCCGCCATGGCACCTGCCGGGTTGTACGGATCGTCGAGGGTACCGGTACCTTTCGCCTCTCCGGCCGGCGTGGGAGCGCCACCGTCACTGACACCGTTCAGCTCATACAGGAACGCGGTGCCCTGCACGGTCTCCGGGGTGTTGCCCTTGTAATTGACGACCTTGCCGCAGACGATGACCTCGTCGCCGACCTTGATGTCGGTCTGGCCGCTCTGGAACTTCTTGTTGCCCAGATACAGGATGCGGTAGCAGTAGAACTGGTTGTTCGTGGAGCCGTCGTCGGAGATGTAGAACGTAGCGTTGCCGAAGGTGCCGCCTTCGGTGAAGGTGCCCGCATCGGCGATCTGGGAGATGATACCCTTCACATACACCACGTCAGGACTCTGTACGTCGGAACCGAGGGTCTTGACATACTTGTTGACACCGGCCACGGTGAACGGATTCTCCAGGGTGCCGACGATTTCCTCACCCTTCTCACCCGCCTGGGTGATGTAGAGGGTCTTGTAATCGTAGTTGATGTCGAACTTGATCTGCTTGGCCCGGTTGTAACCGGCGTTTTCCAGGATGGTGATCTTGGCCGAAGTCGGAGAACCCGTTCCGTCACCCGCGTCGGGCGTGACGGCGATCCACGGCACCTCGTCCGCATCCCAGTCGATCAACGCCGTCCAGTCCCGGGTGGCGGTCACGCTGAGATTGATGACCGTAAGGTCCTTGTCGGCCGCGAAGGAAGCCTTCTTGGTCTCGTTGTCGACCGTCAGTCCCGCCCCGTCGATCTTGATGGACGGGAGGTCGTAGTCGGCTTCTTCCTGCCGGCAGCCGGTAAAGAGGGCGGCCGCGGCGGCAAGGAGCGTTAGGAAGCGTGTACTGAATTTCATATGATGGATCATTGGTTATTCGGTTTTACCGTTGAGGGAGTACAAGTAGGCCTTGCCGGATACGGTTTCCGGGGTATTGCCCTGGTAGTTCATCAGCTTGCCGTAGATGACCACGTCATCTCCCACCTTGATGTCGGTCTTGCCCTCCGTGAACTTCACGTTCCCGAGATACAGGGCACGGAACACATAGAACTCGCCGTCGCCGGTGCCGTCCGCAGACAGATAGAAGGAGGCGTTGCCGTAAGTGCCGCCTTCGGTATAAGTGCCCTTGTTCGCGATCTTGCAGATCTTGCCTTTCACATACACCTCGTCCGTGGACTCGTATTCCGTATTGGAGGTCCAGGAAAGGCCGGCGACGGCAGCAGCCGCCTCTGCCGGAGAGTATGGATTGGAGGCCGTACCCTTGGCATCGGCGCCGACGATCTTCGTCGCAATGACGTTGATGTACTTGCCACCACCGGAAAGGCCGTTGAAATAGCCGGACACGATGATGGACTGGCCGTCGAACGCGGCGGCGCCGAGCGCTTCCACCGGATAGACGATGCTTCCCTGCCGGACGCTGGAATCCACGCCGTCGATCTCCACATTGTAATAGTTGCCGGACACCTTGAGGGTACCCTTGAACTGGATGTACTCGGCGACAGACGCCTCATAGGTAAGCGCCTCGGCCGTGATGTCCTTCACGGCGGGATGGTTCCACGAGGACACGTCGATCTTCTCCACGGAGGTGACGGTGGCGAGTTCGGGAACACCGTTGTAGGTGGTCTTCGTTGCAAACACCTTCACCGCATCACCGAGTTCGACGGCGTTGGCGCCGCTGTCATAGACGTAGATGGCCGTGGTCCCGTCGGAGATGACGAAGCCCTTGGTGGTCATCGCCACGACGACGGACCCGAGCGTCTCCACGCCGGAGTTGTCCGGCAGGGCGACGATCTCGGTCACGGACTGGCCGGTGGGCGGGATGCCCGGCTGGCTGACGGTCACGCTCTTGGAGGAGTTGGTGGCCTTGAACTGGATGGTCGCCGTACGGGCGGCCGTGGTCGTATTGGCCTCGTAGGCAAAGGTATAGACGGCGGCGTCGCCCTCACCGGCGGCAATGTCGGTCACCTTGACCCAGTCGGCGGAAGGAAGGACCGCCATGCCGTTGGCCTTGGAGACCACGGAGAGGGTGAAGGTGCCCGCATCGGCGCTCTCGAGCGCAACCTCGGACGGATCGATTTCAATGAGGGACTTCTCCACCTTGATGAGGGTGGCGTCCACCAGTTCCAGCGTAGTGCCGTTATAGAGCGTACGCGGGCCCTGGACGGTGATCACGTCACCGGCCTCCACACCAAAGGTGTTCCAGCCACCGGCATCCTTCGGATACTGGCCCTTCGCATTGAACAGGCCATAGATGTAGATGGAACCGGTCTCATCTTCGATGTACAGGTTGCCGTAGTTCGTATTGGCGATGGTGGTTACGGTACCGCGGACGCGGAAGACCTCGCCGTCCTTGCCGGCCACGACCTGGGCGATCGTCGAAATCGGGGCCTCCACGGCGCCGGGACCTTCCTGGATCACGGTGAAGCGCTGCTTCTGGCCGGCCACGCTGACCAGCAGGTTGGCCGTCCGTTCGGAGCTGCCCGGATTCGCATCGGCGGCGAAGACGATGTGGTCGGAGCCGGCCGAACCGGACATCGGGGAGATGGTCAGCCAGTCGGGAACGGACTCCACGTCAAAGGACCAGGGAGCCGTGGCCGTGAAACCCGCGGAAGTGATGCCACCCGCGAGGGGAATCCCCAGATAGGACTGGTCCACCTTGAATTCGGGGATGGAGGAAATGACCTGCTCCTGCGCGCAGCCGGCGGCGAGCGCCGCACCGGCGAGGATGGAAAGGAAGAAATTCTTGAGTCTCATATCGTTACGCGCTTACAGGTTAATTGAAAAGATACTTGATACCAACCTGCATGTACCAGCAGTTGCCCAGGGTATGCTGGTAGTCCCAGGTCTTGACGCCGGGATCCACCATCGTGGAGAACACGGGAACACCGTCCGGATCCGTCCGCTCATACTTCAGGATCTTGGCGTTGCCGCTGGCATTGGGGACATCGGGGTTGAAGGCCTTCGTGACGCCCCAACGGGAGTTGAACAGGTTGCTGACGTTCTGGATGTCCAGGCTCACCTGCAGGGTGTTGCGGACACTGCCCACCTTCACGATGAAATCATGGGCGAAGCGGAAGTCGAACACATGGCGCATCGGCTGGTTCACGGCGTAGGCCTCGGCATACTGGCCGGCGTGCGTCCTCAGATACTTGTCCTGGTCCGCGAAAGCCCAGTAGGCCTTGGCGCTTTCATCGTCGATGAAGCGGATCTCGCTCTTGTCCTTCGGGATGTACATCAGGTCATAGGCGTTGCCGTCTCCGTTGATGTCGTTGGCATAGACGTAACTGTTGCCCGAATAGCGGAGGCCCTCATAGAACAGGCTCCAGTGGTTGTGCGCAGCGTCGGTGTAGGCGACGGAGGCCATGAGCCGGTCGGGCAGGTTGTAGGAGGAGTTGTGGAGGATGTTATAGTTGGGACCGTCCACGGAAGGGATATACTTCCAGGCGGCGGAGGCGTTGGAGCCCGGCATGCCGGTCACTTCCTTGCTCACGGTGTGCGTGTAGGCCGCCGTGATGCTGAGGTTCTGCAGCGGCTGGGCGTTCAGGGAGACCGTGGTGATGGAGCCCCAGCCCTTGTTCGTGTTGGTGAGCACGTAGGCGTCCTTCGTGGTGTACCGATAGTCGGAAGGATAGATGTGACGGTTGTCGGCCCCATTGAAGGTGACCCAGCCCGCATTGTCCTCCGGGATGTTGTAATTGGTGAGCATCACGCCGTTGATGGTCTTGTTGAAGATATACTCGGCGCTGATGGTCAGCGGGAAGTCGAACGGGAAGGCATAGTCGACGGCCAGGGAACTCTTCCACACCTGGGGCATCTTGAAGTTGTAGTCCACGCCGGCGACTTCGCTCGGAGCGGGAGCCGTCTCCGGGGTGATAGTGGTCGGGTACTTGGCCGCGTCAATGCCGTTGAGGATGTTGAGGATGTCCCAACGGTCGGTCACGAGATGGCCGCCCGGCATCATCTGGCTCAGGATAGCAGGATCCTTCATCCGGGTCATACGGCCCTTCACGATACCGGCGTTGGTAGGCATGTTGGTGAAGAACACCAGCGGAATACGACCGGAGAAGAGTCCGGTACCGCCGCGGAACTTCAGGCTCTTGTCGCCGAAGACATCCCAGGAGAAGCCCAGTCGGGGGCTCACCTGGATGCTGGGTTTGGGCCACTTGCCGGTGTCCACGTGGCGTCCGCCGAAATCGAGCTTATAGGTCTCGTTGTTCGTCATGACGTCCTTGTTGTTGAAGGACAGGTTGTCCAGACGGAGGCCGGCGGTGAGCTTGAAGCGGTCGTTTACGGTCCATTCGTCCTGGACGTAAGCGCCGACCTGGGCGAAACGCACCTTGGCGGAAGGATTCTCATCCCCATCGAAGCCCCAGTCGAAAGCCATCTCGATCGGGGCGTGGCCCGACATGAAATCGCTCATGCTGGCGAACCGGAACATGCCGGTACCGTTACGCATGTAGGTGTTGAGCGCCATCTGGGCCTCGACGGTGGCACCTGCCATCACCTTGTGGGAACCGAAGTACATGGTAACGTCGTCCTTGATGTTCAGGACGGTGTTCTGCACCTTGTTACGGTAGGTGAAGAGTTCAGTACCGAAGTCCATGTAAGGCTCGTTGGCATAGTCGGAACCCAGGTCGCCGGCGAGGATTTCCACGAACGGGAAGAAACCGCCGTCGTTGCCGCGGACATCCTGGATGTCGGAATAGGTGACGAGAAGCTGGTTCGAAACGCGGTCGCCGAAACGGCTGTTGAGGTCGGCGGAGACGGTCCAGAGATTGTTCATCTGGTTGTACAGCGAGTTGGAGAAGACCAGGCCGTACTTGGACGCCATGCCGAAGCTCATGTCGGACACGTCACGGGACGTGGACGGAGCGTTCCATTTGTTGTTTTTCGTATAGTTGTACCGGAGGGCCAGCTTGTGATTCCGGTTGATGTTCCAGTCAATGCGGGCGAGGAGCTTCAGGTTGCCCTGGTCCTTGTTGTAGTTGTTGTAGGAACCCGGATCGTAGTTGTAGTTCTTGATGAGGAAGTCCTTCATCTGCTGGGCCTCGGACTCCCGGACACGGGTGATCATGCGGGTCTCGTCCTCGACACCGTCCTGGGAAGGACGCCACTTGATGATTTCAGAAGGGCTCGGGGTGCGTTCGGCGTTGACGAAGAAGAACAGTTTGTTCTTGATGATCGGTCCGCCCAGGGTGAAGCCGTACGTGGTCTGGCTCTCCGGGGTACGTTCAAGGTCGACGCCGTCAATCCGGTTGCCGTGCATGTTCTCGTTCTGGTAATAGACATAGGCCGTACCCTTGAAGGTGTTGGTACCGGACTTGGTGATGGCGTTGATACCGCCGCCGATGAAGTTGGACTGGCGGACGTCATACGGGGATACGACGACTTGCATTTCCTCGATCGCGTCGATGGAGATGGGGTTGCCGCCGCCCGGCAGGGCCGTGGAGAGACCGAAGTTGTTGTTCACGTTGGCACCGTCCACGGTGAAGTTGGTGGAACGTCCGGAGCTGCCGGAGAAGTTCATCCCGTTACCTCCGTAAGGCGAGAGCTTGGCCATGTCGGAGAAGCTCCGGCTGATGGTAGGCATCTCGATCATCTGGCGGGAGGAGATGTTGGTGGAGGCACCGGTCTTCTCGACGGCCGCGAACTTGGAGGTGGGCGCCGCGATGACGACGGCTTCCGAAAGGAACTCGGAGGACTCCGGAAGCTGCGCGTTCAGGTTGAAGGTCTCGGCCAGGGACAGGGTCACGTCGGTGTAGTTCACCTGCTGGTAGCCCAGGCAGGAAACCTCGACCCGGTACGGGCCGCCGGTACGCATACCCTGGATGGTATACAGGCCGTCCGCGTTGGTGATGGAGCCATAGGATGTGCCTGAAGGCTCGTGGATGGCCACGACGGCGGCACCGATCACCGGCTCCCCGTTCTGGTCCACCACACGGCCGCCGAGGGACGAAGTGGTCACCTGGGCGGAGGCAGCGATGCCTGCGAACAAAGCAATGCACGCAAGCACAAGGCTTTTAAGGGATTTTTTCATACGGTTATTGTTGTTTTGTGTTCTTGTTCCTTAACTTGCGAATTTAACCAATATTTCGGAAAAGCACAAATAAAACGGAGCCCCTGAAAAGGGGCCCCGTCATGGGAAGGTTTTTCCGTATGGGACGGTTAGAACGACCAGCGGGCGTTCAGGAGCATCTGCCAGGTGGAAGCGAGATTGTTGTAATTCTTCCATTCCGGCTTGGTGAAGGTGTAGGCCCCATCCTCATACTTCAGGATCGTATTCGAGGAAAGCTGCTTGTACACACCCCATTTGCTGTTGAAAAGGTTCGCCACGTTGTTCACATCCATGCCCACTTCAAAGGTCTGGCGACGGCCGGCGATGTTGAAATACCACTCGTGGGAGAAGCGGACATTGATCCGGTTCAGCCAAGGGGCGACTGCGCCGTTACGCTCGCTGTACTGGCCACGGTGTTTGCTGAGGTACTTGTCGGAGGAAATGAAAGCCTCGTAGGCGTCACGGTTTTCATCGCTCGTGAACGGCATGGATTTCAATTCCGCGGCGGTCGGGATGTAGACCAGCTGGGAAGCTCCGGTGCCGCCGCTGACATTGCTCATCAGATAGGAGACACGGGAATAGGAATAGCTGCTGATGAAGCCGATGTTGTAGCCCTCATAGAAAGCGCTGACCTTGGAGGCGCCATGGTTGCCCTCCTGGATGGTCCAGGACGCGTTGGCGATGGCACGGTGCGGAGCCACATAGTAAGCCCGGCCGAGGACAGGCTCGTTGGAGCCGTTCAGGCAATAAGTGTTCGCGAACTCGGAAATCTGGTCGCCGTTACCGTCGGAAACGGACTTGGCATCGCTGCGGGTATAGGCGGCCATCAGGTCGAGGCCCCAGGAGAAGGACTTGGAAAGCTGGGCCGTCAAAGACCAGTAGTTTCCGCGCAGGTTGGAGATATTGTGGGCATAGTAGCCGTTTACGTCGCGTCCGCCACTGTTCTTCACACCCTCGAGAACCCAGACGTTACGGGCGGCAGGCTCACCGGGAAGCTGAATGGTTCCTTCCTGCTTATAACCGAGCGGAGAAGCGTAGACTTCGTTGAAATTCGTGCTGTAGATACCCTCGAGCGTAGCCTTGAAGCCACCGGGCAGCACGTAATCCAGGCCAAGGGAGCTCTTCCAGCTGGAAGGCATCTTCAGGTCTTTCGCCAGGATGGTCGTCGCGGTCGGAGCAGCCAGGTCGGCCTTCTTGAAACCACCGTTCCAAATCCGGTTGATGATTTCGGCGCGGTCTTTTGAGAATGCCGGGATACCTTCGCCGGCTTTCTTCACAATGTGCTGATACTGAAGGACGTTGGAGTTACCGATGGCGGAAACCAGCCACACGTTCGGGATACGGCCGGTAAAGATTCCGGTACCGCCACGGACCGTGAACGTACGGTCGTGAAGGACATCCCAGTTGAAGCCGAGGCGCGGGGAAACGCTCACCCGGGCGGCCGGCACGTCGGAGGTCTTGAGACCGGCGAAAGAAGAGTTCGGGTTGTTGACTCCCAGGGAAGTGAATTCCTTGTTCTCATTGTCGGTCGGGATGGAAATGATGGGCATTTCCAGACGGAGGCCGGCAGTCAGCTTGAAATACGGGGAGAAGTTCATCTCGTCCTGGGCATACACGGAAACCTGGGTGTAGTCGAAGGCCGGGAAAGCCTGGGCCGTGGGATCATCCAGGTTGGCGTGGGTGATCATGAAGGCGGAAGCCTGGGACTCTCCGGTTTCCACATCCTTCTTGAAAGCATCCCAACTGTCATAGATGAACCAGCCGGCACCGCCCTGCATGAAGCCGTTGACGGCACGGTTCCACTCGAACTGGGCACCGGTGATGAAGTTGTGGATACCCGCATTGAAGGAGAACTCGTCGGTAGCGGTGACAGTCCGGACGTCGCGGAGGTTACCGTAAGTGAACGGGTCGATGCCGATGGTAGTCATGATGGCATGCGTGTCGGTACCGGCGGCATTGTCCTTGGCAAGGATGTCCACGGTCGGGAAGAAATCGCCCACGTAGGAACGGGGCTCGAACTGATGGGAATAGGCAACGCGAAGCATGTTGTTGCCATTTCCGATGCGGGAGTTGAGTTCGGCAGCGACGGAGGTGAAATTCTGCTCCTGATAATAACGGGCAGCCTCATAATAGAGAGCGGAAGCAGCCTGACGGCCGGCGGAATAGCGGTTGAAGGAAATCGCATCGCCGGAAGGGCTCGTGAACTTGCTGTTGGTTCCGCCAACGGGAGACATGGAGGAAGAAGGAGAGGAAGAGTAGTAGTTGTGCGTGTGGCTGAACCGGACATTCAGACGGTTGCTGTCGTTGATGTTCCAGTCCAGACGGGCCAGGACCTTCCAGTCCGGGGTCTCCAGGGAATAGCCCTGGTAGCGGCCCGGATCATATCCGAACTTGTCGGAAAGGAACTTCTTCATCATGTCCATCTGGGCAACGGTCGGGAAGTTGGCGGGAACATCGCTCCCCCACTTTTCGGTCCCGCTGATACGGGCCACGCTGCTGGAACCGGGAACGGTATCGAAGGAATACTCGCCGTTGACAAAGAAGAAGAGCTTGTTCTTGATGATGGGACCGCCGACGGTGGCGCCGATGGTATGGTTCAGGGACTTGGAACGGCTCACCGTCTCGTCGCCCACCTCCGTACCACGGAACTGCTCGTTGGAATAGTAGTCATACACGCTGGCATGGAACTCATTGGTACCGGACTTCGTAACGGCGTTGATGGCACCGCCCTGGAAGCCGCTCTGACGCACGTCGAACGGAGTGATGTTGATGGACATCTGCTCGATGGCATCCAGGGAGATCGGGCTGCCGCCGGCCGGCAGGTTGGAACCGATACCGAAGGCGTTGTTGAAAGCCGCACCGTCCACGGTGACGGAGGAGCCGCGATAGGTACCGCCGCCCACGGCGAAACCGCTCGTGGTGGTGGAAGCCTGCGGCGTGAGAGCCATCACGTCATTCATGCTGCGGGACACGGTCGGGATGTTTTCCAGGGTCAGGCGGCCGATGTTCGTGGCGGCACCGTTACGCTCCCGGCGGAAGCGGGACGCGTCGGCAACGACGACGGATTCGGAAAGGGACTCTGTCTGCTCTTCGAGCCAGGCATCCAGCGTGAAAGCTTCACCGAGCTGCAGGGTGACATCCGTGAACCGGACGCTCTGGTAACCGAGATTGGAAATCTCAATGGTATAGGGACCACCCGCACGCATACCGTTGATGATGTAGCGCCCGTCCATGTTGGTGACGGCGCCATAGGTCGTTCCGGAAGGGACGTGGGTCGCAATGACGGCGGCGCCGATGATGGTTTCGCCCTTGTTGTCCACGATGCGGCCGCCGAGGGAGGCGGTCGTCACCTGGGCAAAGGCGGCAGTGCCCGCTATCATCATGCAGAAAGCGAGCAGAAGGCTTTTGAAAGCGTTCTTCATAAGTTGATTTGATATAGAATGAATAGTTGTTCTCAATCTACTTTCACTAACCGGGCGCAAAGGTAGTCTATTTTTCGGAGAAAGAGAAACACTATCGAATATTTTTTAAATATTTTTATGAATTAGAGTCCGAAAGCCTTTTTCACAGCCGGAACGCTGTCCAGGAGCTCCCAACCGAAGAACTGAACGATCTTGGGCTTGCCCTGGACGGTCACCGCTTTCGTGTACGGGGTACGGCCCATGTGGCCGTAGGCGGCGGTAGGGGCGTAGATCGGATTCTTGAGTCCGAACTTCCTGATGATCTTCGCCGGGCGCAGGTCAAAGAGTTCACTCACCTTTTTCGCTATTTCACCATCCTGCAGACCGTTCTTCGCGGTCCCGTAAGTATCCACGAACACGCTCACCGGCCTGGCCACGCCGATCGCGTAGGCAAGCTGGACCAGACACTCGTCCGCCACGCCGGCCGCGACGAGGTTCTTCGCGATGTAGCGGGCGGCATAGGCCGCGCTGCGGTCCACCTTGGACGGATCCTTGCCGGAAAAAGCGCCGCCGCCGTGGGCGCCCTTGCCGCCGTAGGTATCGACAATGATCTTGCGGCCGGTAAGGCCGGTGTCCCCGTGGGGGCCGCCGACGACGAACTTCCCCGTAGGATTCACGTGCAGGATGAAACCGTGGATGAGACGGGCCGTCTCTTCCGGAAGGGCGGCCTGGAGGCGCGGGATGAGGATGGTCTCCACATCGCTGCGGATCTTCGCCTGCATTTCGGCATCGACCTTGGCCTGGCCGAACTGCTCGACGGCCTCGGAATAGGACATCCTGCCCAGGCTGGCCGGGACGAATTCATCGTGTTGGGTGGAGACGACGATGGTATGGACCTTCACCGGCTGGTGGGTGTCCCCATCGTACTCGATGGTGAACTGGGATTTCGCATCCGGACGGAGATAGGGCATCAGCTCCGGCTCCTGATGACGGATGTCGGCGAGTATCTTGAGCAGGAAGTGGCTCAGGTACAGCGGCAACGGCATATAGTCCTCCGTGTCGCGACAGGCGTAGCCGAACATCATTCCCTGGTCGCCGGCACCTTGGTCATCGGCATCGGCACGTTCCACGCCGCGGTTGATGTCGGCACTCTGCTCATGCAAGGCGGACATCACGCCGCAGGAATTGCCGTCGAACATGTATTCGGCCTTGTTGTAGCCGATGCGGTTGATCGTATTCCGGACCGTCGACTGGATGTCCACATAGGCCTCGGACTTGACTTCGCCCATCACCACGACCATGCCCGTGGAGCAGAAGCTCTCGCAGGCAACCTTGGACTCGGGATCCTGGCGCAGGAACTCGTCCAGGATGGCGTCGCTGATCTGGTCGGCCACTTTGTCGGGATGGCCTTCGGAAACCGATTCGGAAGTGAATAAGTAGTTCATGTCAAAAAAAAATTAGCCCCGAGCTAGAATGCGGAGGCTAAAAACACAAAACACTGATATGAAATGTAATTTAGCATTTTTTAACGTGGTTGCAAGCAATCCAAATCTCTCCACTTCTATTTTTGGGACGGCAAAGGTACGACTATTTTTTGAATCCGCAAGAAAATATTTGACTTTTTTCAATAGTCGCCCCTATCCATTTCGCGGCGGACGTCGCGTTCCTTGATGGTGTTTCGCTTGTCGTACTCCTTTTTGCCCCGGGCAAGGGCGATGAGGAGTTTGGCGTAGCCGTTGTCGGCGATGAAGAGCTTGACGGCGACGATGGTGAGACCGGCCTTCTTGTCCTCCATGAAAAGGTGGTTGAGTTCCTTCCGGTTCAGAAGAAGCCGACGGTCCCGGACAGGCTCGTGCTGCCCCCAGGAGCCCCAGTGATACTGGGCGATGTTCATCCCGCGGACAAAGAGCTGGTTGCCGGCGAAGAAGCAATACGCGTCCTGGAGCGAGGCCTTGCCCGCCCGGATGGACTTGATCTCCGTACCCACCAGCTGGATGCCGGCGGTATAGGTCTCCAGGAACTCGTAATCGAACGAGGCCCGGCGGTTCTTGATCTGGATGGTACTCTTCGCTTTCGGCATAGGGTTGCAAAGGTACGGAAATTTCTCTAATTTTGTACTATGGGTCTCCCGAACAAAACCAATCTCCTGCCCGACCGGCCCGGCATCCCGCCGATGGCTGCGATGCCCGAGGCCGAAACCATCGACACCGCCGCCCTGGCGAAAGCCTGTGCCGACGGGGACATCGACCTCATCTGCGTCCTCGGGCCCACCGCCTCCGGCAAGACGCGGTATGCGGTGCAGCTGGCCCGCGCCTTGGGCAATGCCGAAATCCTGTCGGCCGATTCCCGGCAGGTGTACCGCGGCATGGATATCGGGACGGGAAAGGACCTCGGGGAGTATGGCGAGGTGCCCTATCATTTGATCGACATCGTGCCGGCCGGCAGCAAATACAACATCTACGAGTTCCAGTCGGCTTTCGCCGAGGCTTGGGCCGACGTCCGCTCCCGGGGCCGCATCCCCATCCTGTGCGGCGGCTCCGGCCTGTATATCGAAGCCGCCACCCGCGCCTACAAGTTCGACAAGGAGAATGGTGTCCCTGCTGGGCAGCTTCCGCAGAAGACCTTCTACATCGGCACCCTGGTTTCCCGCGAAGAACGCGTCGCCCGGATTGACCGCCGTCTGGACGAAAGGCTGGAAGAGGGCCTCGTCGAAGAAGTCCAGGGCCTTCTGGACAGCGGCGTCCCTGCTGAGGACCTGCTATGGTATGGACTTGAATATAAGTTCGTTACACAGTATTTGCTGGGCCAACTGTCCTACGAGGAGATGCACATCCTCCTTGCCAACGCCATCCATCAGTTTGCCAAACGGCAGATGACCTGGTTCCGCGGCATGGAGCGCGACGGGGTCCGCATCCACTGGGTAAAACCCTGACTATCCTTTCGTCGGCTGATGGGAGAACGACCGGCGCGGTCCCTCCGCCTCGCGCCAGTAAGTCGCATCAAAATCCGTCGGATACGCGAACGGCGCCCCCGCCGGAAGGTCTGCCCGGTCCAGCCGGAACGCCAGATAGGTAATGGGCAGCCCCATCTTCAGGAACATACTCTCATAGAAAGTCTGCACCTCGAACACTGACTCGATATCCCATTCGACATTATCGGACAGGGGTGACTCTTGAAAACCTGTGGCCACCCTCGGCCGCATAAGAGGGAGGGGCCCATCTTTGATGGGAGGGGTCGCGGAGCGACGGTTTTCAAGAGTCACCCCTGTCCGAACTCCCTCGCTGTATATATCCGTTCCCGATGCCAGGACCTGCAAATCATTGGCGCGGATGACAGACTGGGTGTATTCGTACAGGAAACGGGAATCCGTCTTCAGATGGACGATGCCGCCGGGGGCCAGGAAACGGCTGTAGCGCTGCAGGAAGAGCGGAGAGGTGAGGCGGGCGTTCTCGCTGCCGCGGAGCTGGGGGTCGGAGAAGGTGAGCCAGATTTCGGAAACCTCGGAGGGCCCGAAAAAGGCGTCGATGAACTCGATGCGCGTACGGAGGAAGGCCACGTTCCCGAGCGCGTCCTCCGTCGCTTCCTTGGCCCCTTTCCACAGCCGGGCACCCTTGATGTCCACGCCGATGAAATTCATTTCCGGATGCCGGCGGGCCAGGGCGATGGTGTAATCCCCTTTGCCGCAGCCCAGTTCCACGACGATGGGCTGGGGCTTCGCGAACATCTCGGCATTCCACCGGCCCTTGATGGCATGGTCCCTGAGAATCAATTCCTTCGAACCTTCCGGCTTGGCCAGGACCGAGGCCGCATCCGGTTGCAGCAGGCAGCGGAAAGTCTCGTTCTCCGCAAATTTCCTGAGTTTACCGTGTCCCATTACTGTCGATTCCGTTTGACGACCAACCCCAGTCCGCAGAATCCTTCCGGAAGATCTTCCGCCCGGACCATCAGCGTCCAGGGTCCCGGTTCCACCGGCTGGATATCCGCCCGGTAGGGAGCCCGGACTTCCCGGGAGAAGAAGGTAGTCCTGCCCTCCAGGGGCATATACACTTCCTCCCGGAAAACATGGAAAGAAGGAGAGGTCCAAGTCACCTGGAGCGGCAGGGCCGACAACTTCCGCAGGGAATCCAGCGGCGCATCCACCCGTGTATAGAATTCAAAATCATAGGTAGCCGTACTGTCACTCAGATCGACGAAGAACGTATACGGTCCCTCCCCTTTCACAAACCTCTCCACCGACATCGGTTCCTTGCAACCCGACACTAAGATTATCAATAGCACGATGTAGATCGGGTATGACTTCCACAAACCTGTGCCCACCCTCGGGCGCATAAGAGGGAGGGGCCCATCTTTGATGGGAGGGGTCGCGGAGCGACGGTTTGTGGAAGTCATACCCGATCTACGCATCTTTCCTAGGTTTGTTATTCTTTCGATTCCGGTTCCCAGACTTGTTCCGGTGCTTTTTCTTGCGCGCCTCGTCGAAGCGGGAGATGCTGTCGTCACCGACGGCGGAGACGAATTCCGGGGCGGCCGGCTCCACATCGGGAAGAAGCGTTTCCGGTTTCTGGCCGTTGCGGTTCATCATGATGATTTCGCGCACTTCGGAGGCCGGAAGCGGGTACATTTTTGCCAGGGAGCCTTTCTCATAGGAGAAATACATCGTCTCACGGAGGATGTCCGTCTTCACAAGGTAAGCCAGACCGTCCTCGAACTCAAGCGGTTCCGTCACTTTCGGAATCCGGGTGTGGGCATCCATGTAGGCCGAGACCTCATAGTTCAGGCAGCACTTGAGCTTGCCGCACTGGCCGGCCAATTTCTGCGGGTTCAGGGAAAGGTCCTGCACCCGGGCCGCGGAGGTCGTGATGGACTTGAACTCCGTGATGTAATTGGCGCAGCACAGTTCACGCCCACAGATACCCAGGCCGCCGATGAGGCCCGCTTCCTGACGGGCGCCGATCTGCTTCATTTCCACGCGAATATGGAACTCCTCGGCGAAATCCTTGATCAGTTGCCGGAAATCCACGCGGCCATCGGCGATATAATAGAAAATGGCCTTCGTACCGTCCCCCTGGAATTCCACGTCGCCGATCTTCATCTCCAGGCCCAGGTTGGCGGCCAGCACGCGGGAGCGGATCATCGTTTCCTGCTCGCGGGCGATGGCGTCCTGCCAGCGTTCGATGTCGAAAGGCTTCGCCTTCCGGTAAATCTTCTTGAAGACCGTCTTTTCCGGGTCGATGCCCTTGCACTTCATCTGGCGCGCGACGATCGGCCCTTCCAGGGTCACGATGCCCAGATCGTGGCCCGTCTGCGCCTCAACGACAACCAGGTCGCCGGTCTTGATGCTCTGGCCGGAGGCATTGACATAGATGCCTTTGCGGGTATTCTTGAAACGGACCTCGAAGAGGTTGCCGAACTGCTCCTGGCCGATGCCCTTGAGGTAGTCGTACACCTCCAACTTGCAGCAACCCTGGCGGTAGCGGATCTCCTCCATCCCCGTCTCCTCATTTCCGCTGATCACGCACCCGCGGAAGCAGTCATATCTTACATTTTCGTTTGAATCCATCATAGCGTTGATATATAGAGCCGGTCCACCAGGTCGGTGAACAGGATTTTCTGGTTTACGTTCCGCTCCAGCAGCAAAAGCGCCCTGTCCAGGGCGGCGAGGGCCTGGCGGGGGAAGTTGCGACGGAGCGTCGCGGCCATCTTTTCGAAGAAAGGCCGCTCGTCTCCGAGGAGGTCCGCCAGATCCGGAAGTCCCTGCTGCAGCAGGAAAATGTTCCGTAGTCCGTCCGAAGCCACCCGGCAGAAAGCCTTCTGCTTTTCCCGGGATTCCAGGGCGGCCACGGCCTCTCCCGTCTCCAAGGCACCCAGAAGGTCCTTGCGGACCAGTGCGTCCAGCAAGTCGTGGAACAAATCGGACAATTCCGTCGTCTCCGCCACTTCCTTCGCATGGATGGCACGGTCCTCCTCCCGCGAGAATGGCGGGACACGCAGGAAAAGGCAACGGGAGAAGATGGTCGTCATCACCTTTTCGGGCTGAAGCGTGACCAGCAGGAAAAGCGTGTTCTCCGGCGGTTCCTCGATCATCTTCAGGAGGGCGTTGGCCGCCTGCTGGTTCATTTTCTCGGGCAAGTACATCACGACCGTCCGATACCCGCCTTCTACGGCGGACAGAGACAGTTTGTCCAGGATGGAACGGGCTTCGTTGACCGAGATGAGCCCTTGTTTCCCTTCGATGCCGAGGGCAGTGTAGAGCTCGTTCTCGAAAAAGCAGGGATTCTCCTGCAGCAACTCGCGCCACGGGCGGATGAACTGGTCCGAAACCGGCTTGTCCTTGGCCGGTCCGGTGACCGGAAAGACAAAATGGATGTCGGGATGGATGAGCTTCGCGACACGGGGATTATGCCCATACACCTCGTCCAGGAAGCCGAGGATGAGAGGGAAGGCTCCCCCGCCGTCGTTCTCGTGGAACAGCATCGCATGCGGGATCCGGCCGCTCTCCGCCATCTGGTGGAGGGCCGCTGCTACCGGTGCGTTGCTGGCCAGGGTTTCCATCTCTCAATAAGCTCTTTCGCCCACATAACGGGCCAATTGTGCAAGATACGATTTTTCCGTGGAAGAGGGAAGTTCCTCCAGACAGAAAATCGCCGTATCGATGTATTTTTCCATTTCGGAGGCCGCGCCTTCCACACCGCCGTGCGTCAGCACGAAGTCGCGCACCGGTTCCGCCGATTCCGGCGCATCGACGATCCGGCGGACCTTGGACCGGACCTCCGCGGCCTCTTCCGTCGGTACGGAATCCAGCGCACAAAGCAGTGGAAGGGTGATTTTCTGCTCTCGGAGATCGATGCCCACCGGCTTTCCCAGCGAATCTCCGCCGGCATAGTCGAAGATATCGTCCTTTATCTGAAAGGCGAGGCCAAGGTTCCGCGCATAACCGGCGAGAGCCGCCGTCCACTCCTCCGGAGCCCCGGCGGAAACAGCCCCGGACAGGACGGACGCCTCGAACAGGGATGCGGTCTTGGAATAGATGATGCGCAGGTAATCATCCCGGGTAGTATCCGCGGAGGATGCTTTTTGCATCTGGAGCAACTCCCCTTCCGCCAGATCGGAAAGCGTCTTGGCAAACAGGCGGATCACCCGTTCACTTTCCCGGGAGGCATCCAGGATGCATCGGACGGCTTTTACCAGCCAGAAGTCTCCCAGCAGCACCGAGGCCGGGCCGCTGAGGATGGACATCACCGTCGGCCTTCCCCGCCGCAGCGTCGCCCCGTCCACGACATCGTCGTGCAGAAGCGTAGAGTTGTGGATCAGTTCCGAAGCGGCCGCAAAGCGGATGGAATCCGGGTTGATGCCGCCGCAGGCCCCGGCAGACAGCAGCGACAGGGCGGGGCGCATCCGCTTTCCGCCCTGCAAAAGCAGGGACCGGTTCGTCGCATACAGCAGCGCGATGTCGCTCCGGAGGGATTCCTCCAGCATCGCATCCACCTCCGCCAGCGGGCCGGAGAGAAAAACTTTGATTTCTTGCAGGTCCATCCTTCCTTATTTCAGATATCCGGCCAATTCCTCCACCGTATCGGCGAAAACCACCAGGCCGCGGTCGCGGGCATCCAGCATGCCGGTTTTCTCATAGTGGTCCAGCAACGCCTTGAAAGGCTCAAAGAACCCATCCAGATTCAGGGCAAATATCTTCCCCTGGAAACGGCCCAGTTTGGCCAGCACGTGGGTTTCAATCAACTCGTCAAGGGTGCCGATGCCGCCGGGAAGGGCAATGACGGCGGAAGCGCCTTCCCGCATCCGCTCCTTCCTCTCCGCCATCGTATCGGTCCACACCAGTTCATTCAGCCGCGGATACTCCAGACCGGCCATGAAACGGGGCAGCACGCCAATGTGACAGCCTCCCTGCCGCTCCATCTCGTCCGCAACCGCGCCCATCGTTCCCCGGAAACTGCCGCCCGAGACCAGGGTCCATCCATAAGCACGCAGCGCGCGAACTACTTCACGCGCTGCCTCGTTGTACTTGGGATCGATGTCGTAACTGGCCGAGCAGAAAACGACAGCCCTACGCTCCGGCATCGGTTAGAACAGGATGGCCAGGTTGATCTTGACGCCCTGATAGTTCTTGAGGCCATCATAGGCGGACTTGACCTTCGCCAGGTCGCCTTCTCCGAACTTATCCTGCTTGTACAGCGGGCCGAAATTGCGGAACAGCTGGCAGGAGAGCTGGATATGCTGGGCGATTTCCACGCCGAGACCGGCGCCGACACCATACTCGAGCTTGTTCTTGGCTTCGCTCAGGGCCGTATTGTACTTCTTCAGGAGTTCCTCGCTGATATTCGACCAGCCGAGTTTCTCGCTTCCGCCGACACCATAGCCGACGTAAGGCTCGACGAACAGGTAAGGGCGGAAAGCCAGCAGGTCCGGTCCCCACTGGGCACCGACGGAGAGCTCCACGAAACCGGTCTTGGAGGTGGAGGTGATGTCATTGCCCTGCTTGACGCTGGCGCCCTTGACCTGATAGGTCAGGGTGGGCTGGAGAGCGAAGCCCGCACCGAGGTCGGCCTTGAAGGCGACACCGGCCTGGTACAGGGTCATCAGCTTGTTTTCTTTGGGGTTCTTGGCGCCGTCCAAGGTGGAGAGGGCGAGTCCGCCGATCACGCCGAACTGCTGGGCGCTGGCAACCGCCATCGAAGCGAAAAGGGCGGCTACGACGAGAATTTTCTTCATAACTATTTAAAGGTTAGCGTTGATCTTGTCCACCAGGACATTCTTGGGCATGGCGCCCACGGTCTTGTCCACCAGCTGTCCATTCTTGAAGAACAGAAGGGTGGGGATGTTCATGATGCGGTACCGCATCGCGATTTCGTCGGCATCGTCCACATTGACCTTGACGACGGTGACTTTGTCAGCCATCTCCTCCTCGACCTCGTCCAGGAGCGGAGAAAGCATCCGGCAGGGGCCGCACCAGGTGGCCCAGAAATCCACGATGACGAGCTTCCCGTCCTGGAGAAGCTCCTCGAAATTGGTATTGGTTGCTACTTTCGGCATATCAAAGGGTTTTAGCGTTTCGCAAATATAGCAAATAATTTTTACAACGCGTCCTCCACCGGGAGCACATAGGCCCGGAGGCCCAGCTTGGCATTGTCCCGGTCCGTTTCCCGGAGACGCAGCATGATTTCATCCACCAGCGAATCGTCCACCGCGGTGAGTACCGCATGGTTCTGGGTTGGCCATGCATGGTTTCCCAGATGGGGTTCACCCGTCTCGCTCCCCCGTCCGCCAATTTCTTCCCACACGGTATACCCACGCTGTCCGCAGGCTTCCAGCAGCTCGACAATCTCCTGATTGTAAGCCTGGTTATACACTATGAATATCGCTTTCATGATTTCGCGTTTTTACGGGCCTTGCGGCGCTCGAGGTGTTCGGTGATCCCGCAATAGAGGACCGGGATGATGACGAGGGTGATGAGGGTGGAGATGGAAAGACCCCAGGCCACGGTGACACCGAGGCCGTTCCACATTTCGGAACCTTCGCCCCGGCCCCAGGCCATCGGGAGCATGCCGCAGACGGTCGTGAGGGTGGTCATCAGGATCGGGCGGAGACGGCTCCGGGCCGCTGTCACGGACGATTCCCGGACACTCATCCCGCGCTCCTGGCACAGGATGGTGTAGTCGATCAGGACGATACCGTTCTTCACCACGATACCCAGGAGGATGATGATGCCGATGAGGCTCATCACACCCACAGCCATGCCGTGGAGCATGTTGCCCAGGGCGACGCCCGTGAAGGCGAACGGAATGGAGAACATGATCACCAGCGGGCCCAGGAAGGACTCGAACTGGGAAGCCATCACCATGTACACGAGGATGACGATGAGGAGCATCAGGAGGATCATGTCGGAGAACATGGACTGCTGTTCCTCATAGTCGCCGCCGATGTCCCAGGACAGCTCGGCCGGAAGCGGTTCAGCCTCCATCAGGGCCGTCACGGCCTCGACGCCCTCACTCAGGGCATGTCCGCGGGCCATCATGCCGGTGACGGTGATATAACGGTCACGGTTCTTGCGCGTGATGGTGGGCGGGACGCGGGATTCCACGACCTGGCCCAGGTCGCGCACCTTGATGCCCCGGCCCTGCGCGTTGTGGACCACGATGTTCTCGATGTCCTCCACGCTCTCGCGGAATTCCGGCGCGAAACGGACGCGGATATTGTACTCCTCACCGTCCTCCCGGTAATAGGAGGCCACGGTACCGCTCATCGCCGCACTCACGGCAGCAGCGGCGGTAGTGGAAGTCAACCCGTTGAGCGCCAGCTTCTCGCGGTCGAAATCGACCTCGTATTCCGGCGTGTACTGGTCGCGGCTCAGGACCACCTGGACGAAGTTCGGATTCTCCAGCATCTTCGCCCGGATCTTCCGGGCCTCGTTCTCTGTGGTCTCAAAGTCATACCCGTAGATCTCCAGCTGGACGGCGCTGCGGCCGCCCATGCCCATGCCGCCTTCCGTGACGGTGGACTTGTTGATTTCCGGGAAAAGCTTGAGGTCCTCGCGGATGAGGTCGGCAATCTCGGAGGTGGACCGCTTGCGGTTTTCCATCGACCCGACGTTGATGTTCATCGATATCAGGTAGGTGCCGTTGTTCCGCATGGACGCGAAGGCATTCTGGGAATCGGCCTGGCCGAAGTTATAGCTGAGCACCTTGACCTCGGGCACGTCGGCGACAATCTTCTCGTAGATACGCGCCGCGAGGTCGCGGGTGACGTCCTGCGCCGTCCCGATGGGCAGTTCCACGGACACCTGGATACGGCCCTGGTCCGCCGTCGGGAAGTACTCGGTCTTCATCCGGGGGACATAGATGGCGATCACCACCGCAAAGATGACGGCAGCAGCCAGCAGGACGATCCGCTTGTGCTTCATGCACCAGGCGATCATCCGGGAGTACCCGCGGGAAACGGCATCGAGGAAGCGGTTCACCGGGTCGAAGATGAAGTGGTACAGGCGGCCGCTCTTGTTCTCGATCGTGAGGAGCTGCGAACACAGCATCGGGACGAGGGTAAGGGCGGCGGTTGTAGAGACGATCATGATGATGGACACGATCCAGCCCAGCTGGCGGAACATGATGCCGGCCATGCCGGAAATCATCGTGAGCGGGAGGAACACGCACAGCATCGTGAGGGTGGAGGCGATGACGGAGATACCCACCTCGGCGGTGCCGTGGACGGCGGCCTCCTTCGGTTTTTCTCCCCGCTCCAGATGCGTCGTCACGTTCTCCAGGACCACGATGGCATCGTCCACGACCATGCCGATGGCAATCGACAGGGCCGACATTGAGATGATATTCAGCGTATTACCCGTCGCAAACAGGTACATCAGCGAAGCCAGGAGGGCGATCGGGATGGACAGGATGACGATGAGGGTACCCTTCCAACGGCCCAGGAAGATGTACACGATGAGCATCACCACCAGGAAGGTGATGAGGATCGTCTCCTTCAGGGAGTTGATGGTCCGGAGAATGTTATCGGAAGAGTCGACGACCGGCGTGATCTTGATGTCGGAAGGAAGGTTGCGCTGCAGCTTGGCCAGTTCCTTCTTGACGCCACGGATGACGTTCACGGTATTGTAGCCGGACTGCTTCTGGATGATGATCTGCGCACCGCGGACGCCGTTCGTGTAGGATTCCTGTGATTTCTCTTCCAGGCCGTCGGTCACGCGGGCGACGTCCCGGAGATAGACTACGCCCCCGTTCAGGTTGCCCAGGACCACGTTTTCCAGTTCGGAAGGATCCTGGAACTCTTTCTTGATGCGGAGGGTATAGGTGTCGGAGCCGATGTCGATGCTGCCGGAAGGGACGTTCCGGTTCTCGGCCGCGATGATCTGGGAAATGGTGGCGATGGAGAGCCCGTAGGCCTCCAGCTTGTTCGGGTCGCAGTAGACGTGGATCTCCCGCTGCGGGGCGCCGTTCACGGAGACCGTACCCACGCCCGTGACGCGGGCCAGGGGCGTAGCAACCCGTTCATCCAGGATCTTGTCCAGGGCGGAAACGCTCTGGTCGGCCGTCGCGGACATGATCATGATGGGCATGTCGTCCGCGCTGAACTTGAAGATGGTCGGGGAAGAAGCCCCGTCCGGGAGTGTCTGGCTGGCCATCGACAGCTTGTCGCGCACGTCGTTCGTCGCGACTTCAATGTCGGTGCCGTATTCGAATTCCAGGGTCAGGACCGAGATGTTCTCCCGGGAGTTGGAAGTGATGTCCTTGAGGTTCGCAACGCCGTTCAGGGAGTTCTCGAGGACCTTCGTGAGGTTGTTCTCCACGTCTTCGGCGCTGGCGCCCGGATAGGACGACATCACCATGATGACGTTGGACTCCACATCCGGGAAATTGTCCACCGGAAGCCGGGTCAGGGAGAAGAGGCCCAGGATCGCGAACGCCACGAAAACCAGCGCGGTCGTGACCGGATGGTCGACGGATGTCCTGTAGATGCTCATATCCTGTTACTCTTCATTGAGGATCTGCACCTTGACCCCGTCCTTGAGGGCCGCCTGGCCCTTGCTGACCACGGTCTCGCCTTCCTGGACGCCTTCCACCACCTCATACTCGGAGCCGATGTGGCGGCCCAGGGTCACGGGGACATAATTCACGGTGTCGTCTTCCCGCAGCAGATACACGAAGCGCTGGCCGGTGCCTTCCTGCTTGACGATGCAGCGGTCGGGCAGCACGATCCGGTGGTTGGTCCCGAAATTCACGGTCACCCGGGCGAACATGCCCGGCCGGAGGGCGCGGTCCCCGTTGGAAACGATCACCTCGGCGTTGAAGGTGTGGGTCGCCGCGTTGATGGTGGGATACAGGCGGTTGATCTTGCCGGAGAAAGTACGTCCCGGAAGCGCATCCACGGTCAGGGAAACGACGTCTCCCTTCTTGACCTTGGTGTATTCGTTCTCGGAGATGCCCACGAGGAGTTTCACCGGGACTACCTGCTGGACGGTGAACAGCGGAGCGCTCATCGCGAACATGTCTCCCACGTCAAAGTTGCGGGCGGTCACATAACCGTTGATGGGGCTGCGGAGGATGGTGTTCTCCAGCAGGTTCTGGTAGTTGGTCTTCCGGACCTTGTAGCCCAGTTCGGCCGCCTCGAAGTCGGACTGGGACACGCCGCCTTCCTCGAAGAGGCCCTTCAGGCGGGCGAATTCCACTTCGTCGTTCTGGATCTGGAGTTCGAGCTGTTCCAGCTGGAACCGGTCCATTTCGGCCAGGACCTGGCCCTTCGCGACATAGTCTCCGACCTCCACGTTGATCTTGCGGATACGGGCGCCGGTCTGCGGCATGATGTTGTTGGTGGCGTAAGCCTCCACGGTGGAAGAATAGGTGCTCTCCTGGGCAACATCCCGGGCCGTGGCGGTGACTACCTCGACAGAGGGGGTGACATTCGCGGCGGGAGCGCCGGGAAATCCGCCGGCCGGCTGCTGATTACCGCTCCTGCTGCCGCAGGACGTGACGGCCAGGACAGCCAGGATGGGGAGAAGGATCTTGCAATTCATATCTTAATTCTCGTTGAAATCATAACCAAGGGTCTGCTCCAGGCCGGCCTTCGCGATGACGAAGTTGTAAACGGCCTGGGAGACGGCGAGGCGGGACTGGGTAAGGACCAGTTCCGTGTTGTTGAGGTCGGTAAGGGTGCTTTTCCCGAGCTGGTAGGACTTGACGGCGATGTCATAGGCCTTTTCGGCGGAAGCAAGGGCCTCCTTGGAGGCGTCGTAAGTCTTCATGGCCGTTTCCATGGTGTTCAGGCTCTGGCGGATGCCGATGCGGAGCTGCCGTTCGGCATTGACGCGCTGGAGCTCCAGCTCGTCGGCCTGGACCCGGGTCTGCTTGATGGCGTGGTAGCGCTGTCCGCCGGAAAAGATCGGGATGGACAGGCTCAGGCCCAGGGTGGAGGACGGGAACCACTTCCACTGGCTTAGTTTGAAGATATCGCTCTGGGTCAGGAAGGAGTAGGAGAAGGACAGGGCCAGGGTGGGCAGATAGGCATACTGCTGCATGCGGATCTGCTTGGAGAGCATCTCGGCCTGCTGTGCGAGCTGGCGGAGCTGGGAATTGCCGTCCAGGGAGGCGTCCTCCGCCTCATGGATGTCCCGGAACATCTCCTCGGCATAGTCCCCGAGTGTGCCGGCGACGTCGACATCCAGGTCCAGGTCCACGCCCATCACGGCCTTGAGCTGCCACAGGGCCAGCTCCACGGAACTCTCCGCGTTGTACAGGTTCGGGATAGCCGCCGCCACATTGGATTTCGCACGGGTGAGGTCCAGTTCGGAAGTCTTCTGCGCATTATAGCGCATTTCGGTGAGCCGGAAGTTCTCCACCGCATTCTCATAGACCGAATTATAGACGTTGTACGCCTCCCTGGCAAACAGGATGGCATAAAAAGCCTGCTTCACGGAGGCGACGGTCCCGAGACGGGACTCACGGGCCTGCTCCACAGCCAGTTCCACCTGGTCGCCGGTGAGCCGGAGGCTCTCCCAGAGCTGCAGGTTCACCAGCGGCATCTGGGCATTGATGCCGAAGTTGACGGAATGGGAACGCCCCATTTCGATCGGCTCGGAGGAAGAGCCGGTGTCCTCGCTGGGCTTGGGGACATACGGGACGAACGGAGTGCCGGTAGACTCGTACAGGTCCATGATGTAATACATGATGGGCTCCATGAGACCGGCCATCATGCCGGCCATGCCGCCGCCGGAAGAGGAACCGCCCTCCTTGTCGTCGGTTTTGTCCGAGCCGAAATAGACTTTCTGTTTCTTGAGGGCGTAACTGTACATCCCGGAGGCGCTGACCTGCGGAAGCAAAGCGGAGTAGGAGCCCTTCTGGGCATACTTCTGCCGCTCGATCTCCATGTCAGCCACCTTCACGGAGGTATTCTCGCTAAGGGCGATCTTCAAGGCGTCCTCCAGGGTGAGGACAACTTTCCCTTCCCCGGCTGCCTGAGTTCCGTCCTGATACTGCGCAAAGGCAGGCAGGGCCAGGAGGGCACCTGCGACGAGGACGGCAAAACGTTTCAAATACATATACTAACTAACTGATAATCTTTTTTGAGGTCGTCCATTTACTGCAAAAAACGCACCTAGGACAAAGGCTTTGCGTAATGGGTGGCTTCCTTTTTCGGTTTCTGCACCTCGGGATGGATAGCCCTCGCCGGAATCTTCTTCGCGAAAGCCCAGATGAGGAACCCGATTCCCAGCAGGATGAAAGGAATCGACAGCAACTGGCCCATGTTCAGGAGCATCGTCTTCTCGAAATCCACCTGGGGTTCCTTGATGAACTCGATGAGGAAGCGGCTGCCGAAGCAGACCAGGAGGAAGATGCCGATGAACTCGCCCCGCCACATCTTGTCCAACCGGTTCTTGTACAGGGCGATCAGGGCGAATCCCAGCAGCAGGTAGGTGAAACCCTCGTAGAGCTGCGTCGGATGCTTGGGTTCGGTTTCCCCGCGAAGTTCGAAGACGAAGCCCCAGGGAAGATTCGTCACATCCCCGTAGATCTCCGAATTGAACAGGTTGCCGAAACGGATGAATGCGCCGGCGAAAGCCACGGCGATAGCCAGGTGGTCCAACAGCCAGACGAAATCGAAATCATGCTTCTTCCCATAGTGCTTCGCAAACCACCACATGCCGAGAAGCAGGGCGATGGTGCCACCGTGGCTGGCCAGGCCGCCCTTCCAAGGCATGAAAATCTCCCAGAAGCCCTTCCAGCTGCCCAGGTAGTAGTCCGGCTGATAGAACAGGCAGTGCCCCAGGCGTGCGCCCACAATCGTACAGATGAGGAGCGTATACAGCAGCGGATCCAGCAGCTTCGTATCAATCTTCTCGCGCTGGAAAAACCATTTGAAGATGAACCAGCCCAGGATGAACCCGCTTACGAACAGGAGGGAGTACCAGCGGAGTTCGAAATTCCCGATATGCAGGATGGCCGGATCGATGTGCCAATGGACGACAAGTGCATTCATAATCATACCCGTCCGGTCTTGGTCCGGACTAATTTGCAAATATACGCATTATCTATGATAATGGCAATGCCCTGCCCTTCGATTCCCTACCGCTTCAACCGCACGAAGATGCTCAGCGGCAGCACCTTGCCGAAAGAATCCCGCAGGGCGAGCTCGCCGCTTTCGAGGGCGATGTAGTTGCCGTCATGGCCGGGAGCGGCTTCGAAGCCGGCTTCGGGCCGCAGGCCGAAAGCCTCGCGGACGGTCGTCTCGCCCAGCATCGCCGAGTAGCCGTTGCTGTACAGGTTCAGGACCATGAACGAGTCGCGGGGGGAAAGGATCTGCGCGACGTTCTTCAGGAGGTCGAACAGAAGTTCGTCCAACTTCCATTTTTCGCCGTCAGGACCGTGGCCGTAGGCGGGAGGATCCAGGATGATTCCCTGGTAGACATTTCCCCGCTTGGCTTCCCGTTTGGCGAACTTCAAGGCATCTTCCACCACCCAGCGCACGCCGTCCAGGCCGCTGCGCTCCATGTTTTCGCGCGCCCAGGTGACGACCTGGCGCACGGAATCGAGGTGCGTGACGTCGGCGCCCGCGGCCTTGGCGGCCAGCGAAGCGGCGCCCGTATAGGCGAAGAGGTTCAGTATCTTGGGCGCCCCAAGGCCGTTCGCTTTCGCGATACGCCCCAGACGAAGCGTTTCCCGGTAGATATACTCCCAGTTCGCAGCCTGCTCGGGAAACACGCCCACGTGCTTGAAGGAGGTCAATCCCAGCCTGAGGGCAATGTGAAGGTCGGACGCGGCGTGCGTTTCCGGGTCCTGCGCCCCGTTGTAGGCGATGCTCCACTGGTCATCCATCTTGCGGATTTTGTCCCAGGTGCCGCTATCTTCCTTCCCGGCCTTGCCGAAGCCGGCACCCGGACGGAACACGACGTGGCTCAGGCGCTTCCACTCGCTCTCCGGCAGGGAGGGCGCCCACAGCGCCTTGGGTTCCGGACGGCGGAGCACATACTTGCCGAAACGCTCCAGCTTCTCGCCGCGGCCCGAGTCAATCAGTTCATAGTCTTTCCAGTACGGGGCAGGATATTCGATGGTCATGGCCTTTGAATTTTATGCAAAGATAATTAAATTTGCAGATTGGAAAAACCTATAAATCCTAAGATATGCAACAGTACATCGACAGCTACGACTTCACCGGCAAGAAGGCCATCGTGAGAGTCGACTTCAACGTCCCCCTGGACGAGAACTTCAAGATCACGGACGACACCCGCATCCGCCGGGCGATGCCCACCCTCAAGAAAGTCCTTGAGAAGGGCGGTTCCCTCATCATCATGTCCCACCTCGGCCGTCCGAAGAAGGTGGATCCCAAGTTCTCCCTCAAGCACATCGTGGACCACGTGTCCGAGTGCCTGGGCGTCCCCGTCCAGTTTGCCGAGGACTGCATGAAGGCCGATGCACAGGCCGCGGCCCTGAAGCCGGGTGAGGCCCTCCTGCTCGAGAACCTCCGCTTCTACGCCGAAGAGGAAGGCAAGCCGCGCGGCCTCGCCGAGGACGCCTCCGAAGAGGAGAAGAAGGCGGCCAAGAAGGCCGTGAAGGAATCCCAGAAGGAATTCGTCAAGAAGCTCGCCTCCTATGCCGACTGCTACATCAACGACGCTTTCGGCACCGCCCACCGCGCCCATGGATCCACCGCCCTCATCGCCGCCTACTTCCCGAACGACAAGATGTTCGGCTACCTGATGGAAGGTGAGATCAAGGCCATCGACAACGTCCTCAAGAACGCCCAGCGCCCGCTGACCGCCATCATCGGCGGCTCCAAGGTCTCCTCCAAGCTCGCAGTCCTCAAGAACCTCGTCGGCAAGGTGGACAACCTCATCATCGGCGGCGGTATGGGCTATACCTTCATCAAGGCACTGGGCGGCCACATCGGCCTGTCCCTGCACGAGGATGACCTCATGCCGGATGCCCTCGAGATCCTGAACACCGCGAAGGAGAAGGGCGTGAACGTGTCCCTTTCCGTCGCTACCGTCTGCGGCCAGGCGTTCGACAACGACACCCCGCAGAAGATCTTCGACATCTACAACATCCCGGACGACTGGGAGGGCATGGACGCTTCCCCGGCATCCCTCGAGAACTGGAAGAAGATCATCCTCTCCTCCAAAACCATCCTCTGGAACGGCCCCGTGGGCGTGTTCGAACTCCCGAACTTCGCAAAGGGTACCCTCCAGATCGCCGAAGACCTCGCCGAGGCTACCGCAAAGGGCGCTTACACCCTCGTGGGCGGCGGTGACTCCGTCGCAGCCGTGACCCAGATGGGCTACGCCGACAAGGTCTCCTACGTCTCCACCGGCGGCGGCGCCATGCTCGAGGCCATCGAAGGCAAGATCCTCCCCGGCATCGCCGCGATCCAGGAGGACTAAAAAGGCGGTTCGCCTATCTGGCGGAAAGCCAGTCGCTTACGCAAAAGTCCCTGGGAGGAAACTCCCAGGGACTTTTTGATAAATGCCTGACAGGCAATCGGTTGGCCGAACCGGCGCCTTACTCCACGGCTGCCGTATCGGCGGGCGCCTCTTCGGGTTCGACACGGCCCGTGGCGACGCGCATCAGCATTTCATACGCGTCCAGGAGCTTGTCGGAGAGATCGTTGTCGCCGTACTGCTTGAAGACATCGGCGAGGTAGACGATGCAGCGGTGCGTGGTTTCGAAACTGGAACCGGCATACTCATAGAATTCCAGGTAGAAGCGGGCGGTCTCCAGCAGGGCCTCCGACATCTTGAGGCCCAGTTCCCGCGCCTGGTCGTCCGCATCCAGGTAGTAGTAGTTCTCCACCATCTGGATGACCATGTAGTCATTGGCGCTGAATCCGATCGGAATGCTTTCCAGCGGATAGTTCTCCTCCGGGAAATTCTTCTGGCACAGGTCCAGGATCTCCAGGGCCTTGTCGTCCTCGCCGGCGTCGATGAGGGCGTTTGCAACGTTCAGGAACATCTGGCGCTGCGAGAGAACGCCCATGAAGGTATACAGGTTCTGGTAGTCCACGAAGTAGTCGGTCCTGCGGAGGGCATCCCACTTGAAAGTCTCCTTCATCTTGGAATACAGCTCCAGGGCGTCCACCTTGCCGGGGTCGGTGGTGGCGGGACGGTTCTTGATCGGCGTGAAGCGGTAGGAGAAACCGTCGAACAGCAGGTAGTCCTTGATGCCGACATTCAGGTCGCCGCCCATGTTCAGGAGGTTCAGCGGGCGGTCCCACTCATAGCCCGACAGAAGATCCAACATGAAGAGTTCCGGCTTGGACAGGTAGCTCTTGTCCTCGGACATCGTGAGGGTGATGGACTCAGGGATCTCATCGGCGAGCGACTCCGGGACGATGCCGTACTTCAGGCAGTTCTCCTTGTTCACCGGGATGACGATCTTGCGGGCGCAGATGAAATCCACCTTGCGGCCGGAACTCAGTTCCACCTTCATCTTCGGATCCTTGAACACGTCCATCACGTCCTTGATATACATCGGGGAACCGTCGTCATAGGCGATGAATACGTACTCGTTCGTGCCGTACAGGTACTGCGCCTGGGGAATGCTGAGCGGCAGCGGCTTGGACTCGTTGCAGGCCCACTTCATCTGGTCGATGTACCAGTCGGTGCCCAGCAGGGAGGTGTTCACGACGCGGACATCGGTCCGGACGCCTTCGATTTCCTGGGCGTACCAGAGCGGGAAGGTATCGTTGTCGCCGTGAGTAACGAGCATTCCGTTCTGGCCGACGGAGTTCAGGTAGTTCGCCGCCATCTCGGTGGAGGTGTAGCGATGGGAACGGTCGTGGTCGTCCCAGTTCTCTTCCGCCATCAGGGCGGGAACGCCCAGGCAGAGGACGGAGGTTCCCACGGCCACGACCTTGGAGGCCTTCCCTTTGGAAACATCGTTGAGCCACTCATAGAGAGCGGCCACGCCCAATCCGACCCAGATGGAGAACATATAGAATGAACCCGCGTACGCATAGTCCCGCTCACGCACCTGGTAAGGCGGCTGATTGAGGTACAGGACGATGGCGATGCCCGTCATGAAGAACATCAGGAAAACAATCCAGGAGCCGCGCTTGTCGCGGTCGAACTGGAATACGAGGCCCAGCAGGCCAAGGAGGAGCGGAAGGAAGAAATAGTGATTCTTTCCCTTGTTCTCCGCGAGGACGGCAGGAGCATCCTGCTGGTCGCCCAGGCGGATCCGGTCGATGAATCCGACACCGCTTTCCCAGTTTCCGTAGAAAAGCTCGCCCGGCGACGGGCTGTGGATTTCATTCTGGCGGCCGACGAAATTCCACATGAAGTACCGCCAGTACATCCAATTGAGCTGATAATCAAAGAAGAAGCGGAGATTCGCCCCGAAGGTGGGCTTCTTGTGGCTCGCCCCCTTCACGCGGATGCCCTTTCCGTTCATGTAGGATTCGTAGAAGTCCACGTGCGAAGGGCTGGCGCTGGACCACATCCGCGGGAAGAGCATCTTCCCTTCCGGAAGGTATTCGGCATCGGCGGGAGCGTCCACCTTGACATATTTTCCATTCAGCGGCGCCCAGTACTTGCCGGTCTTGAGGTCATAAGGAGCGTCGAAATACTGGCCGTACAGCAGCGGCGTGGAGCCGTACTGCTCCCGGGACAGGTAGCGGACGAGGGTATAGGCGTTGTCCGGCTGGTACTCGTTGGTCGGAGTCTTGGCCGCAGAGCGGATGATCACGATGGAGAACAGCGAGAAGCCGATGACCAGGGTCGTGACGCACAGCATCACCGTATTCCAGAACACCTTGTCTTTCTTGAGCGTACGGAACAGCGCCCAGAAACAGAGGACCAGGAGGGCCACCATGAAGAACAGGGAGCCGCTGTTGTACGGGAGGCCGAAACCGTTCACGAAGATCCGGTCGAAGAAGGCCGCCAGCTTGGGCAGGTACGGGATGAACAGGAAAACAAGCAGCGCCTCGATCACGACACCGATCAGGAAGATGCCCAGGAGTCTCTTGAAAGGCAGGTCCTTGTCCTCGTTCTTCCGGTAGTAGTACATGAACACGAAAGCCGGAATGGTGAGGAGGTTCAGCAGATGGATGCCGATAGAAAGGCCCATCAGGAAGGCGATCAGGACGATCCACCGGTTCGCATGGGGCTCGTCGGCCTGCTCATACCACTTGCACATCGCCCAGAAGACCAGGGCCGTGAACAGGGACGACATCGCATAGACCTCGCCCTCCACCGCGGAGAACCAGAACGTGTCGGAGAAGCAGTACACCAGGGCGCCCACGGCACCGGCGCCGAAGATGGCGATGGCCTGGGCCAGGCTGTACTCCCCTTCCTTTCCGGGCTTCACGAGCCGCTTGCCGAAGAACACCGTCGTCAGATACAGGAAGAAGATCGTGAGGGCCGACAGGATGGCGTTCATCGCATTCACCGTCACGGCCGCCTTCTCCGGCGGGACGGGCAGGGTAAAGATGCGTGCAAACAGCTGGAACACAGGGTTTCCCGGGGGATGTCCCACCTCCAGCTTGTAGGATGACGCGATGAATTCGCCGCAGTCCCAGAAGGAGGCGGTCGGCTCTATGGTGGAAAGGTAGGTCACCGCGGCGATGACGAAAACCGCGCACGCGACGATCCGGTTCCACAGGTTGAATTTCTTCTTGTCCATGTACTTCTTTTCGCTATATTTTGCAAAGATACGAATAATTCTCGTTATATTTGTGTTGCCAAACCAATGTGTACGAACCTATGGAATCTGTCGAAATCGTCCCCGTCCGGGGGCGGCGCATGCTCAAGCAATTCATCCGTTTCCCCTTCGACCTGTTCAAGGACTGCCCCCAGTGGGTGCCCGCCTTCGAGGACGATGAACTGAAGTCCCTGTCCGACGAAAACCCTTCCTTGTCCTTCTGTGAACGGGAGTTGTATCTCGCCCGGCGGGACGGAAAGATTGTCGGCCGCGTGGCCGCCATTCTCAACCGCAAGGCCAATGAGAAATGGAAGGAGAACACCGTCCGCTTCGGCTGGATCGACTTCATCGAGGATTTCGACGTGGCGAAAGCCCTTGTCGACGCCGTCATCGCGTGGGGCCGCGAACGGGGTGCGACCAAGGTCAAGGGCCCTCTCGGCTTCACCGACATGGACCGGGAAGGTCTCCTGGTGGAAGGCTTCGAGCACGACTCCCCCTTCACCGTCATCTACAACTTCCCCTACTACGGGGAATATCTGGAACGGATGGGCTTCACAAAAGACGTGGACTGGACGCAGCGGTACATCGACCTGCCCGACACCCTTCCCCCGATGTTCCAGTACGCGGACCTCGTGGAAAAACGGTACGGCCTGCACATCTGGCGCGGCAGGAACATCCGGGAAATGGCCAAGCGCGGCCGCGAGATGTTCCACGTCCTGAACGACGCCTTCGCCCCGCTGTACGAATATTCCAAGCTCACCGAAGAGCAGATCGACGGCTACGTAAAGCAGTACGTCCCCGTGATGAACAAGGACCTCGTCGCCTTCGTCGTGAACGAGGAGGACAAGCTCGTGGGCTTCACCGTCACGATGCCGTCTATCTCCCGCGCCGTCCGCAAGGCGAAAGGCCGTCTCTTCCCCTTCGGCTTCATCCCCATCCTGCATTCCCTCCGCCACAACGACACCATCGAGGCGCTCCTGATCGGCGTCCTTCCGGAGTATCAGGGCAAGGGGGCGAACGTCCTCATGTTCAAGTACATCCATGAAAATTGCATCCGCTTGGGAATCAAACGGATGCTTCTGAATCCGCAGCTCGAGGAAAACTACAAGGTCCAGTCCCTGTTCGGGGAATACGACCCGAAGCCGTTCCAACGGCGCCGCAGTTATGTGATGGATCTCTAGAGCTCCTTCAAGACATTCTCACACACGTCTCCGACCGTGACGGGCATGGGCTGTCCGTCGGGGAAACGCATCTTGAACTTTTCCTCCACAGCGAGGGAGAGGAGCATCATCGTGAGGGAGTCGATGCCCAGCCCGCGGACGAGCTCGGTCTCGTAATCCACGCCAGTAAGGTCCGTATGCGGACGCAGGACGGTGAGGACTTCCTTCAGGCCGTCGAAAACTTGTTCCTTGGTCATACGCGGGCGACTTTCATACTGCCGGTGCGCTTGAAATCCTCCGTGCGCACGGTAACTTTCATGATCCGGTGGGTGGTGGGAAGCGTATCATTGATCTTCTTCACGAGCGCGTCCATATACGCGGTAACCTCTTCCCAGGGCTTTCCTTCGAAGGCCGGCATGAACGGAAGGATTTCCACGGCGATGACCGGGACGCCGTTCAGCTCGTCCTCCTTTACCATGGCGTCGCGGACGCAAGGATCGGCATAGAAGGGCTCTTCCAGGCTTTCCGGGCTCACGTTTTCGCCGTTGGAGAGAATGATGAGGTTCTTGATACGACCGGTGATGTACAGGAACCCTTCCTCGTCGATGCGCATCAGGTCGCCGGTGCGGAACCAGCCGTCCTCGGTGAAGGCTTCAGCGGTCTTTTCAGGATCCTTGTAGTATCCGGAGAAAAGGTTGTCACCCTTCACCCAGAGTTCGCCGTCCACGACCTTGACCTCCTGGCCGGGATAGACCTTGCCGATGGAAGTGGGATGGGTGACGGCGTCGGCGTTGGCCGAGGTGAGGTTCGCCGTCTCGGTGAGGCCGTAGCCGAAGCAGAACTCGACACCCAGCTTGGTGAAGATGTCCACCAGGCGCGGAGGCACGTTCGCAGCGCCGGAGATGATCATCCGGAGGCTGCCGCCGAGGAACTGCGGGCCGTACATCTTGCACAGGCCGGCCAGGATGTCGCAGATGCCCGGGACGATCACGAGGACCGTCGGCTTGATCATCGGAAGCTTGCCGATGGTACCCTTCATGTCTTCGCAGGTGAAGATGAGGTTGCCGGTGTAGAAGCAGCCCATCGTACCGGCGATGAGGCCGAACACGTGGCTCAGGGGCAGAAGGGCGATATAACGGTGGACGCCGATGACCTTGCCCGGCTTGAAGATGGCATTGAACGAGCCGCGCATCAGCGCACGGTGGCTCAGTACGGCGCCCTTCGGGGTGCCGGTGGTGCCGCCGGTGAAGAAGATGGCGGCCGGCTGCTCCTTGTCCACGATGGTGACAGGGGCCGTCTCCTCGGCGATGGAGGAGGCCGGCAGGACCTTCACGCCCTGGAGCTTCGCAGTGAGGGGCATGAACTCCTCGCGGACGAAGATGGCGGCGATGTCAAATTTCATGCAGGAGCCGATGACGGCCATTTCCGGCAGGGAGGCCGGGAAATTCATCGCCACGTAACCGGCGCTGGTGACGGCGAGGAACAGCTCGATGGCGTCCTGGCTGTTACGGTCGAAAATGGCGATATGGGCGCCTTTCGGCAGTCCCAGACCGTTGATGAAGGCGCGCCGGCGGGCGACGCGTTCTCCTAATTCCTTGTAAGTGATTGTGTGGGCGAGATCGGAGAGGGCCGGTTTGTCAGCGTAGGTCTTCTCCATCCATTCCACGAATTCCCCCATTGTGGGCAGATAAGGCATCCGCTCCATCTCCTCGCGGGGGACCATGTCATAGAAATAATTGGACATTCTCTGAATAGGTTTTAGTTTCCGGAGCGCAAAGGTAGCAAAAAAACCCCGGACGGACAAACTAACGCTCCCCCACGAACATCCGGCACAGGCCCATGGTGAAGGTCTTGCAGCGGACGTTGCGGAAGCCGGCCTCCTCCATCATCCCGCAGAAGTCTTTGGGGGAAGGGAAGTTGTGGACCGAGGCGGGAAGGTAGCGGTAGGCGGCCTTGTCGCCGGAGACGATGCCGCCGATCCAGGGCAGCACATGCAGGAAATAGAGGTCATACACGGCCCGCACCCGCTTGTTGTCCGGGACGGACAGCTCCAGGATAACGGCCTTGCCGCCCGGTTTCAAGACCCGGAACATCTCGGAGAGGCCGCGCTCCTTGTGTTCGAAGTTGCGGATGCCGAACTGGCAGGTGACCGCATCGAAACGCCCCTCCCCGAACCGGAGGGCTTCCCCGTCACCCTGCTCCACCTCGATCTTCCAGTCCACGCCCCGGTCGATGGCCTTGCGCCGAACCAGCGCCATCATCCCGTCCGAGATGTCCGTGCCCACGACCCGGCTTCCGTCCGACGCTTTCCGGGCGATGGCGATGGTGGAATCGCCGGTTCCGCAGGCGATGTCCAGGATCTGCTGGTCCCGGCCGTCCACGATCTCCCGCACGGCGGCACGCCGCCAAAGGCGGTCGATTCCCAGCGACATCACATGGTTCAGGCTGTCGTACGACGGCGCGATGCTGTCGAACATTTTCTTGATATTCTCTTTCTTGGGCATCAGGGAACAGGGTCATAACCGCTTCCGCCCCAGGGGTGGCAACGGAGGATGCGGCGGACGGCAAGGTACAAGCCCTTGAACGGTCCATATTTACGGAACGCCTCCAGGGCGTACTGGGAACAGGTGGGCGTGAAACGGCAGGCGGGCGGGGTGAACGGGCTGATGCACACCTGATAGAATTTGATCAGGAGCACGAAGGGAAAGATCAGGACCTGTTTCAGCCAGTTCGGAAGTTTCATCTCAGTCTCTCGGCTACGGCGTTCAGCACATCGGTCATCGATGCGAAAATGGCGGCATAAGGAAGCACCTCGCGGGGGGTGTAGACGAACAGGATGTCCACGGGGACCGGAAGAAGTTCCTTCTGCAGCCGGTAGGATTCCCGGATGCGCCGCTTCAGGAGATTGCGTTTGACGGCACGCTTGAAGCTCCGTTTGGGAACGGAAACGAGGATGCGGGAGACTTCCGCACCCTCGTTCACGAGGTATTTGTAACGCAGGCAACCGGCTGCACCACCCTTTCCACGTTCCATCAGCCCTGCGATGGCCACCTGGCCGCAGAGCCGTTCGGACTTCCGAAGGGTGGCCGCCATCCCGCGGCTATTGCTGGTTTTCGAGATACAGTTCGATGGCGCGGGCCACGGACGGAACCTCGGGGGACGGAGCCTTGACTTCGATCGTGAGACCGGCCTCCTCCATCGCCTTCACGATGGAACGGCCGTAGGAGACGAACTTGATGTCGCCCTGCTCGAACGTGGGGAAATTCTCGTAGAGGGACTTGACATCGGAGGGATTGTACAGGACAATCATGTCATAGGCGTGCAGGTCCACGCCGGAAAGGTCCTGGGGAACGGACTTGACGAAGACACCCGTCGTATAGTTCAGCTTCTGTGCGTCGAAAAGCCGGGTAAGGGCATCATTGTTGGATGAATCCGAAGTGGTAATCAGGAACTTCTCTCCTTTGTGCTTGGGACCGATGAGCGCGATGACGCTGTCCGGAGTGCCGGTACCGTAGAAGATCTTGCGCTTGCGGTAGACGATGTGCTTCTGGAGATACATCGCGACGACCTCGGTCGTGCAGAAGTATTTCATCGTCTCGGGAATCTTGCACCGCAGCTCCTCCGCCAGGGAGAAAAATGCGTCGATGGCGTGCCGGGACGAAAAGACGATGGCGGTGTAATCGAGGATATTGATCCGCTGGGCGCGGAATTCCCGGGATGTCAGCGGCTCGATGAGGAAGAAGGGGCGGAATTCGAATTCCACGCCGTACTTCTCCGAGACCGCCTGATAAGGGGTGAGAACACGGGGCGTGTTCTGCGAAATCAGGATGTTCTTGACTGGCATACTCTGTTACTTCACTAACCTACAGGATCACCGCCGAAACGACCAGCAGGGCGGTCGGCAGCAATTCAAGGCCGCAAAGGTACAAAAAAGTTGTCAAAGGATTGCAAGATAACGACAAAATTTGTCCGCGGCGCAGCAAATAGATCAAATAGATGACGCCGGATTCGATCAAAAGGAAGCGATTGATAATGAGATCGTCAACACCGGCCAGGTACAGGATGCCCACCGTCGCGAGCGCCAGCATCATCAGCAGGATGAAGAAGGTGTAGCCTGCCCGGTAGGCCATCTGGTAATCGTCATAGCGGCGGCGGGGCCTCGCCCACCGCGACAGCAGGTAGCGGAGCAGCAGGTAGCCGAAAAAGACACCGGCGATGACCAGAAGCCGGATATCCGGGCCCACACCCTGCAGGAAAGACGGGTCGTAGAGGCGGTACCGGTAAATGAGCAACACGGCAGGCAGCAGGAAGACGGCGGCCACCAGGTTCCGGTCCCGGCTCACCTTGACACTGTTCTCCAGGGCGGCGCTGCCGCGGGCGCGGAGCACCGTGTCCCGAAGATAAGGCAGTACGGTCAGGAAACTCCGCAGGATCAGGAGGAACAACAGGATGGACGCGACCACCAGGAGGGTTCCCGTCAAGGGGACCTCCTCCACCGGCGCCGGAGCTTCCGGAGGAGTGTCCGGCAACAGCAGCCGGCCTGATTTGAACACGTCCTGCAGCATCAGTTCCCCCGTTTTGCATTATACCCCATTTCCCGGAGCAGGGCGACCACCTTGTCCCGGAGATCCCCCTGGATGGTGATCTCCCCGTCCTTGGCCGTTCCGCCCACGCCGCACCGGGTCTTCAGGGTCTTCCCCAATTCTTTCAGGTCGTCCTGGGTTCCCACGAAACCGGTCACGAGCGTCACCTGTTTCCCCCCGCGGTTCCGCCGGTCGATGGCAACGATAAGCCGCTGTTTCCCGGGAGGAAGCGTTTCCGCCTCCTCCGCTGCGGGAGTCTCGTAGTGAAAGTCCGGGTTGGTGGAATAGACCACGCCCAGGCGGGATTTCCAGTCGTTGTCTTTCATTATCTGTTCCTTCCAGAAGCATCCACCATGCCCTTGATGTGCGCGTTCAGGGCATCGTTGGCAATCAGGGATTCCAGGGTGCAGTGCATCCGGTAGCGCCAGTAGTAGCGCGGGATGGCGGGAACGTTGATGCGCTCGTCGGCGGGATTGCCCGGATAGCGGACTTCCCCGTCGGTGGCCAGCCAGTCCTGCAGGGGCAGGATGGCGAGCATCGCCGGCGATTTCAGGTGGGCGCCGATCACCAGGTCGGCAACCCAGGGCTCGCAGAAGGCCGGTGCGTCGCCGCCGCAATGGAGCATCGTGTTGTAATACTCCTGCGTAAGGGCGCGGTCTTCCTCCCACCAGGCGCGCAACGGTGCCGTGTCGTGGGTTCCGGTAGCGCAGACGCAGTTGTACGGATAGCGGGCCGGATCGGCGAACTTGTCCCGGGGATCCTTGGGCATCCGCTGGATCTCGAGGCTGAGGATATTGAGGTCGGCCATCGTCTCGGGGACGCTGTCCGGAATCATGCCGAGGTCCTCGCCGCAGCAGAGCATGCCCGTGGAGCGGACCAGGGCCGGGAGTTTCCGGTAGGCCGACTCCTTCCAGAACTGGTTGTGACGGCGGTAGAAGAAATCGTTGTACAGTTCGTTGTAGCGGTCCTTCAGCCACACCGGAAGCTGGGCATAGGCTTCGGTGTACTGGGCGGAAATCCGCGGATGCCAGAAGTCCTTCTGGCGCGGATCCTCCACGAAGAGGACGTTGGCATCGCCGGTCGCCACCGGATTGAACCCCTTGTTCCGGAGTTCTTCCCCGCTGTACGGCAGGGCCGGATTGAAATGACCCATCAGGCCGCTCTTGTACGGAACGGGAATCTCCCAGATCCGGAAGAAGCCGAGGATGTGGTCGATGCGGAAGGCGTCGAAATACTCCGCCATCTTGCGCATCCGGGCCTTCCACCAGGCATAGCCGTCCTCCGCCATCTTCTCCCAGTTGTAAGTCGGGAAGCCCCAGTTCTGGCCGTCGGCCGCGAAGGCATCCGGCGGGGCACCGGCCTGGCTGTCCATATGGAAGAGTTCCGGGTGCTGCCAGGCATCCGCGCTCTGGCGGCTCACGCCGATGGGAAGGTCACCCTTCAGGGCTACCCCTTTCCCGTGCGCATAGGCGACGGCTTCGTGGAGCTGCCGGTCCAAGAGGAACTGGACATAGCAATAATAGTTCACCTCGTCCACATGGGCGGCGGCGAACGCATCGACCCGGCGCGGATCATAAGTGGCGAATTCGCCCCACGTGGAGAAATCGCAGGAACCGTTCTGGTCCCGGAGGACCGAGAAGACGGCGTAGGGCATCAGCCATTCGACATTGGCCGCTACGAAATCGTGGTAGGCCGGGGTCTGCATCACCTCCGCACCGCTTTTCGCATAGACTTTCCGGAGCAGCGCCAGTTTCGCCTGGTTGACCTTCTCATAATCGATCTGGGGAAGGGCCTCCAACTCAGCCTTCAGGGCCTTGTATTTCGCGTCTTTCCGGACACCGGCGTCCGGCAAATGCAGGAACTGCGGATGAAGGGCGAAGGAACTGACGGCATTGTAAGGATAGGAATCCTGCCAGGTATGGGTCATCGTGGTGTCGTTGATGGGCAGGAGCTGGATGATGTGCTGCCCGGCCGCGACGGCCCAGTCCACCAGTTTCTTGATATCGTGGAACTCACCCACCCCGAAACTGTCCTCCGTCCGGAGGGCGAAGACCGGGACGGCGACGCCGGCGCCCCTCCAGGGAATGCATTGGAACTCCGGAACGAGGTCGGCCACCGACAGATGTGTTCCCGCAGCCGGGACTTCCCCGAAGAAATGGTTCGGGCCCTCTTCCCAGAACAGGGGGCGGCGGGTCTCCGTGTCCACGATGACGAACTTGAATTCGAAGGGTTCATGGACATCCAGCGACATGCGCCAATACGGGAAAGCGCCGTCGTCCATCAGGTGGAACACCTTCCAGTCGCCGAGCGGGCCGCTGCCCGCCAGGGCCAGCGATTCCCCGGTGCGGACCTGGGGGGCCGCCACCCGGAACGAAACGTTCCCCTTCCTGGGAGCGGTAGCCCTGGGATGACGGAAAGACGCCCCGTCGGGACGACGGAAAATGACATCGCTGAAAGCGGCGGAATAGAACGAGGAATCGGCCGGACGGGAAATCCAGCGTTCCCGAAGGATCAGGGATACGGCACTCGCGGGAGCGGTGTACAGGTGGTCGCGCCATTCGCGGCGCACCGTCTTTCCATCCCGTTCCACCTCGAACGAAAAACGGTCTCCGTCCCGCAGGTTCCGGCCGGTCAGCCCGATGTGCCACATGCCGGCAAAATCCGGGGTCATCGGAAAACGCCGCCTGCCGATACGGAGCACCAGGTTCTCGCCCCACTCGGTATGGTATTGGATCGTAATTCGGATATTCATAACGTCAAATCGGTTATCGTTTCGTGTTGAAGCAAAATTACGGAATCGGGACGGAGTTTCAAAACAAACCCTTATCTTTGCGGTACGAACTGTTCAAAAAGCGCGACGAATGACACGGGGTGAAGCGACGGTTGTCAAAAACGCGGGAAGTCACTACGAACTTTCCTCCTTGCCGGAGTGGCGGCTGTTCCCGGCCGTTCTCCGGGGACGTATCCGTCTGAAAGCCAGCCAGATTACCAATCCGGTCGCCGTGGGTGACCGGGTGCGGTACGAATGGACGGACGGAGAGGCCACCGCCGTGATCACGGAAGTGCTGCCGCGCGAGAATTACGTCATCCGCCGCTCCACGAACCTGTCCCGGCAGGCCCATATCATCGCGGCCAACGTGGACAGGGCCTACCTGGTCGTCTCGCTGTTTTTTCCGGAAATCAAACTGCCCTTCCTGGACCGGATCCTTGTCACTTGCGGGGTGTACGGGATTCCCGCCACGATCGTCCTGTCGAAGGTGGACCTGTACCGGTCCCTGGCCCAGGAACAGATCGACGCCTTCCACGCCATTTACGAGGGGGCCGGGTATCCGGTCATCGACACCTCCGTCCTTACGGGGGAAGGCATCGACTGCCTGCGGGAATCCTGCCGGGGAAAGGTCAACCTGTTCTCCGGCGAATCGGGCGTAGGAAAGTCTTCCCTGATCAAGGCCCTGGACCCGGCGCTGGACCCCAAGATCGGGCAGATTTCCACGGCCCATCTCCAGGGAAAGCATACCACGTCCCTCTACGAGATGTACCCCCTGGCAAGCGGTGGGTATGTCATTGATTCTCCGGGACTTCGCGGTTTTGGGCTCGTCGATCTCGAAAAGGAGGAGATCGGAAAGTATTTTCCCGAAATGCTCCGGGCGTCGGCCGGCTGCCGGTTCACGCCCTGCACCCATACCCACGAACCCGGCTGCACCGTGAAGGAAGCCGTGGAAACGGGTGATATCTCCGCGGAACGCTACGCATCCTACCTGGGCATGCTGGAAGAAGACAAGAAATTCCGATGAACCTCCACCGGGACATTCTCCGCCTCGCCGTTCCGAGCATCCTCGCGAACATCACGGTGCCCCTGGTGGGCATGGTGGACATTGCCGTGGCCGGGCATCTGGGCGCCTCCGGCGGGATCAGCGCTGCGGCCCTTATCGGCGGCATCTCCATCGGCTCGATGCTTTTCGACATGCTCTACTGGAATTTCGGATTCCTGCGGGGCGGTACCGGCGGCCTTACGGCCCAGGCTTATGGAAGGTACCACGCGAGTTCCCAGGAAGCGTCTGCAGCGGGTGTCCTGGAGGCCGAGACCGATATCGCACTGACCCTGAAACGGGCGCTGGGGATCGCCCTCTCCTCCGGCCTCGCACTCGTCGCCCTGCAATGGGTCGTCGTGCAGGTCGCGTTCCTCCTGGTGGAATGCTCCCCCGAGGTGCAAGCCCTTGCTACCCAATACTTTTACATCCGCATCTGGGCGGCGCCCGCCACCCTTTCCCTGTTCGCCTTCAAGGGCTGGTTCATCGGCATGCAGGACACGGTCCGGCCGATGGTCTGCGACCTCCTCGTGAACGCGGTGAACATCCTCCTATCCATCGGTCTGGCTTTCGGCTATGCCGGCCTCCCCGCCCTGGGCTTCGCCGGCGTCGCCTACGGCACGCTCATCACCCAATGGACCGGCTTCCTGTATGCTGCCATCGCAGTCCGGAGGCGGTACGGAACCTTCTTCCGGGCGCACGCCGCGAACCCTGTCACCAAAGGCCGCGGACTCCGGGCATTCTTCGTGCTGAACCGCGACCTGTTCCTCCGGTCCATGTGCATGATCGCCGTGTATATCGGCTTCACGATGATCTCGGCCCGCTACGGGGACATGATGCTGGCCGTGGGAGCCATCCTGATGAAACTGCTGATGATTTTCAGTTACTTCACCGACGGCTTCGCCTATGCCGGAGAGGCACTGACCGGGCGTTTCATCGGGGAAGGATCCCATGACGGCGTGATGTCCACGATCCGGCAGACCTTCGTCTGGAGCCTGGGCGTAACAGGCCTGTTCTTCCTCGTGTATGGCGTGGGCGGCGTCCCGCTGCTCCGCCTGATGACGTCCGATGCGAGCGTCGTGGAAGCAGGGAGGGAATTCATACCCTGGCTGCTGCTGATGCCCGTCATCGGCTGCCCGGCCTTCACGTGGGACGGCATCTTCACCGGTGCCACCGCATCGAAGGACCTGCGGAACTCCACAGCCTGGTGCGTCGTGGGCTTTTTCGGCGTCTGGTTCGCGGGCATCGGCCTGGCGAAAGCCCTCCTCGGAACCGTTCCGGAGACCCTCGCCATCCACATCCTGATGGGCGCCTACTTCACCCATCTGGCCATCCGGGCCCTCTACCTGACCCTCCGATGGCGGAAGGCCATCCCGGACGCTTGAAAATCCATATAAAATCCGTATATTTGCAGGCTATAATAAAATGATTATGATGACTGCAAAGGAAATACGTCAGAAATACTTGGATTTCTTCGCTTCCAAGGGACACACGGTGGTGCCGTCGGCGCCGATGGTAATCAAGAACGATCCCACCCTGATGTTCACCAACGCCGGGATGAACCAGTTCAAGGACATCTTCCTCGGGAACTCCCAGCCCAAGTTCAAACGCGCCACGGACAGCCAGAAATGCCTTCGCGTGAGCGGCAAGCACAACGACCTGGAGGCGGTTGGCCACGACGGCCGCCACCACACCATGTTCGAGATGCTGGGCAACTGGAGCTTCGGCGACTATTTCAAGACCGAGGCCATCGACTGGGCCTGGGAACTCCTCACCGAGGTGTACAAGATCGACAAGACCAAGCTTTATGCGACGGTGTTCGAAGGCGCGGCCGACGACGGCACCACCCTCGACACCGAGGCGCAGGAAGCCTGGCTCAAGCATCTGCCGGCGGACCACGTCCTCACGGGCAACAAGCACGACAATTTCTGGGAAATGGGCGATACGGGCCCCTGCGGCCCCTGCTCGGAGATCCACATCGACCTCCGTCCCGACGAGGAGATCGCGAAGATTCCCGGCCGGGAACTCGTGAATACCGACAACGACGACGTCATCGAGATCTGGAACCTCGTGTTCATGCAGTACAACCGCAAGGCCGACGGCCATCTGGAGCCGCTGCCCGCCAAGAACATCGACACAGGCATGGGCTTCGAGCGCCTGTGCATGGTGCTCCAGGGCAAAGCGACTAACTACGACACGGACGTATTCAGTGGCCTGATCGGCAAGCTGGAGGAATTCTCCGGCCACATGTACCACGAGAACGACAAGGTGGACGTGGCCATGCGCGTCTGCGCCGACCATATCCGTGCCATCGCCTTCTCCATCGCCGACGGACAACTCCCGTCCAACGTGAAGGCTGGTTATGTGATCCGCCGGATCCTCCGCCGCGCCGTCCGTTACGGCTACACCTTCCTTGGCTTCACCGAGCCGTTCCTGACCCGCCTGGTCCCGCAGCTCGTGGACGACATGGGCGAGGCCTATCCGGAACTGAAGGCCCAGCAGAAGCTGATTGAAAGCGTCATCCGCGAGGAAGAGAATGCCTTCCTGCGTACGCTGGACCGCGGTATCCGCCTGCTGGAGGATACGATGGCGAAGAGCGCCTCGACCAAGGTCATCTCCGGCGTGGATGCGTTCGTCCTGTACGACACCTACGGCTTCCCGATCGACCTCACCGAACTCATCGCCACCGAAAAGGGCTACACCGTGGACCTCGAGGGTTTCCAGGTGGAGCTGGGCAAGCAGAAGGAGCGCGCCCGCAACGCGACCGCCAACGAGTTCGGCGACTGGGTGGAGTTCGCTGCCGGCGACGAAGTAGAATTCCTGGGGTACGACCTCACGGACTACGAGGGCGCTACGCTCCTGAAGCAGCGCACCGTCAAGCAGAAGAACAAGGAGCTCTACCAGCTCGTCTTCGACAAGACCCCGTTCTATGCCGAGATGGGCGGTCAGGTAGGTGATACCGGATACATTGTCAGCGCTTCCGGCGAGAAGATCGCCATTCTGAACACCGTCAAGGAGAACAACCTGACGATCCACCTCGCAGAGCGCCTGCCCGCCGACGGCACCGAATCCTTCGACCTGCATGTCGATGCGGCCCGCCGTGCGAAGATCCAGGCCAACCACTCCGCGACGCACCTCCTCCACGAGGCCCTGCGCGAAATCCTGGGCACCCACGTGGAGCAGAAGGGTTCCTTCGTGGGCCCTGACTATTTCCGCTTCGACTTCTCCCACTTTGCCAAGATGACCGACGAGGAAATGCTCGCCGTGGAGAAGAAGGTCAACGCCCTCATCCGCGCCAACAATCCCCTGTGGGAAAAGCGCGATGCGACGATGGACGAGGCCCGCGCAATGGGCGCCATGGCCCTGTTCGGTGAAAAGTACGGGGACGTTGTCCGCGTGGTCCGTTTCGGCGAATCCGTCGAGCTCTGCGGCGGCACGCATACCTCCGCCACCGGCAATATCGGCCTGTTCAAGATTGTGTCCGAGAGCGCCATTGCCGCCGGCGTCCGCCGGATCGAGGCCCTCACGGGCGAGGCGGCCGAGACCTACATCCACGCGATGGAGGAAGCCCTCCGCAGCGCCAAGGCCTTCTTCAACAACACCCCCGACCTCGCCGGTGCCATCCGGAAACTGGTCGACGAGAACGCCGACGCGCGCAAGCAGCTTGAAGCGGCCGCTGCCGAAAAGGCCGCGCAGCTCGCCGAGCGCCTCTATGCCAACGCCCGCGAGGTGAACGGCATCCGGGTCGCCACTTTCGAAATGTCCGTGGACCCGGGCTTTGCCCGCAACATGGCCCTCCTTTTGCAGAAAAAGGCCGAGAACCTCGTGCTTGCCGGCGCCTTTGAATTCGGCGGCAAACCGAACCTTCTCGTGATGTACTCCAATGACCTCGTCGCCAAGGGCAAGAACGCCGGCAAGGACATCCGCGAAGCCGCCAAGCTCATCCAGGGCGGCGGTGGCGGACAGCCCGGCCTCGCTACGGCCGGCGGCCGCGACACCGCGAACCTGAAGGCCGCCCTCGACAAACTCATCGAACTCGCCACGGCGTAAATGAAGAAACTGGACCAGTTCATACTGAAGTCGTTCATAGGACCGTTCTTTGCGATCCTGGCGATCGTCATCTTCATCCTGGTGATGCAGTTCCTGTGGCTGTACATCGATGAACTGGTCGGCAAGGGACTGGAGTTCAAGGTCATCCTGGAATTCCTCATGTGGGGAAGCTGCCAGGTGCTGCCCATCGCCATGCCGCTCGCCACGCTCCTGTCGTCCATGATGACATTCGGAGCCCTGGGCGAGAATTACGAACTCACGGCGATGAAGGCCGCCGGCATCTCCCTCGCCCGCATCCTCGCGCCGGTGATCGTGGCCAGCGCCCTGATCACGGTCGCCGCCTTCTTCATCAACGACCGGCTGGTCCCCTACTCGATCAACCAGATCTATACGATGCGGGACGACATCGGCCGGACCAAGTCCGAAATCAAGATCCCGGAAGGCACCTTCTATGACGGGATCGAGGGCTACATCCTCCGGATCGACGAGCGGAATGACGAAACCGGGATGATGTACGGGGTGATGGTGTACGACCATCTGTCCAACAAGGGCAACACCCGGCTGACCGTCGCCGACAGCGGCGTAATGAAGATGTCCAAGGCCAAGGATTACCTGACCTTCCAGCTGTACGACGGAACCAACTACCAGGAGACCAACACCCGCAAATACCGCGATACCACCCTGGCCCTCCAGAAAATCCATTTCGCACGCCAGGAACTGGTAATCCCGCTGGAGAACTATTCGTTCCAGCACTCCGATTCCGCCCGTTACGGCGAGCAGGTCCGCTCCATGTCCAACGAGCAGCTCAAGCACGGGCGCGACTCGCTGGGCGAACTGGCCGCCGCCGGCCTCGCCAAGCACCTGGCGGAACTCCGCGGCTCCAGCGCCCTGATGTTCCGCAACCAGTTGGACACCAATTGGAAAGAAGGAGGGAAAAAACCGCTCGAGTTGGAGCGGAGACCGGAAAAATGGGAGAATCCCCGCGACTACAAGCGGGCCCTGGAAGGGGCTGCTTCCAACGCCCAGATGCTCCAGTCCACCCTGGAGACCCAGGGAATGGACGCCTACGAATACACCCGGCTCCTCCGGTGGAGCAACGTGGAAATCTGGAAGAAATTCGCCCAGGCCCTCGCCTGCTTCATCCTCTTCTTTATCGGCGCACCTATCGGATCCCTCATCCGCAAGGGCGGTCTGGGAACCCCGGCTGTCGTTTCCATCCTGTTCTTCGTCCTGTACTGGGTCGTGGACATCTCGGGGACGAAGCTGGCCCGGGACGGTGCTGCCACCCCGTTCATCGGCGTATTCATCTCGGCCTTCGTGCTCATCCCGGTCGGCGCGTTCCTCACCTGGATGGCCATCCGGGAAAAAGCCATCAACCTCGATGCCTTCAAGACCTGGAGGCGCCGGATTTTCAGCAAGATCATGTCCCTTTTCCGCAAGACGCGCATCGTGTACATGGGCACGCCCGAATTCGCCGTTGCCCCGCTTGACGCCCTGATGCAGGGCCGATACAAGGTGGTCGGCGTGGTCACCGTGGCGGACAAGCCCAGCGGCCGCGGCCTCAAGATGAACGAGAGTGCCGTGAAGAAGTACGCCGTCGCCCATGACATCCCCGTCCTCCAGCCGGACAAGCTCAAGGACCCTGCCTTCCTGGAAGCCCTTGCCGCATGGAAGGCGGACCTCTTCGTCGTGGTGGGATTCCGGATGCTCCCGGAAGTCGTCTGGAAGATGCCCAGGATGGGCACCTTCAACCTCCACGCCGCCCTCCTGCCACAGTACCGCGGCGCCGCCCCGATCAACTGGGCCGTCATCAACGGCGAGCATCTCACGGGCGTGACCACTTTCATGATCGACAAGCAGATCGACACCGGCGGCATCCTTCTCCGCGAGGAATGCCGGATCGCCCCGACCGACACGGCCGGCGACGTCCACGACAAACTGATGGGCCTCGGCGCCAGCCTGGTAGTCCAGACGGTCGAAGGTCTCATCCAGAAAAATGTCGAAACCCGCGTCCAGCGCAGTTTCGTCCAGGGTTCCGAACTGCTTAAACCGGCTCCGAAGCTCACCCGCGAACTCCAGCACATCGACTGGGACGACACCACGCAGAACGTGTACAACCTGGTCCGCGGCCTTTCCCCGTTCCCCGGGGCCTTCACCGAACTCACGAAAGACGGCCAGGCCACCCAGCTGAAGGTCTTCCTCGGCGAAATGCGCGACGACCTCCACGCCGCCCCGGGCACCGTCCTCTCCGACGGCAAAACCTACCTGGCCATCGCCACGGCCGACGGCGCCCTCTCCCTTACCGACATCCAGCTCGCCGGCAAGAAAAGGATGGACGTCAAGTCCTTCCTCCTCGGCTTCCGCGATCCGGAGACCTACGGTACCTCCCAAGGCACCTCCAAGGCTGAAATCCTCAAGACCAAGCCGGAAGAGGAATGACAAGCATCGTCATCCTGTGCGACGGGGAGTTTCCCCGGAAGGCGTATCCGCTGTACCTGCTGGATTCGGCCGATGCCGTCGTGTGCTGCGACGGGTCCGTGCTGAAGTATCTGCGGTATGGGAAAAGGCGGTTCGGCGAGGAGCGGATGCCGGAAGCGATTGTGGGAGACATGGATACGCTGCCCAAGTCCTGGCAGGACCGGCTTGCATCGATCATCGTGCACGAAAGCGAGCAGGATTACAACGACCTGACGAAGGCGATGCGGTATGTGCTCGCAAAGCATCCCGACGTGACGGAAATCCATATCCTCGGTGCTACCGGACGGAGGGAGGACCATACGATTGGCAACCTGGGACTCCTGATGGAGTATACCCGCTTGTTTGAACTGGGCGATATCAGGGTGGAGATGGTCTCCGACTATTCCACGGCTTTCGCCATCACGGACAGTTGCGAACTGCATCTGGGAAAAGGAAGGCGTGTTTCCGTTTTCTCGCCTGACAACTCACTGACAATCAAGTCTAAAGGCCTGCAGTGGCCCACGGATGCCGTCGTTTTCGACGCCTGGTGGCCCGCTACGCTGAACCGCGCGGTGGACGATGTCGTCAAGCTGACCTTCTCCCACCCCTCCCGCGCGCTGGTCGTGGTGGATTAAGCATTTTTTTTTATCTTTGTCCTTACAACCAATAAAAGGACAAATGCTTAAGAAAATCCGCGTCGCACTGGCAATCCTCTTCTGGCTGGGCATCACGCTGCTGTTCCTGGATTTCACAGGAGCGCTGCACGGATGGCTCGGCTGGATGGCGAAAGTGCAATTCCTGCCGGCCGTCCTGGCCCTCAACGTGGCCGTCATCATCGGTCTGGTCCTGCTGACCCTGGTCTTCGGACGGATCTATTGCTCCGTCATCTGCCCGCTGGGCGTATTCCAGGACGGGGTGGCACACCTGAATGTCGCACGCAAGCGCAAGAAAAAAGACCGCAAGCCATACAGTTTCAGCCCGGAAATGAAATGGCTCCGCTACGGGGTATGGGTACTGTTCGTCATCGCCATTATCGTGGGCGTACAGGCGCTCGTGGCCCTGCTGGCCCCTTACAGCGCCTGGGGACGCATTGTCCAGAACCTGTTCCAGCCGGTATATCTTTGGGTGAACAACCTGTTTGCCTCGATTGCGGAAAGGGCAAACAGTTATGCTTTCTATGACAAGGAAGTTTGGCTGCGGAGCCTGCCCACTTTCTTCGTGGCCCTCGTTACGCTGGTCGTGGTTGTCATACTGGCCTGGAAGAACGGTCGGACGTATTGCAACACCATCTGCCCTGTTGGAACGACGCTGAGTTTCTTCTCCCGCTTTGCGATGTTCCGCCCGGTCATCGACGCGGAAAAGTGCAAGAACTGCAAGGTGTGCGAACACAACTGCAAGGCAGCCTGCATCGACATCGACCGTCACAAGATCGATTACAGCCGCTGCGTGGACTGCTTCAATTGCCTCGAGGACTGCAAGTTCGGGGCGCTGAAGTACAAGTTTGCGTGGGGAAGGAAGGAGGTGACCGAGCCTGCCGGCAATGACGGCGGACGCCGTGCATTCATCACCGGTGCGGCGCTGGCCGTGGGAACGGCCGCGCTGAAGGCGCAGGAGAAGAAGGTGGACGGCGGTTTCGCCACCATCCTGGACAAGGAGGTTCCGGAACGCGACATTCCCCTGACGCCGCCCGGATCGCGAAGCGTAAAGGACTTCTACCGCCGCTGCACCGCCTGTCAGCTGTGCGTGGCCGAGTGCCCGAACAACGTGCTCCGTCCTTCGACGGACCTCAAGCACTTCATGCAGCCCGAGATGTCGTATGAGCGTGGTTACTGCCGGCCGGAGTGCACCCGCTGCTCGGAACTCTGCCCCGCCGGTGCCATTGTCAAGATTACCAAGGAGGAAAAGACGCAATATCACGTGGGTACGGCCCATGTGAACCCCGACCTCTGCGTCGTCGAGAAGGGGGTCGAATGCGGCAATTGCGCCCGCCACTGCCCTGCCGGCGCCATCATGCTGGTAAAGGATGAGGAAACCGGCTACCGCCGGCCCGTCGTGAACGAGGAGCGCTGCATCGGCTGCGGCGCCTGCGAGAACCTGTGTCCGGCACGCCCGATCAGCGCGATTACGGTGAACGGCCGCCACAACCACCTTAACGAAGACTAGCCATGGAACGCAGAGACTTTATCAAGATAACGGGCGCCGGAGCGCTTACCCTGGGTGCCGCGGCCGTCGGCTGCGCGCCGAAGAAAACCGCGTCTGCCACCGACGAAGGTCCGGAACAGATGGTCTACCGGGAGAATCCCCGCAACGGCGACAAGGTGTCCCTCATCGGCTTCGGCTGCATGCGGTGGCCCATGATCGAGAAGGACGGCCAGCGGGTCATCGACCAGGACGCCGTCAATGAGATGGTGGACTACGCCATCGAACACGGAATCAATTACTTCGACACCTCTCCCGCCTACCTGATGGGACAGTCGGAAAAGGCTGCGGGCATCGCCCTGAGCCGCCATCCGCGCGACAAGTACTTCATCGCCACGAAGCTGTCCAACTTCAACAACGCCACGCCGGAGGCCTCCATCCGGATGTACAAGGATTCCTTCGAGCAGCTGAAGACCGACTATTTCGACTATTACCTCCTGCACGCCATCGGAAGCGGCGGTGTCGCGGCCTTCGAACAGCGTTATGTGCAGAACGGGATGATGGAATTCCTCGTCAAGGAAAAAGAGGCGGGCCGCATCCGCAACCTGGGCTTCTCCTTCCACGGCGCGCCCGGAGAGTTCGACGAACTCATCGGCCTCCATGACAGCGGGAGATACCACTGGGACTTCGTCCAGATCGAGATGAACTTCGTCGACTGGAACCATGCCGACGGGCGGCGGAACGCCAACGCATCGTACCTGTATGAAGAACTGGACAAGCGCGGCATTCCCATCGTCATCATGGAGCCCCTTTTGGGCGGCCGCCTGGCCAACGTGCCGGACGCCATCGCCCGGCAGATGAAGGAACGTGAGCCCGACAAATCCGTCGCCTCCTGGGCCTTCCGCTTCTGCGGCACCTACCCGCGCGTGCTGTGCACCCTGAGCGGTATGACGAACATGGACCCGCTGCTGGACAACGTCAATACCTTCACGCACTTCAAGCCCCTCACCGAAGAGGAACTCGAATTCCTGGAGCGCATGGCCACCCAGATGATGGAATACCCGATCGTGAACTGCACGGACTGCAAATACTGCATGCCGTGCCCTTGGGGCATCGACATCCCGGGCATCTTCAAGCACTACAACACTTCCGTCACCGAAGGGCGCTATGCGCAGACGCAGGAGCAGAAGGATTACCAGAAACTCAAGAAGGCCTACCTGGTGAGCTACGACCGGGCCATCCCGACCCTCCGCCAGGCCGACCATTGCATCCACTGCGGGGAATGTCTCTCCCACTGCCCGCAGTCCATCGATATCCCGCGGCAGCTCCAGCGCATCAACCTCTACGTGGAGAAGTTGAAGCAGGATACGCTGTAAAGCGGACGGCATAAAAAAGAGTCCCGGACCCATAAGGATCCGGGACTTTTTCATATCCGGAGGCGCCGGCCTACCGGGTGATCTTCGGCTCGCGATGACCGAGGAAAGGAATCTCCTCCTTCACGGGACGCCGGGAGCTGAACGGGTTGGAGAGCGAAGGGGCGCTGTGACCGGCCTTGGAAGACGTCGTAGTCCGACGGGCCGGAGCATTGGCGGGAGCGTTGGATTTGCCGGAACGGTTGAACGTGGTCTCGATATTGGTCCATCCTTCAGGGACGTCATACGAAGCGTCCATCTCACCGTTCAGAAGGAATGCGATGTTGTTCTTGCAATACACGACACCGGGCTCCTTCAGATACAGGCTCACCGCCTCACCATCGATGTTGGCAACCGTATAGGTGGAGGAATTGTAGGTATAAGCCGTCTGGCCGGGATCGATGAGGATGACACCGGTGGCCGTATCGAACCAGCCGTAAACCGGCGAGGAAGTGATATTCTTTCCGGCGATGGCTTTCACCAGTTCAGGGCAGATGTCGGTGAACATGATGTCTCCGCTCAGCGGGTTGTCGCTTTCCTCGATGGCCATCGTCAGGGTCTGCGCGGCGGACGTCCATCCGTATCCGGTTCTCTTGTACTGCTTGAGCAGGAAGTAGTAGTTGCTGGCGGTGTAGGAGCCTACGACATCATCCAGGGTCAGTCCGCGGTCCATGTCCGAACGATAATAATCAAAATCTTCTTCGGAGACGAAGAGGAGGGCGCAATTTTCCGTCAGTCCATCCACGGGGATCGTCTTGGCATAGGCGAAATAGGTGCCCGTAGGAGCTTCTTCGGGGAGAGGGGCGATGAAACTGCCGGATTCCGTGGCCTTGGTGGCAACGCCGGCGGCGATCATCTCCTCGGCCGTTTCCTTGTCCGGAGCGACAACGAGCCAGGCGCCCGCCAGGTCTTCACCGAGTTTCACCTCCACGTTGGCCGTCGGATGGGCGGGCGTGTCGTCGGCGATTTCCGACATGGAGACGGAACAGTTCAGGTTCAGCTGCTCTTCCGCATCCGGGAACAGGACCGTCGTCCACATGTAGCTCCAGGAATCGGGCCAGTTCCAGTAATAGACTCCTTCGTTCAGTTCATACAGATACAGAGAGGAGAGGAAAGCATTCGTCGGAACGCCGTCCGCATTGTACTTGGCTACGAAGTTGAAGGAGTTGTCGTCACCCCAGTTTCCGGGGCAGGCGGCAAAAGGATGGACGTCGGCGGTCGTTCCGCCTGCCGACGAACTATACTTGTAACCGGTATAGTAGTCGTCATAGATGATCGAGCCGTCCCTGAGGACGGTGAAGGTCAGATAGTCATCCATATCCTTCGCGAACTCCTCGTCGATCTCATAACCGCGGTATTCCGCCGCCTGCTTGTAGGGGTTCTCGAAACGATAGACGCCGGGGTTGTTCTTGTCCTGGAAGAACTCCACCTGGGACATGTGATAAAGGATGTCGTCGGTCTCCCTGTCATCCTCCGCCGTCATGTAGTAGAACACCGGCATGTCGAAATAAGCGCCGACACCCATGGACTCCCATGCGGCGGGGGCGGCGGAGAAAGTGGCGACCTCGGTCACCTTGTTGCGCTCGATGGGAATGTCCCCGCGCACCGTGCGGGAATAGAGGACTTCTTCCAGGTCCTCATCATAGAAGCCCACCCGGGAACCGGCGGGAATCCGGCCGACAGGGAGCGGCATGTAAATGGTGCCGGTGCCGTCCGCATTGCGGTTGAAATGATAGACGACGAAACGGTTGGCGTAACGGGCCGTGTGCTGCTCGCCGTCGGCGCCCGTATAGGTATAGGTTCCCTCACGGGCGGACGCGTTGGTGATGAGGCCGTTTTCGTCCCAGGTGAAGTATCCGGAAAGCGGCTCCTCAGACATTTCGACGGCGAAATAGGCGGCGCCCTCAGGAATGTCCGTGAACGTGAACTTGGCCGCGCCGGAGGCGGTGTAGAACAGATAGGAGTCGTCCTCCTGCTTCTGGCCGATCAACGGCATGTTCGCCAGCGGATTGGAGCTGGCCACCGGGAAGTCGGACTCGCTGTCGTCGATATCGGTAATGGAAGGGAGATAGAAATAGATGTTGCTGTCATCTTCTCCGCCGAAAGCCACGCCGCTGCCGGCAGCGGTGTAAAAAGCCAGGGAATAGAGCGTGTATCCATCCTCAACCTCACCGGAGAAAATGGTTTCGGGACCGGAAGACTGGGCGTAGAAAGTCGTCAGGCGGATATACTCCTCATCGGGGGAAAGCGTGATGACGGTGATGGAGTCCTTCTCCTCCCAGGAGAAAGTCTTGTCATCCGCATAGGAAGTGCGGGTTTCAGGGGCGATAGTGGCCTTGAAGGACACGGTATGGGTCGAACCCGTCGCAGGGTCGAGGGCGACAGGCATTTCCTTCTCCTTGTTGCAAGAGACGGCGAGCAGGCCGGTCAGGGCGACTGCAAAAAAGAAAAACTTCTTCATGATCATCTTTTGTTTGAGGATTGGAAAACTAGGACCAGGGGTCGAAGTCGATGGGATCGTCGAGGTCTTCGCCGTTCGACCCGCCGGTAGAGATGTCAGAAACGAGGAAATTCACCTCGAAGCCGACATACGCGACGCGGACGTCGGGTGTGAGATACTGTTTTTTCATCATTACGTTGTTTTATGCAATTATTATCCAAACCGGGGGCCTCCATTTATGGAAAGCCAATTTGGGTCAAATTTCGAAATTATTTTCAAAAAAACAAAACAACTCCCTGGGAAATGGAGTCTTATCAGACATTTTTTGGAATTGTGGAATATAATCCCGAAATTTGTTAACTTTTCGACTTTGTCGACTGAAAGAATAAACAATAACTATAGCAGACAACCTATGAAGCAAAGGTTTATCGTGTTCCTGACGGCCCTGCTCCTCGGCTGCGCCCTCGCTTCGGCCCAAACGACGGTCAAAGGTACCGTCGTGGACGCCCAGGGAGAGCCGGTGGTGGGCGCTGCCGTCTATGTGGAAGGATTCCAGTCCGTCGGAACGATGTCCGACCTGGACGGAAACTTCACGATCAAGAACGTTCCCGAGAAGGCCAGGTACATCGTGGCTTCCTGCATGGGATACAAGGATCAGAGACTGCCGGTCCAGACTACCCTCCGGTTCGTCCTGCAGGACGATTCCACCGTCCTGGACGCCGCTGTCGCCACGGGTATGCAGACGGTCGACCGGCGCCTGATGACCGGTTCCACCACCAAGGTGGACGCCGAGAGCGCCAAACTCGCCGGTGTCGCCGACATCTCCCGCTCCCTGGAAGGCCAGGTGGCCGGTGTCTCGGTCCAGAACGTCTCCGGTACCTTCGGCACGGCTCCAAAGATCCGCGTCCGCGGTGCGACCTCCATCTATGGCTCCTCCAAGCCGTTGTGGGTCGTGGACGGCGTGATCATGGAAGACGTCGTGGACGTCTCCGCCGACGACCTCTCCTCCGGTGACGCCTCCACCCTGATCTCTTCCGCGATCGCAGGCCTCAACTCCGACGACATCGAATCCTTCGATATCCTGAAGGACGGATCCGCCACCTCCATCTATGGTGCGCGCGCGATGGCGGGCGTTATCGTCGTCACCACCAAGAAGGGTAAGGCGGGCCAGAGCCACATCAGCTACACGGGCGAATACACCGTCCGCCTGAAGCCGATGTACTCCACCTTCAACATCATGAACTCCCAGGACCAGATGTCCATCTACCAGGAGCTCCAGCAGAAGGGCTACCTGAACTACGCCGAGACGGCCAATTCGATGAACACCGGTATTTACGGCAAGATGTACCAGCTCATCAGCCAGTATGACGCCACCTCCGGCAAGTTCGGCCTCCAGAACACCGACGCCGCCCGCGCCGCCTACCTCCGTGCCGCCGAATACCGCAACACCGACTGGTTCGACCTGCTGTTCTCGAACAGCATGCAGCACAACCACTCCGTGTCCACCTCCGGCGGCTCCGACAAGTCCAACTACTATGCCTCCCTGTCCCTGATGGACGATCCGGGCTGGACCATGCAGAGTTCCGTCCAGCGTTATACGGCGAACCTGAACACCACCTACAAGATCTTCCAGAACCTGTCGGTGAACATGATCGCCAACGCTTCCTACCGGAAGCAGCGCGCCCCGGGAACCCTTTCCAGCGAAATCGACCCGGTGTACGGCGAGGTCAAGCGTGACTTCGACATCAACCCGTACTCCTATGCGCTGAACACCTCCCGTGCCCTGGACCCGGATGAGTTCTACACCCGGAACTACGCACCCTTCAACATCAAGGACGAGCTCAAGAACAACTACATCGACCTGAACGTCCAGGACATCCGTGTCCAGGGCGAAATCAAGTACAAGGTCATCCCGGAGCTGGAGCTGAGCGCCATCGCGGCGGCCAAGTACACCCAGACCTCCCAGGAGCACAACATCCTGGACGGTTCCAACCAGGCCCAGGCCTACCGGGCGATGGGTACTTCCACCATCCGGGCGACCAACCCGTTCCTGTACACCGATCCGGACAACCCCTACGCCCTGCCGATTACCGTCCTTCCGAACGGCGGTATCTACGAGCGTTCCGACAACAACATGCTCAGCTATGACTTCCGTGCGACGGCCAACTTCTCCAAGACCTTCGCCGACAAGCATATCGTGAACCTGTTCGGCGGTACCGAGTGGGCCGACATCACGCGTCACAACACCTGGTTCCGCGGCTGGGGTCTCCAGTACACGATGGGTGAGATTCCGAACTACGCCTACCAGGTCTTCAAGCAGGGTTCCGAAGAGAACTCCAACTACTACACCTACGGCTGGCTCTACGACCGCAGCGTGGCCTTCTTCGCCAACGGAACCTATTCCTACAAGGGCAAATACGTGCTCAACGGCACCTACCGTTACGAAGGAACCAACAAGCTGGGCAAGGCCCGGAGCGCCCGCTGGCTCCCCACCTGGAACATCTCCGGTGCCTGGAACATCAGCGACGAACCCTTCTGGCGTCCGCTGGATGACGCCATTTCCCACCTGAGCCTCAAGGCCTCCTACTCCCTGACGGCCGACCGTGGTCCTTCCTACGTGACGAACTCCACCGTGGTCATCAGCAGCCGCACTCCCTGGCGTCCCTTCGCGAACATCCGCGAGGTCGCCTTGGACATCGACCAGCTGGCCAACAACGAGCTCACCTACGAGAAGAAGAACGAGCTGAACCTCGGCCTCGAGGCCGGTTTCCTCCAGAACCGCATCAACTTCACCTTCGACTGGTACACCCGTAACAACTTCGACCTGATCGGCCCGGTCAACACGCCCGGCGTCGGTGGCGAGGTCGTCAAGTACGGCAACGTGGCCGAGATGAAGTCCAACGGTTTCGAGATCAGCCTTACCACCCAGAACATCAAGACCCGTGACTTCAACTGGACGACGAACCTCATCTATTCGCACGCCCGCAATGTCGTCACCAAACTGCAGAACACCTCGCGCGTGATCGACCTGATTACCGGTTACGGCTTCGCGAAGGAGGGCTATCCGGTCCGCGGCATCTTCTCCATCCCGTTCCGGGGCCTGAACGAAGAGGGTCTTCCCACCTTCGTGGACCAGGAGAGCGTCTGGAATGAGGGCACCAAGACCCTCGAAGAGCACGTTTCCGTGAGCGATATCTACTTCCAGGAATCCGACCCGGACAAGATGCACTTCCTCGAGTACTCCGGCAACGCCGATCCCACCGACCTCGGTTCCCTCGGCAACGTCTTCACCTGGAAGGGCTTCCGCCTGAATGTGTTCATCACCTACTCGTTCGGCAACGTCATCCGGCTGGACCCGGTGTTCAGCAGCACCTACAACGACCTCGACTCCATGCCGAAGGAGTTCAACAACCGCTGGATCGTCCCCGGCGATGAGAAGAAGACCGATGTCCCCGTCATCGCAAGCCGCATCCAGAACCGCACCAACACGGAGCTGGCTTACGCCTACAACGCCTACAACTATTCCTCGGCCCGTATTGCCCGTGGCGACTTCATCCGCATGAAGGAAATCTCCCTCGGATACGACTTCCCGAAGAAGTGGACGGACGCCCTCCATATGGGTACCCTCTCCCTCAAGGTGCAGGCTACCAACCTCTTCCTCCTGTACGCCGACAAGAAACTGAACGGCCAGGATCCTGAATTCTTCAACACGGGCGGCGTCGCCGTCCCGGTTCCGAAGCAGTTCACCGTCACTTTCAAATTTGGATTCTAAGGAGATGCGCCGTATGAAAAACCGTTATTATATCCTGATAGCAGCCGCCCTTCTGACGGGCTGCGACAAGTTCCTGGACAAGATGCCGGACAACCGGACCGAGATTGACACGCAGGAAAAGATCCAGGCGCTCCTGGTCTCGGCCTATCCGCCCACGGACTATATGCTGGTCACCGAGTTCATGTCGGACAATGTGGACGACTACGGTGCCAACAACCCCTACACCGACCGTTTCATCGACCAGGTCTTCGCCTGGGAAGACGTGACCGAGAGCGACAACGAGGACCCGGAATCCGTCTGGGAAGCCTCCTACCACGCCATCGCCTGCGCCAATGAGGCGCTGCACGCCATCGACTCCCTGTCCCGGCTGGATGCCACCCTCGACCTCTCCGCCGAGCGGTCTGAGGCGCTGCTGTGCCGGGCTTACAACCACTTCATCCTGGTCAACGTGTTCTGCATCGCCTACAACCCGGAGACCAGCGGTTCCGACCTGGGCGTCCCTTACATGCAGAGGTCCGAGACCACGCTCAATCCCAAGTATGACCGGGGTACGGTCGCCGAGGACTACGCCCTGATCGAGAAGGATCTGGAACTTGCACTTCCCTACGTATCCGACCGGTACTACACGGTTCCGAAGTACCACTTCAACCAGAAGGCCGCCTTTGCCTTCGCCGCCAGGTTCTACCTGTATTACGGCAAGTTCGAGAAGAGCGTGGAGTATGCGACCAAGTGCCTGGGCACCCAGCCTTCCGCGATGCTCCGCGACTGGGCCTACCAGTCCACGATGACCCAGAAGTACACGGCCATCGTCGAGCACTACATCGATGCCTCCCTGAACTGCAACCTGCTGCTGATGACGGCCTATTCCAAGATGGGCCTGGCTTTCGGACCTTACTATGTGTATTCCCGCTATGCCCACGGCAACTATCTCGCCGCGACAGAAACCGGTGAAGCCATCCCGAACCTGTGGAACGGCAGCAACCAGACCTACTGGATGGGCATGAAGGAGTACGAGGCCACGAACCTGGACAAGACCATGTTCTGGAAGCTCCCCTACCTGTTCGAGTACACGGACCCGGTGGCCCGTATCGGCTATTACCGCACCGTCTATCCGGCCTTCACCGCCGACCAGGTCCTCCTGGAGCGGGCCGAGGCGAACACCCTCCTGGGCAAGTATGACGAAGCCCTGGACGACGTGAACCTGTGGATCAGGAACATCGCCAGCGCCGACGAGACGCACCTTCCGCGCACCCTGGACCTGGACCGCGTCAATTCCTGGTTCAACGGCTATCCCTACCACGTCTGGGACACCTCCAGCGTGAAAAAGCACCTGAATCCCAAGTTCATCCACGTGGAAGAAGGTTCCACCAAGGAGAACATGCTCCACTGCGTCCTCGCCCTCAAGCGGATCGAGACGCTGGGCCAGGGCCTCCGCTGGTTCGACGTCAAGCGTTACGGCATCCAGCTCGACCGCCGCATCATCAATGCGGAGGGCCGCCCCTATCGCAACACGGGCACTTTGGAGCCCTTCGACAAGCGTACCGCCGTCCAGATCCCCAAGAAGGTCCGCGACGCCGGCATCACCCCCAATCCGCGTGACAACCAGTAAAGCATGTGCCTTATGAAAAAATACATCCTTCATATAGCCATCACCCTCGCCGTCCTCGCCGCCGCCCCCGCGTGCGTCAAGGACACCCTGAGCGAGACCAGCGTCATCCGGGTCTCCGAGACCAAGCAGAACGACTTCGACAAGTGGCTGGAAGCCAACTTCCTGCTGCCGTACAACATCGATTTCAAGTACCGCTTCGAGATGAACGAGTCCGACATGAACTACTTCACCATCCCGGCCGACTTCGAGTATTCCATCGTGATGGCCCACCTGGTGAAATACCTTTGCGTCGAGACCTATGACGAAGTCGCCGGCATCGCCTTCACCCGCCGGTATTTCCCGAAGATGTTCTTCCTTACGGGAGAATGGGAATACCGCAACAACGGCACCATCATCCTCGGTACCGCGGAAGGCGGCAAGAAGATCTTCCTGGCGGGCGTGAACCTGCTCCCGCAGTACATGCATACCGCCGAAGACCTGAACCACTACTACATCAAGACCATCCACCACGAGTTCACCCACATCCTGAACCAGAACGTGGACTTCCCGGTGGACTTCTCGATGATCACCGGAACGGGCTATGTTGCCGACAGCTGGAGTGACGCTCCCTATAACAAGGAGTTCCTCCAGAACGGCTTCATCACCGACTACGCCCAGCATTCCGACACCGAAGATTTCGCGGAGATGCTGTCCGAATACGTCACCCACGACCAGGCCTGGTGGGACGAGCAGATCGTCAAGGCCGGTGAGAAAGGCTATCTCATCGACGCCAAGCTGGACATCGTGCGGAACTACATGCAGGATTCCTTCAACATCGACCTCGACATCCTCCGCGCCACGGTGCTCCGCCGCCAGGAGGACGTCTTTGCCGGCCGCGTGGACCTGCACAGCATTGAAATCAAATAAAGAAGGAGGGCAAGCATATGAAAATCAGAAGAATTCTCGCTTCCTGCCTCGTCGGACTCGCCGCCCTCGGCGCCCAGTCCTGCCTGAAAAGCTATGTCGACTATTTCGGCGAATCGGCTGCCGAACGCCTGACCGGCTATCTCTCCGACCTGGACGAAATGCTCAGCGGAGAACAGTACGGCTGGAGGATGGAATATTTCGTCGGAAATGAAGACGGCGACTTCGGCGGCATCAACGTCGCTCTCCGCTTTGATTCCGAAAAGGGTGAAGTGACCGCTATGAGCGAGGAGGACAAGACGGCAGCCTATACCAGCCTGTATGTCCTGACCAGCGACAGCGGTCCCGTCCTGTCCTTCGACACCTACAATCCCGTCCTGCACAAGTACGGAACCGCCAGCGCCGACTACTACGAGGGCCGGGGCGGCGACTACCAGTTCTTCATCATCGGCTATGACAAGGAGCAGAAAGTCGTCCATCTGAAGGGCAAGCGCAACGGGAAGTTCTGTGACCTCTATCCGATCAACGAGCCCATCGAACAGTTCAACGAGAAGATGTACAACATCAACCGGAACTTCTACGTGGGTTCCTTCGAAGGCGAGATTGACGGACAGAAGGTTACGGGCGACATCGATGTCCGCAACCACCAGTTCACCGCCTACGAGATGGAGGCCTTCGGGACCGACAAGGACGGAAACCCGCAGTACGACATCGCCAACACCGTTACGGTGCCCTACATCCTCACCGAGAAGGGGCTTTCCTTCTATGAGCCGCTGGAAGTGTTCGGAAAGAGCATCGAATCGATGGATTTCAACTTCAACCTCGCCCAGTCCGACACCACGTTCCGTGCCCCGGACGCCGGCGTGACCTTCAAGGGCCGGATTCCTTCCGACTGGCTCCCGTACGAGTTCTTCGAGGGTACCTATTCCCTTACCTACGGCTCTTTCGGAAGCACCTCCACCATCAGCAACATCGTGCTGGTTCCTCAGGAGAAGGGCGTGTCCTACCGCGTCAAGAACCTGGGCAAGCAGTTTGACCTCCTGATGGAATACAACATCCGGACAGGCCGGCTGGAACTCCGTTACCAGGCCGTCCTGCAGCCGGATTCGGACGAAGTCATCGTCGAAGACGACCACCTCATCGTGGTCCTGCTTCCCTGGGCCCTGGGCCCGGATTCCGGCGGCCTGTGGATGAATCCCGACCTCGGCATGATGACCGTCTGGAACGGAAGCGAGACGAATCCGTCCTTCGACTGGAAGGAGAACGGCGGATCCCGCAAGTTCGAGACCACCTCTTTCCTCCTCTATTACTATGACACCGACGAAACGGCCGACAGCCCGTACTACGACGGTGCCGAAAAGTACTCCTTCGCCGGCAACGGCGGCTCCTACCAGCTGCCTTACCTGAAGACCTTCCGCAAAACCAAATAACGAAGCGCCATGAAGAGAAACATTGCCATCTTAGCACTTGTTGCGGCCGCGTTTGCCTTTGTTTCCTGCCAGGAAGACAAAGGATTTGAACTGAACGTGCCTCCCACCGTCGACGTCACGTCCGGTGCCAACATCACCTTCAAGGCCATCGGCGGATCCGGGACCATCGAAGTGGCCCCTGCGGAGGGTCAGCTCCAGGCGATGACCGCCCAGGACAGCTGGTGCCACCTGACCGTCTCCGGAAACCGGATCGAGGTTTCCGTGGACCCTTACGACGGGTTGGAGAGCCGCTACGCCATCATCGACATGAAAGCCGGCAACGCTACCGGACAGACCATCGTCCAGCAGTTCGGCGTCATTGTCAAGAGCTATACTTGGAAGGATTTCACCGTCAAGAACGGACGCCAGAGCGTCGAGTTCACCTATGATGCCAACGAATCCGTCGTCCAGGCCACCAGCGACCAGGACTGGGTCACCTTCGATGCGACGCCCGAGGTCTTTACGGTCCACGTCGCCCAGAATCCCGGAACGGACTACCGCGAAGCGCTGGTCCGCTGGACCATCGGCGAAGTGTCCGGCGAATTCACCGTCGGCCAGTTCGACCTGAAGGAAGCCGGACTGCTTGGAGACTGGGCCTGGCACGGAAAGCAGCAGCCCAACAACCGCGATTTCCCGATGCAGGCCTCCCTGGCGGAGACCGGCGACGGCGTCTATGCGCTCTCCCTCACCTATGATGCGTCCACGATCGCGATTGACATGACCGTGGAAGACATCGTCCTGGAAGCGAACAAACTGCTGCTGCCCCTCGGCAATTACGTGGGATCCTACACGATGAAACGGACCGGTGTCGTGTATGACGCCTATCCGATCGTCGCCGCGGGAACCGGCCGTCTCTTCTACGATGGCGCCATCACCAGCGGTTCCGTTCCGTTCGTCCTGCAGAAGGACGAGAACGGCGTCTGGCAGGCCGTCAGTGACATGTCGGCCTATCCCGATATGTTCTTCCGGTTTGAAATGTGGGCCCAGCCCGAAGAATTGGAAGATCCGCACGAGGACATCTCCTCTTCCGGCCTCATCCTGGCCGAGTCCTATATGGTCAAGGAGTAACAACTTGGAAAATCCCACAAATTCTTCCCGGACTTGTGGGATTTTCTAATTTTTTTACTACCTTTGCAGTCCGGTTTTGACCGAAAGGCCCCGGATACGTATTGGAGAGATGCTCGAGTGGCTGAAGAGGCACGCCTGGAAAGCGTGTGTACCCCAAAAGGGTATCGCGAGTTCGAATCTCGCTCTCTCCGCGACATAAAACACCGATAATCAATCGGTTGCACTATTTGCACGACCGCCCTGCTTCGCATAAAAAAAAGGCAACAGTCGTGCATTTTCGTGCAAATATGTGCAAAATAGGTGCATTTTGTTTGCGACTTGTTTGCGACTTTCTCAAACACCTTCTCAAATCATGATCACCACCAAGTTCTACCTCGACACCAGGAAGACCGAGCCCGGAAAATCCGCGCTGCTCAAGATCTCCATCACCAAGGACCGCACGGTCTCCTACCTCTCCACCGGTATCCGCCTCCTCCCCTCCGACTGGGACGCCGGAGCGCTCAAGGCGAAGTCCGCCGCCGTCCAGGTCTCCGCCGAGCTGAGGAAGGCCGACGTCGACACCATCCTCCTGGACCTGCAGCGCAGGCGGAAACTCGACGGACTCACGGCCCGCGAGGTCCGCGACAGGATCCTGGAGGAGATGACCCCCGGCGAGAGGGAGCCGGACCGGTTCCTCGGAGTCTTCAGGAAGTTCGCCTCCACCAGGCCGAAGCCGAGGACGACCGAGATCTACATGGCCACCGTCGCGCGAATCCTCGCCTTCGACCCCAGGGCCGAACGGCTGTCCTTCGCCGACATCAGCATCGGATGGCTCGACCGCTTCGACTCGTTCCTGTCCGTCACGTCCCCGAAGAAGAACGCCAGGAACATCCACCTAAGGAACATCCGCGCCGTCTTCAATTACGCCCGGAAGCGCGGCATCACGCAGCACTACCCATTCCTGAACTACGAGATCCGGGGCGAGGCGACCGCGAAGCGCTGCCTGCCCGCCGACAGGCTGCGCCGCCTGTTCGCCGCCAACCTCCCCGCATGGAAGAAGAGATACGTCGACTTCTTCGAGGTCTCTTTCCTCCTGATCGGCATGAACACCGAGGACCTCGTGCACGCCACCGGCATCGAGGACGGACGCCTCGAGTACCGGCGGGCGAAGACCGGCAGGCCCTACAGCATCAAGGTGGAGCCGGAGTGCATGGAGGTCATCGAGCGGCTGAGGGGGAAGGACTGGCTCCTCAACCCCCTCGACACGTACTCCTGCACCCACCACTGGACGTCGAAGGTGGACAACGTCCTGAAGGACGTCGCCGCAGAACTCGGCCTCCCGGGGTTCTCCATGTACTGGGCGCGGCACTCCTGGGCGACCATCGCCGCAGAACTTGAGATCCCGCGGGAGACCATCGCCGCCGCGATGGGCCACTCCGGCGGGACCGTCACCGACATCTACATCAACTTCGACCGCTCGAAGATAGACAGGGCGAACCGGCAGGTGATCGACTACGTCCTCTACGGGAAGAGGCAGCAGACCGTCCAGGACATCCTGAGCCGTAGCTTCGAGGAACTGAGGAAGCAGATTGCCGGAAACGCCGGATAGAATTCCGTATTATGCAAAGAAATTGCACATTTCGTCAAGAAATTGCCGAAAAATGCAGTTTTCTTTCCATTTCCCGAAGAAAAAGCCCCGGATTGCTCCGGGGCTCACCATACGGTAATGTCGCCAAACGATTACGCAAATATGGTGGAAAGGTCTCTGTTCAGGGAACGGAGTCCGGACGCGATGCGGTCCTGCTGAGCCTTGCGCGGCTTCGTTCCGTTCAGGTATGCCCAGAGCTGCTTCTGGCTGATTCCGGTCACCTTCTCCAGGCCGGCGAGGGTGAAGATCCCGTTTCCGACGTAGTACGCCATCAGGCTGGTCATGTCGACGGTGTAATCGACCGAGTATTCTCCGTCAAGCCAGTCCGGATACTTGAACCCCTCTTCTTTAGCGGTCTCCTTATAGAAGGCCATCTGCTGCTCCATGTCGGCCTTCGCGGCCTCGATGGTGTCTCCAGCGCCGGAGAAGATTTCGTCCTTGCAGAAGACGGCATAAGTGCCGTCGGACGCCCTTTCGATGATTGCTTCTATCTGTTTCATTGTTTCGTGATGTTGTTTGTCTATATGGATGGAAGGAGAGGGGCTTATTTCAGCCCCATTTCCTTCCTGATTTTCAGTTCCAGCCCCTTTCCGACCTCTTTCGCCCCGTGGTCGGGAACCGGGTAGGTGATGGAGCCTTTCCTGTAAATCACGTGGCTGGTCCCCATCTGCCTTACTTTTTCCCAGCCGTTCGCTCTGATGAGCCTGTGCAATTCGTTGTACTTCATATTACGTATCGTTTGGCACTACAAAGATAGCAATAATTCTATTACTGCGCAAATTTTTTAATAGTAAAATTACAATTATTTTACAAAAAGATACAAGCCCGGACCTCACGGCCAGGGCTTGCGAACAAAACTTAACACTGATTACAACCCCTCGGCGGGGATGTGGGTCTTAGAACGAATATCCGAATGTGATGCCGACACCGGCGTATGGCTGCACCCCCGCGGGGGTATAGCCGATTCCGGCCTGCGGGCCGACGGTGAAATTCCAGTGATCCCGATAAGGGACGCGGATCGTGGTTGAGGTCTCCTTCACCCAGATGTCCACGAGCTCCGGCCGGAATCCCCTGACCGTTGCGCGGTAGCTGCCCGTCTCGTAGCGCTTTTCTGTGATGGGAACCTCCACGAGGACTGAATCATGAACCGCAGTCGTGTCGTGGACGAAGGTCGTGTCGTGGACCACCCTGGGGAGATAGACCACCTTCGGCCTGAGCTGCGTCGAGTCCGGCTCCGGTATGGGCGCCGGCAGCCACCTCTCGATCCTGACGGTGTCCGGCTTCCCGGACGGCGCCTCCCTCCGGCCGACGGTCCGCCCCGCCCAGAAGGACACGGCGAGCGACAGGAGGAAAGCGGCCAGGACGGCGGCGAGCTGGAGCCAGGTCTTAGCGGTCATTGTCCAGGTAGTCCTTGATTCCGAGGACGACCACCTCGGCGCAGGCGGCTCCTCCAGTCGTCTCCCCGGAAGTCGATGGGTACGACACGCCCATAGATGTCCAGGAGCAGCAGCCCAAGCAGGTTCTGCGGGAGCTGCCAGAGATATAGCAGGACGTTCGTCATTTCTTTTTCGCTTTGCAGATGGACATCGGGAACTCGGCGCGGACGTCGAAGCACGGACAGCCCTTTATCCATTCGTATCGGTTGATGAAGCCGTCCCCGTTCAGATCCGGCGACGTGTCCCGGTGGCCAATGACCTCCTTGATGTTCGGGTACTTGTCGATGAGCTCGTACACCAGCTTGACCAGGGCCTTTTTCTGCTCCGGCGTCCTGGTGTCCTTCTCGATGGGCTTGCCGCGCTTGTCCTTCTTCTCCACGATTTTCCCTTTCTCGTCCAGCTCGCCTTCGACGCCACCGATATAGCAGATGCCGATGGAGTGCGTATTGTAGGGTTTCCCGGACAGCCCCGGAGTGTTCGCGTGAGCGCCGTCCCTTGTCAAGGGGCGACCCTCCCGGACCTTTCCGTCCAGCTCGATGACGTAGTTGTACCCGACCATCGCCCAGCCCTTCGCCCGGTGCCACCTGTCGATGTCCTCCAGGGTGATAGGCAGTCCTTCCGGCGTGGCGGAACAATGGATCACTATCGCGTCGATGTCTTTCTCCTTCATCGCTCCTCCATTTTTGCGAACGTTCCATCCGGGTTCCGTTTGGCGCTCTTTCCGTTCGTCCCGCGCCTGCTTGGCACCAGGTCCGGGCACACCTCGCGGATGGCTTTCCGGAGCTGGAGGACTTCGCTCTCAAGCTCCTCTATCCGCTGGTCCTTCGCATCCTTTTCCTTCTCCAGTTTATCGACCTTCTCCTGGAGGTTTTTGATTTGTTTGGTCAGACCTTCGATGATGGGGTT
>JAFSJK010000017.1 GCA_017439305.1 Bacteroidales bacterium | reverse complement strand
TTCTTTCAAAATATTTGCAGAATCAAATTTTAGTTGTACCTTTGCAATCCCGAAAGGGAAGTTCACTGACAATTGGTGCGGTAGTTCAGTCGGTTTAGAATACCGGCCTGTCACGCCGGGGGTCGCGAGTTCGAGCCTCGTCCGCACCGCAGAAACGGAGTTTAGCCATCTGGCCAGACTCCGTTTCTTGTTTTTCCCCGGTTACTATTTCCAGTTTTGTTATTCTCAGTATTACCCTCTCATCTCAAAGCCTATAGGGATGGGGCGACTTTTTTTCGGAGCCCCATCCCTATAGGCTTTGAGATGCGGTATACGCAGCTTTACGCAGAAGGACGATGGCAATCGCGGGTTTTATTGCTTCTTCGAGCGGCAGGTTGTCCGGGGAGACCTGGATCAGACGGGAAAAGCCGGCGGCGGCAAGGGCGTCATGATTCTCCACCCGGCCTGACAGCAAGGCAACCGGGATACCGCGGGAATGGCGCAGTACCCCCAGGGGAACTTTGCCACTCAGGGTCTGCAGGTCGGATTTGCCCTCTCCAGTAATGATCAGGTCCGCATCCCCCGCTACGGCGTCGAAGCCGGTCAAGTCCAGGATCCGGTCGATTCCGGAGACGGACCCAGCCCCAAAATACGCCATGAAAGCACCCGCAAGACCGCCGGCAGCGCCGGTGCCCGGCAAGGCCAGGACATCCACACCGGTTTCCGCAAGCATGGTCCGGGCAAATGCCCTCATCCGGTCTTCCAGGACCGGGAGATCCTCAGGGGACGCTCCTTTCTGGGGAGCAAATACCCGGACGGCTCCCTGCGGACCGACGAAAGGGACAGATACATCGCAGAGCAACTCGAACGAACAATCCTTCAAGGCTTCCCGAAGGCCCGGGACCCGCATCATCCCGGCACCGCCGTCACAGGTGGCCGTTCCGCCCAATCCGACCAGGAAATGGGTGGCACCCCGGGCCCTGGCGGCCATCAGCAATTCCCCCACGCCATAACTGCTGGCGACCAGCGGATTCCGTTCGCGGGGCGCAAGGTATTTCAATCCGCAAGCCTCCGCCACTTCCAGGACAGCCCTGTCACCCGACAGACCAAAACGTGCGGTGACAGGCCTTCCCAGCGGGTCGGAAACGACCGCCTTGCAAAAGGATCCGCCCAAGGAAGGGACGACTACATCTATCGTTCCCTCTCCCCCGTCGGCAAGCGGAAACTCCACCACTTCCCAGTCAGGATGCCCCTCACGAAGGGCAGAGGCAACAATATGGGCCACCTCCCTGGCAGAGAGGCAGCCCTTGAAGGAATCCGGGGCGACGATGACCTTCCTGTACAGGCCGGACCGCATCGGACCCTATTTGGAGAAGTTGCGGGTGGCGAAAGGGAAAGCCCAGCGAAGCGCCAGGTGCCAATATTCCCAGTTGTGGACGCCGTTGCGGACCCGGAGCTCGCTCTTGACCTTGTGGTCCCGCATTTTCTGATGGAAGGCCACATTCACGTCGAAAAGGAAGTCATCATCGCCACAGTCGACGAACCAGGCGACGGTGCGCAAGCGGGCCAGCGTCTCCGCATCGGCCTTGTCGAGGAAATCCAGGGCGGAATGGTTGCGGACCGCCTCACAGACATAATAGAAGCAATCTTTCTTCGTATTACCGGAACCACCTACTTCTCCGCCCTTGTTGTCCAGCCAGGCGCTCATCGCATAGCAGCTGGAGAAAAGGTCCGGATGGCGCTGGGCATAGACCGTACTGCCGCCGCCGCCCATCGACAGGCCCATCACGGCCCGGTGTCCCTTGTCTCCGATGACACGGTACTTGGCCTCCACGAAAGGCAGGAACTCCTTGAAAAAGAAATCCTCATAGTTCCAGCCCGGCATGTTGAAATAGCCGTTCCAGGTGTTACGGATGTCCGGTCCGCCGGCGTTGGGCATCACGACGATCATTTCACAGGCTTCGCCCGTGCCGATCAGTTCATCCAGGACCGTCTGCATGTTACCCCGCTGGACCCACGCCTGATAGTCGTCGCTCAGTCCGTGCAGCAGATACACCACCGGATACTTTTTCCCGGATTGGTCGAACCCGTCCGGGAGATAGACATTGAACTTCACCTCGGAACCCAGGGTGACACTTCTCATGCTGTCCGTAACGACTTTTCCCGCCCGGGCGGACAGGGCAGGCAGCAACAATGCCAGAGAAAGAAGGAAAAACGTCTTTTTCATATCAAAGTTCATTTCTGTTTGTTCAGAATCCGTTTTACATGGTCCTTGAGGATGGGTACGGCCGGGTCGGCCATCGAGCCGTGGTCATATCCCTGCAGTTCGTAGAGATGGACGTCCGGATGGCCGGCGATCTTCAGCATCCGCCAGAAATAGGCCGTTTCTTCGTACCGGCCGTACAGTTCCGTTTCCCGGTCCCCGGAGATGATGACGATGGGCGGGGCGTCCGGACGGATGTGGTAGAGCGGGGCATACTGGTCGATGATGGGCTGCAACTCACCGATACCGAGGGTTTTCCGATAGGAATAGTGGCTGACGACCTGCCCGCTGAAGGGGATGAGACCGGCAATCCGGTCGGCGTCGATTCCCCAGGCCTCCAGGTAGTGTTTGTCCAGCCCGACAAGGTCGGTCAGGTAGCCGCCTGCGGAATGGCCGGAGACAAAGATCTTGTCCGGGGACCCGCCATATTCCGCCGCATGCCGGAAAGCCCAGGCAACCACGGCCGCCGCATCTTCGATGCAGACCTGGACGTGGACCTTCGGAATGAGCCGGTAATTCGCCCGGACGACGACGAAACTGCCATCCAGCAGCGCAGCAGGGGTCCATTGCTTGTCTCCTCCCGTCAAGCCCCCTCCGTGGAACCAGACAACCACGGGAAGGTCCCTGGCCCCTTCGGGATAAATGACATCCAACACGCAGCGTTCCTGCGCATAGGGATCCGTCGAATCAATATATCGGATATTCTCCACCTTCCGGACGGTCTGGGCGGAAAGGCTCCAGGTGACGAGGGCCAGGAGCAGGACCAGGAAAGACTTGCGGTTCATGCGTCGTTATTTTTTCCAAACTTACGAAAATTCCTCGATTTTTCGTAAGTTTGTGGAAACTAGTAACCTGAAAAATGAACCGGAAAACCTATTCAGCCCTGTTCGCCCTCCTCCTTCTCGCGGCCTGCGGCCCGAAATGGCAGGAAACCGAAGCCGACGGCTACAAATTGGTCACCCAGAAAGGTGGCGCCACGCTCGGATACACATCGGCATCCCTGCTGACAGCGGACGGCTTTGCTTTCAAGGACCTGAACCGGAACGGCGCACTGGACCCGTACGAGGACTGGCGCCTGCCGGCGGAAGAACGCGCCAAGGACTTGGCTGCGCAGCTCTCCATCGAGGAAATCGCGGGTCTGATGCTCTACAGCGGTCATCAGGCCGTGCCCGGATCGGCCTACGGATTCGGCGGTGCCACCTACGGCGGGAAAGGCTATGCCGAAAGCGGCGCCAATCCGTACGACCTCACCGACCAGCAGCGGAAATTCCTCACCGAAGACCATCTCCGGGCGGTTCTCGTCACCACCGTGGAGAGTCCCGAAGTCGCCGCCCGCTGGAACAACAATGTCCAGACCCTCACCGAATCGCTGGGCCACGGCATCCCGGCCAACAACTCCTCCGATCCCCGCAATGAGACTGCGGCGACGGCTGAATTCAACATGGGAGCCGGCGGAAAGATCTCCCTCTGGCCCACCCCCCTTGGGCTCGCCGCGACGTTCGACCCGGAACTGGTGAAAAAGTTCGGGCAGATCGCTTCCGAAGAATACCGGGCCCTCGGCATCGCCACCGCCCTGAGCCCGCAGATCGACCTGGCCACCGAGCCGCGCTGGAACCGATTCAACGGCACCTTCGGCGAGGACCCGGACCTGGACACCGAGATGGCACGGGCCTACGTGGACGGATTCCAGACCACGCCGGGAGCCCCGGACGGCTGGGGCGTGCAAAGCGTCAATGCGATGGTCAAGCACTGGCCCTCCGGCGGTCCGGAGGAAGGCGGACGGGACGCCCATTTCAACTACGGCAAATATGCCGTCTACCCCGGAGGCCATTTCGAAGACCACCTGAAAGCCTTCACCGAAGGGGCATTCAAGTTGGAGGACGGCACGGGCAAAGCGGCGGCCGTGATGCCCTATTACACCATCTCCTACGGAGTGGACCCCTCCGGAAACAATGTAGGCAACAGCTATAGCAAGTATATCATCACCAGCCTCTTACGGGAAAGATACGACTATGGCGGCGTTGTTTGCACCGACTGGAACATCACCTATGACAACGCAGCCATCGAATCCTTTGACGGCAAATGCTGGGGCGTAGAAGGCCTCACCGTTGCCGAACGCCATTATGAGGTCATCAAGGCCGGTGTGGACCAGTTCGGCGGCAACAACGACAAGGGGCCCGTCCTGGAAGCGTATCAGATGTGGGTACGCGATTTCGGTGAAGAAAGTGCCCGCAAGCGTTTCGAAGCATCGGCCGTCCGTCTCCTCCTCAATTCTTTCCGTACCGGCCTCTTCGAGAACCCTTACCTCGACCCTGCCACCTCGGCTTCCATCGTGGGCAAGCCCGAATTCATGCAGGCCGGTTACGAGGCCCAGCTGAAGTCCGTCGTGATGGTGAAGAACCATGGAGGTGCGCTGCCGGAGAAAAATCGGAAAAAGGTCTTCGTTCCCCAGCGCTTTTATCCTCAGACTCCGGGCATGTTCGGTCTGTCCATGGGCGCTCCCGCGCATTGGGACTATCCTGTAGACAAAGCCCTCATAGAGAAGTATTTCGACTGGGCCGAGACTCCTGGGGAAGCCGACTTCGCCCTGGTCCTGATCCAGGAGCCGCATCCTGGAACGGGGTATGACGTCAAGGACCGGGAAAAGCGCGGAAACGGCTACGTGCCCATCAGCCTCCAGTACAGGCCCTACAAGGCGGTTTCCGCACGGAAGGAATCCGTCGCCGGCGGAGATCCGAAGGAAACGTTTGTCAACCGCTCCTATCAGGGAAAGACCGTCACTACTTATAATGAAAAAGACCTGGACTTGGTAATCCAGACCCGCAAACAGATGGGTGAAAAACCCGTCGTCGTCATCGTGAATGTCACACGGCCCGTCGTTCTTTCCGAGGTGGAGCCCTACGCCGATGCCATCCTGGTGACCTTCGGCGTGCAGAACCAGGCCATCCTGGATCTCGTCTCCGGTACCGCCGAACCGTCCGGCCTGCTGCCGATGCAGTTCCCCGCCGACATGCGTACCGTAGAAGAACAGCAGGAGGACGTGCCGCATGACATGCGTCCGCTTGTCGATGCCGACGGGAACGCCTGGAACTTCGCCTACGGCCTGAACTGGTCAGGCCCGATTGAGGACGGAAGGACTGCGGAATACCGCCCAAAATGACAGGAAACCCGGTTTGGAACAGTATTTGAAGCAATCACTATAGCAAAATAAACGTATTTTTATGAAAAAGCTTCTTTTTGCGGCGGCTATCGCCTGCCTGGCCCTCTTCACTTCCTGTGAAAAGCAGGGCGTACCCCACACCGGAGACACGACCGGCAACCTGTACGGCGTATGGGCCCTGGACACCAAGACAGAGGTCACGGGGACCGGTGACAAACAGACTACCAACACCGTCGACTATACCGCCTGCCACTTCTATCTGACCTTCGGCGAATTCCCTTTCCCGCATGCCATCGCCAAGAAAGGCAGTTTCACGGAATTCGACCTGAAGGACGTGGACGTTGACGCCGTCACCTTCACTTACAACGCCAACCAGAGCAAGATCACCTTCAACAAGCGGCTCTGGCTCTCTGACAGCGTCGTCTACCACATGATCCTGGACGGCACGTTCGACGTGCTCGAACTTACCGACAAGAAATTTGTCCTGCGGCAGACGAACCTTCTGGGCGGAACCACGACGTACGCCTACCACAGGTACAAGTAAGGAACGGAGAATCAGGCTATTGCCAGTCGATCAGTTCCTTTTCCGGAACACATCTCAAGGAGGAGCGCAGGATGACATCCCGCGCTTCTTCCGTTTTGTCCGCCCGGATGATCAGGAGTCCCTTCCCGCGGATGAAGAAGGAATACATGTACACGATTCCAATCTGCGCCTCGCTCAGACCGCGGACAATTTCCGCGATCTGGCCCGGGCGTTCGTCCAGTTCGATGGCAAACACGTCGGACAGGGCGACGGCGACACCGCTCCGCTCCAGTTCGTGATAAGCGCGCTGCGGGTCCGTGCAGATAATCCGGAGAAGGCCGTACTGGGCCGTATCGGCGATGGAGGAGGCGATGATCAGGATCCCGGCCTCCTTGAACAGGTCAAGAACCTTGGTCAGGGTGCCGGCCCGGTTCTCGAGGAAGATGCTAAGCTGATTGACGGTCATATCGCGGTGATTTATTTCAATTTACGGTTATCGATGACACGGACGCTCTTGCCCTGGCTGCGCTCGATGGCGTTCGGGGCCTTGAGCTGGACCTTCGCGTTGATGGAAAGGACGCTGCGCAGCTTGTCGACCAGCCGCCTCTTCAGATCGTCGATGGCGGCGGGTGTATCGAAGGTGGCGGTGAAGTATTCCTGCCGCAATTCCACCTGCACCTCCAGCGTATCCAGGTTGTTGATGCGGTCCACAACGAGGAGATACCTCGGAGCGAATTCCTTCATGCTCAGTACGACACTTTCCACCTGAGACGGGAACACGTTGATACCACGGATGATAAGCATGTCGTCGCTGCGGCCCGTGATCGGGCTCATCCGGACACTCGTCCGCCCGCAGTCGCAATCGCCCGGCATCAGGGAGCACAGGTCGCGGGTACGGTAGCGGAGCACCGGCATCCCCTCCTTGGTCAGGGTGGTGAACACCAGTTCGCCCGACTGCCCCTTCGGGAGCGGTTCCAGCGTGACGGGATTGATGATCTCGGGATAGAAATGGTCCTCGTTGATATGGGAGCCGTGCTGCATCTGGCACTCATAGCTGACGGACGGGCCCATGATCTCGCTCAGGCCATACAGGTTGAATCCCTTGAGTCCCAGGCGTTCCTGGATCTCGTCACGCATCTTTTCAGTCCAGGGTTCGGCACCGAAGGCACCCACCCGGAGCTTGATCTGGTCCTTGGTGATACCCATCTGTTCCATCGTCTCGGCCAGATACAAGGCATAGGACGGTGTGCAGGCGATGCCGGTAATGCCCAGGTCACGGATGAGCTTCGCATGCTTTTCCGTGTTGCCGGTAGAGGCAGGAACCACGGACGCTCCCACCATCTCCACGCCATTGTGGGCGCCAAGGCCGCCGGTGAAGAGGCCATAACCGTAAGAGACGGAGAAAATGTCCTCCCGGCCCACGCCATAGGCCGTCAGACACCGCGCCATGCATTCGCTCCACACCCCGATATCCTTGCGGGTATATCCCACGATGGTCGGGTTGCCGGTCGTGCCGGAAGAAGCGTGGATACGGATGATTTCGCTTTGGGGAGCAGCCTGCAGGCCGAAGGGATAGTTGTCGCGGAGGTCCTTCTTCGTCGTAAAGGGAAGCTTTACGATGTCATCGATGGTCCGGATATCATCCGGGGTGAGGTCCATTTCCTGCAGTTTGTGACGGTAGAAAGGGACGTTGTGGTATACGTACTCCACGATTTTGTGCAGCCGTTTACCTTGGAGCGCGCTCATTTCGTCGCGACTCATGCACTCTTTGTTGGGGTTCCAGATCATATTGTCAAGTTCGTTCTGTTCTCATTAAGGATGGTCCTCGCGGAATGCCTTCATCCGCTCTTCCAGGACGGGATAAAGCTCGTCGCGCATGCGGCTCGTGCAACCCCGGACGCCGTTCTGCAGGCTTCCCGTGGTGGACAGGGAAATGCAGCTCACGCCGTAATAAAGGAGCTCGCGGAGCAGTTCTCCGCCCGTAAGACCCTCGTAACCAAGGGTAAAGAAGAAACCGTCGCCCACCGGCCGCGTCACGTCGTGGTCATAGACCACATGGAATCCGTTCCGGCAGAAGATATCCTTCATCCTGGCCGCGCGACGCTCGTACTCGCGTGTATCCTCCACGAAATTGATCACGCCGTCGCATGAGAGTTCCAGCATGCGCGCATAGGCATATTGCGTGGACGCAGTACAACCGCTGGTAATCATATAGAGGATGGAGGCGGTGAGCGTCTGGCCGAAGATGCCGGCGTCGTGGTAACGCTCCGCCAGGGCGGGATAATGCCGCGTGAACAGGTTGTCGCCGATGCCGACGAGTGCCATCCGCTGCCCCGCGTAGCTGAAGATCTTGGACGAAGACAGCATCAGGATGTAATTGTCCGTATAATGGGCGACCGAGGGAACGAAGGGCGGCTCGAAAGGCCGGCCGAGATCCCGGCGGTAGTCCATGCAGAAGTACGCCAGGTCCTCCATGACGATGGCGTCGTACTTCGTCGCCAACTCGCCAATCACCTGTAACTCACTCTCTTCCAGGCAGATCCAGGCAGGATTATTGGGGTTGGAATAGACGATTGCGGCGACGTCGCCGGCCGCAAGCTCTTCTTCCAGCTTCGCCCGGAGGCCCTCCCCGCGGTACGGGTAGATGTCGAACTCCTTCCAACGGATGCCGAGTACCCGGAGCTGGGATTTCTGGATCGGGAAACCCGGGTCAATGAACAGGACCTTGTCCTTTCCCGGGATGCGCTGGGTGCAGGCGATGAAGGCGCCGAAGGAGCCGGCCACGGATCCCGTCGTAGGGATGCAGCCTGCCGGGTCGATATCGACATCGATGAACGCCTTGATAAAGCGGGAAGCCGCCTTCTTGAGTTCGGGCACGCCGTCCGCCGGCGGATACTGGGAGCCGACGCCCCGTTCCAAAGCCTCTTTCTCCGCCTCCACGCCGTAGTGGTTGGGCGGCAGGCCCGGGGAACCCTGGTCCATGCGGATGAAAGGAATGCCAGTCTTCCGCTCCAGGTACTGGGCCACGAGCAGGACTTCACCAATGGTGGCCTGCGAGAGGTCAGCGACGCGGGAAGCTATCCGCGCCTCCTCGACCAATGCTTCACTGAAGACCTTCATAACCGGCGTCGAATGCCTTGAGATTATCTTCTACGACTTTGTCCCCTTTCCGGGCGAACACGGTCCGGATGGCCGTCCTCAATTCGTCCGGAGACAGAATCTCCAGATGGCGGGCCGCCATCCCGAGCAGCACCATGTTGGCACTGCGGGGAGCCAGCAGGCTTTTGGCCACCTGTTCGATGTCCATCCGCGTCACGTTGGGAAGGGCGTCCACCTCTTGAAGGAGAGCGGCTTCGTCCGGGTAGTCGGGGATATTGACGAAAGGCCGGGAAGAGGTCACCACAGCCCCCTCCGGACTCAGGTAGGGCAGATAACGCAGCGCTTCCATCGGTTCCATCGAGAGGATGAGGTCCGCCCCGCCCTGGGGAATCAGGTCACTGTGGATGGGGTCGGTGGACAGGCGGAGGTCGCTCTGGACGTCCCCGCCCCGCTGGCTCATGCCGTGGACTTCCGCCTGCTTGAGGTGCAGGCCGGCGGCCGTGGCGGCCTCGCCGATGACCGTGGCGATAGACAGGATTCCCTGCCCGCCCACGCCGGCTAACTTGATATCGGTTTTCATTGCGCTGCTTTCTTTTGACGGTTCTTGCGGGCGAGCGTCTGCATGCACTCGCGCTGCGGGATGATGACGGAAACACCTTTGTATTCCATCTCTTCGCGGATGATGCGGGTGATTTCCTCCATGTTCTTCGGGAGCGGGACGACCACGTGCAGGTGCTCGCGTTCCACGCCCAGGGCGAGGCAGATAGCCTCGAACTTGTGCGTGCCTGCGGAATCCTGCCCACCGGTCATCGCGGTGGTAAGGTTGTCCGACAGGATGACGGTGATGGCGGCGTTGTCATTGACGGCGTCCAGGAGGCTGGTCATGCCGGAATGGGTAAAGGTGGAATCGCCGATGACCGCGACGGCGGGATGCACGCCGGCGTCGGCAGCGCCCTTCGCCATCGTGATGGAAGCGCCCATGTCCACGCAGGAATCAATGGCCCGGTAAGGAGGCAGGGCGCCCAGGGTATAGCAGCCGATATCACCGAAGACCCGGGCGTTGGGATACTCCGCAATCACCTGATTCAAAGCGGCATAAACGTCCCGGTGACCGCAGCCCTGGCAGAGCTGGGGAGGACGTGCGGCCAGGTTGTGCGCAGGAGCGTGGCCATCCTCGTTGGAAAGGCCGAACGCAGCGGCGACATTGTCCGGATTCAGTTCGCCCGTCCGGGGCAGCCGGCCGGTCAGACGGCCGGAAACGGGATACCCGGCACCGAGCAGGGCTTTCACCTGCTCTTCCACGAACGGCTGTCCGTCCTCCACGACCACGATTTCAGCGGAAGTGGCGGCCAGGTCGCGTACCAGGCTTTCCGGAAGCGGATATTGCGACACCTTCAGCAGGGAAATCCCTTCGGGATGCGCTTCACAGACATAATTGGAGGCGATGCCGCAGGCGATGACGCCGAGGGGTCCCCCTTTCACAAGCGAATTGTAACGGGATTCCTCCGAACGCCGCAGAAGCTCGGGCTGCCTGGCGACGAGGGCGGCGTACTGTCTCCGGGCATTGCCGGGCAGAAGGACCCAGCGGGTCCGTTCGGAATCCGGATCCAGCGCATTCTGCGGGCCGGGTTCCCCGGTCTGGACCGCCGCGCGGGAATGGGCCAGGCGGGTGACCATCCGGACCAGGACCGGAAGACGCACTTCCTCGGAAAGCCGGAAGGCTTCGGCCATCAGGTCATAGCATTCCTGCTGGTCGGAAGGCTCCAGGATGGGAACCATCGCGAACTTCCCGTAGAAACGGGAGTCCTGTTCGTTCTGGGAGGAGTGCATGGACGGGTCGTCGGCGGCAACCACCACGAGGCCGCCCTTCACACCGGTGATGCCGGCATTGACGAAAGCGTCGGCACATACGTTCATTCCCACATGCTTCATGCAGACCAGGGCACGTTTGCCCGCATAAGACATGCCCAGGGCGGCTTCCATCGCCGTTTTCTCATTGGTACACCAACGGCTCCGCACCCCGCGTTCCCGCGCGAGGGGGGCACCCTGGATGAATTCCGTGATTTCGGTGGAGGGGGTTCCGGGATAGGCGTACACCCCGGACAGGCCGGCGTGGAGCGCTCCCAAGGCCAAAGCCTCGTCACCGAGCAGCAATCTTTTGACTCTCATTCCAAGTAAGTTCGTTATACACTCCGACAAATATACGAAAAAAAACACCGATTGTCACCCTTTTCATTCTTCAAAGATTGTTTCTATATTTGCAAGGATATGTCAAACAGGTTAGTGTACAGGAGTGGAATGGATTTGCGGAAGGAAATGAAGAAGCGGATGCTCCGCCTGGACGGGGCGACGGGAACGCAGATCCAGCGGTATTCCCTGACGGAAGAAGATTTCCGCAGGGACGTCTTTGCCGATACTCCCATACCCTTGAAAGGCGACAATGAATGTCTGAACCTGACGCGGCCCGACGTCATTTCCGCCGTGCACAAGGCTTATATCGAAGCCGGTGCCGACATTATCGAAACCAATACTTTCAGTGCCAACCGCATCTCCCAGAAGGAATACGGACTGGAAAGCCACGTCCGGGAAATGGCCTTCGCCGGGGCCCGCATCGCCCGCGCCGCGGCCGACAAGGCGGGCCGGAAGGTCTGGGTAGCCGGCAGCATCGGCCCCACTTCCAAGTCGCTGACCCTCGCTCCGGACATCAACCGGCCGGCGGAAAGGCCGTACGGTTTCGACGGAATGGCCGCCAGTTACCGGGAACAGGTGGAAGCCCTCATCGAAGGAGGCGTCGACCTGCTGCTCATCGAGACGGCCTTCGACGCCCTGAACGTGAAAGCGGCCCTGTATGCCGTACAGCAAGTCCGGGACGGATTTCCGGTCATCGTTTCCGTATCGGTCAGCGACCGGAGCGGACGCACGCTCACCGGGCAGACTTTGGAAGCTTTCTACACCGCTGTCCGGCATTATCCCCTCACGGCTTTCGGCGTCAACTGTTCGCTCGGAGCGGACGGGCTCCTGCCCTTGGTAAAGGACATCGCCGCGTTCAGCGAAGTCCCGCTCATCTGCTATCCCAACGCCGGTCTCCCCAACGAACTGGGCGGGTACGACCAGACACCGGCCCAGATGGCTGCCGAGATGGCCCGGTTCGACGGACTCCTGAACATCGCAGGCGGGTGCTGCGGCACCTCCCCGGAACATATCCAGGCTATTCCCCAGCTCTCCCCCGCCCCACTCCGTTCCCCCCGGAACGAATTGACGGTCAGCGGACTGGAATCCTATCTCATCGATACCCGGAAACGGAATTTCACCCTCGTCGGCGAACGGACCAACGTGGCCGGTTCCCGGAAATTCGCCCGCCTCATCGCCGCCGGCGACTATGACGCCGCCCTGGAAATGGCTGCGGACCAGATCGAAGGCGGAGCCGGCATCATCGACATCAACATGGACGACGCGATGCTGGACGGTCCCCGGGCGATGGAAACCTTCGTCCGCACCCTGCAGAACGATCCTGCCGTGGCGAAGGCGGCCCTGATGATCGACTCATCCCACTGGGAATGCATCCTCGCCGGACTCAAGAATGCACAGGGCAAGTGCATCGTCAACTCCATCAGTCTCAAGGACGGAGAGGCCGCCTTCCTGGAGAAAGCGAAAGAAATCCACCGGCTGGGCGCCGCGATGGTGATCATGGCCTTCGACGAGGAAGGGCAGGCGACGACCTACGACAAGAAGATCGCCGTTTCGGAACGCGCTTACCAGCTCCTCACCGGCATCGGCATTCCTCCCGAAGACCTCATCTTCGACGTGAACGTCCTTTCCATCGGTACAGGAATTCCCGAGCATGACCGGTACGGCATCGACTTTATCGAAGCAGTCCGCTGGATCAAGCAAAATCTCCCCGGAGCCAAGACTTCCGGGGGCATTTCCAACCTTTCCTTCGCTTTCCGCGGCAACAATCCGGTCCGGAGCGCCATGCATGCCGTCTTCCTGTACCACGCCATCCGGGCGGGCCTGGACATGGCCATCGTGAACCCCGGAATGGTCCTCCAGTACGACGACATCCAGCCGGACCTGCGCTCCGCCGCCGAAGACCTCATCCTCTGCCGCGACCCGCATGCCTCCGACCGGCTGGCCGGACTGGCGGTCCCGGCAACGGCAGGCACTGCTCCGACCGGGCCTCACACCGAAAGGCCGGAATCGCTCCAGACCGCCCTCCTTACGGGTCGTACTGAACGTCTTTCCGAACTCATCACCTCCGCCCTCGAGCGTCTGGGATCGGCCGTACAGGTCATCGAGGGGCCGCTGATGGAGGGGATGGAAGAAGTGGGCCGGCGCTTTGGCGAAGGGAAGATGTTCCTCCCCCAAGTGGTCAAGTCCGCCAAGGTGATGAAAGATGCCGTGGCCCTGCTGGAACCTTATATGACCGAGGGAGAACAGACGGCCAGGCGTCCCGTCATCATTCACGCGACCGTCAAGGGAGACGTCCACGACATCGGCAAAAACATCGCCGGCATCGTCCTTCGCTGCAACGGTTTCGAGGTGGTGGACCTGGGCGTGATGGTGGATAAGGAGACCATCCTGTCAGCCGCCGAAAAACACCACGCCGCCCTGATCGGCGTCAGCGGGCTCATCACCCCTTCCCTTTTTCAGATGGAGGAACTTTGTCGGGAGATGGCCGCACGGGGGCTGGACACGCCTCTCTTCATCGGTGGCGCCACGACATCCGCCCTCCATACGGCGGTCAAGCTGGCGCCCCTGTACGATCACGTCTTTTATGCGCCGGACGCTTCGGCCGGGGCCGTGATGGCTAAGCGCTGCATGCGCGACCGGGAGGCTTTCGAAGCCGCCGAACATGAGGAACAGGCCCGTATCCGTGCGCTGCACGAAGGGAGGAAAATGACGCCGGCAACTGAACGGACTGGCTTTGCCACAGACAGTTACACGACCTTTATTCCGGAAGATCTGCCGCTGACGGAAATCCCGCTGGCGGAACTGGCACCCCTTTTCGACTGGTCAATGTTCCGGGCCGTCTGGGGCGTCCGGGAGTCCGAAGACCTTACCGCCGAAGGCCGTGCCGTCCTGGAGCGAATGGTACGGGAAAACAGCGTCTCGGTGCGTCTGGCCGCCCGATTCTTCGCTGCCCGCCGGAACGGAGAGGCCATCGACCTTGGAGTCTGTTCCCTTCCGATGCTCCGGCAGGAAGAAGCTCCGGGACATTCCCTCGCCGACTTCGTCCCGTCCGAGGGCTCCGGTCCCTTCGGTATCTTTGCTATCAGCGTCCACTCCCACCTGCATCCCGCGGGCTGTTCCTGCGAGGCCTGCCGGAACGACTATGACTCGATGATGGAACGCGCCGTCCGGGTCACCCTGGCCGAGGCGGCCTCCACCTGGCTGGACAGACGGCTCCAGGCTGGTCTTACCGAAGGAATCCGCATCGCCAAACCTGCCGCCGGATACGCCTCGTGCCCGGACCACAGCCTCAAACGCGACATCCTCCGCCTGCTGCCGGAGGGGTTGGACATCACCCTCACTGAAAGCTGCGCGATGCAGCCCGACGCCGCCATCTGCGGATTCATCGTCCTCCACCCGGAGGCCGGATATCCGGAAATCCGCCATATCGGCAGGAAACAATACGATCTTTACTCGGCCGCTCGCGGCTTCTCCCCCGACGAAGCGCGGGCCTTCCTTTCCCACCTGCTATGAGAATCACTGACCTCATGGATGCCCGTCATCCTTTCCCCTCTCTGGAAATCGTTCCTCCCCTCAGTGGCATCTCCAAGGATCAGCTGCTGGAAAGCATCGCTCCCCTGATGGAGTTCAAGCCCCGCTACATCAATGTAACGACGCATCGGGACGAAATCCAGTACGTTCCCCAATCCGACGGCTCCTTCCGCCGGCAGCTGGTCCGCAACCGCGTTTCCCCCGTCGCCGTCTGCGGCTGCATCCAGGGACGTTATGACATCGAGGTTGTGCCCCACATCATCTGTGCGGGCAATACCGCTTCCGAAATCGAGTGGCTGGTGCAGGATTTCCATTTCATGGGCATCGACAACGTGATGGCGCTCCGGGGCGATTCCCTCGAGGGAGAGAAACGGTTCTCACCCGTTCCCGGAGGATATGCCCATGCCGACGAGCTGGTCCGTGCCATCCGGCGGATGGAGGCGGGAAAGGGACTGTGCATCGGGGTCGGCGGTTACCCGGAAAAGCATTTCGAGGCGGCCAATCCGGAAACCGACATTGCCTTCCTCAAGCAGAAAGTAGAGGCCGGAGCCGACTGTATCATCACCCAGATGTTCTTCGACAACAGCGTTTTCTACCGCTTCGTGGACCGCTGCCGGGAAGCCGGCATCACGGTTCCGGTCATCCCCGGCCTCAAGCCGCTCACGACAGCCCGCCAAGTCAGCCTGCTTCCCGAATCCTTCTCCATCGACATCCCCGTGGAACTCACGGATGCCGTCCGGGATGCCGGCGATGACAAGGAAGCGGTCCGCCGGCTGGGCGTCGAATGGTGCACCGCGCAGTGCCGCGACCTGCTCCGGCACGGAGTGCCCGCCGTCCATTTCTATACCATGGGCAAGTCGTCCAACGTAGTGGAAGTCCTGCGGAACTGTTTTTAATTGTGGGAAGGATTCCTTATCTTTGTACGATTAAAACCGATTGTACAATGAAGAGATTCCTGCATATCCTGGTGCTTGCTTTCCTGTCGTCCCTGGCCGTCTCCTGCTACAAGAACAAACCGGAGGACGATACTGCCATCTACGGGACATGGATGCTGGACACCTACACCCTCGAAACGGGAGCCTCGATTTCCGGCAGCGACGGAAACGCCAGGACCATCACGGTGGATTTCACCGGCTCCGGGTGCAAGCTGGTCCTGGACGAGGACCTCATCGCCGCCGGCAGGATGGGCTTCGAGATGGAAGTCACGTCCTATTCCTACGACCCGGACAGCAAGCGGATCGACTTCGCCCGGAGAATCTCCGTCGCGGACTACGGCAAATCGATGGTCCTCCAGGGCGCTTATGACGTGAAAGAGCTCAGCAGGAGCCGCCTCGTCCTCAGCCAGTCCGACGAACAGCACTTCGGCAAGATCATTTCCGCCAAAGAGACCTCCACCTACGAGTTCCATCGTGCAACGGAGGACGACGACTAAGCCTGAAAACACGCGATGCACAGGATTTTCCTCCCTCTTTACCACTATTTCCAGAAACACAGGGGCTTCCTGCATCTGCTGCTGGCAGGCAGTTTCCTCCTTTTCCTCTTCTTCGGCCTCAAGCTCCGTTACGAGGAAGACATCGTCAAGCTCCTTCCCCGTTCAAGCACTGACAATGAACTGGCATTCAGCGATATAGGGCTGAAAGACAAAGTCTTCATCCAGGTCACGTCCGCAGATCCTTCGAACCCGCTGGACCCGGCCACCCTGGGGGCCTATATGGACGAGTACTGCGATGCCTTGCTGCAGCAGGACTCGACGGGCAGTTTCATCACCGGCATCCTGCACGACCTGGACATGGGCACGATGCTGGGGGCTATCGACTATGGGTTCGAACATCTTCCTTCCTTCATCGACACTTCCCTGTATGCCGCGTTCGCCGCGGCCCTGGAGCCCGAAGCCGTGGAGAAGGCGATGCAGGAGAACCTGGCCCTGCTGGAGGCGGACGAAACCGGGGAGATTACGCAGCTGGTCACGATGGACCCGCTGGGTCTGAGAAATATCCTCCTCGGACAGCTGATGCCGGAAAACGGCGTCTCCGCAGGCGGATTCACCATCGATGAAGGTCACTTCTTCTGCCCCGACAAGACGGTTGCCCTGGCTTTCCTGTCACCGGGATTCAACTCGATGGATTCCGGGGCCGGCACGAAGTTCTACCGCCTGATGAACCGGACCCGCAAGGACTTCGAAGCCGCCCATCCCGATGCACGCGTCCTGGCGCACGGCACCCCTTTGGGCAGCGTCTCCAACGCCAGCACCATCAAGGGCGACCTGCTGATGACCGTAGGGATTTCCCTCCTCGTCATCCTCGTCATCCTCCTGTTGAGTTTCCATAGCTGGACTTTCATCTGGCAGCAGATCGTTCCCATCCTGTACGGTGCCGTCTTTTCGCTGGCCTGCCTGTACTGGATCAAGGGATATATGTCCCTGATGGCCCTCGGGCTCGGTGCCATCGTGCTGGGCGTAGCCATCAGTTACTGCCTGCACGTGCTCATCCACCACTATTATGTAGGTGATGTGGAACAGATGCTCCGGGAGGAATCCACCCCCGTCACCCTGGGATGCATCACTACGATCGGCGCTTTCCTGGGCCTCCTGTTTACGGAAAGCGACCTGCTCCGGGACTTCGGCCTCTTCGCCACTTTCGCCCTGCTCGGGAATACCTTCTTCGCCCTGTTCTTCCTGCCCCACTTCATGAAGCCGGAGCAGGTCAGGTTCAAACGGTACAAGGGGTTCCATGCCATCGACCGGATCAACAACCTTCCCTGGGACCGGAACCGCTGGGTGCTCCTGGCGATGGCGGCGGTCATCGTCGCCGGTGCCCTCCTGAACCACCGGGTCAAGTTCGACAGCGACCTGAGGAACCTGGACTACGACGAGCCGGTCCTCACCGAAAGCCAGCGCCTGTACAGCGAGAAGAACGCCAACGGAAACATGGACCTGTATTTCGCCGCTTATGACGAAGACCTGGACCAGGCACTCGAATACAACAAGGTCCTGACCCGGACGCTGGATTCCCTGTCCGCAGCCGGCTTGGTCAAAGGCTATTCGCCCCTGGCATCGCTCCTTTTCCTTTCCGGGAAGGACCAGGAAGAGCGGATTGCCGCCTGGAAAGCGTTCTGGACACCGGAACGGGAAAGTCAGGCATGGCGGGAAATCGCTGCCGCGGCCCGTCACAACGGCCTGGAATCCTCCCTGTTCCAGCCCTTCCAGTCCCTGCTGGACGCCGACTACGAACCCGGGAACCTTTATGAGGCTGAGGTATTTCCGAAAGAGTTGGTTGACAATTATATCGAACTGCAGGAAAGTGGCCGCTACATGGTCTTCACCTCCGTCGCCTTCCGTCCGGAGGATGCCGATGCCGTGACCGCCGCCCTCGTCTCCGGTCCCCATGCCCTGGTCCTGGAGCCGTTCTATTATTGCCGGGACATGGTCGAGATCGTCCACGACGACTTCAACACGACCCAGTGGGTCTCCTCACTGTTCGTCCTGCTGGTCCTGCTCATCGCCTTCAGGAACATCATTACGGCCCTCGTGGCCTTCCTCCCGATGTTCCTGAGCTGGTATGTCCTTCAGGGTCTGATGGCCCTCCTGGGGCTGGAGTTCAACCTGATTAACATCGTCATCTCCACCTTTATCTTCGGCATCGGGGTGGACTACAGTATCTTCGTGATGGAAGGACTGCTGAAAGAAGCCCGGACCGGACAACGGGAGATGCTGGATTTCCACAAGGTGGCCATCGTCTTCTCCGCCCTCGTGCTGGCCATCGTGGTCCTGTCCCTGGTTTTCGCCCGGCATCCGGCCATCCGCTCCATCGGCATCATCACCCTCATCGGGATGGCGACCACCATCCTGCTGACCTATTCCCTTGAACCCTTCATCTTCCGCCACCTGCTCAAATGGGACTGGTACCGGAAGCGTATCCACGCATAAATGGATTCCATTGACGCCAGACTGTACCTAAACTTGATCCGCGGGGGCGCCGCCCGGCTTTCGGCGCATCGGCAGACCATCAACGACCTCAATGTCTTCCCCATCCCGGACGGAGACACGGGAGACAATATGTTCATGACCATCCAGGCGGGCTGCACTCCGGCAAGTCTTGGGGCCGATTGCACCCTTTCCGAAATGGCGAAAGCCGTATCCGCCGGCATGCTGATGGGCGCCCGGGGCAATTCCGGCGTTATCCTGTCCCGTATCTTCGCAGGGATCGCCAAAGGCCTCGCCGACGTCCGCGAAGCCGGCGTGAATGCCTTCTCCCGCGCCATGCAAGCCGGGGTCGACGAGTCCTATCACGCTGTCTCCGAACCCGTTGAGGGCACTATCCTAACCGTCTTCCGGGAAGGTGTGGAGGCCGCGGCCGGCAGCAAGGACCTGGATGAATACTTTGACCTTCTGGTCTCCGCGATGGACCTGTCGCTCCAGCATACGCCTGAACTGTTGGACGTTCTCAAGAAGGCCGGCGTCGTGGACAGCGGCGGAGCCGGCCTGCTGTACATCGCCGAGGGCATGCGCGCCGCCCTGCACGGAGAAATCGCCGAAACCCTGGACGAGGCAGTCCCCGCCCCGGCACACGCGGACCTGGACGCCTTTACCGAAGACAGCATCCTGGAATTCGGCTACTGCACGGAATTCCTCCTCCGGCTGCAGCGGAGCAAAGTGGACCTGGACACTTTCGACGAGACCGTCATCTCGGACTGGCTCGCGCAGAATGGCGATTCGCTCGTTTTCTTCCGCGACGGCACCATCATCAAGGTCCATGTCCATACCCGCACTCCCGGCGAAATCCTGAACCACTGCCAGCAATATGGTGAGTTCCTCACCCTCAAGGTGGAGAACATGACCCTCCAGCACCATGAGAACCATATGGATGAGCGGTTCAAGGTCGGACGGAAATCATACGGCGTCGTGGCCGTTGCCTCCGGTTCCGGGCTTGCAGCCACATTCAAGGAACTGGGGGCTGACATCGTCATCGAAGGCGGCCAGACGATGAACCCGCCCGTGGAGCGCTTCATCGAAGCGTTCGACACCGTGAACGCGGAGACGGTCTTCGTCCTGCCGAACAACGGAAATATCCTCCTTACCGCCCGCCAGGCTGCGGAGATTTACGGCAAGGCCGACATCCGCGTCATCCCTTCCAAGACGTTGGGCGAAGGGTATTATGCCCTCGCGAACCTGGATACGGAAGCGGGTGACGCCCAGACCATCGAGGCCTCACTCACCGAGGCCGTGGACGAGGTGGCGACGGGCCTGGTGTCCCGCGCCATCCGCGACAGCGGTGGTTTCCATGAAGGAGACTATCTCGGCATCCACGGAAAGATGATCCTCACTTCCGGGCCGGATCCGGAAAGCACCCTCCTCGCGCTCGCAGACACCCTGCAGGCCGGTTCTTTCGACGTCATCCTCGTCTTTGCCGGGGCCGACGCGAAGGATCCTGACGGCGTCCGGAAAGCCCTGGCCGCCCGGTACCCCCGTTCGGAAGTCATCCTTCAACCCGGAGGGCAGCCGGTCTATGAATACATCCTTGTCCTGTTCTGATACCTGAACCGAAATGCTTAGACTTTTTACTGATACCGACACCGACATCACCCCCGCCGTAGCGGCCGAATACGGCTACCGCCTCATCAGCATGCCGTACAGCGTGGACGCCAAGACCGTCTACCCGTACGTGGATTTTAATGAGTTCGAGGCCCACAAGTTCTATGACATGCTCCGCAACGGCGTCCTGCCAACGACGAGCGCCATCTCCAAGGAACGGTACATCGAGTACTTCGAACCGGAATTCGCCGCCGGAAACGACATCCTGTACGTCCACTTCTCCCGGGCGATGACCGTCACTTTCAACGCGATGGACGAAGCCGTGGCAGAGCTCAAGGCCAAGTACCCGGAACGGCAGTTCCACGAAATCGACACCAAGGGCATCACCACCATCAGTTACACCATCGTGCGGGAGGTAGGCGACCTTCTCAAGGCTGGCAAGAGCCTGGAGGAGGTGCTGGCATGGGCGGAGACCGAGGTGGACAAGTTCGCGATGTACTTCTTCGCCGACGACCTCAAATTCTTCCGCCGCAGCGGCCGCGTCAGCGGGCTTGCCGCAACGATGGGCACCCTCATCGGCATCCGTCCGATCATTTACATGAGCCAGGAAGGCAAGATGGTTTCCTGCGGCAAGGAGAAAGGCCGGCTCAAGGCGATGGAACACCTTGTGCAGCAGGTGGCGGACCTGGGCGAGGATTTCAAGTCCCACCGGTTCGTCATCGGCCACACCGATGCCCCGGAACTGGCGGAGGAAGTCGGAAAGATGATCCGCGAACGCTTCGGGGAGGACTTCCCCATCGAATATGTTGTCGCCAACCCGACCGCCGGCAGCCACGCCGGGCCGAACGGTGTCGGCGTCTGTTTCCACGCCAAGCATCGGTAATATGATTACTGTCAAGCAAGTAACCTCCCGGAAGGAGCAGAAGGCGTTCCTGGATTTTCCGCTGGACCTGTATGCAGGAAACCCTTGTTTCGTCCCGCCCTTGTACCTGGACGAACGGAAGATCTTCCGGGACGACTATGTCTATCGCGACTGCTGCGACTTCGTCTGCTTCCTGGCCTATAAGGACGGCATCGTCGCCGGACGTATCCAGGCCATCATCCAGAAAGCCGCGAACGAGAAGAACGGGGAGAAGCGAGTCCGCTTCAACCGGTTCGATGCCATCGATGATTTCGAAGTCTCCAAGGCTTTGTTCGAGGCCGCCGAAAAGTGGGCGCTGGAGAAAGGGATGGACACGGTGTGCGGTCCCCTCGGCTTTTCCGACCTGGAGCGGGAAGGGCTTCTGGTCGAGGGGTTTGACCAGCAGGCCACCTTCGAGGAAAATTACAATGCCCCCTATTATGGCGAGCACATCGAACGGCTGGGGTACGTGAAGGAAGTGGACTGGCTGGGCTTCCGCCTCTACGGGGCCGACAGCCCGGAAACGATGGAGGAGATGGAAAAGACCTCCGACTTCATCTTCCACCGCTACAAACTGCACCTGGGCCCTTCCCGCAGCGGTTCCGACTTCCTGAAACGCTATGCCGACGACATCTTCGGGCTCATCGACAAGTCCTATGACGGATTGTACGGAACCGTCCCTTTCACGGATGGGATGCGGAAACTGATGATTGACAACTTCAAGCTTGTCATCAATCCCAAGTACGTGGCCGTGGTCCTGGACGAGAACGACAAGATGGTGTGCTTCGGCCTCACCTTCCCCGCCCTGGCCGGTGCCCTGGCTGGCGGCCGTGGCAGGCTCACGCCCCGCACGGCCATCCGTCTCCTGAAGGCCCTGAAGAAGCCGGATGCCCTGGACCTCTGTCTCGTGGGCGTGGAACCGGAATACTTGAACCGGGGCATCTCCGCCGTCTTCTCCGTTGCCATCATGAAGATGCTCCGGGACAACCCGGACCTCCGCTTCGCCGATACGAACCTGAACCTGGAGGACAATTACGCGATCCTGAACCAGTGGAAGCGCTTCCGCAAGGAACAGATCAAGCGCTACCGGTCCTATGTAAAGAAACTCGTATGATCAAGTTGCTTGTCGACTGTTTCGGCGGCGACCATTCGCCGGAGGCGCCTGTCGCAGGCGCCCTCGCCGCCCTTACAAAGAATCCGGACCTGTATCTCATCCTCACCGGAGATGAATCCACCCTGAAGAAGGTGCTGGAAGGCAAGGCCTATGATTCCTCCCGGCTGGAAATCGTCCACGCGCCCGAGGTCATCGGCTGCGACGAAAAGCCCACCGACGTGGTGCGGCTCAAGCGGAACAGTTCCATGATGAAGGCGATCATGATGCTCCGGGACGAGGATGACATCGCCGGGATGGTATCCACCGGTTCCACGGGTGCCTTGGTGACCGGCGCCCTGGTGCGCCTGGGCCGCATCCGCGGCATCATCCGACCGGCCTTCTGCCCTATCCTGCCCACGATGGACGGAGGCCTTGTGGGCATCTGCGACAGCGGCGCCAACGTGGAAGTGACGCCTGCCCATCTGCGTCAGTTCGCCATCATGGCCAGCCTGTACATGCAGGAAGTGTACGGGGTCAAGAATCCCCGTACCGCACTCCTGAACGTGGGCAGGGAGGCCGAGAAGGGCGACGACCTGCGGAGGGAGACTTATGCACTCCTGCAGGACACGGAATGCGTGAACTTCGTGGGCAACATGGAGAGCCGCGACCTGCTGTCGGGTTCCTACGATGTCGTCGTAACCGACGGTTTCTCCGGCAACGTCCTCGTCAAGACAACGGAGGGAACGGCGCTGGAACTGCTCAAGAAACTCAAGAAAGATATCTACTCCCGCACCCTGTACAAGCTGGGTGCCCTCCTGATGAAACGGATGTTCCTGGAGGAGAAGGAGTTCATGAATTACCAGAACTATGGCGGAAGCGTTCTCCTCGGAACCTCCAAGGTGGTGGTCAAGGGACACGGCAGCAGCAAGGCCGTGGCCGTGGAGAAATGCATCGAACAGGCCTGGCGGATGGAGGTGGGCAACCTCTCCGGCCAGATTGAAGAGACCGTCGCCCGCTACGAACACTACGAAGACTGATGGAAACGATGTATGGGAAAGTTCAGGCCATCCTGGCCAGGCAACTGCGGGTGGACCCCGCTATCGTCACGATGGACGCGCAGATAAAAAAAGACCTCGGTGCCGATTCGCTGGACATCCTCCAGCTCCTCATGCGCATCGAGGACCAGTATGGAATCACCATTCCAGACAAGGCCCTGGCGACCTTCCAAACCGTCGGAGACGTGGTTACCTACCTGGAACAGGAAGGGACGCAGCTCTAATAAGTAAACGTATACTCCGTCACGATGCCCGCAAACTCGTCCAGGACCATCCGGACGGGCAGGCCTTTCTTGTTATAGTCCATGACTATGCGGGAGTACCCCTTGACCGCCTGTTTCCGGGCGATCAGGGTGACTGTCTTGATGCCGCCCTTCTCTTCCACGACCAGGTTCGCATCGTTATCCTTAGCGGCGGCCTCGTAATTGCCGGTGATGCAGTTCAGGAGCGTGTTGCGGAGATTCCGCATATAGGCGTTCTTGGCCGTGTCTACAGTGATGGCTTTTCCTTTCACGGCATTCCTGAGCTGGTCGCCTTCGATGATGAGATATTCTCCCTGCGGCTCGTCATACATCATGGTCAGATGGTCGGGGGCCGTGAAGGTGACGGTTCCCTTGCCGGGAATCACCTTGTTGACCGCCTTGAGGGTCTTTTTCTGGGTGAACGTGCAACTAAGGTCCTGGGCTCCGGCGCCGATGCCGACCAGGACAAGGGAAAGGAGAATCAGCAGTCTTTTCATTCCATTCATTCAATTAGCCGCCCTTGGGCTGCAAAAAGCATACCTCGGCACAATATGCAGGACCAAATACTCCGACCGGGTTCCGATCCGGATCTTGGGTCCCCAGATGCCGATGCCTGAACTGACATAATACTGTGTCCCGCCACGCTGATGGCGGCCCCAGGCCTTCTCGAACAGGGCATCCGTCACCCAGGAAACCGGCCAGACCTGGCCGTGATGGGTGTGGCCGCTGAACTGGAAGTCAATACCAGCCTGTTCCGCCTCTTCCAGCCGGTAAGGCTGGTGGTCCAGGAGGATGGTGAACCGGTCCGAAGCGTCCGCCAGTTCGGCGATGGCCTTCCGCCCGGGATTGGTACGGTCATCCCTGCCGATGACCCGGATTCCGGAGAAATCCCGGACCTCGTCCCTGAGGAGGTGGATGCTGGATTCCCCGAAAAACCGCTCGGCCGCAGCCTCGTTGCTGTAATACTCATGATTGCCCAGAACCGTCCAGACGGGCGCTTCCAGGCGGCGGAATTCCGCCGCATAGTCCCCTTCCAGGACCGGCCGGATGCTCCGGTCGATGATGTCCCCGCCGATCAGGACAAGGTCCGGATGCTCGGCATTGAATAGATCCACCCACCGGCCCAGCTCCGCCTTCCGGTTGTGGTAGCCGACATGCAGGTCACTTGCAAGGACAATCGTAAGGGGCTTATCCAACGGCTTTTCCGTCTGGATGGTCATCTCCTCGCGATACTTGTGCCGGTAGTGTATGCTTCCCGCAGTCAAAATGACCGCCGTCAAGCCGAGCACCGACCACAGGCCCGTGGCGCTGTCGCGGAGCCATGCCTTCGGAAGAAGATGGCAGAGCGAAGCAACATCGGCCAGAAAGAAGATCAGAAGCAGATACAGGAAAGCGATGAGCCAGGGATGTCCCGCCTCATAGAGGACGGTAGCCGCCTTGACAGGGACCCGCTCAGTAAGTCCAAAGCCGGCAAAAGCCAGCAGCATCCATAGCAGGAACAAGCCCGCTGCCGTCAGCTTCAGGGCCCATCCCCCGGGGGTGATGCGCCAAAGATGCCAGACGACATAGGCAAGGGACGCGAAGAATGCAAAAAGGACGAAAAGGAACCGGCTGCCCATCATGGGGGCAAAGGTAAGAATTAATCAAGAAAAATGATTAACTTAGCCGCGATAAACATGTCATTGTCATGAAGAAACTCCTGCTTGCTTTCGCCCTCGTGGCCTTGACGGCATCCTGCTCCCCGAGCAAGGCGCCCAAGATTCTCGTCCTGTACTATTCCCAGACATCCACCACCCGGGCGGTAGCGGAGGAAATCGGCAGCCGTCTCGGGGCCGACATCGAGGCCATCGTCCCGGCCGTTCCCTACGACGGCGACTACCAGGCCACCATCAGCCGCGGTATCAAGGAGCGTGAAGAAGGAACCTTTCCGGAAATCCAGCCCCTTGCCGCCAACCTCGATTCCTATGACTGCATCTTCCTGGGATATCCGATCTGGTTCGGAACCTATGCCCCTCCGATCGCCGGCCTGCTGGAGGCCGTAAACCTGGACGGGAAGAAGATCGTCCCCTTCTGCACCTTCGGCAGCGGCGGTCTCGATGCCAGCATAAAGGATCTCAAAGCCAAACTTCCGAACGCGGAGATCCTGCCGGGCTACGGCGTCCGGGCCGCCCGCATCGACGCGATGCCGGCGGAGATCGACCGCTTCCTCAAAGCCGGAGGTTTCCTTGAGGGAGAGGCCCCCGTCGTCGGGGATTTCTCCGAAGTCCGTCCGGTCACGGATGCGGAATCCGCCCTTTTCGATGCCGCCGTCGGCGATTATCCGATGATCCACGCCAAGGCGGAGGAAGTGTCTTCCCGTCCCGTCTCCGGGGGAACCGAATACCTCTTCACGGCCCGTGACCTTCCCCGGGATCCCGCCATGGAGATGCCCGCGTCTACCATGAAAGTATATGTCCTCGCCGAGGACGGAAAAGCCCCTGTATTCACGCAGGTGGTAAGATAGGATGAAAAAAGTCAAGAATACCCTCTGGATCGCCGGCTGCTTCCTGCTGGTCGGGGTCAATGTGGCCGTCTTCCTGCTGTTTCCCCGGCTGGTGTCCGGGATGGCCATCGTCCTTTCCAACGCGATCACCCTCATCCTGACCTTCCTGGCATTCAAGCCCATCAATGACTGGCTGCAGGCGGACCTGCTGGAGCGCCAGCAGGAACTCATCGCCAAGCTGGAAAAGGACCGCGAACTGGAGCGGAAAGTGGAAAGCCTGGAACAGGAGAACCGGCGGCTGACCGACAAACTGGACACGAAGGACCAGACCGTCTCCCTTCCCGCCCAGATCGACTATACCTTCAAGGTGGAACAGATGGAATACGCCAAGCAAGGGTATGTGGTCAAGGAGGAAGAGGTCGACGCGCTGGACCGGGAGCAGTTCAACATCCCCGACCGGAAGTTCTTCGAGAGCATCCTCGAAGACAGCCTCCTCAAGGAAGCCAGCATCCGGAAGATCCTGTATATCCACAAGTTCTACTACAAGGTGTCGCTGGGCATCGACTTCCGGAAGATGATGTATGCCTTCGACGGCGACAAGGTCATCTTCTACGGCGCCCGCTTCGAGAAACTCCACGACATCTCCAGCGAACTGGAGCCGGAACACGGGGACATCGACCGCGTGGAAATCCTGAAGATTTCCGGTGACAAGGCGGAAATCCGCCAGGACAAGGAATACGATCTCCTGAAGGAGCAATACCGCCGGGCACGGGCCGTGGAGGTGAAAGCCGGCATGGAGGACGAGGTCGCCGCCCTTTGCAACCAGTATACCGAAGCCCTGCACGAAAGTATCAAGGGCCGCTTCGCGGAGCGGGTGGATTTCGTCGATTCCATCGAGGAGCACCGCGACATGAACTGGTATTCCCTCAAGGCCAGCACGGACCGGACCGTCCAGGAAATCGCCGCCAACATGCTCATGCTCACCACGGTGATGAACAAGACGCAAGCCATCGGCGAACAGGCCGGCGTACGGCTTCTGGATGAGGCGTAAAGGCCATGAAAAAGGGGATGACCCATCGGCCATCCCCTTTTTTCATTTCACGTAAGTAGCTTTCACGAAAGGCGCTCCAAGCAGGTAATCGGCGCTTTCCCTGAAACTGACGCGGATATCTTCATGGTTGTATCGCTCAATCTCCACGATGAGATTCTCAAGGCCGGCGAGCTCCGCGTTCTTGAAGATGGCATCGAACCCGACCATGCCGCTTTGTCCCACTTCCCATTCGTCCTTGATGTGGAGCAGCCGGAAGCGGCCGGGATAGCGTTTGAAATAATCGACCGGAGAGGCTTTGCCAATGACGGTCCAATACACGTCCATCTCATAGAACACGAGTTCGGGGTCCGTGTGCTGCAGCATGTAGTCGTACATCACCTCGCCTTCAACCTTCTCGAACTCATAGGCGTGGTTGTGATAGCCATACTTGAGGCCGGCAGCCTTGCAACGGTGTCCCACCTCGTTCAGGTAGTCACAATATACCTGTAGGTCCTTCAAGTCACGCTGTCCTCCGATGGCAGGGGTGACCAGGTACTCCATGCCAGCCTTCTTGTGCACCTCGATGCACTTGTCCCACCAGGCCAGGGCCGCGGTGAGATCGTGGCTGTCCAATTCCTCGCGGGAAAGCCCGCGGGAGACATGGGCAGAAAGCACCTTCATTCCGGCCGCCTCCACTTTCTGCTTGAAAACCTCGGGCGCATCACCGTAAATGAGCCCCTTTTCGCCGTCATAACTGGCGGTTTCCACGGCCGTGTAGCCCATAGCGGCGATTTCCTTCAGGATATCCCCATAATTGTCGTGATTGAGGATACTGCGTGCAGAATACATCTGCACGCACATATCCTTTTTCACGGGAGCGGCCTCCTTGGGCCCGCAGGAAGGGAGTGCGGCCAGCGCAAGGAGCGCTACGGAAATGATTCCGGATTTCATAAGACTAATCCATCAACTTGATGCGGATGTTGCGGTACCACACGTCGTCGCCATGGTCCTGCATGCCGATGTAGCCCTCGTGCGCTTCGCCGCCGCAATTGTTCAGGAGTTCGAATGCCAGGGGCCAGTCCTTCTCGCTGAACTTGGAGGCCTGCAGCATGTCGGTCCACTGCGGGGTCCAGAGGTGATACTCCAGCACTTTCTCATCATTCTGGAAGTGCACGACCGTGCCCTTGTACACCAGGATCTTTGCCTTGTTCCACTCGCCGAACGGGTTCTGGTTCTGCGGGACGGCCGGAATCATGTCATACAGGGAAGCGGACTGGCGGTTGCCGTCCACGCCGAGAAGGGCATCCGGATGGTTCGCATTGTCAAGTACTTGATACTCAGGAGCAGAGATATAGATGGGCTCGTAGCGCTCGGCGCCGTTCTCGTCCTTGGTGGTGACTTCTTTGGCAAGATAGAAGATACCGGAGTTTCCGCCCTTGGAGACCTTCCATTCGAGTTCCAGGGTGAAGTTCTTGAAACTGTGGGCGAAAATGATATCTCCCCCTTCGCCCGTCTGGGCTTCGCCACTGCCTGTGCCGGTGAATTTGAGGGCACCGTCATCGATGGTCCAGCGGGACGGAAGGATATCCTTGCCGTATCCGCGCCAGCCGTTGGTGGAGGAGCCGTCGAACAGCACGACATAGCCTTCGTCATCAACCGGGAAGGCAGACAGGTCCACCTGCGGGGCCTCGACGACCGTGTATTCGGGAACGGCCGGGGCGTCTTTCTTCTTGCCCTGGTTGCCGCAGGAAACGGCGAATACCAGCAGGGCTGCTGATGCAAGCAAAAGAATCTTTTTCATGGTTGTATGGTTTTTAAGGTTTTAAGGCATTTCAGGAAGCTTCCAGCCTGCGCGGAAGACCGGTTTGATCAGTTCCCGGGCGAACTGGTTGGCATCGACCGGGTCGGTATAGACATTCTCGAACGTAGGATGGCCGTCCGTAATGGAGAAACCGTCGTGGATCATCGTACGGATGGTCGCGCCCTCCGGAATGTTGGTAAAGCGCATGTTCTCACCGTCCCACTCGAGCTCCTGGTTCAGCCCCTGCAGGCGTACGGCCACGACCCCCATCGCCACCATCTCGTTGAAAGGACCGGCCTCGGAGAAGTCGGAAGCGCTCGGCGTGCGGAAATCCGGGTCCTCCTTGCAGGCACGGACCCAGTCCTGCTGATGGTCGAGCTTGATCTCGCGATGGATCTTCGGCACCTCGGGATTACGGCCGGAAAGCAGGTACGGATTCACGCCGTAGCAGCCGCAGATGAGGGTGTCCTTGGTGCCATAGAAGATGACGGCGCCGCCGCTGTCGTTCAGGTCCTTGCCGACAGGCATACCCGCCGGACGGTCCGGGAGGATGCCGCCGTCGGTCCAAGTCACGACCACCTCGGGCATCGCCACCTTTGGCAGATTGTCACGGGCGGGGAATACGAAACGGACTTTCTCGGCCTGCGGACAAGACTCGGTGAGGAGGGCGGTGGAACTGCCCTGCACCTTGGTCGGATAACCCAGTTTCAGGGCCTTGAACACGGGATGGAGGATGTGGCAGGCCATGTCGCCGAGGGCACCGGTGCCGAAGTCCCACCAGCCGCGGAAGTTCCAGGGCGTGTAGATGGAATGGTAGGGACGGTACGGAGCCGGGCCCAGGAAAAGATCCCAGTCGAGAGTCTTGGGGACCTTCTCCGCCTTGGCGGGACGCTCCAGGCCCTGGGGCCAGATAGGACGGTCCGTGAAAGCTTCGACCCGGGTGACCTCACCGATCTCGCCGTTCCAGATCCAGTCGCAGATCTTGCGGACCCCCTCGCCGGAAGCGCCCTGGTTGCCCATCTGGGTAGCTACACGGTACTTCGCGGCCAGTTTGGTGAGGAGGCGGGACTCGTACACGGTACGGGTAAGCGGCTTCTCGCAGTAGACGTGCTTGCCGGCCATGATTGCGTTCGCGGCGATGATAGCGTGTGTGTGGTCCGCGGTGGCGACCATCACAGCATCGGCCTCAGGCAAGAGTTCATCGAACATGACGCGCCAGTCCTTGTAACGCCTGGCGTTCGGATACCGGTCGAAAACGTGCGCGGCATACTTCCAGTCCACGTCGCACAGGCCGATGATTTCCTCCGTTTCCAGACCGCGGAGGACACTGGCGCCCCGGCCGCCGATGCCGACGCCCAGGATCTTCAATTTGCGGTTCAAGGGTGCCGGAGCCCGTTTTTCACCCGCCAGGAGTTGGTCGGGCAAGAGGGATAAACCGATGGCTGCAGCCGTTCCCGTTTTCAGGAAGGCCCTTCTTGAAATCTCTTTTCCCATAATTGTATCGATTGTGTGGTCAGTCTTTCACAAAGATAGCAAAAAAACCGATTCTGTTGCATATCCCCTTGAAAAACACTATCTTAGACCAAATAAGATTATAACCATGGCAAATTTTCCGTTTTTCAGAGGGCTTCTCCTCACCGCAGGACTCCTTTTCCTTCAGTTGCAAGCCGGCGCCACCCGGTTCAAGTCCATCCACGTGGTGGATAACGAGACACTGATGCTGTGCTTCCAGGACGGCGACATCCGGTACCGGGACGATGCGACCGGCCCGAGCGCCTACCTCGGGCACTCATTCGCCGAAGGGGATGATACGCTCCTGACCTTCCTCCCCCGGCTGAACCCGGCCGCGGCCGGATGGACCGTCACTTCTACGGACGACCGTTCCTTCAAGACCGCAAAAGTGACCCCCTGGCGGAAGTCGAAGCCCATGTATACGGACAACACGCTCACGAGCGAACTGGAGCACTGGCTCTTCCTGCGACTGCCCCAGCCGATGAAGCAAGGCTGCACCTATACGGTCCGCATACCGAAAGGGAGCGGGTCGGACAAGGCCTCTGCCAGCATCCGTTTCGACATCTGGAACGACGTGTCCGAAGCCATCCATGTGAACATCATCGGCTATGCGCCGCAGGAAAAGCGCAAGGCAGCCGACCTGTACCTCTGGCTCGGAGACGGCGGTCCCCGCGACTACAAGTCCTTTGAAGGCAAGAAAGTATGGCTATACAACGTAGAGACGAAAGACGCAGCCGAAGCCGGCGAGGTCCGCTTCTGGAAACCTCAAGCGGACAGTGCCCAGGAGGCGGGCAGGAAGGACCTGACCGGATCGGACGTGTGGAACATCGACTTCACGGGAACGGAACCCGGCCGGTACCGCCTCGTCGTGGAAGACGTGGGCTGCAGCCCCGATTTCGACATCCGGGACGATGTCTTCTTCCAGCCTTACCGGTATTCCGTCCGCGGGTATTACTATATGCGGCTCGACGAACCCATTGACCCTGAGCACGTCTGGCCGGTTCCCCGCCAGCCCCGCTTCTCCCCCGGGAAGGATCCGGCGGGCTTCACCGTCTACAAGACCGACCTGCATCCCTGGCATCCTGACTGGCGGAAACTCCGCGGGGATGTCTGGGACGAGCCGCATTTCAAGCCGAAGGAGGCCTCGGCCTTCTGGCAGCACCGGCTTCCGGGCAATCCGGTCAATCCCGACGTCCGCGGCGGCCATTCGGATGCCTTCGACTGGGACCGTCATCTCGCGCACGTGAGCAACATCTACGACTTGCTCCTCCCCTACCTCCTCACCGGCGGACGGCTGTCGGAAGACGGCCTGGGCATCCGGGAAAGCGGCAACGGGATTCCGGACATCGTGGACGAGGCCCGGAACGAAGTGGATTTCTTCCTGTCCATCCGGGACGGCGAGGCCTATTCCCAAGGCATGACGAATCCGGACAAGGACTGGACCGTGATGTTCCAGGCCGGCTGCACGACGATGGCCGCCTGGGCCAATGCCGCGAACTGCGCCATGTTGGGAGAAGCCTTCCGGATCGGCGGCAGAAAGGACTTGCAGGCGTATTATACCGACGAGGCCGTCAAGGCCTTCCGCTTCGCGTCGAAACAGGAGGATTCCCAGCTGGACGATGTCCAGGGCATTGGCGACGGGGCCATGCGCGGCCGGGATTTCCGGCAGATGGCCGCCGCCTTCCTCTATAACCTGACCGGAGACACCGCCTGGGAGGATATCCTGGCCGAAGAGAGTGTCGTGAAAGGTCCTTCCTCGGAAATCATCAATACCGGACGCGGTGGCTGGTGGCAGGTCTGGGGGACGGCCGCCTACCTGAAATGTCCGTACGAAAGGCACTATCCGGAACTCTACCGGAACATGGTAATGAGTGTCTTCGCCCAGGCCTATGCCAAGAATGTCGACCACCGGCTCACCCGGCCGTCCCGCCGCAGTGCGGACGATCCCCGGTGGCAAGTCTCCGAGAACCTCCATCTCGTGATGCTGGCCCACGCCATCACCCAGGATACCGTCCTGCGGCAGGAGTTGGAACAGGCCATGTACGACGAAGCGGGCTGGGGCCTGGGCCGCAATCCCGCCAACATCGTGGAAATGACCGGGTTGGGTTCCCGCCATATCACCGACTGCTATACCACCGGCCGGAATGACGGCGCCCCCGGGACCCATCCCGGCCAGACTCCGTTCAATGGCACCGAGACCTGGTCGCCCGGCCATAACGGCGGAGATGCCCGCGTCATTCTCGCCTATTGCTACCCCGACTGGAACACCGGCGGCTGGCCGCGTCAGGAATCCTTCTTCAACCAGCGCTACTTCTGGGTGAACGGAGAGTTTACCCCGCGTGAAACCATGAGGGGCAAAATGGCCCTCCTGGGCTATTTGTACGGCATCAGGCCGTAAGGGAAACTACAGGGCAGGCAGGATGTGATCCCAGATCAGGTTCAGTTCCTGCTGCATGTTGCGGATGTGGGCGGTCGTCACGACCACGGCATCCTTGTCGGGAATGACGATGATGTACTGGCCGTTGGCACCGTCAGCACGGAAAGCTCCATGGCGGCACCGCCACATCTGATAGCCGTATCCCTGTATCCAGTCATTGTTTTCCGGCTGATAGGCCGCATAGGCGGGGTGCTCCGGATTGGACTGGATTTCCTGAAGCTGCCGTTCGTTCATCCCGGCATTCACGCAGGTAACCTGCTTGGCGGACATTTCGGCCACCCAGCCGGCCGGGATGACCTGCTTGCCGGCGAATTTGCCGCCGCCCAGGAGGCAAAGCCCCATCCTGGCCAGGTCTTCCGTCTTCAGGTAGAGGCCCCAACCGCCGGTGTTGATGCCGGCCGGGCTCTCCAGCCATTTCGGCTTCCCGATGCCAAGCGGCTGCCACAGGCGGGTGTCCAGATAGTCGACGACTTTCTGTCCCGTGACCTTCTGCACGGCGGCGGAGAGGACATAGGTAGCCAGGCTGTTGTAACAGTAACACGTGCCCGGCTCATATTCCAAGGGCCACTCCATGAAGCCCCTGATCCAGTCCCCGTCTCCCCTGCGCGTTGCGCCGGTAGGGTCGGTCCCATGACCGGAATTCATCGTGAGAAGATGCCGGACGGTAACGCGTTTCAGCGTGTCGGAAGCATTCTCCGGAACACTCTCGGGGAACAGGTCCACAATCTTGTCATCCAGCGACAGCAAGCCTTCCGAGATGGCGAAACCCACGGCCGTGGAGGTGAAAGTCTTGGACACGGAATTGAGGATGTGGGCCGTATCGGGGACGAAGAACTTTTCCTCCAGGATCTTCCCGTGCTGGAGAACCATGACACTGTGCAGATCCTCGGTGCTGTCGGAGACGGCCTGGAGATAGGAGGCGAAGGCTTCGTCCAGGGCGGCAGAGGCCCGGCCCCGCGGAAGCGGGCCGGCAGGATCGGTGCAGGAGAGGACGAACAAGGCGGCGAAAAAGAAGGCAATCCGTTTCATATCAAGGGGTTTATTACGAGGCAAAAATACGTTTTTTTCGCTTGACTGTCAAAAATTTATCTGATTGGCCATTCCGTTTGGCAAATCCGGGCAGAATCCGTATCTTTCCGAAAGGAAACCAAAACCACATCATAATGAAAAGAATCCTTACCCTTGTTGCAGCGAGCCTCGCGATAGCCGGATCGCTCCACGCCCAGGAACTGGCCAACTTCAACTTCGGAGGCCGCCAGCGCCCCGTCATCTCGCCCGAAATCCAGAACGACAGCGTCACCTTCCGCCTGAAGGCCGACTATGCCACCATCGTCAAGCTCAGCGGCTCCTGGATGCCCAACCCCTACGGCGGCACCATCGATATGCAGCGCGGTGAGAACAACGTCTGGGAGGTGAAGATTCCGCTTCCCGAGCCGGAGATCTACACGTATAACTTCGTAGTGGACGGCGTGGCCGTGAACGACCCGCAGAACGTTTATGTCCAGCGCGACGGCACCCGCTATCTTCCGATGCTCATCGTTCCCGGCAAGCGGACCGAGAACTATGGTGAAGCCACTCAGCACGGAACCGTCAGCCACCCTTGGTATGACAGCAAGATCCTCGGATACGCCCGCCGCCTGACGGTCTACACCCCGTACGGCTACGAGGCCAATCCCAAGAAGAAATATCCGGTCCTGTATCTCCTGCACGGCGCCGGCGGCGACGAGGAAGCCTGGATTTCCATGGGCCGCACCGCCCAGATCCTGGACAACCTCATCGAGAAGGGCCTGGCCGAGCCGATGATCGTCGTCATGCCCAACGGCAATCCCGGCCAGCAGGCCGCCCGCACCCTGGGCATTCCGGAAAAGCAGATTGACTGGCGCTCCGAGCAGTTCCGCAACGCCTATGTGAACAGTCTCTGCACCGAAATCGTCCCCTTCATCGAGAAGAACTTCCGGGCCATCCCGAAACCGGCTTCCCGCGCAATCGCCGGTCTGTCGATGGGCGGTGGCCACACCATCTCCGCCTCCATCCTTTATCCGGAGCTCTTCGATTATGTCTGTCCCCTCTCGGCAGCCGGTGACGCCACGCCCGAGCAGCTTGCAGCCCTCAAGAAAGCCGGCGTGAAGCTTTATTTCCTCGCCTGCGGCAACACCGATTTCCTGTTCCAGCGGGCCGAAGACATGCACGCGAAGCTCAACAACCTGAACTTCCCCCACGAGTACTTCGTTTCCGAAGGTGGCCACACCTGGGCCAACTGGAGACTGTATCTGAACACCTTTGCCCCGAAACTGTTCAAGTAGCCCCCTTATGAAACCGCAAAGATTCCTTCTGGCCGCCTTGCTGTCCCTGGCCGCCTGTACGGCCCGGAATCCCGTCCTGAATGTCGAAGGAGGGCAGGTCCAGGGCGTCCCGTCCGAAAATCCAGAAGTCCTTGTATTCAAAGGTATTCCGTACGCCGCTCCACCGGTGGGCGAACTCCGGTGGGCGGCTCCCCAGCCGGTTCCGGCGTGGGAAGGAGTCCGCGTGTGCGACCACTTCAGTGACATCGCCTGGCAGCCGGGCGCTCCTCCCGGCACCTTCTATTACGACGAGTATTACTGGGAAGGGACGCCTGACCAGAACGAGGACTGCCTGTACCTGAACGTGTGGGCCCCTTCCGCAACCGTCGGCAAATCCGATGCGAAACTCCCCGTGGCGATGTGGATCCACGGTGGAGGGTATGTGAACGGCTATGGCTTCGAGGTCTCGATGGACGGAGACAAATGGGCTGAAAGAGGCGTGATCCTCGTTACCATCAACTATCGGCTCGGAACCCTCGGCTTTCTCTCCCATCCTGAACTGACCGCCGAACAAGGCCAGTCCGGCAACTATGGGACGATGGACCAGATCGCCGCGCTCCGTTGGGTCCATGACAACATCGCCGCATTCGGCGGAGATCCGGACCGGATTACCATCTTCGGCCAGAGCGCCGGAGCGATGAGCGTGAAAAACCTGCTCACCTCGCCCCTCTCCCGCGGCCTTTTCGCCGGCGCCATCATCCAGAGCGGAGGCGGTATCGGCCTGCGGCTTCTGTCCCCGACGGAGCTTGTCTCCCAGGATTTCTACGACCTGCAAGGCAAGGAGCTGATGGACTTCGCGGGCTATCCCGATCTCGCCGCGATGAGAAGTGCGCCCGCAGCAGATATCCTTTCGGCGGCTGACAAGTATGCCGCCGCCGGAAACCGCGGAATCCGGATGGCTCCCCACATCGACGGGAAGGTCCTTACCCAGACCTTCGACGAGGCGTTGTATGGCGGTACGCTGGCTCCGGTCCCCGTGATGATCGGTTATACCAAGGACGACATGGGCGGCCTTGCAGGCGGCCCCGTGGACCGTTTCTGCGCCATCCGCGACTCCCTGGGATTCCCGGTCTTTGAGTACGAATTCCTCCGCGAGCTTCCCTGCGACGACGCGCATCCCGATTCCGACCAAGGGGCTTTCCATTCCGCCGAACTTTGGTATATGTTCGGCACCCTCTCCCACAGCTGGCGCCCCTTCACCGAAGGCGATTACCGGCTCTCGGAAGAGATGCTGGATGCCTGGACCGCATTCTGCCGCGAAGGGAATCCCGGCTGGGAGGCCTACAAGCACGACAAGCCGTACAAGCAGGAATTCGATGTCCATTGAGCCGGCAAGACACCCTGAGACCTTCCGACAACAGATTATTTGAAAAGCACCTGAAGGACCTCGGCACGGGCGTCGAATGGAAATGATTATCAAACAATCACTTACACAAATGTGCCTAGGCTATTTTACCTAGGCACATTTCGTTAATTATTTGCATATCAGCCGTTTCCATTCGACGGGATTATCTGACTCTCTGCGTTTAATTGTTTTTCTGTCAGGTTTTTACAGTTGTTTCACCAGCCAGTCCATCGGACTGCCTTCCGAATAGTCATCCAGGAGCGGGACCCAGGAGAAATGGGCCATCATCGGGGCGACACCCCAGCGGACAAGGTCTTCATCGGAATAGATGAGGACCTTGTCGTCCTTTGCACCCAGGCGTTTGCGGGCCTCGGAATAGGCGTAGGTGCTGGCAACCTTGCAGGTGCGGTCGGTCTCGGCGTGGACGAAGTACATGGGAAGCTTCGTGAAAGCGGCGGTATCCATCGGTGAAAGGACCATGTCGGTACCATCCCATCTGTAGACGGATGCATCGCCCCGCCAGACCTTCTCCACGTCGTCGGCATACTGTCCGGGATACTTTTCCTCCACCTGGTGGATGGGAACGATCGGATCCATCGCGCAGCAAGGGATGGCAGCCTTGAAACGGCCCGCGAACTGCATCATGAAGCGCATGGTGCAACCGCCGCCGCTGGAAGCACCGGCACAGAAAAGACGGTTGCCATCGACCTTCCCATCGGCGATGAGCTGGTCGATGAAGGCCATCTGGAGGGCGTTGTTCCGGTCGATGAGTTCGATCTTTTCGGGATACAGCGAAGCGCTGTAGGAGTAGTTCGGATTCGCGAGGGCGAAGACGAGCGTCGCACAGGGAATGCCTTCCGTGGGCAGGGAGACGAGGCAGCGGTTGGCAGTTGCCACCGTCATCAGGTCCTTGTCGTATTCGCCGCCGCCAATTTGCCATACGAGCAGGGGTGCGTTCGGAATCACGTTTCCGGAGGCGTCCTTCGGGAGATGCAGCATATACTCCCGCGTAAGACCGCCAAACGTAAAGGAACCCTTCTCACAGTCGTCCAGGATGGCGACATGCTCTTCCGTCACCTTGTCCAGCGTGACGTTCAGCAGGGAGTCCGTGGTGCAATGCAGTTCCCAGGGAATGCGCTTGAACCACCCTTCCGCCTTGCCCGCCTTGTTGAAAGGCGTGGCCTCGATGCGGAGGACGTTCTTTTCCGGCCGCGTAAGGACGAGGCCATCATCCTCGAACTCGGCGGGCGCCTGGCCGGTCGCCGCGTCGATGAAAGCGCCGGAAACGTTGTTCACGAGATCGAAATCGGCGGCTGTCAAACCCTTCAGCGAACGGGGGTTGGAGACGGTGATTTCGATGGCGTCCGCGACCATGCCGTAGTCGCCGACGGCGGTGAACAGGTCGACCTTCTCCACCTGGGCGGAAGGTTTGGGGCCGCACGCTACGGCGAGCAGGGCGGCCCCGAGAATCATGTACTTGCGCATATGCTTAGATGGTCACTTCGGCCTGCTGACGGATATCGTCGGAAGCGGCGCCGAGCAGGAGGACGAGTTTGCCGTGCTCCAGGTCCCAGGCGTTCTTGTCGACATTCCAGTAGCGGAGGTCCTTCACAGGAATTTCCAGGGTGACGGTCTTGGTCTCACCGGCAGCAAGGGACACGCGGTCGAAGGCCTTGAGTTCCTTCGCCGGCCACTCGACGGTGGCGTCCGGACGGGCGACATAGAGTTGGACAACTTCGTCGGCAGCCATTCCGCCCTTGTTCGCAAGGGTGAAGGTTACCTTGACGACATCCTTCTTCACGGAAGCCTGCATAGCGCCGTATTCGAAGTCGACATAGGAGAGACCGTGGCCGAAGGCGAACATCGGCTTCACGTTCTTGGTGTCATACCAGCGGTAGCCCACCAGGGAGCCTTCGGTGTATTTGGATACGGGCTTCGGCAGGGAATCAAGGAAGGCCTGGCGCTCGGCCGGAGTCATGTTCAGGACATCCTGGCGGTACATCAGGGTGAACAGGTCGCCGCCGGCATTCGGGTCCGGGAAATTGCCCATCGCGTAGGCCGGCGAGTCTTCCAGCTGCATCGGGAAAGTGAATGGAAGCTTGCCGGAAGGAGCGATGTCGCCAAAGAGGACTTCGGCAAGGGCCGTACCGCCTTCGGTGCCGTTCCACCAGCCCTGGACAATGGCCGGGGAGACGGGCTCCAGCTGGCGCAGGTCGGTAGGACCACCGGAAATGAGGACGGTCACGAGGTTCGGATTGGCCTCGTGCAGGGCGGCGACGACCTCGTTCTGACCGGTCGGGAGGTTGATGTCCTTGCGGTCGGAACCTTCGGTCTCGATGCTCTTGTTGGTACCGCCGAAGAAGATGACCAGGTCCGCCTCCTTTGCCAGGGCGACGGCCTCGGCAAGAAGGGCGGGATCGGCAGGTTCGTCGATGGCAGCGGCCTCCAGCGGGTTCGGCACGGCAGGCGCAGGTCCCCAGCGGCGGCCCGGGAAGCTCTTGTAACCGGGGGCATAGGTGACTTCGACATTCTCACCGGCGCGCTTGCAGATGCCTTCAAGCGGGGTAACCTCATAGAGAGCCTTCACGCCGGCACCCATACCGCCGCTCTGGGTCTTCAGGACGGCGTTCTGGCCGATGACGGCGATCTTCTTCACGTCCTTCGCAATCGGGAGGACACCCTCGTTCTTGAGGAGGACGATGGATTTCTCAGCCACTTGGAGGGCAATCTTCTGGCTCTCCGGCTGGGAGGTCATCACCGTGTTGGCGACATCGGCCGGAACCGCCTCGATAGCGTAGCGGACGCGGAGGATCTGCTTGACCTTTTCGTTGACCAGGTCCTCAGTGAGAGCGCCTGTGG
>JAFSJK010000016.1 GCA_017439305.1 Bacteroidales bacterium | reverse complement strand
CTACACGGACTTCGAGGCTTCCGTGACCAAGGTCACCGCTCCTGCCATCCCGAATGCCGGCAGCGCTTCCGTGAGTTATGCCGGTGACGCGGTTGCCGTCTCGTACGGTACCGTGGGCATCTCCGGTTCTTTCGTTACTGCCACTCCGATCAGCACCGCTACCGCGCTGGCTTCCGGAAAGACGATCGACGTCCTTTCGATGGCTGTCGCCGATGCGAAGGGTTACCAGATGGTTTGGCCCCAGACGCTTGCTGAGGATGCCGTTACCATTACCATTAGCTACACCTTGAACGGTGTTGCTTATACGGACAAGACCGTTACCCTCCCCGCCGACACGTGGGAAGCCGGTAAGAAGTACGATTACGAACTCCAGATCCTGCCGTCCGACATCCATCTGATCTTTACGGTTCAGGATTGGGACAGCGGCGAGGCTGGCTCGATCGATACCTCCGACGGTTCCATCAACATGTCCAACGTCACTTGGATGAACACCAAGCTGATGGTGAATGATGTCCTTACCAACACGGTCAACAATGCCGGTTATTCGGTGACCATGTACAAGGATCCCAAGCTTGCCGATGGTACCCAGTACACCGGCTACTATCCCGCTCAGGGTTATTTCACGGTGAATTATCCGAAGGCCGGCCTGTTCAAGATCGAACTGATTCCCGCCTACGGCGAGACAACGGTGGATGCGAGCAAGTATGAGATCCTGATTTACGACAACACTATAGCGAACCCTGATGATCCCCAGGAGGAACAACATCCTGTAGGTTTCCGGGCCATCGATCCGGACGGTGAGGATATCACCAATAACACGGTTTACTTCAGGGTCGCGGCCGCAGCTAATCAGGACGGTGCCCAGCACAAGGCCCAGATCAATATTCTGTTCAAGCCGGATGGTAGCGATGAGTGGATCAGCGCCTATTCCGAGATTCGTGCCAACTATGCGGTCATCATTCCTGCAACCAACTAACCGGAGATGAGAAGTATGAAAAAGATAATCTATATTGCATTTGCGGCGGCTGCGCTCGCCGCGGTGTCTTGCGCGAAGAACGCGGAGTTCGACTCCGTCAAGGGTGACCTTTCACAGGGGCTTACCATCCGGTTCACTACCGGTGACCTGGCTACCCGTGCTACCGTGGAAGGCGTGGACAATGAGAACTTGATCAAGAAGATCGACTATTTCATCTTCCCTTACAACGTTGATGACGAAGGTAAGATGGTCGGTACTACTGAATATGTGTATAAGGGAACCGTCGTTCCTGAAGATGACGGACTTGCCGGAACTTACGAAGAAACGTTCGCCCCTGGTGTCCTCAACGACATTTTCCCGAACGGTGCCACCAAGGCCATGGTTTTTGCCGTGGCGAACTTTGTGGATAAGTACGGCGCTGCTGTCGAGAGTCCCAACATGACGATCCCCGAAACCGTGAAAACTTGGGAAGACCTTCACGCCCTGGAGGTTGGTGAAACCTTCTTCAAGGACGGTGGCCCGGGCTTTGAACTCCGCTGGCCCCGTGTAATGCAGCCCAGCCCCTATGAGGTTACGACCGAAGGAGAGGGTGGTGCGAGTACTACGGAGACGGTGACCGACGACCTGTTCTTCGTCATGACTGGCGAAGAGGAGATCGAACTCGTTACCACGGGGAGCTATGCCGTGGATGCGGAGATTCCGCTCAAACGTCTGGCCTCCAAGGTGACGGTGGACTTCACCTATGAGAACGTGATTGAAGAGAAGCAGAGCGGCAACATCTACTGGGTTCCCCAGCCCTCCGGAGAAGAGACCCGTGTTTATCTCTCCAACGCCATCGAGCATACAACGCTCGGCGGCCCGCTGACCCGCGACCTCGTCGCCGATTCTTGGGCGACTTGCACGAAACCCCAGCCGGGCGGCGACGGCTCCCGTGACATCTTCGAGTATTCCTACGACTTCATGGCGGATATCGCCGAGGTCGATGGGGTGAAGACCGCCCACTATTACACCTATCCGATCAGTATGGAGGAAGGTGACGACAACCAGCCTTACCTCAAACTTGTCCTGCCTTGGTACGGTTACAAGTGGGTTGGTGAAGGAACCGCCCCGGAGACTGTAGATCCGACAAGCAGCAGCTGGCAGATGTACAAGCAGAAGGAAGTGTACTACAAGATCGTCCTTCCCCGCAAGACCATCTGCGATCCCAACTACATCTACGAGTTCCACGTGAACGTGAACATCATCGGTTCCGACCGGGAGATCAAGATCATTGGTGAAGAATACGTGGTGAAGGACTGGCTCACCAAGGATCCGGTTTCCTCCAACGTTGCTACCGGCCGTTACATCTCCCTGGATATCCCGAAGGACGAGTATAACATGTATGTGGACGAGATCGACATTACGTTTGTCTCCTCCGGTACGGTTTTAGCAATTGTCGACGATATCTATCAGTGGAATTACAGTGGGAGCACCCCCACTAAGGATCATTTCATGCAGAATGATGAGGTCACGGCCAGCCAGGCTTTGCTGAACAGGAAAGGTTTCACCGCCGCGCAGATCCGAAATTGGGTGACCATCCCGGAAAACACTTCCTATCTGAAGATCAACCATGCGATGGTCAATGACATCAATGTGGATCCTGTTTCGAGATTTGATGCCGCGCCTTACGTTTATGAGATAACTCTTCATCTGGAGGCCGCGGGTGACGACACGTCCTTCGATCGCCACATTACCGTCACGCAGTATCCGGCGATGTATATTGAGGCTGAAACCAATTCCGCCTATCCGAACAACGACTATGGCTATGTATACGTCAATGCCCAGCAGAATACGTCGCAAAACAACTGGTATCTTGTTTCCGGTCTGAGTGGACTGAACGCCAATCCGAACATGTTCATCATCACCTCGACCATCCTGTCGGATCCGAACATGATTCTTGCCGATCCCCGGACGACGACCGTCATGAATGGTTATAACGGTGGCAATAACAACTGGAGTCCCAATGACAACAGCATGTACGAAACCGGCAATCGGAGACTGATGTATTATTATCCTACTGACAATTCGGACGCTTCAAAGCAGAAGGTGTCTCCTAAGTTCCGGATTGCTTCTTCCTATGGTAAGACCTACCCTGTGAGCCGCGAGAACGCCTGGCAAAGGTGCGCCTCCTACCAGGAAGACGGTTATCCTGCAGGACGTTGGAGAATTCCGACCTCCGCTGAGGTAACATATGTCGTCAACCTGTCCGCGAACGGCTTCATGGACGTGTTGTTCGGTAACCCCCGCACGGAAAATGAGAGTACGAATTATTGGACTGCCTCTGGATATATTACGGTGAACAACTATACCGAGACCGTTACCCCTCATGACGGCAATACAACCGGCAACGTTTACGTTCGCTGTGTCTACGATGACTGGTATTGGACCGACAAGGCTCCGGATAAGACTGACTCCATCTGGGGAGACAAACTGCGCTAACGAACTAAACTGATTCGAAAATGAAAAAGACACTATACATTCTTTCAGCGCTCCTGCTTGGCCTGGTCTCCTGCACCAAGACAGAGTATGAAGTTGTCAAGACCGGGAAGGATGTCGAACCCACCGGTCTCGTGGCAATCACGATGAAGGCGGACATCCCGATGCTGCAGGCTTACACCCGTGCGCTCGGTGATTTCTCCGACACTCCCAGCATCAAGAGCATCCACGTGGCGGTGTTCGGCACCTCCGGCTACCCTCAGGCCTATGCCTATGCGGAACCGGTGGATGCTTCCGGCAATACCCTGGAGACTTATGCAACTGAGAACGGAGAAACCTATTATTTCAAGGTGTTGCTTCCGGTGTATGAAGGCGAAGCCCATGTGCATATCATCGCCAACGGGCCGGAAAGCATCCCCTTCGTCGTCGGTGGTGAAGACATGGATGAGGACTCGATCATGGCTGAAATGCGCTCCCAGTCTCCGGTCGGTGCTTACTGGGCCCGTATCATTATGCCGGACGGCATCCTGACTCAGCTTGACGAAAATGGCATCATGCAGACTGACAGTGAGGGCAACTATATTCCGAGTGACGGAACAGCCCACTTGTTCCAGGAGCTGGTGCTTGTCCGTAATTTCGCCGAAATCAAGCTCTCCATCGATTCGTCGGTCGAGAATCTGACCGATGTCACCTGGACGGTCGTCAACAAGCCTACCACGGGCTCGGTCGCTCCGATGTCCCATGGTTTCGTAGACGACTACAAGGATTACGAGTATGACGCGGAAACCGGTAAGATGGTCAAGGGCACGAAAGTGTATGAAGGATTCCGGTTCGAAGAGGATCCGCTTGACATCAGTCTCCCCGGCACTGAAGATGTCTCCACGGCGGTCACAGCGCCCAACTTCATTTATGAACGTCCCCATCCGGGTTCGGAAAAGGCGACCTGCATCTTGGTGAAAGGTAAGTTCACGGCCGAGGGGCGTCCGACGGACAGTTACTATACTTACTATCGTATCGACCTGATGGACGAAGCGGTAGGCGGTTATTTCCCTATTTACCGCAACTATCGTTACCAGGTCAGGATCCACAAGGTGGGTAACCGCGGTGCCACCTCCATCGAAGAAGCGATGAACCGTGACTCCGGCGGCAATGTTTCTTTGTCTACGGAAGCCCAGAAACTGACTGACATTTCCGATGGTTCGTCCCGACTGTATGTAGAGTATGTCGAAAAGAACTTCACCTCCGGCGGCAAGAAGAGCCTTTGGGTCTACTATGTTCCGGATGTGACGACTGGAGTCGTGGATAATTCCAGGATTTCCATCAGCATCAAGAATCAGGGAACGGCCCTGAGGGAGGGAACCGAGGTTACGCTGGCTCCCACCAGCACGCAGACCGGCGCCTACGTCTACGAGTTTGAACTGAACGAACAGGATGAGGTAAATGACCTCGTCTCCGTCCTTCAGATAAAAGCAGACAATGGCAAAACAGACGACGACAAATCGACGCTGTACCGGGACATCACGCTCCGTGTGATGAAAAAGATGAACATGACCTTGTCCTTGGTCCCGAAGCAGGTTGCCGGCCAGGGGTCGACAACGGTCCTGGGCATCGGTCTTCCGGATGATCTTCCGTCTTCCATGTTCCCGCTCGAGATCTACATCGAGGACATCAACCATACGCTCTATTCGACCGGGCAAGACGGAAACGGCAACACGATTATCGTGCCTGTCAAGTCCGATTACAGCATTGTCGACGGAACGACGAATTCGTTCTACTTCATCCGGACGGTCAACGAGAGCGAGTATCTGGCCGACCACAACATTACGACCGCGTTCAAGACTAGCGTGGATGCCAGTGCGACGACCATCTATGTGGCCAACGAGTATTTCAAAACCCAGAGTATCAACCTGCTCAATGACGGCATGTACGTGAACCCGACCAAGACGACGGTTCCGTTCAATACGACATCCGTGAAGGTTGAAGTCGAGTTCGCGGAACCGGACGGCAAGAGCTGGACGGTCACTGCGGGCAGCGGTATCACCTCGATCACGAACGAGGATGGAACCACCATTTCCGGCGGTACCGGCAACAGCACTTTCGTCTTGAACTTCCCGGCCAACAACAGCACGACGGCCAGTGTTACCCGTACGGCTACGGTCAGATACAATGGAACGGACCATACGGTGACCATCATCCAGAGCCCGCTTGAGTTCTCCATCACGACGGATACCCCGGAGGTCAGTTTCAACGCGACTACGGCGACCGTGACGATCCATGCTGAGGAAGGTAAGGCCTGGACGGCGGCAATCACCGGTCCTAACGGTGTAACTGGGTACTCTTTGTCCGAGACCTCCGGAATCGGTACCAAGACTTTGACGGTTACTCTGCCGACCAATGGCGCTACCGTCAGGAATTATACGATTACGGCTACGATGACCGATCCGGCCGCAACGGCAACCCTTACCCTTGTTCACCGTCGCCAGCCGAATACCTCATCCACATTTAACAACAATGCCTTTACGGTCACGAATAATACCGCATCGGCCAATTCTTCTGACGGATATATTACCGTAGACTACCGTGATGTATCCCGCGGATACAACAACGGGTATAACTATATCCGGATGAGCAATGGTAATGCGTATGGTTATGCGACTATCACACCTCATCCCGGTGTCCGGATTACCCGGGTCGAAGTTACGGGAACTACCGCGACCTATGCTGGCCGGATCAGAGTCTCTTCCGGTACCTACTCCACTAGTGGTACGACGAGAACCTGGACGGTGACTTCGACTGAGCCGATTACGATGACCTCCACGTCGAATGCTGGTGACGCTGCTCGTATTACCAGTATTGTGGTGTACTACGAACCCATCTAGAAATCCCTACACTTTAGAAACGAGGGAGACCGTCCGGGTCTCCCTCGATTCTATAAACCATTTTGACAGTCAATATGCTCAAACATACTTATTCCGCTCCCGAAGCTGAGTTCCTGGAGATTCGCTTCGAGGAGAATTCTATGGCATCCTTGGACCATTTCAGCAAGGAGGAAAGCACCGAATTGTTCATTGAGGATGAAGAGGTAGATCTTTAGTGGCCTTGAATTATGAGAAAGTCTTTTGAATCTATTATTGTCATCCCTTTGCTGATGCTGGCATCGGTTGGATGCAGCAGGGTTGAAATGGACCAGCAGCAAGAGGGAGCCTACAAGTATTCCTTCGTCCTCGACGATAACACCCGTGCCGTCATCGGCGACACGAATGTCGAATGGGTGGAAGGCGACGAGGTCGGGATGTTCGTCGGCGATTACAAGGGAAGCGCGAAAGTGGATGTTACCACATCCCCCAAGACGGTTGTCTTCTACAGCGAATCGGCGATTCCGGCCGGAACGAAGGCCTATGCCTGGTTCCCTTACGATCCTGAGGATGGGGAGAGCGTTCCGGAGAAGACGAAGATTTCCCTGAGCAATACCCAGAACGGCTACCAGACCTCTGCCATGCCGCTTGCCAGCGTCCCGTTCGACGTGGAAGAGGAAACCGGTTCGGAGACCGGCGAAGGCAACGGACAGATCCGGTTCCTCAATCTCGGATCCCTCATCAACTTCAAGATCTGGTCTTCCGTCTTTGATTACCGGCTCGAGACCGTCAAGTCTGTCCGGATCGATGCTTCGGCTCCGATTGCCGGCGTCGGCTACATCGACCTGACCGCGGTGTCCGAGGAGGACGAGAGCACGCTCAAGCTCGTGACGGACGCCAAGAACGCTCCGACGAATTCCGTTCGCGTGGATGAGAAGGTTCCTGTAGCCGTTTCCCGGGACGATGCTGAACCCATCAAGATGGTCGTTTTCCCCGGTACGTTCAAGGCTACCCTGACCGTGACCACGAATGCCGCCGAGTATACGAAGGAGATTCCCGAGTTTACATTCGCCCGTTCCCATTCCCGGACTTTCGTGGTGGATTTGGCGACGGCGAAGCGTTCGGAGGACGAAGCCGTGGCATCCCTGAAAGTGGATGAACTGACGATCGAATGGCTCAAGATCAACCCGGCCTTGATCGGCCCTACCTATAAGCAATGGGCCGGAATGCCTGGATCGGCCAGCAATGCCGTTTATGCCGGTTATACCGCCAGCGGCAATTCTTCCCTCCAGTTCAATGACGATTATAATGCAGGGATTGTCACCACTAAGTCGGGCGGAAAAGTCAGGAGGGTGTCTGCCATCTGGAACGGCTCCACGGCAAACGGACGGAGTCTGGCCATTTATGTCAGCCATACGCCCTTCAAATCCGCTGATGACCTGTATTCCACGTCCACGCAAGGAACGCTCTTGGGGCATCTGTCCATGGGCTGGCCTGCGACCGACTTCTACATTGAAGACGACTGGGAATATGTAGGCCTCCGCAGTTATGACAAGACGCTGTATATTACCGAGATAGATATCGCCTGGGAAGAGTAGGGATTACCTTGTCTCTTTCCTCTTTATCAACCCGAGGGAGGCCCGTCCAAGGCCTCCCTCGGTCGTGTTATGCTTCCTTGAAGGCGTCTCCTTCTGCCGGAGGATCCGCGTCAGAGACGATCCGGGCAATCATCTCCTCTGGAAAGCCCTGCTCCCGAAGCCTTTCGGAAATTCGTGTGCGCTCTTTCTCCATGCCTTTTTCCATGCCTTTCTCCATGCCTTTTTCCATGCCTTTTTCCTCGGCATAGGCAATCTGGTTTCGAATGTCCCGTTCGGTAGTCATGTCTTCCTGGTATTTGGCTTTTTCCTCGGGGCTAAAGGTAGCAATTTCCGCCGAATCGAACAAGAGTTTGAAGATTTCAGCCTTCAATTCTGCCGGCCGGGACGTCAGGTGTTCCATGTTGTGAAGCGCGTAGCAGAAATTTTCCAGGACCGTCGCTTCGGGTGTCAGGGCCTTGTGGCAGTTGGTCAGTTCCAGGAAAATGAACTGGAGGTGCGGCGTCATCAGTTCATTGGACTCCTGCTCGCGGATGGTATACCGGTATAGCACTTTGTCGGAGCCCTCATGGAAAGAGAAATCCATCAGGCCGATGAAATAGACGGTGGCGAATTCATACGACTCCGACGGCTTCTTCAGCCCGGGGTCGTCCTCTTTCCCTGCTGCGAGTTGCTGCTGGACGGCAAAGGTCGAGTAGAAAACAGCCCTGTCGTAAAAGCTCTTTTGAGGAGCGACCTGCATCTCCACCACAAACCGGGAGCCATCCCTGTCGGTGCATTCCACGTCAATGCGGACGCTCTTTTTCCCGGGAAATGGATTGATGTGTTCCTGCGAGACATACGTGAGTTGGACGATGTCGTGCTCCGGGATGAGCTCCCGAAGGAAGAGCTCGAGCAGCCGTTTCCGGCTTTCCGTCCCAAAGGAGCGCTTGAACCAGTCGTCCATGATGATACGGGCATAGCGCCCGACGCTTGCATTGTTGTTCATTGATTCATTCCCCGGTCCCCTGTGGACAAGGACCGGCAGGACAAACTTACGGAGAGGGAGTCGGTCTTCCAAAGGCGTCGGAGCAGGTTTTTATCTTTCTTGCCTGGATTATGCTTTTCTTTCCCGATTCTTTTCTGTTTCCAGTGGATCGTAAAAAGAAGTTGGCGCTATCCCATTCTTTTCCATTGCTTTTCCATTGAACGAGAGTCGCTACTTCCCTAAACCGGAAAGCGGGCACCTCACCTCCCTGCGCCGCAAATGCGGCCACCCGGGACTAAGGTTGCCCGCATGCATGAAGGTTGCCCGCATGTATGAGTGAGGAGAATGGACTGCGGGATCAGGTATTATCCGGCAGTGTGCAGGAAAATGGCATTCCAGGGGAATTGTTTTGTACACTCCTCCCGAAAAACACCCCAAATGCCGTTCCTCGCGAAGATATGAACGAAAAAACGGTCACAGAAGCGCCTTAGTTTGCACACTGCAGCAGTGTACAGCGCAGGACCAACCCGAATCCATAACTGCAGCAACGGACAACACTTGGGCCGTCCCGAATCCGGAAGTGACCGTCGCAACCTGTCTCAGAAAGATTTGGAATTTCGGGAAAGATAACTTACCTTTGTGATATGAAATGGACCTCCATTTCGCAATTCTCCTAAGTGCCTGCCAGAGGGGTGGGCAAGGGCGAAGCCGTTAAAGGCCTCAATCCCAACGAGTTATCTAAATATTTAATATCCTATGCGAAAGTTAATCACTATTTCCGCAGCCCTGATTCTCGGGGCGAGTCTGCTGTGCGCCCAGGAAGCCGGCACGTACAATCCGGCCGGCCGGTGGTACGTTTCCGTCCAGGGCGGCCCGATGTACCAGTCCAATGAGAACTCCTTCTCCTACCGGTACAACAACCACGGCAACAAACTGTTCTCCTATGACGCTGGTTTGTCCGTAGGTTACAATTTCAACGAGACCTTCGGTGTCCGCGCTTCCGTCGGCTACGGCCTGAACCGGGGTGCCTGCAACACCGTCAACACTTCCGCCCACGGTTTCTATCCGTACGACTTCAAGAGCATCAGCGGATTTGTGGACCTGACGATTGACTTCAACGGCCTCAATGCGGTAGAGAGGGCCTTTGCCCCGAAGATCTACGGTGGTATCGGCATGGGCCACTCCTTCGGCTTCACCAAGCCCGAGGGTTACGGTTCCCAGCGCACCGTCGCCTGGCAGAAGGAGGAGAAATTCCATCCCTGGCAGCACGTCAACGAGAAAAACAACGCCTTCGCGTTCCGCTTCGGCGCCATCTGCGAATACAACTTCAGCTTCGGCCTGGGCCTGTTCGCCGACCTGAGCCTCGAGGCCTATACCGACCGCTTCAACGGTCTCCAGCCTTTCGAGGCGGACAACGCCGCCACCGGTAACGGAAAAGGTATCGCGGGTTTCCCGTTCGACCTCCGTCTCCCGCTCCGCGTAGGTGTCCTCTACCGTTTCTAAAAGACAAACAAAAACATCAGATATCCTATGAAAATTAAAACAATCGTTGCGCTGGGTATCGCCCTTGCGACCAGCATCAACGCCCTCGCCCAGAGCGACGGCAACAACTATTGGTTCGGCGGAATCGGCGGTGGAATGAACTTCTCCCGCGACGGTCTGAACTACTTCGACCGCACCAACTCCCACAAGGGAGCCGGCACCGCCATGGACGTGTATGTCGGAAAATGGCTGAACGAGTTCGCCGGTGTCCGCGTCGGTTACCAGGGTTTCTACACCTCCAACACCTATGTCGAGTACGGTGAGGATCCGTTCCACTACGGTCACGCCGACCTGCTCTTCAACGTCCGCGACTGGTTCGTTCCTTACCTTCACGTTGGTTACGCCAAGATCGACAAGGGCGGTATCGGTGGTGGTATCGGTCTCATGGTCCCCATCCAGATCACCAAGCGCATCGCCATCGTTCCGGATGTCAAGTTCCTGGCTCATTCCCGCAATCTCTTCGCTGAAGGCGCAGGCGGTCTCGCCAGCACCATGTCCGGTACCCTGGGCGTCGCCATCAACCTGGGCAGCAAGCGCAAGCCGGTCGAGCCGATCATCATCCGTGAGCCTTACGAGGTCATCAAGCACGACACCGTCACCGTCACCAAGGTCCGCGTCGACACCGTGTACATCGAGAAGGATCTCGACGAAATCAACAAGATCCTGAGCGACGTCGTCCTCTTCGACTTCGACAAGTACGACCTCACCGCCGAGGCTATCCCTGTGCTGAACCGGGTCGCCGACATCCTCAAGAAGTATCCGGAGGCCAACATCGTCGTGGAAGGCCACACCGACAGCGTGGGTACCGAGACTTACAACCAGAAGCTCTCCGAGAACCGTGCGAACACCGTCGTCAACTACCTGAAGGACCAGGGTGTCAAGTGCGGCCTCAGCTCCATCGGCTACGGCAAGTCCCGTCCGAAGACCGACAACTCCACGCCGGAACTGCGTCACCAGAACCGTCGTATCGAGTTCCGCCTCAAATAAGATAGGCATCGGTACACCCATCTGATTATCAAGGTCTTGTCTGATAAGCTGATTATTGGGCAAGACCTTTTTAATAGGGTTTTATGCAGCGTATCGCCATCCTGATGACCGTCCACAACCGCAAGGCCAAGACCCTGCGGTGCCTGAACTCCTTGAAGGAGACCGTCTCCCCCTTCCGGGACCGGTTCACGATCAAGGTTTTCCTGACCGATGACGGCTGTACCGACGGAACGGCCGAAGCCATCCGGGAAACGGAATACCCGTTTGAGGTACAGGTCCTTTCCGGAGACGGAAACCTGTTCTGGAACGGCGGGATGATCCATTCCTGGAGGGCAGCGCTTGCAGAAGGCGGTTGGGACGGATACCTGTGGCTGAACGATGACGTTACCGTGTTACCCGCCTTCTGGCCGGACTTGCTGGAAACGGACCAATACTGTCAGGAATACTACAGGAAACGGGGCATCTATGTAGGTTCTACGCAGGATGCAGCGACGGGCGACTTTACCTATGGCGGCTTTATCTATACGAACAAGTTTACCCTGAAGGACAAGATGCTGCCGCCGGACGAGACCATCCAACCTTGCGAAGCCGGACACGGAAACATTACCTATGTCGCAGCGGAAGTCGTTGAAAAACAAGGCGTTTTCTGCGACAAATACATCCATGGCGGCACGGACCACGACTACACCTACCTGGCCCACAAAGCCGGGTTTCCGATACTGGTCCTCCCCCACTATTCCGCGGTTTGCGAGAAGGATCACCCGAAGGACGGCGGACGGAAGAAACTGTTCGAGATGCCTCTTCGCGAACGTCTGAAAGAGATGGATAATCCTCGCGGACTGAACCTGCACAACGCACTCCTGTTCAGCCGCCGCTGTTTCCCGTTGCGCTATCCCCTGATTCTGGCCACCGGCTATTTCAAGGCCATCTTCCCCAAAACCTACTATCGCCTTTATCTCCGTTTCCGGGGAGTAAAACCGCCTGAATGGAGCAAATGACGCGGCTGAAAGGGATCGACCTCGTGAAAGTCCTGATGGCCTTCGTTGTCGTGTCCATCCACACGACAACCTGGCCGCTTCTGGGTATCCGGGAAGTCGCAGTCCCCTATTTCTTCATCGTTTCAGGTTTTTTCCTGTTCGGGAAGATGAAGGGAGACCGGACTGAAGACCTTTCCGCCATCCGCACCTGGACGCTGAAAATCCTGAAGTTGTACCTCATCTGGACCGCCATCTACCTGCCTTTCACGGTCTACGGATTCATCCAGGACGGACTGAGCCTGAAACAGAGCCTGATGCTCTTTGGAAGGAATCTGCTGTTCGTGGGCGAGAACTTCATGAGCTGGCCGCTCTGGTATTTATTGGCGATGATCTGGAGCGGGGTGCTGATCTACATCCTTCGAGCCTTGAAGTTTCCGATATGGGGGATGCTCCTGGCGGGAATCATTTTGGCGGCCCTACCGCATTACATAGGCGACAATTCCCTGTTTGTCAAGCTGTTCCGGGATTCCCGCAATTTAGCATTCACAGGACCATTCTACGTCGTTCTGGGCGGCATGCTCCGGCAATATCAAGCGAGGCTACCCCTTTGGGGCGGAATCCTTCTATTCATCGCAGGCCTGGTGGCGTATCATTTCACGCCCTTCGCCCTGCCCGTCGCCGCAGCCGGGCTGTTCCTGTTGGCAAAGGAACTGCCGCTTTCCGGCATTTCCGACCGGCTTTCCCGGGCTTTCCGGGATGGTAGCGAAACCATCTACCTCGTACACATGATCTTCGCAGCACTCCTGATCCTGCTAGTCAGACTGGACAAGGGAGCCCTTCTTTTCACGCTCACTTCGCTCCTAGCTGCAGCCGCAGCTTACGGAAGGTATAAGTGGAAGACCCGTTGAGCAAAGTCATCTTCATATCCTACGCCAACGAGGCCATGGCCTATTCGCTCAAGCGGATTGGCCGGCAGGCGCGTAAGCTGGGCTTTTTCGACGAGGTTTTTTTATACGCGCCCGCGGACGTGCCCGCGTACGCGAAGGACTCTGTCCTTTTTTCGTGCGCGCGCGGGGCGGGCTACTGGTGCTGGAAACCGGCGCTGATCCAGAAGACGTTGCAGGAGTATCCTGAAGGCACCATCGTCGTGTATGTAGACGCGGGCTGCACCCTCCGGAAAAGCCCCGAATGGGGCGAATTCTTAAAGCAGATGGAGACGTATGACACCATCTGCTTCCAATACGCTGAAAACCAGCCGCAATGGGCCAAGTGGGGCGCCGGATCGGCCCGGATCAAGCACTGGACGAAGAAAAAGACGCTGGATTTCGTCCGGGAGTACTTCCAGATGCCGGACGCGGGAGAACTCTGCCAGATCATGGGCGGCATCCTGTTCATGAAGGGCCGGGAAAATCGCGTGCTGAAAATCTGGAACGACCTGATATTCAGCCGGCCGGACCTGGTCATGGACCCGACTCCGGAGGAATTGGCTGACCAGTATCCCGGCTTCGCCGGCCATCGGCACGACCAGTCCATCCTCACTCCCCTCGCCGCATCGGACCCGCATACGCTGGTCCTGCCGGAGGTGAGCGAGGCCTACCGTCCCGACTCCTTTGTCTGGGCTTCTCGCGTACGCGCGCGTAACCTGCGCGAATATATCCCCATCCAGGTCAAGCATTATCTCAGGATCTGGCTGGGGGACGGCCTGTTCGAGCGCATCAAACGACTTTTCAAATGAAACTTTCAATCATTACTATCAACTGGAACAACCGGGAAGGGCTGCGGATGACGCTGGAGAACGTCCTCGGCCAGACCGCCCGGGACCAGTTCGAATATATCGTCGTGGACGGCGGTGCCCCGGACGGGAGCAAGGAAATGCTCGAATCCGAGTATGACGGCCGAATCGACAGATGGGTCAGCGAACCCGTCAAGCCCATCTACCAGAAGATGAACATGGGAGTCCGGATGGCCACCGGCGACTATCTCCTCTTCCTGAACTCCGGTGACTCCCTCCACGGGGCCGACGCCATCAAAGACGTTATCGACGAGCTCCACGGGGAGGATATCATCATGGGCAAGACCATCATGCTGGAAACGGGCAAGAAGATGGCGGCGCGGACCCCGATTACGCTGCTTTCGCTCTACGATCACAGCATTCCCCATAATGCCGCCTTCATCCGCAAGGAACTGTTGGTCAAACATCCCTATGACGAGGGGATGCGGATCATTTCCGACTGGAAATTCTTTGTGGAAGCGCTAATCCTGGACAACTGCTCTTACCGGACCGTCGACAATGTCATCGCCGAATTCGACTGCAACGGCCTGAGTTCCAAGAATCGGGACCTTTGCGACCAGGAGCGCGAAATCGCGTTCAAGGAACTGTTCCCGGAGCGCGTGATGCTGGATTACTTCCGGTTCAAGAGAGGCGGCGGATACCAGGACAAACCGTATGACAAGTTCTTCGTCAAGCTCAGGAACTACCGCTCCGGCAAATTCCTATACTCGCTGGACGTGCTGGTGATGCGGTTCATCGCGCTGTTCAAGAAGAGCGCCCGCTGGTCCCGTGAATTCCCCATCCAATTCAAGAAATAACGAACGATGACAAATCAAGGCAAAACCGTCCTCACCTTCGGCGTCTACGACATGCTGCACATCGGCCATATCCTGCTCTTCAAGCGGGCGAAGGAATATGGCGACAAGCTCATTGCAGCGGTCCAGGACGGCGAAGTAATCCTCAAGTACAAGCCGGACACGCGGGTGATCTACACCACTGAAGAGCGGCTGTACATGGTCAGCACCATCCGGTATGTCGACGAGGTCGCTCTCTACCGCGACGTGGATACGGATATCCGGAATTTTGAATTCGACGTCCTCGTCCTGGGACAAGACCAGAACCACGCCGGTTTCCAACGTGCCATCGAATGGTGCCGGAAGAACGGAAAAGAGGTGGTCCGGTTACCACGGACCGAGGGCATTTCCTCCACCCTTCTGCGGGAATATTCAAAGACGAAGTGATGGGACGCCGGCTGCTGGACATGGACGGATGCAAGCGCATCCAGCTGGAAATCCTGGACGGGATTGACCGGTTCTGCCAGGAACACGGCCTCCGCTATTCCCTCGCCTACGGGACTCTCATCGGCGCCGTCCGGCACCAGGGATTCATCCCTTGGGACGACGACATCGACCTGATGATGCCGCGGCCTGATTACGACCGTCTCCGGAAGGAGTTCCGCGCCGAAGGGCTCTACCTGGTAGACCTGGCAGAAAGGGACGACTGCGTCGAGACCTTTGTAAAGGTGTGCAAGGAGGGAACCGTGATGGTCGACAAGAACTTCGGCCGGGAACTGTGGGGCGTGAACGTGGATGTTTTCCCTGTGGACGGCGCTCCTTCAGAAGGGTTGGAAGCGCACTATGCTTCCCTGAACCGGATCCGGGAGAAACTCTTCCAGATCTGTCCCTATTACAAGTCGGTCCACGCGGGACGTTTCCCGCTGATGCTCAAATACATCCTGAAGCGGCTCCGCTATTTCCATCCCGGTTCCTTCAAGTCCTTGAAAAAGAAACTTGTCGAGGGACAGAAGGCTCTTCCTTATGACGGGTCTGAAACCGTGGGGGTCTATTTTGCCGCCGAGCAGACGCGGACTTTCTTCGCCAGGGAAGTGTATGATGAAATCGGAGCCCTCCCCTTCGAAGGACGGGAGTATCCGGCCCTGAAGTACTTCGACATCTACCTGACCCAGCTCTACGGGAACTATATGCAGCTTCCCCCGGAGGAGAAACGGGTCTCCCACCACGCCTATGATTCCTTTATTGAAATATAGTTTTCCCAATGGATAAAGTATTAGAAATCATTCCCTTCGAGAATCTTGAGAGTACTTGGAAAGCGATGGAGACCCAGATGGTTTCCCCTTTCATGTACTACGACTATATGCAGTATATCGTCCGGGAAGAGAACCGGAAATCCGGCCATTCCGTCCGGATCGCCTGCATCAAGGATAAAGCGGTCGGCGAAATCCTGATGATCGTACCGCTCGTGTACGTCAAGGGGAAGGACGCACACTACAAGATGCTGGGTGACATCGGCGGCTGCGACATCGCCGATGCCCTGTACAAGGACGGCATCTCCGAGGAGGACAAGTTGGAATGCATCCGCTTCTTCTATGACTCCTTCCCCGGTCCGATGAAACTGTTCCGCCTTTGGGAACAGTCTCCCCTGTACCTGAACGCCCCGCAGGAGCGGATTGTCTCGGCGCAACCCGTCGTCTATGCCGACATTCCCGTTCCCAAGGACTGGAACGAGTATCTGGCATCCCTGTCGGGCTATTCCCGCCACAACCTGACCCGGGCCTTCCGCAGGATGGACCGCGACGGGATCGAGCACCGGCTGGAAGTGTACGGCGGCGACCGGCCCATGCCGAAGGACGTATGGGCCTTGCTGATGAAGACGTACTACGCCCGTTTCCACAACAAGTACAAGAGAGGGGTCTTTTCCGACCAGACCAAGGGGGGAATCCTCGTGCAGACCGCCAAATATGTGCACTACCTGACCTTCAAGAAGCATTGGTTCTACCACAAGCACGATTCCCTCTCCATTCCGGAACTGCAGAATGCACGTACGTATGTCCTTTGGAATGGAGACGACATGATCTCCTTCGCCTGCGGATTCCTGACCCACGACAAGAAGGTCTGCTCCTATCCCCGCCTGGCCATCAACGAGAAATACAACTACTACACCCCTGGCTGCGTCCTTCTCGCCGAAATCCTCCAGCATTACATGGCGGAAGGCGTGACGGAGCACCTGGACCTGAGCCGCGGTGACGAGCCTTACAAGTTCAAGATGGCGGCGGTTCCCTACAACACCTACGACATCGTCCTGAAGTGAAGACCGTCCCCATCCTCTTTACCTTCGACCAGAGCCTCGTGATGCCCGCGGGGGTCTGCCTGACCTCCCTGCTGGAAAGCGCGGAGCCGGAAACGTTCTATGACATCTTCATCCTGCACGGACCCGGATGCGATTTCTCGTCCCTGAATGTGCTCAAGGAACGTTTCTCCAACTTCCGTCTGACCATCCGGGAGATTTCGGGCGAATTCGTGGGCGCGTACGAGATCCGGGGCATTCCCGAGACGGCCTACTACCGCCTCCTCTCCCCCGAGATCATCCCCGAATACGACAAGCTGCTCTATTCGGACGTGGACGTAATCATCCGGGAAGATTTGTCCAAGTATTATGACCTGGACCTTGGCGAGAACTATTTCGCAGGCGTGGACAACTGTTCCCGGCTGCGGCCGTCCATGCGGGAGTACATCGCCGGACTCGGGATCGACTGGAAGGACAACTACTATTATTCCGGCAACCTCGTCATCAATTCGGCGCTGATCCGCCGCGACGGGATGATCGACAGATTCCGGGAGCTCGGGAAGAACAACTACAACCAGCAGGACATGGACATCATCAACATCGCCTGCAACAAGCGGTTCCTGCCCCTCGGGCCGGTATTCTGCATGACGGTCCAGCTATACGGGCTCATCGTCAACCGGCGCGCCGACATGGAGGCCATCTATGGGGCTGAAGCCTTGGATGATGCCCTTGACCATGGCATTGTACACTATAATGGCACAAAGCCCTGGAAGGGCGCCTGTATGAACATGGACATCTGGTGGACCGCATACCGCCGGAGCCCGTTCTTCGACGAGGCCTTCTGCCAGCAGTTCTGGGATTCCCAGATGACGATGCTGGAGCGGCTTCCGCTGATGAAGCGGATCAAGATGGTGCTCCGGTACCCCATCGACAAGAAAAAATTCAAGAAATGAAAGAGATATCCCCCGCCGAATTCCGTGTCCACATGATGGACATCCTGGAGGACATGCAGCGCTTCTGTGAAGAGAAGGGACTGCGGTATTATCTGGCATACGGTTCACTGCTCGGCGCCGTCCGGCACAAGGGATTCATTCCCTGGGACGACGATATCGACATCTGGATGCCCCGTCCGGACTACGAGCGCTTCTGCCGGGAATACGACCATCCGTACTACAAGGTCCTGTCGGCTTGGACCGACAAGGATTATCCCCTCGACTTCCCGAAGGTCCACGACATCCGGACCGTCGTCCAGGAAGACGGCGGTGACGGCAACTGGGGCGTATTCGTGGACATCTTCCTCCTGGACGGCATCCACTCTCCGGAAGAAGGCGTCAAGATGATGAAGAAGGTCGCCTTCTACCGGTCCATGGCCGCGAACCAGCGGTTCACCCGCAAGTTCAAGATCGGGCGCAAGACCGGCTTCAAGAAGAGCTGCATGGCACTGCTGGGAAAGATCGTGCATCCGTTCGTGTCCCTGCAGAAGATCCTGCAGGCCGAGGACAAGTATATCGCATCTAACGACTACGATTCCTGCGCCTATGCGTCCTCCCTGGTTGACTGGAAGTATCGGGTTTTCGTCCCGAAAGAGGCCCTGGAGCCCTTCACTTTGATGCCTTTCGAGGACCGGCAGTTCCGATGCCCGGCGGATTCCGACAAAGCGCTCACAGAGACTTTCGGGCCGAACTACATGACACCGCCGCCGCCGGAGAAGCGGTATTCGGTGCACGAGAGCAAGGCGTTTTGGAAATAATCCATGCCTGAAACCGTTCATACGAAGACCAAGAGGATCGCCAAGAACACGGTCTTGCTTTACCTGCGTTCCCTGCTGAGCCTGTTCATTTCCCTGTACACAAGCAGGCTAGTGCTGAAGGGATTGGGGGTGGACGACTATGGCGTATATGGAGTCGTAGGCAGTTTCGTGTCCATGTTTTCCATCGTGGCCAGTTCGCTGAACGGTGCTATCAGCCGGTTCCTGAATTTCGCGATGGGAAAAGGTGACAAGGAAGAACTGAGCAATACGTTTGCCATGTCACTGAACATCATGGTCATCCTTTCCATCATTGTCGTCGTCCTGACGGAGACCTTCGGTCTGTGGTTCCTGTTCAACAAAATGACCATTCCGCCAGGCCGGTTGAACGCCGCCTTCTGGTGCTTTCAGTTCTCTGTCCTGTCTTCGGTATCCAGTTTCCTCGTCGTTTCCTTCACGGCTTCCATCATCGCCCACGAGAAAATGGGCGTCTTCGCTTACATCGACGTAGGTGAAGTCGTGCTGAAATTCTTCATCGCACTGCTGATCACATTCTCTCTTGGAGATACGGACAAACTGATCCTGTACGCAGCGCTGCTCCTGAGCGTCACGCTCACGAAACAGATGATCTCCAGGGTCTATGCCATGAAGCATTTCGAGGAATGCCGGATCAGGTGGTACTGGAATACCCGGAAATTCTGGGAACTATTCTCCTATGCCGGATGGAACTTTCTGGGGAAGACGTCCGGGACTTTCTCCGGACAAGGCGTGAACATGGTCGTGAACGTCGTCTACGGACCCGCCGTGAATGCAGCAAGGCACCTGTCCAACACGGTCAATCATGCCGTGTCCATCTTCGTGAACAATTTCACGATGGCCATCAACCCGCAGGTAACCCAGTCTTATGCATCCGGGGACCACGACTATATGAAGCAACTGCTTTTCAGGGGAACGAAATTCACTTTCTTCATCATGTGGATTATCGTTTTTCCCCTTCTCCTGGAAGCCAACTTCGTCACGGACATCTGGCTGGAGGAGGTTCCCGAACACACGGTTAACTTCATCAGGCTCACCTTGATCCTGAATACAATCAATACTTTCCATGTCGTGCTTGCTATGGGCATCCGGTCTACAGGGAACATCATGTGGTACCAACTCATTTTCAGCACGCTGGAGTTTGTTCTTTTCGGGGTGGTCTACGTTCTTCTACACCGCGGTTTCGTTCCGGAATGGACGTATACCTGTGCCATCATCCTTGCCTGCATCAAGGTTGTCATCATGATGTTCCTGAGCAAGTATCAACTCAAGATTTCCGTCCGGGAATTTGTCTTTTCCGTGATGTGCCCGTCCATCCTTGCCGCCGTCGCATCCGTCATCATCCCGCTGATCCTCTATTTCAATATGCAGGAAGGCTGGGGCAGATTCCTTGTAGTCGTGCCTGCCTGCATCGTTTCCGCCGGAGCCTGTTCCTTTTTCCTGGGTTGCACGCCATCCGAACGGGAAAGACTCTTGTCCATGTTCAATAAAGCGATCAAGAATGTCAGAAAGTCCTGACCGCATTCACTTCAATTATGCTTTTTTATGGAAGACTTACGCTTTTTCTTTCGCAACTTGTTTTTCAAATGCCTTGATTCCATCCGATACCGACGGCAAGGTTCAATCAAGCTGAGGGACCTGCTGGAAGCGGCGGAGATCCCGGAAGCCTCTTTGGAACCGGATGTCCTTGCCCTTCTGGACCACCCGGTCAAGCTGGTATCCTTCATCAAGAAAAGGATGGTACCTGATTGCCTGGCCTTCGGTTTATACCGGGAGAAACTGGAATATATGAAACAGGCCAAAAGGCTCGGCGCCTTTGCCTGCGTCGTCAAAGAGAAATTTGATATCGGGATTCCTTGCATCGTCGTCCCGGACCCTTTGCTCACCTACGGAAAGATGTGCGCGAAGTACAGGGAGCTGTTCCCGGACATCGGCGTCACGGCCGTCACCGGCAGTATCGGGAAGACCTCTGTCAAGAACATGATTTCAACCGTTTACCGGGAACAATTCCGGACGCTGACGGAGCCGCTGAACGAAAACGAACCGCATATTGTCGGCTTTTCCGTCCAGCATCTCTCCAAGCGTATCGACCAGTGGGTCCAGGAAGTGGCGGAATCCGTCCCCGGAACGACAAAGACCATCTCCCTGATGATGAAACCCAACGTCGTCATCATCACGGAGTTGGACCGTTCCCATATCGGTCGGCTGGGCAGCATGGACACCATTTTCGACGAGGTCTGCAACCTGGCCGATTCCCTGGCGGAAGACGGCATCGTCGTCGTCCACAAGAATGCATTCAACGCCTTGGACCGGCTGGAAGGGAAAAAAATCGTCTTCGTTTCAGAATCGGACGACTCCGCCGACTATTATGCCCGGGACATCGAGGTCAGGGAAGACGGTCTGCATTATACCATCGTTGATGGTGGATCGGCCGTTCCCGTCCATCTCAAAAACATTTTTGCCCGTCATAACGTGCTGAACTCCCTGTATGCCTATGCCGCCGGCCGTCACGCCGGTCTCTCACCGCAAACCATCGCATGCGGCCTGGGAAAATACAAGACAACCGGGTTCAGGAACAACGTGTACAAGAGCCAGGAAGGGGATACCATCTATGCGGACTGCTTCAATGCCGTCGGGCGTTCCATCCGCTCCGCACTGGACGCAGCTTCGGCCATTCCTATTGCAGAAAACGCCAAGCGGATCGCCATTCTCGGAGATGTCCAGGAACTGGGCGATGAGGCAGCCGCCGAACACCTGTCCATCCTGAAGGATGTCAACCAAGCCAACATCGACCGGCTGCTCCTGATTGGAGACCAATTCCACGCAGCAGCCAAGGATTTCCCGTTCCGACAGGACCTTGCCGTTTCTTATCCGGATTCCATTGACGAGATTGTCCGAACGTTGAAACCCTCCCTGTCCCAAGGCAATCTGTACCTGTTCAAGGCCAGTCACTCCGGGCATCTGGACCAGTGCATCAAGAAACTCTGGCCCCGTATGTTTGAAGAAAAAGACCGGGAAGAAAGGCGGATGAAGCGCCATTGGAAACTCCAGATGCTGATCCCGTAGATGAAAGTCCTGGATTACATACGCCGCTATGGATGGAAGGATCTCCCCGCTTTGATTACTGACTATAGGTCCCGAAAGCGAGGATACAAGGATGTGTTCGTCGCCGAGATGAACCGGAAAGCCGCATCCATCGGAGCATCCAGCGCCTGTTTTCCTGATGCATCCGGACTGAAGTGGCGGGGCTCCGCCGCATCTCCCAGGGATTTCATCCAAATCCTTATCCATGCTTTGCAGATTCCCCAAATCGCGGAGAAATGGGGAAAAGACCGGTACGAAATCTCCGTCCAGGGCCAACGGGCCAGGACAGTGTCCATCGCCTCAACCGTCTTCGGCGCACAATCCGGGATTTCGAAGTATCCGATCCTGGGCGGCAAGACGGGCACGATTACAGCCCCTGGTCACGTCAACTACAATCTCGCCTGGATAACTTCCGTGAACGGTGTCAGACTGGCCTGCGTTCTGATGGGCGGACCGACCGATGAAAGCCGATGGCGGGACGCCCGGAAACTGGTTGATTATTTGGACTCTTTCCTGCAGGGACAGCCAGTGGAACTGACCGTGGAAACCCCGCGGCTGGCAGTTTGCAAACTTCCTTGCGACAGCGGCATCCCTGAACTGTTGGTGTCAAAGTCCCCGGATGAGACAGGAATTCCGGCTTCCCTGACCAAATTAATGGCCCTGGTGACAGCTTATGACTATATCTCCGACGAGGATGAGATGGTCAGGATCGTTCCCTCGGACATCATCGGCGGATCGGGCGACAATCTATCGGCCGGAGACCTCGTTTCCATCCGGGACCTGGTCTATGACATGCTGCTTCCTTCCAGCAATGAGGCGGCCGTTGCCTTGTCAAGGCATATCGGAGCCAAGATCCTGAAATCCAAGAAACAGTAGAATGCCTTTCAGCAAAGAAAGAGAACATTGCATCGTCATCCTGGGCATGGAGGAGCAGGGATTGGCCCTTCTCCACTGCATGCACAAAACGCATCTGCATGTGCATTTTTTCGTTGACCGGAGAAGGCCGACGCACGCGTGGGAATTATCGCGCCACGGCGTGCGCCACTATTTCTCCAGTCTGGAGGACCTGGACCGGCAATTGCAGGAATTGCAGCACTCCTTCCCTGACAGGCTCTGCGTATTCATCAGCTCAGCCAACTTGCTTACCGACATCCGGTTCAATCTCCCGGAACTCTACGAAAAGTATACGGTCTCGTCTTCCCCGCTGCATTGGATCGACATCCTGACTACAAAGCATCTGATGTATGACGAAGTGGTCCGATACGGAGCAAAGACGGCTCCTTTCCGTATGTTACGGGATTACAAGAAAGGGGACCTGGCATTCCCTCTGGTCTTGAAAAGGGATGTGGAATACGTCCTGTCCTTCAAGACCAGGCGGGCCGACACACAGGATGAACTTGAAGCCTTCGTGAAAGAGATGCCGGACAATCCCGACCAGGTGATCGTACAGGAAATGGTCACTCCGGAAGCGAAGGATTATTCGTTGCATGCCTATGTCCATCAGGGTGTCCTCCTGGGAAGCGTCGCCTTCGAGGAAGTCCGGCATTATCCGACCGGGATATCCTCCTATCTGGAAGAATTACCGGACAGTCTCTCGGAAGAGCTGGTGGCGGAAACGGAAAAGTTTCTGAGCCATACTGACTACTGTGGTTTTATCCAAATCGACTTCAAGTACCTTCCGGAAGGGAGCGCCCTGATTATGGACGTCAATACCAGGACCCCGGGAAGCCACAGCGCCTTTTACCGCAAGTTCTCCAATTGGAAGGCTTTCTACGCCGCTCTGCCTGAGAAACCCGTCCGATTGATTCCCCGAAAAAAACGCATCCGCTGGATCAATGTCGTCCGGGACCTGGTCGGGACCAAGGCCAAAGGCCAGGTCGTGCAGTCTTTCAAGGATATGTTCGGTGCATACTGGGACGTCTTTGACTGGGGCGATCCCCGTCCGTTCTTCCAAACCTTCTTGTTGATCATCAGACAGCGGCATGCTGAGTTCTAAAACGACGAAAAGCATGAAACCCAAGATCGTAATCATCGGCCACAGTTTCACCTCCCGGCTCGGTCTTGTCTGGGCCCTGGCCGGCCTCGACTGCGAAATCATCATCCTGTCGATGGTGGGCCCCAATCCGAAAGGACCCGGCCTGGAGACCATCAAGGACATTGACCTATACAGCAAATACGTCAGCAAGGTTCATTTCTTCGGCAAGTCGGAGGAGGAACTGATGCAGGCGTTGGAAAAGTGCAAGGATCCCGGACGGAAAGTCATCCTGATCCCGGACAGCGATTTTTCGTCCTGTGTCATCGACGAGCATCGGGAAGAACTGGAACCCTATTTCCATTTCCCGTACATCAAGAACGGCGGAACCATCAAGGATTGGAATGACAAGGGGAAGCAGAAGGAACTGGCCGCTTCCGTGGGTTTGAATGTCGCCCAGTCCGTTTCCTTCTTCACCCAAGACGGGAAATATGTCCTCCCTGACGGGATCAAATATCCTTGTTTTCCCAAAGCGCAATCGACGATTCTCGGTGGGAAAAGAGGGCTGGAGCGCTGCGACAATGAGGAGCAACTGCACAACCTCATCCGCAGGATGTGCCGGGAATATGACCTTCAGGTGATGGTCGAAGAATATCTGAAAATCGAGAAGGAGTATGCTGTTCTCGGTTTCTCCGACGGAGAGAATGTCATCATCCCGGGTCTGGTCGAGATGCTGGTAAGCGGCATCTACCGGCCCGGCATCACCAAATTCGGCAGGGTGAGCGGACTCGAAGGATTTGAAGACATCGTCCTGAAATTCAAGGAGTTTGTCCGGAAACTCGGGTTCGTCGGTATCTTTGACATCGACTTCTACCTTTCCAGCGGCAAATTGTATTTCAGCGAGATCAACCTCCGGTTCGGAGGATCCGGATATGCTATCACCAAAATGGGGGTCAGCCTTCCGGCGATGTATGTGAAGACCCTGCTGGGTGATAGCCTGGACGGGATGGCCCGGACCATACACTGCAACAAGACATTCACGAACGAGCGCCTGTGCATGGATGACTGGTACAGGGGATACGAGACAACTCGGCAGTATTTCCATTACCTGCGGACCGCCGACATCCGATTCCTCCAGAATCCGGAAGATAAAGGCCCAGGACGGGCTTATAGGAGACGGTTTCTCAAGAACTGGGTCAAAAGAACCATCAAGCGCGGCCTCGGCCGGTTGAAATAAGCATTATGGCCTCTTCCATCAGAATCATCGAAAAGCCGGACTGGATTTCATGGGACGAGATTCACCAGGTCATCTGGGATTCCCATGCGGAGAACCGCAAGAAGGGTATCTTCATGCGTTATCCTTCCCTGCCCGGCGACGAAATCCGAAAAAAGATCGGTCCGGAAGGAATCATGCTGGTCGCTCTGACGGAGGACGACCGGCTTGTAGGTACTGCGGCCTTTTTCCCGAAAGCCATCCGAACCTGGTTCGGCAAGTATACATATGCCTATTGCTGTTTCGCTTCCGTCCTTCCCGCCTACAACGGTCAAGGAATTTACAAAGCGCTTTGTGCCAGGCAGGAAGAACTGGCCAGGGAGATGGGAATTGACAAAATGTACTTTGACACCCACGAAAAGAACCGGCATATCATCCAAAACGCAATCAAGGCGGGATACAAATACGTCGACCTGCAGTTCTACAGGGACCATTTCAATGTGGCCCTGGTCAAATGGCTGGACGGCTGTCCCTATCCGGATTCCAAATGCCGGCTCGAGTATCATTTCAAAGCGCTGAAGGTTCGGATAAAGAATTCCGTCCTCGCCCGTTTCCTTCCCAAACACCAGTAGACCGATGAGCCGCTCCCGGAGAATCATCCTGTTAGTTCCCCTGCTCTTCTGCTGCTTGTTCCCTGTCTCTTGCAGGGACATGGAGCTGGAGTGGGTTATCAATCCCCGCAACTCGGACTCGACAATCCTTTATGAACGCCCGAATGCCGACATCCAGGACCTGTATACCCTGTATTCCCTTGTATCGGGCATTCTTCCCGTCGAGGAGACCCGGGATCCTAAAGCCGCAATCAAGACCTTGAAGATGTGGAAGCATTGGAATGATACGTTTGCCGGAGAAAACGATTTCCCGGTCTTCATGATCGATTGCGACGGCAGTGAATACTACTGGACCGTCAACGGCGACTGGCTACTCTCCGGTGGGAAAAGGGTCCCGGTGGGATCGGTTTCGATGAAGCCCAAGGTACAGTATACCAAGGAAGAATGGCGTTTTTCCTGCGGAGGTTCCCCTTGGGAGACCATTCCTCCCGTAAAAGCAGATCCTTCAGCAATCATCCGGGTCGAGAATACGGACTCGAATCTCTTCTTCTCGGTCGTTTTCCCGTCCGGACACAAGATCACCCTTCCGACGAGAAAGGGGGTGGAACAGATCGACCGGAGGGTCCCCCAACGGGCATTCTACAAAGACATGTTCCTGGATTCCGGCATCGGCCTGAAGAAGTGGAAAAACCTCTATGCCGCCAAATACCTGGGCCTCTCCGTAGAAGGAACCTTGTATGAAGAAAAAGAGGATTATGTCCTGCAGAGCAAGGTTATCGCCGGCGGCGAAATGGACGACAACGGCTGGCTGCTGTATCCAGACGGACAGCCCCGGTACAGGTTATTGTTCGTAGTCGGTGGAAATGCCCTGACACACGGGACGTTTTTGGGAGAACGGGGCCTGAATGCGATGCGTGCTTTTATCCGGAATGGCGGTGCTTACGTTGGAACTTGCGCAGGCGCATTTTTCGTATCCAACGGAAATGACCTGCAACCGGACAATGAGTATTATCTCAACATGTGGCCGGGGCTTCTCCACCACTCCAGGATAACCAGCGCATCCATCGGGATGACACTCCCGGATTCTTCTCCGCTTCTCAAGTATTACGATTACGGCGGTGATTCTTATGTAGCCGGCATCCGCCATATAAAGGGAGGTTTTGCCGTCAATATGCCCGAAGGAACGGAAGTAATAGCCTCTGTGGATTATCCCCAAAATGAATCCTTCCACAAACAGCCGGCCATCTGGGCATATAAGGAAAACGACTATTCCGGAAGGATCTGCATGACCGGTTCACATCCGGAAATGACGGCATCGGGAGAAGTCAGGGACCTGATGGCGGCCATCATGCGGTACGCCCTCGAAGGCCAGGGTTACACGACCGTCAAAGGGTTCCTCAACAACGGGGAGACCCGGACGATGGACAAATCCTCCTCCGACAATTTCCCGGCCTATACAAAGATCGGGGACAAACAGTGTCATCACTTCGCCGTCATCATCCCCGAAGGAGCTAGGAACGTCACGGTCTCCCTCGAAGGGGCTCCGGGCTTCGACCTTTCTTTGATGATGGACCCTGAGACGTACGCCTATCCGGACACCGCCCGGTATGTCTCCGACACATCCGGATCAGTTCAGAATCTTGAATTCGATGCCTTGGAGGCGGGTATCTGGTATATCGCCGTCCAGTGCCTCACCACCGTGGATGTCAATGACTTCAAGTATGGCCAGGAGTACTCCGGAAAGACCGATGTCCTGAACGGTGTCCCCTATTCCATTACGGTCACCTGGGAAGACGCCGAACAAATTGCAGACGAATGAAAGAACTCACTCTCCGGGAAATCCAGGCGCAGTCGCTGGAAATCCTTCAAGCCGTCCACGACCACTGCATCGCCAACGGGATCAAGTATTCCCTCGCCTACGGGACTTTAATCGGTGCCATCCGGCACAAGGGATTCATACCTTGGGACGACGACGTGGACATTATCATGCCACGGCCGGACTACGAACGGTTCGTCGCCTCGTTCTCGGCACCGGGACTCGGTCTCGTTTGCGAGAAGGACCCGGATTACTACCTGAACTACTGCCGGGTGTTCGACACGGTCAAGACCGGAAGCTCCACGTTTCTCCCAATCGGGAAAAACTATCAGGGAGGTATGTGGATCGACGTTTTCCCGGCCGACGGCGTTTCCGACGACAAGGAAGAATTCGTCCGGAACATCGGCGAGGTCAAGAAGAACTGGATGATGCAACTCCGCTACCGGTACTCGCTGGCTTCGTTCCGCGACATTCTCCGGACATGCGGCATCAAGGATTTCCTCATCCTGATGGCGATCAAGCTTTCCGGCCAGGGAAGGAAGAAACTGGACGCCAATAACGCGGTCGTGCGAAACAACGCCGTCCGGATTCCTTACGGGAATACGGAGCATTGGTCACAGCTGTGTATCCTGGATGACGGCATCCGGAATTACCAGCTCTGCGAAGATTTCGACGAGACCATCGACACGGAATTCGAAGGACGCTCTTTCAAAATCATGAAAGGCTATGACCGCGTCCTCCGGAACATCTACGGAGACTATATGCAGCTTCCGCCCGAAGAGCAGCGTCAGCCCAAACACGGGCATGCCACTTTGTATTGGAAGTAAATGGGATTATCATGAAACTTGACGGAACAGTCATACGCTTCATCATCGTGGGTGTGATCAACACGCTGTTCGGGACGGCCATCATGTTCGTCTTCTACAATGTGTTTCACTTCAGTTACTGGGTTTCCTCCGCCTCCAATTACTTCTTCGGGAGCATCCTGAGTTACTTCCTGAACAAGGGATACACCTTCAAATACGGAAAAACCGACCTCAAGTCCATCGTTCGTTTCACCATCAACATCCTGGTTTGTTACCTCATTGCCTATGGCATAGCCAAACCCGCCGTCCGCCATCTTCTGTCAGGTTACGGGAAAACCATCCAGGAAAACGTCGCAATGGTGGTGGGAATGGTCCTGTTCGTGGGTCTGAACTACCTGGGACAGCGGTTTTTCGCTTTCAAAAAAGACAATCAATAATCCGATGCAAGCACCTATCTTATTTACCGTTCTGCCCTGCTACAACGAAGAAGCCGTCCTGCATTCTTCCATCCGGCAGATGACGGACCTGTACACGAGTCTGATTTCCGGCCGGTCCATCCACGAAAACAGCCGCCTGCTGTTTGTCAATGACGGATCCCGGGACAGTACCTGGAGCATCATCGAAGACGCCTCCTCCACCAATCCATTCGTATGTGGCGTCAAGCTGGCCAAAAACGTCGGCCATCAGAATGCGATCCTGGCAGGAATGGAAACGGCAAAGGAGTATGCCGATGTAATCATCACCATCGACGCGGACTTGCAGGATGACATCTCCAAGATTCCCGAAATGCTTCAAAAGTATGCCGAGGGATCGGACATCGTCTATGGCGTCAAGAATGAGCGGAAGGCGGATTCCCGCTTCAAACGGTGGACGGCCATGCTCTTTTACAAGCTGATGAAGCTTCTGGGGGTGAACACCGTTTACAACCACGCCGATTTCCGCCTGATGAGCCGCCGGGCCGTCGAAGTACTCTCCCGCTATCGGGAAAGGAACCTGTTCCTGCGCGGAATCATCCCTCAGTTGGGATACAAGACGGACGTCATTTACGAAGACCTGCGTCCCCGTGAGGCGGGTGAAAGCAAATATACGCTGAGCAAGATGATGAACCTGGCGGTCGATGGAATCACGTCCTTCACCATCAAGCCCGTCCGGCTGATCTTCACGCTGGGGATGGTCTTCGTCCTTCTGGCCATCATCATGCTCATCTATGTCCTTTGCATGGTCTTCCAGGGAAAGACCGTCGCCGGATGGGCTTCGCTCATGCTTTCGATGTGGTTCATCGGAGGCTGCATCCTGATCGGACTGGGAATCGTGGGAGAATATGTCGGCAAGATATACCTCGAAGTGAAAGACCGTCCCCGGTACAACGTCGAAAAGGAGATCATCCAATGAGTGTCAAATCAGAGAAACTGACACGGACCGGGGTGTTCCTGATGTATCTGCTGACCTTCATTTACGTGGTCAGCATCTGCTGGATCAACTTCCACGGAGCCCTGTGGTGCCAGATGGACATTTACACATACGCCTTCGAAGGAAGGCTGATGCATGAAGCGCGGTCCTGTTTCCCCGAAGGTTGGATTTTCGGGAACCAGTACCATATCATCTCGTCCCCCAACATTTCAGCCCTGTTCTATGGATTGGTCCACGACAGTATGACATCCCTCGCCATCGCTTCCTCCCTGTCGACGGTCCTGGTCCTTTTGTCCTTCTGGTGGAGTTTTCACAAGTACATGACAAAGACGGGGATGGCCGCCGGCCTTATGTGCATCGGAGGCGGCATCATCTTCGGGACAAACGCCAGTACTTATATTTCCGGACTGCAAGTCCTCTATACGATGGCGTCGTTCTATGCCTCGTATCTGATCGTTCTTATTCTTACCCTGGGCTGCTGGCTTAGGCTTAAGAAGAAAGACCGGACGCCCTGGGCAATGCTTGCCCTGGCAATCCCCTTGAATTTTGCGGCCGGGATGCAATCCTTGCGGGAAATGCTTATCCTGGTCATTCCCCTGATGATCATCGAAGGGATTGGCTTCCTTTATGGAATTGCCAAAAGAAAAACCTTCCGGGAACTGGATCGAGGGAGCCTTCTGTTCATCGCGCTGGTTTTCGTCGCCGAATTGGCCGGTCACTTCTATATGGATTCCCTCCATGTTGCGACGACGCCCATCATCGGTGACCTTCAATTGGATCTTTCCATAAGCGGACTGGCCGCCAACTTCTGGGCGTCCGTCAAAAACATTCTCCGCATATCCGGACTGGCCATCGCGTCCGACGGGCTTCAATACCTGCCGCTATCCATCTTTGCGCTGGGGATTGTCCTATGCGTCCTATGGAGCCTGTACCATATCATCAAGACCCGGGACGACAGCGCCCTCGCCCTCCTCATTGTCTTCTCGACAATCAGCGTCCTGGGCGTCCTGTTTGTCGGGACATTCCTGATGCGGACAAGGGACATCTATTATTTCGTCTACTGGTTGCTTGCTGCCCTGTCCGTCGTATACTGCCTGCAATGTCTTGCCAGTAAATTCATCCCGGTCTTTGTTGTCGCGCTGCTCGCAATCAGCGCCATCAACTACGGTTACTCTTTCATTCCCGATTATGTCGATTACCGTCAAAACCACCGGACGCTTGAGGCTTTTACCCAGAAGCTGGTCGAGGACGGCATCGAGGTGGTCTATGTGGACTCAACACCCATCTTTGCGGCCTGTTCCGGGGACCGGATCATTTCTCAGTCCTATTGGCTGAATGTCGGGATGGATAACGGCTATCCGCTCTATTTCTTCCCGAGCGACAAGTATGTCCCCGCCTATGACGACGACCATTACGCCAAGTCGCTGATCTGTATCTCCGGCAACTCCTTGAAGACGATTCCGACACTGCCCGATTCCTTCCAGGATACGCTGTATTCCCAGATGGAGTATTATGATGAAATCCGGATCAGCCGGAAGCGGTTCATGTTCTACAAGCCGACGGCTCGGATCCTTGACCCTTCACCCGAATCCGCGCTCCGATAATTGGGAAATAATTACGATATTTGTAAGTTGTATTAGACTTTAAAAGAAAGTGTCCGCACCCTTCAAAGTTTCCGTCATCTCCCCCTTCTACAAGGTGGCGCCGTTCATCGAACGGTGCGCCGAGTCGCTGTTGGAGCAGACGCTGGAGGATGTGGAGTTCATCTTCGTGGACGACGCCTCTCCGGACGAGAGCCGGGAATTACTGGAAAAGGTCATCGCCCGGCATCCGGAGCGAGATGCCAGGATCGTAACACACGAAGCCAATAAAGGTCTCCCGGCGGCACGCAATACGGGTTTGGCCGTCGCCACGGGCGAATTCATTTTCCACTGCGACTCCGACGACTGGGTGGAGACGGATATGCTGGAGAAGATGTACAAGGCCGCTGCCGATAACGGGGCCGACTATGTCTATTGCGATTTCTGGATGCAGTTCGAGAAGAGCGCCCGTTATATGGTCAATCCGACCTACACGGATCCCGAACAGATGGTCAAGGAAGGATTCATGGCCGGACTGATGAAATACAACGTCTGGAACAAGATCGCAAAAAGAAGCTTGTACGAAGAAAGCGACATCCGTTTCCCGGCCGGGCACGGAATGGGCGAGGATATGACGATGATCCTGCTGGCGACGAATGCCAAGCGGGTCGCTCACGTATCCGAGGCGCTGTACCACTATGTCAAGCTGAACGCCAATGCCTTCTCCAACACCTTCTCTGAACGGCATCTGACTGATATCCGTTTCAACACCGACCGGACCCTGAAAGGGTTGGAGAGTTGGGATGTCTCTGATAAGGATTTATATATCAACCTGTTCAAGCTGAACATCAAACTCCCCTTCCTTTTTTCCGGGGACAAACAACAATATAAACTATGGAAGGAGTGGTTCCCGGAATCGAACGCCTATGTGTGTAAGAACCGGCTCCTTCCTTTCCGGACCAAACTTGTCCAATGGTTCGCCGCCAAAGGGCTGTTCCCGCTGGTGAGCCTCTATGGATTCCTTGTGAACAAGGTTTATTACCGTCTGAAATTCCGCGTATGATGAAGTGGCTCAAAATACTGCTGACCGGCATCGTGGTCAGTTTATTCTATTTCCCCGTCACATTCACTTTTTTTCCAGTTTCCAATACGAAAAACCTTTTGGGAGCCTTGGGACTTGTGTGTATGGTTGTCGTTCTGATCAAAAAGGAAGAATTCTCGCTCCCCCGGGAATTACTGATTTTTCTGTTGCTGTCCAGTTTCGTGTCCATCGCCTCCCTGCTGGCCATCAATATAAACCAAACGCCCGACACCACGTACGTTCCCTACATCCGGTCCGCCATCATCTGGTTGAGCAGTGCATTTGCCACCTGCTGCATTATCTATCTTACCCACAAACGGATCGATGTCCCGTTGGTTGTGAACTATCTGGCCTGGGTCAGCGTCTTCCAATGCGCGATGGCCCTGTTGATCGAGTTCATACCCGCCGTCAGGATGTTCGTCGACGCCAATGTCCAGCAAGGACAGGCCCTTCTGCAGGATATGGGACGCCTTTACGGAATCGGCGCATCGCTTGACGTGGCCGGCAGCCATTTCGCAGCCGTCCTGGTCGCCCTTGGCTTTTTGATGGTGCAAGGCAAGAAGGAGCGTGGGAATACACCTCAGCTGCTGCTGATCATTCCCTTCATCATCATCACGATCATCGGGAACATGATTGCCCGGACCACCCTCGTCGGAGTCCTCGTCGCCCTCGCCTACGTCGTCCTGATGGAACTGAGGAATTTCGGGTGGCAACGGTACGATAAGGATTATCGCAGTTCTCTCGGAAGCTGGATTATCGCCCTGGCAATCTTGGTACCAATCAGCGTCCTGTTCTACAATATCTCCCCTGAATTCAACAAGTTGATGCGATTCGGATTCGAGGGTTTCTTCTCCTATTTTGAAAAAGGAGAATGGACCACGGACTCCACGGCCAAACTCGAGACGATGTATGTCTGGCCGGACAACCTGAAAACCTGGATTGTCGGTGACGGATATTTCGCCAATCAGCGAAACGATCCGAACTATATCGGTACGGCGACCGTTCGAGGTTACTATATGGGAACGGACGTGGGTTATTGCCGCTTCATCTTCTATTTCGGCATCATTGGCCTCATCACCATTTCCGCCGTGATGATTTACGCCGGTCTCATTGCAATCAAGGCATTCCCGAAGAGCTCTCATCTTTTCATGATGGGCGTTGCGTGCAATTTCATCATCTGGCTCAAGGTTTCCACGGACTTGCTGCCGTTCCTGGCCCTATTCGCCACCCTGGCCTTCCTGACTTCCGATCTCGACTTTATCCGAAGCAAACAGGGCCTGGATAATCCGGACAAAGAGGAAGAACCAGTCCCTGTCCCCTAAGAATGAAGCAGATCGTCATTTCCGCCGTCAATATCCGCAAGGGTGGTACGCTGACCGTCCTTCGGGACTGCCTGCGCTACCTTTCCGGTCGGGAAGACCTTCACGTCACCGCTCTTGTGCACAAACGGGGGCTGTGTGATTATCCGGGCATCGATTATATCGAGATCCCCTGGAGCATCGAAGGTTGGGGCAAGCGGCTGAAATGCGAATACGTGACGATGAAGGGGATTTCCGGGAAGCTGCCCGATACGGATCTCTGGCTTTCCCTTCACGATACCACACCCAATGTGAAGGCACGCCGCCAGGCCGTCTATTGCCAGACGTCCTTCCCATTCCTGAAGATACGGTTCCGCGATTTCCGGATGGACAAGAAGATCCCCCTGTTCGCCCTGTTCACCAAATTCGCATACAGGAAGAATGTCCATCGGAACGATTTCCTGATCGTCCAGCAGGACTGGCTTCGGGACGGATTGTCCAGGATGCTCGGCGTGGACCGGAGCCGCTTCATCGTCGCTCCGCCCAAATTCGACAACCCGGACTTTCAGGATACCAGCGCCGGTGAACCCGTCCCGATGTTCCTCTACCCCGCCTCTCCGGACTGTCACAAGAACTTCGAAGACCTCTGCCAGGCGGCGGAGAAATTGGAAAAGAAACTGGGATGCGGCGTATTCAAGGTTGTCCTGACAATCAACGGTACGGAAAACCGCTATGCGGCCTGGCTCCATAAGAAATGGGGACACGTCGCCTCCATCGACTTTCACGGTTTTATGGCCCGGGAGGAGTTGTACGACCATTACGGGAAGGCCGCCTGCCTTGTATTCCCGTCCCGGGTGGAGACCTGGGGGCTTCCCATCTCCGAATTCAAACCGTCCGGGAAGCCGATGATTCTCGCCGATCTGCCCTATGCCCACGAAAGCGCCGCGGGAGCCGAATCCGTGTCATTTTTCGGGATTTCAAAGATTGACGACCTCGCGGAACGGATGGAATTGGTGATTCGGAGAAAAATCAGTAACTTTGGCAGAATATTGCCCGGAACTCCCGAAGGCCCTTTCGCGGAGGACTGGGAAACCTTGTTTACACTGTTGTTGCAGGATGAAAGTACTCCAACTCGGTAAGTTCTACCCCATCCGGGGTGGTGTGGAAAAAGTCATGTGGGATCTCACGTGCGGTCTGTCCGCGCGCGGGATCGATTGTGACATGCTCTGCGCCGAACTCGAGAAGGACGAAATCATCCATCTGAATGAACACGGCCGTGTAATCTGCGTGAAAGCCTGGCGGAAACTGGCGGCCACGATGATCGCCCCTAAGATGATATCCTGGCTCAAGAAGCACAAAGGGGAATACGACATCATCCATGTCCATCATCCGGACCCGATGGCTTGCCTGGCCCTTTGGCGCAGCGGTTACAAGGGGAAAGTGATTCTCCACTGGCATAGCGACATCCTCAAGCAGAAGACGCTCCTGAAGTTCTACGCTCCCCTGCAACGGTGGCTTATCCGCCGGGCGGACCGGATTGTCGGGACGACGCCGGTGTACCTGAAGGAATCACCTTATCTGCAGGATGTTCAGGACAAGACGGTGGCTGTTCCCATCGGCATTAAAGAAGTGACCTTCGATCCGGGAACTGCCGCACACTGGAAAGAACGTTATCCCGGAAAGAAGCTGGTCGTTTCCATCGGCCGCCTGGTTCCTTACAAGGGATATGGTTACCTTATTGCAGCCGCGCAGTATCTTGGTTCTGAATACCAGATTCTTATCGTCGGTGACGGACCGCTTCGGGAAAACCTGGAAGAAGATATCCGCGTTTACGGTATCGGCGACAAAGTCCAACTTCTGGGCTATGTGGAAGACGAGGAGATGCATGCCCTTCTGGGAGCCTGTGACGTCTTTGTCCTCAGCAGCGTGATGAAGACCGAAGCCTTTGGCATCGTCCAGATCGAGGCGATGTCCCTCGGAAAACCTGTCATCGCCACGAACGTGCCCGAATCCGGTGTTTCCTGGGTCAATGCCGACGGAATTTCCGGACTGAATGTTCCCATCAAGGATGCGGAAGCCCTGGCAGATGCCATCCGGCGGATCTGTACCGACAAAGAACTGCACCTACAATTTTCCGAAGGGGCGAAGGACCGGTTTGCATCCCAATTCACCCTGGCTGGAATGATTGATAAAATATTAAAAATATATACCGATGAAACGCACAATTAAATGGTCTCTCATCGCGCTTGTCCTTTCGGTCAGTGCTTGCGTGACTCCGTCACAGATTACTTACATCAAGGACATGGAGTATGGGAAAGAGTATCCGGCCAAACCTGCGCCGGAACTCCGGGTCCAGCAGATGGACCGTCTGAGTATTCGTGTCTATAGCAGTGACCCGGCTTTGGCTACGCCTTTCAATGTCGGTGCTCTTATCCAGGACGGTGTTGGAACTACCAGCGAAGCCAGTTATGTCGTGGATGCCGAGGGAAACATCGATTTCCCGGTTCTCGGTACGATTCACGTGGAAGGAATGACCCTGAAAGAAGTACAGACGAATATCTCCAACAGGATTATCAACTCAGGTTATATCCGGGAACCGGTTGTGAGCGTGAATCTGCAGAATTTCACGGTTACCGTGGTCAAATATGGCAATACCGATCGGGTCAACGTATCGGGTCGGAGCATCAATTTGCTCCAACTCGTCGCACCTACCCAAGGTGAGAAAATCAAGGAAGTGGAAGTAATCCGGACGGAAAATGGAGTCCGGAAGGCTTACAGCGTAGACTTCCAGACCATCGAGATGTTCGATTCTCCTGTTTTCTATTTGCAGCAGAACGACATCGTTTATGTAAAACCGGCTCGTTGGCAACGTTCCCAGACGGGTACAGCGATTCGTCAATCCATTACGATGATTATGAGTTTCATCAATATCGGTGCAAACATTTTGGTTTGGACTCGAATGGGTAGTAAATAAGTACGTTTGATATGAGCTCCAAGAATTCAAATAATCCAGGCAATCAAGTCAATCTGATTGACATCCTCCTGTATCTCCTGAGGCACTGGTACCTGTTCCTTCTGTGTGCCGGTATCGCCGTTGGGTACGCGTATTACAAGTATACCCAGATGCCGTTCGTTTACAAGGCCAACGCCACGGTTATCATCAAAGACCCCAAGAGCCAGCATTTTGCCACCGGCCTGAACACCTACAGCAACCTGGCCAACCGGGTGAACATGACCTTGGAGATTCTCCAGCTCCGTTCCAAGGGACTGATGTCCGAGGTTGTGAAAACGCTGGACGCGGATGTCAACTATTCCTACCGTGAACGGCTCCGTGACGTGGAACTGTACCGCAAGACCCCGGTCCGGATGTTCTTTCCGCGCGAAGACGAATCTTTCAACTCCTTCACGGCCAAGGTGATTCCGGTGGACAATTCCACCATCAAATTGGAAAAGGGCGGGGTCGCTCAGACGGTGACTCTCGGCGACACGGTCACCATCGACAACCACCAGCTGGTATTCAAACCCACGTCGACTTATAGCCCTTACTATTTTGGAAAGGAGATTGTCGTCAACAAGGTTCCTGTCCTTTCCGCGGCGAACAACTTCATTGCCAAACTAGTTATTTCCCAAGGCAATGGAGCCATCCTGCGGCTGTCCCTCCAGGACTATCATGCCCAGCGAGCGACGGATATCCTAAACACGTTGATAGATAAATACAACGAGGATGCCATCCGGGAAAAGAACCAAAGCGCCATCAATACGGCGAGCTTCATTAACGAACGTCTCCTTATCATCCAGGCTGAACTGGGTGACGTGGAGAACGACCTTGCCCGCTACCAGAGCGCCCAGGGTACGATGAACATCGGCAGCGCGGCCAATGAGTATCTGGCCAAGAGTCGGAACTACAACAACGAGATCATCAAGATCGAAACCCGCATCGCCCTTGCAGAGTACCTGAAGGACTACCTGAGCAGTTCCTTCATCTCCTACGACATGATTCCGGTGAATACCGGCCTGGACGATCCGCGAATCGACAACCGAATCGCCGAATACAACGAGCAGATCAACCGTCGCGCCCGCCTCGTGGAGCAGTCCAGCGTGGACAGCCCGGCCGTCAAGGAAGTGGAGTCCCGCCTGAATACCATCCGCCAGAACATCCTGGGCTACATCGACAACCTCGTCATCAGCCTGAACATGCGGAAGGACGACTACGCCGAAAAGGAGCAGGAGTCCATGCAGCAGTTCACGCAGATGCCGGCGAAGGCTCGTCAGATGCTCTCCATCGAGCGTCAGCAGAAGATCAAGGAATCCCTGTACCTGTACTTGCTGAACAAACGTGAGGAAAATGCGCTGGCCCAGTCGATGGTGGACAACAATGCCCGTATGATCGATACGGCCACGGCTTCCAACACCCCGATTTACCCCGACCGCAACAAGATGCTGCTGCTGGCCTTCCTGGTCGGCCTCGCCATCCCCGCGATCATCCTGCTGTCCCTGCTGTTCATCGACACCCGCGTGAAGACACGCAAGGATGTGGAAAGCACCGTCTCCGTCCCGTTCCTGGCTGAAGTCCCGTTCAAGAAACTCAAGAAGAAGGAATTGAAGGACATCCAGAACGGCGTCTTTTACGACCCGAACTCCAAGGGCATCTTCACGGAAGCGATGCGTCTGATGACGACGAACCTCGAGTTCATGAAGCCTGAAGGTACCGACCACGCCGTCATCGCGACAACTTCCTTCGCCGTCAGCGCCGGTAAGACCTTCATCGACACGAACCTCGCCGCCTGCCTTGCAGATGCGCAGAAGAAGGTTATCCTGATTGACTGTGACCTTCGCAAGCGCACGATTTCCAAGCAGTTCGGTCTCAAGCACAAGGCAACCGGCCTGTCCAACTACCTCTATGATGAAACGATGCCGCTGGAGACCATCATTCATGAGAACATCATCGAGGGTGTGGACTTCGTCCCCGCCGGCCATGTACCGCCGAACCCCACCGAACTCCTGGGCCGCAAACGGTTTGACAACCTTATCGCCGATCTCAAGCAAATCTACGATTACATCATCCTGGACTCCGTGCCGGTGAATGTTGTCGCCGATCCGTACGTGATCAACCGTGTAACGGACATGAACCTGTTCGTCCTCCGCAGCGGCCAGGTAGACAAACGCATCCTCCCCGAACTTGACAGCCTGTACGAAAGTGGTAAACTCAACAGCATGGCCATTGTCCTGAACGGTTCCGTCATCCGTCGCGCCTATGGTGCCTACGGATACGGCTATGGTTACGGCTATGGTTACGGCTATGGATATGGCTATGGATACGGAGAAGACGACAAGAAATAGAGGACTCACCATCGCTGTCGATTTCGACGGAACCATCGTAGAGCACAAGTACCCCGCCATCGGAAAGGAAAAGCCTTTCGCGGTGGATACGCTCAAGGCGCTCGCTGCAGACGGCCATCGCCTGATCCTGTGGACGTCCCGGGACGGAAATCTGCTGGAGGACGCCGTAGAATTCTGCCGCAAGCGCGGACTGGAATTCTACGCCGTCAACAGCAACCATCCTGCCGGGTACCTGTTCCAGGGACGTTCTGACAAATCCCAGAAGGTCATCGCCGACGTATACATCGACGACCGCAACCTGGGAGGCCTTCCTGAATGGGGAGACATCTATGAGATGGTCACGGGGCTGAAACAGGAACGGAAGAAAAAGAAACGTCCCTGGTACAAACGGCTGTTCAAGAAATGATTCATTCTTACGCCTTTCCGGGCGACATCGACCCGGCCCTGATGGAAATCGGCTCGAGGCCGTTCCTGTACATGCGGACCCAGGAGTTCTCGGACATCAACCTGGAGTCCGAACGGATCTTGCTGGATCTCATCCACTGTACGGGTGGACGGACCATCATCTATACAGGTTCCGGGACTGGCGCCATGAGCGCCGTGGTGGAGAACTACGTGAGTGTGAAGGGAAAGGCTTTCGTCATTGACGGAGGTTCTTTCGGTCATCGCTGGTGGGACCTTTGCCGGTACTACGGTATCGAGGTCGTCGATTATAAAGTCCAATTCGCCAAAGACATTGACTATGATGACCTGGAGACCCAGGTTGCCGCTGAGAAACCTGCGGTGTTCCTGTGCCAGCATCATGAGACCTCCTCCGGACAGTTGTTCAACCTTCGGAAGATCAGTGACATCTGCCACAAGTACGGCGTGTCCCTGGTAGTGGATGTCATCAGTACGTTCCTGGCGGAACCGCTGAGCATGGACGAGTACGGGATCGACATTTGTATCACCAGTACCCAGAAAGGCCTCAACATTCCTCCGGGACTGTCCGTACTGTTTTTCAGCGCGGCACTGAATGGTTTTCCTTTCGCTCATCGAGGGTATTACTGGGACTTTGAGGACAACTTCTCCAACTTCCGGCGCGGCCAGACGCCTTTCTCACCGGCGACAATCCTTTTCCTGCAGCTTCATGCGCGGCTCAAGCAGTTGCAGGCGCAGGGCGGTGAGGACAAGAACATCGCTGCCGTACATCATCGTTGCGAGGTATTCCGCACCCTTTGCCGGGAATATGGTTGGGAAGTGCCCGCCGAAGTGCCTTCCTCTGCCATCACCGGATTCCAGACCCGCGATACGGCTGACCGGTTTATCTTCCGCGGCCTGATCGACAAATACGACACCTATATCATGCCGGGCGGTATTCCGGGGTTTTACCGCGTCTCCCACATGGGACTCCAGACCGATGAGGAACTCCGCGAATTGGCTGCCCGGATCCATGAATTCGAACCACGATGAAGAAAGTAATCACCTACGGGACTTACGACCTCCTGCACCAGGGGCACATCAACCTGCTTCGCCGAGCCAAAGAACTCGGCGACTGGCTTATTGTGGGCGTCACAACCGACAACTTCGATCTCGAACGTGGCAAGATGAACACGTGCAACAACGTTATGGAGCGTATCGAGGCCGTCAAATCCACCGGCTACGCCGACCAGATCATCATCGAGGAATACAAGGGCCAGAAAATCGACGACATCCAGAAATACGGGGTGGACATCTTCGCCATCGGATCCGACTGGGAAGGATATTTCGACTATCTGAAGGAATACTGTGAAGTCGTGTATCTTCCTCGCACGGAAGGTATTTCCAGCACTCAACTTCGGGAAGAACGTCCCTCTGTGAAAGTGGGAATCATCGGTACGGGCAGCATCGCAAGCCGATTCGTTCCGGAATCGAAAGTCGTGAACAGCATCGATATTGTCGCCGCATTCAATCCGGACCTGAAACTCGGCGCGGAATTCTGCGAAGCGAACGGCATTCCTCTGGCCGCCGGGACGCAGGACGAATTATTCGCCGCCTGCGACGCCGTTTATGTCGCATCACCGCACTATACGCACTTTGAGTATGCCAAAGCGGCCCTGCAGGCCGGCAAGCATGTACTCTGCGAGACTCCTTTCGTGTTCAATACGGCCGAAGCGGAGGAACTGTTCCGTCTGGCCGACGAGAAGGATCTCGTCCTGATGCTGGCCCACAAAACGGCATACTGTCCCGCATTCGGGCATCTGGTTTCCCTCTTGAAATCCGGAACCATCGGCGAAATCGTGGACGTGGACGCTTCGGTTACCACCCTTACGGACGAACGCTCCGCCAAGATGGACAAAGAGCTCTTGGGCGGCAGCATGAGTGAGAACGCCTGCTTCCCCCTGCTTCCCATCTTCAAGTTCCTGGGCACGGATTACAAGGACGTCACTTTCTTCTCCAAGATGAAGAATGGCGTGGACATCTTCACCAAGGGGGTCATCCGCTATGATAACGCCGTCGCCTCCTTCCAGGTAGGTCTCGGTGCCAAGACCGAGGGCAATATGGTCATCTCCGGCACCAAGGGGTACGCCTATGTCCCCGCCCCCTGGTGGAAGACCGACTATTTCGAAATCCGATACGAGGACCAGAACCTCAACAAGAAATATTTCTACCCCTTCGCCGGCGAAGGCCTCCGTTACGAGATCAAGGACTTCATCTCCAGCATCCTCCAGGGATCCTTCCAGAAGCTTTCCCGGAAAGAGATGCTCAAAATGACCGACGTCCAGGAGCGGTATCTCAAAGGGGAGAATGTCTTCCAGCTATGAACGGCGGGATTACATCCAGAACCATTGACGCTTTACGGTTTCCCTGTGCCGTCCTGATCGTTTTCATCCACGTATTCCAGGTCCGGCCGGAAATCGGAACCTTCCCTTTTTCCTTTTCTGACACTGTCCAGATCGCCCTCTCGCAAGGCATCTGCCGCATAGCCGTCCCCATCTTTTTCCTCATTTCCGGCTATCTTTTCTTCTCAAAGCTGGATGAGTGGGATTGGAATACCTATTACGGCAAATTAAGGAAACGCGTCAAGACGCTGCTGGTTCCTTACCTTCTTTGGATCACGCTTGCCATCCTTGTCGAGTTTTCACTCTCCCTGTTCCGATACCGGTTTTACGGAGGGGCTTCCCCTTTTGAACTACTGTCCAACTACGGTTGGGGGTGGATGTACTGGAATTGCGCCCGACACTTCGTCTCCTTTGAAAAGAACATTCTCGGTTGGGCGATCCCTTCCGCCTACCCCTTCGATTTTCCGTTATGGTTCATCCGGGACCTGATCGTCCTCTGTGTCTTTACACCGGTCATCCATTTCCTGATCCGGAAGACACGCGGTTGGATCCTGGCGCTCCTGTATCCCCTTTTCCTCTTGCAGATCTGGATTCCGCTTGAAGGGTTCTCTGCCGAAGGATGGTTTTTCTTCACGCTCGGTTCCACCCTTCGGATCTATGGAAAAGACCTTGTCGCATTTTTCCGACCGTTCCGGATACCCTCCTGTCTGGTCTCTGCCGTCGCTCTTTTCCTTTGTATACGGACTTACGGAAACAACGAGGCCTGGGGCTACGCAAAGCGGTTTTTAACACTTCCCGGCTCCATCGCCGCCATCCAGATCGTCTCGGCCCTGTTGACCAAGGATATCTGGAAGGAAAGCGCTTTTCTGTCCGAGTGCTCCTTCCCTGTATTTGCAGCCCATACCATCAGGCTACCCTTTTTGACAGGCCTTATCCTGGACAGAATCATTCCCGGCCATTCGGGGACCGGCTTTCTCGTCAAATACCTGATCCAACCTGTCCTGATCGTCGCCATTATCGTTCTGGCATTCCGACTGGCAAAGCGGTTCTTCCCCCGGACAACGGCTTTATTCACCGGATACCGGGTTGTAAATAACGGCTGAAAACCATGAAACTCCTCTACCTCATTGCCGGGACCTACCGGGCCGCCGGTATGGAGAAAGTGCTGGCGGACAAGTCGGACTGGCTGGTCCGGCACGGATATGACGTGGTCATCGCCACCACCGACCAGCGGGGACAGGAGCCGGCCTTTCCGATGAATCCGGCCATCCGGATGGTGGACCTGGGAATCAACTACGAAGCCACAAACGGTGCCAACTTTCTCAAGAAAGCCTTGTTGTTCCCTGTCAAGAAATGGAAGCACCGCCGCCGGCTGAAGAAACTCCTGATTCAGGAGAAACCGGATATCACCGTGTCCATGTTCTGCAACGACGCGGGATTCCTGCCCAAGATCCAGGACGGCAGCAAAAAGGTGCTGGAGGTCCATTTCTCCCGTTTCAAGCGTCTCCAATACGGCCGGAAGGGCATCTGGGCCCTGGCTGACAGATATCTCAGCGACCAGGATCTGAAACACACGCAGGCTTTCGACTGCTTCGTCGTCCTGACGGAGGAGGACCGGGGTTATTGGGGTAATCTGCCCAATATGGTCGTCATTCCCAACGGGGTTCCGCGGAAAGAGCCTTCACCCTTGACGGCCCATACCGTTATCGCGGTGGGGCGGTTTTCCTTCCAGAAGGCCTTGAACCGGCTGGTCGAAGCCTGGGGCCGGATCGAGGACCGGGGCGATTGGAAACTCAAACTCGTCGGAGACGGCGAATGCCGGGAAGAGCTCTTTACCCTCATCAACGACCTGGGGATTTGCGACAGTGTCGAACTCACTGGCATTCAGAAGGACATGGAAGCCGTTTACCGCCATGCTTCCGTCCTTGCCCTCTCCTCCCGTTATGAAGGACTGCCGATGGTCATCCTTGAAGCCCAGGCCCACGGAATTCCCGTCGTATCCTTCGACTGCCAGTGCGGCCCGAAGGACACCATCTCCGATGGCGTGGATGGCCGGCTGGTCCCGGAAGGCGACATCGACGCCCTGGCCAGGGCCCTGGACGAAACGATCCACGATCCCGACGGGATCCGCCGGATGGGCGCAGCCGCCTATGAGAAATCCCTCCGCTGGGATCCGGAGGCCATCATGCAACAGTGGGACCGTCTTTTCAAGGAAATCGTATGAAAGACCTGTTCTTTGCCTTGATCTGTGCGGCTCTTAATGGCCGCAACCTGAAGCGGTTTCCCAACCTGAGTGATCGCCAATGGATGGCTTTGGCAGCGCTCGCCCGTAAACAGACGGTACTGGGGCTGTTTTATCAAGGCCTGTCCCATCTTCCTCAGGGATATGTATTTCCGGAAGGCTTCCTGATGCAACTGGTAGCCGAGGTCGGCAAAATCGAAACGCAGGGGAAGAAAATCAACCAGGCGGCAGACGACCTCCTGAAAGAATTCAAGGCGGCCGGATTGCACCCCGTCCTGATGAAAGGGCCCGCGGTAGCCAAGTACTATCCCGCTCCCCTGCTCCGGGAATGCGGGGATATCGACCTCTATTTCCCTCCGGAGGAATTCGACAAGGCGGTTGGAATGGCCGGAAAGGTTACACCCTCACCTGATGGCAGCGTCCATTATAAGCGCAGTGACATCGACATCGACCAGCATCGGCATTATTTTGACATCCATAGCCGTCATCTGCCGAGCGTCCCCTCTCCGGAAGCGATGCTGCTGATGCTGTCGGGGCATATCCTCAAGCACTGCATGGGGGTGGGCATCGGTCTCCGGCAACTTTGCGACATGGCCATGGCCTACAAAGGCCTGGCAGTACCCCCGGAACGGCTCCGCCAGTGCTTTCACGAGGCCGGACTGGAGCGCTGGAACCAGCTCCTGTTCTCATTCTTGCATAAGTATTTAGGCGCCGCTCCCCTTTACGATAAACTCCCCTCTCCGGAGCCCCTCATGAAGATTATCATGGAAGGGGGCAACTTCGGACATTATTCCAAGGCGCGGGCATCATCCCTCCACAAAAGCCCTCTCCGCCGAAAACTGGGCACGGCCCGTCTTCTCCTTCGCAAACTGTCCTTCTCCCTCCGCTATGCGCCAAAGGAGTTTCTTCCATTGGTTGGCGGACTCCTTAAAGGGAATCTCATGACAGTCCATCACTGACAGAAACCAGTAATTTACGAATACCATGACCATCCTGTTTTTCCTCCTGCAGGCCCTGTTTACCTCGGGCCTATACCAGGCACAGCAAAGCGACACGCTTACCGTCGCGATGTGCGGCGACATCATGATGGGGACAACCTATCCCAGCAACCGGCTGCCTGAAAAAGACGGAGCGTTGATCTTTTCCGATGTAAAAGACATCCTGACCTCGGCGACGTTAGCCGTCGGCAACCTGGAAGGAACGCTCTGCGATGGAGGAAACTCCACCAAGGGGTCCGGCCCGCATTCCTACTCGTTCCGGACTCCCACTTCCTACGGTCACCTGCTGCGGGAGGCCGGCTTCGATTTCCTGTCCATGGCCAACAATCACTCCAATGATTTTGGGGTTCAGGGAATGGAATCAACGGAAAAAGTACTTGATCAGCAAGGAATTGCATATTCTGGCGTTGCCGGACGGAAAGAGTGGGCCGTAGTGGAAAGGGACGGAATCCGTTTCGGAATCTGCGCCTTCGGGCATAACAGGTATACCCTCAAGCATGCACAGCTGGACAAGGTGAAAGAAATCCTGGATACGCTCAGCAAATGCTCCGACATCATCGTGGTATCCTTCCACGGTGGGGCCGAAGGGAGCGATAAAGGCCATCTCCCCCAAGGGACCGAGACCTTCCTGGGAGAAAACCGCGGAGAATTGCGGAAGTTTGCCCATTTCTGCATTGACAACGGCGCCTCCGTGGTATACGGGCACGGCCCGCACGTAACCCGCTGTGTGGAAGTGTACAAGGGCAAATTCATCGCCTACAGCCTGGGCAACTTCTGCACCCCTTATGGCATCAATGTATCCGGCGTATTGGGTTATGCTCCCGTAATCACGGTCAGAATCACCCAGGACGGTTCCTTCGTGGACGGAACGATCCATCCGTTCATCCAGAAATACGGCCGTGGTCCCCTGCCCGACACCGGAGGCATCGTTGTCAAGCACATGAAATCCCTGACTGACACCGATGTCCCCGCCAGCGAAGCCACCGTGGGACTCGACGGGAAAATTACCTTGAAAAAATAACGAGAACGGTTGTAATTGTGTAAAACGGCTGGTTTTACACAATTATAGGCTAAATCAGATGAAAAATGTGTAGAAGTAGTAGTTCTACACATTTTTTGTAGAAGCCCGGGTATGACGAAGAAAAACTCGGAAAGTGCAACTGACGGAGGGGGTCCGGGGGTCTTCCCCCGGTTGTCCCTGGGGGCAGCCGCGTAGCGGCGGGGGTAAAAGGATGCGGCACCCCTGGTGCCGGATTCCTCGTGGGGCGTATTTCGAAAAAGCATCGCCGATATGGCGATGCTTTTTCGTAGCCCCACGAGGAATCGAACCTCGATTTAAAGTTTAGGAAACTTCCGTTCTATCCGTTGAACTATGAGGCCATCACGGCCGGAAGATTCCGGCGAGAGGATTTACTCTGCGCTCTTGACAATGATCTGACGACCACGGTAATAGCCGCACTCAGGGCATACACGGTGATACATCACGGTGGCGCCGCAGTTCGGGCAGACGCTGAGGGTGGGAACCGCAGCGTGGTCGTGCGTTCTTCTCTTGTCTCTCCGCTGCTTGGAGAGTTTGTGTTTCGGATGTGCCATAATTACTATCTATTTATTTGTTCATTTTTCATCAAAAAGTCCTTTCAGCGCGGCAAACGGGCTGTTCGTTTCTCCAGCCTCCTCGTTCTCCGGCTCCTGACCCAGAAACTTGACGGTGTCGGGGTTGCATTCCCCTTCCGGATGGACCCGCTGCATGGGCAGCGACAGACAGACATAGTCGTAAATGACCTGGCTGAGATCCAAATCGGAATCCGAAGCACTCAGGAAAAGGATTTCACGAGATCCTTCCCGAATATCCTCCTCTTCCGAAGCAGCCTCCTCCCCGAACTTCACACTGAAGGCGGGATGCGCCTCCACAGGAAGTTCCAAGTCCTCCAGACACCGGTCGCAAGCGACCGTAACGGTTCCCTGGATATCCAGGTCCACCCCGATGTAATGCCCTGACTTGACGGCCTTTGCCTCTATCTCGACAGCTGCGTCCAAGATTTCTGCATTGTCAAACATTTGAAAGAACTTGATCCCTGCCTGCCAGCGGTAATTCCGCTCGCCGGCAGCCCATCCATTCAGCGGTATGATGTAATCCATCGACTGAAAACAGATTAAGGGATGCAAAGGTACGAAAAATTTTCCTAATATCAATCGTCCAGGGGAGAATTTCTCTTCCTGTCCAACGGATCCAGCAAAATCTTGCGCATACGCATGTGGGAGGGCGTTATCTCCACCAACTCATCCTCCTGGATATACTCCAACGCTTCCTCCAGCGAGAACTTGACGGCAGGAGGCAGGACGACTTTCTCGTCGGAACCGGCAGCGCGCACGTTGGTGAGCTTCTTAGTCTTGCAGATGTTGATATTCAAGTCACGTTCGCGCGTATGCTCGCCGACGACCTGACCGCCATAGATCTCCTCACCCGGCTCCACGAAGAAACGGCCGCGGTCGAGCAGTTTGTTCATCGAATAAGCCACGGCCTCGCCGGTCTCCAGGGAAACGAGGGAACCGTTCGTCCGCATTTCGATATCGCCCTTGTATGGCTGGTAATCCTTGAAACGATGGGCGACGACCGCCTCTCCCTGGGTGGCGGTGAGCAGGTTGGAACGAAGACCCATCAGGCCGCGGGTAGGGATCTCGAACTCGAGGAGAGTCCGGTCGCCGCGCGGTTCCATCCGCACAAGCGCACCCTTGCGGCGGGTGGAAAGTTCAATGGCAGCGCCGACGAACTGCTCGGGAACCTCGATGGAAAGTTCCTCGATAGGTTCGCAACGCTGGCCGCCGATGGTCTTGTCCAGCACCTTCGGCTGGCCCACCTGAAGCTCGAAACCTTCCCGGCGCATCGTCTCGATGAGCACCGACAGGTGAAGGACGCCACGGCCGTAGACCACGAAGGAGTCGGCATTCAGGCCCGGCTTTACGCGAAGGGCGAGATTCTTCTCCAACTCTTTGTCCAGACGCTCTTTGATGTGGCGGGAAGTCACATACTTGCCATCCTTCCCGAAGAACGGGGAATTGTTGATCATGAAGAGCATCGACATCGTCGGCTCGTCGATCGCGATTGGAGGAAGCGGCTCGGGATTCTCGATGTCGGCGATGGTGTCACCGATCTCGAAGCCCTCGATTCCCACGACGGCGCAGATGTCGCCGCACTGGACCTCGTCCACATTGGCCTTGCCCAGGCCCTCGAAGACCATCAGCTGCTTGATCTTGGACTTCTCGATGATGTCATAGCGCTTGCACAGGGAAACCGGCATGCCGGCCTTCAGGCTTCCGCGGGTAACGCGGCCCACGGCGATCCGGCCCACATACGGAGAATACTCCAGGGAAGAAACTAGCATCTGCGGCGTACCTTCCTTCTGCTCCGGAGCGGGGATTTCCTCCAGGATCGTATCCAGGAGGGCGGTGATGTCACCGGTGGGCTTTTTCCAGTCGTAGGACATCCAGCCCTGCTTGGCGGAACCGTAGATGGTCTTGAACTCAAGCTGGTCCTCGCTGGCGCCCAGGTTGAACATCAGTTCGAAAACCTCTTCCTGCACCTCGTCCGGCCGGCAGTTGGGCTTGTCCACCTTGTTGATCACTACGATGGGCTTCTTGCCCATGTCGATGGCCTTGTTCAGCACGAAACGGGTCTGGGGCATGCAGCCTTCGAAAGCGTCTACCAGCAGCAGGACACCGTCGGCCATGTTGAGGACGCGTTCGACCTCGCCTCCGAAATCACTGTGTCCCGGAGTGTCGATAATGTTGATTTTCACGCCTTTGTACGTGACGGACACATTCTTCGCAAGGATGGTGATGCCACGCTCCCGCTCCAGGTCATTGTTGTCCAGGATGAGCGTACCCAGGTCCTCGGGCTTGCGGACCAGGTTGGCCTGATAGATCATCCGGTCCACAAGCGTAGTCTTGCCGTGGTCGACGTGGGCGATGATGGCGATGTTTCTGATATCCAACATAATAAAACCTTCTTCTGTAAAAACTTGCAAAGTTAATATTTTCCGGCCATAAACCGACAAAAAAACCCGGGAACTTACGTTTCCGGGTCCTGTGCGCGAAATCAGAGTCGAACTGACACGTCCTTTCGGACACTACCTCCTGAGAGTAGCGCGTCTACCAATTCCGCCATCCGCGCGCTTGTGGATTGCAAATGTACGAAGTTTTTTTGAATCTGCAAAAAAATTCATATCCAAATCTCCATTTCCTCCGACCGGCCCCAGAAATCTGACGTCAGGGCCACCCCGGTTACGGAAATATCCACCTGCAGAGTCAGGTCCTCCAGGTCCTGGGCTTCCCAATCATAACCGGCCGATTCGATGTACGAGCCCAGCGCGAAAGTGCGGACCACCTGGTCGAGAAAGACAATATGCATCACGAGGGAGTCATCCGCCTGCCGGGGCAGCCGCAGGACGGCATTTCCGTCCGATCCCGGAAGAAGCCGGCGGGAGAATTCCCCTTCCGAAGGACTGCCGTCGGATTCCCATCCGTTCACCCGGCCGTCCACTTCCACCTCGAAGGGCGGACCGAATCCGGGCGGACCGGAGAAGGTTAATTCCAAACTGCAGAACTGCTTACGTAGGTGGACCGGCAGGCTATACTGCTCAGCCTCAGTGGAAACCACGCGATGGAAGAGATACAGCGGCGGAGCCTCTTCTCCGGAAGGGATCCGGATGCTGCCGTCCCCCTCTGACAAAGCGCCGCCCACGGCGGATACGGTCACCTTTCCCTTCGGAACCGGCAGCACGATAACCGTATCCCCATGAACGACTTGGGTATAAGCATATCCATCTTCCCCCGTTACTTCCAGCATGACGGGAAGGACCGGAATTCCGGTCAGATCCAGGGAAAGGAGACAGGGACAATCCGTACGGTCCTCCTTCACGGAACACGAAGCAAGGAGGAACGCCGGCACCAGGAGACGGAGAAGGAAGTCAGAAGACATACGACAGGGATATGGTCAAGTCGTGGGGCAAGATGAATGTCTTCTCTCCCGTTCCCTCCGTCATCCCGCATACCGGACAGGAATAGGTGGTGAAGCGTTCGTAACCGCCCCACACACCAGCCCCCACGGAGACGTTCAAGTGGGGGTGGAGCATATAGGAATAACCGGCGGAGAGGCCCGCTCCGTATCTGTCGCCCTCGTCCGTCTCGGCAGAACGGATCCCTCCCCGGTTAAACTCTTGATATTGGATTCTTCCGGCAAGCCACCACCCGGAAAAGACATGCCAGGGCCAGAAGCGCACGCCGGCGCCGAACGCCCGCTGCCGGGCGGAAATGGGTTCCGTATCCGGGCGGAACAGGAACGGATTGTACTTGGCTCCGGCGGTCAGCGTCCACCGGCGTCCGACAGCCACGTCCCCCTCGGCATTCAACGTGCCGAAATCGGCATAATCCAGGAGATTGGTAGCCACAGAAAACTGCTGTGCGGAGGCGGTGGCTCCGATGAGGAGCACAGCCGCCAGGAGAATCGTCCTTTTCATCGGCTGTAACGGTTAAAAACCTGGGTGATCGTGGATTCCCGGTCCGGATACAGGGTAACCAGGGCATCCAGCAGGTCGTCCCGGGAGGTGACTTCCCCCTTCAACGCCCGGAATATCCGCGAACAGGTGAGTCCCCGTTCATAGAGATACCGGAAAATCTGCGGATAGAACCAGAATGACGTCCCGAAAGAAGGAAGGTCTCCGCCGTAGCGGTCCTGGAACAGGACACTTTCCATGAAATAGGCCCACATTTCACCGACCTCGCAATAACCGGCATCCTCTCCGTTCCCGCTTCCATAGGCCTCCCGGCCTTCCGTCAGATAGGAACGGAGAATGTAGGTGATGAACCGGGTCCACCAAGCATTGCCGACCTGGGCATAATGGCTCGCGTGGGCCATTTCGTGCATGACCGAAGAGTACAGGTCCACGAAATCGGCCTCGTCTCCCCCGGCCCCGATGGTGATGTCGGGCAGGAAGGTTTTCAGAATGGATGCGTAGCCGGAAAGATAACGCTGGACCAGGCTGTTGTCCTCCAGGAATGCACCGTGGTGCAGCATGACCGAACTGCTGCACGTCAGGTCCTTGAAAATCCAGATCCGAAGGTCCTGGGGAGGCGCCTTCAAATCCAGGTCGGAGGCAGCGCATCGGGAGAGATAGTCAAACGCAGCGTTGTTCACGACCGAACGCCGGAACAGTTTGCCGTCGGATTCCGCATCGATGTGAGCGTCAATGCCGGCGGCCGGGCCGGTACCCAGCGTGGAAACGGAAGCCGGGACCAGGATCAGGTTCATCCCGATCGAGAAACCGGCCGAATTCTTGAAGACGATCCGGTATCGCGGAGTGGAAGAGAACTGTTTGGGCATCTGATAATACCCGTCCCGGTCGGTATAGGTGGTGGCGAACTTCACGAAACTGTTGCAGGACACCATTACGCCTGCCAGCCCATAAGGCTTCCCGCCAAAGGCATGCGGATCCTCCACGGTAATCCTTCCCGCAGGAAACGCCGCCTCGTCCGCCCTCGTGTCCTGAGGGACATACAACTCCTCGTTTCCTGTCAAGCGGAAGGCCTCTTCTTCCACGGCCGCCCAGTCAATCCCGTCGGACCGGGTGTCGGGATCATTTTCAGAAATGAAGCACTCGTCCAGCAGTTCCCAACGGATGCTCGAAGGAAAATCGAAATCCTTGGGCACGACGGCGTACTGCCAGGTGATCGCCTCATCCGACAACTCCGGGTCGTGATAATAGTCTCCTTCCCGGACGATCCGGTAGTCCACCGGATGGTCGATCAGTTTCAATCCTTTGGAAAGAAGGGCGGCAAATTGATCGCCATTGCGGGGCAGGAAGCGGACATACAGGTCAGTCGGCGAGATTTCGATTTCCCGGCCCCGGGTGGGATAGACCCGGGCAACGGCTTCCCGCATGTTCTCCACCGTATAGGGGTCCTCCAGTTTCTCGCCCAATTCGATCATCTCGTGGGAGACGCTCTTCAAGTCCACCAGACGGACGTCCGGAGCGGGCATCTCCTCTTGCTGACAAGCAACCAGCATTGTCAGCGGCAATAACAGTTTCCAGCAGCTCTTCATGGCTCAAATCTTTTCTCGCTGCAAAACTGCAAAGAAGAGCCGTCTGAAAAAAGTTTTAAACGTTTAGTTTCAAAATCGCCATTGCACGCACTTGCAAGGCCGTTTTCCAATCAAAAAATTCCTCCGGAAATGCCACTTTTCCGGAGGAATGTCACATTCCTTCCATTCCGCCCCGCACTGAGGCGCCTGGAAGGCCGTTTTTTGAAATCTGTCCGTAAACGGCTCCGGACAAAAACCGCCTAGAAATACGTCACAGTTTTCTGCTCAACTGCGGAAAGGAGCTGGTTCGCGAGACGGCTGACGCCAAAGCGGAACAAGTTCTTGTTCAGCCAGTCCTTGCCCAGGAGGGTGGAGACGATGGAGTAGTAGCACACGGCATCCATGGCGGAAGAGATGCCGCCGGCGGCCTTGAAGCCCACCTTGCGGCCGGTCTGCTCATAGAATTTGCCGATGCACTGGCACATCACATAGGCGGCCATCGGAGTGGCGTTCACCTCTACCTTGCCGGTGGAAGTCTTGATGAAATCGGCGCCGTTCTCCATCGCGAGGAAAGAAGCGTCGGCGATTCGCTCGTGGGTGACGAGAAGCCCGGTCTCCAGGATCACCTTCAGGACGACGGGACGGCCCAATTCGGCGGCGACCCGGTCGATGCACTCCCGGCTGGCCCGGATCTCGGCACCGGCGGTCTCATAATCTCCGGCAAGGAAGGAATTGAGGGCCAAGACAATGTCGATTTCATCGGCCCCAGCGCGGACGGCCATTTCGATCTCCTGCAGCTTCACTTCGAGGAAGCTCTGGGACGTAGGGAAACAACCGGCGACCGTGGTCACATGAACGGCCGGATTCCGGCGGTTCTTCCGGACGACATCGGCAAAATTGGGATAGACGCAGATTGACGCCGGAAGCGGATAGTCCGGGTAATCGGCGGCAAACTTGTTAACCTTCTCCACCAGCTTCGCTACGGAAGCCGGGGTATCCTTCGTGCTCAGGGTTGTCAGGTCCATGATGGAGAAGCACTCCTTCAGCACCTCGTTTGAAACGACCTGCTCCAGGGAAGAGGCAATCAGTTCCAGATGACGGGCAATCGCCTCCTTATCAGGGGCATAGCCATACTTGGTAAATAGTTCCATATCGTGTTATCCTTTGATTTGAATCTTGAATCCTTCGTCCAGGAGGGGCTGCACCAGGGCACGCATCTCCTCCACCGTATATTTCCGAAGCCCCTGCTGCGGGGTTTCACGGTCGATCGTATAGACCATCACTTCCCGGGGGCGGAGCCGGCGGACGATGTCCATCCAGTCCCCCACCCAGTCTTCCGTCGCGAATCCGTCCCCTTTCAGGAACATCGTCTGCAAGACAAAGTTTCCCTCGAACCGCTCCAGGTCGCGGACGATGTCCTCCACATGGTAGGCACCGACCGGCTGGTTCACCAGTTTCGCCTGCGCATCCGTGGCCGCATCCAGTTTGAGGATGGGATTGTCCACCCTCCGAAGGGCCTGGAAAACGCCTTCACGCCAGGTTTTCGTTGCATTGGAAAGGACCGATACCTTCGCCTCCGGATAATACCGGTCGCGGAGCTCCAGGGTCAGGTCGATGATTTCAGGGAACTCGGGATTGAGCGTGGGCTCTCCGTCGCCGCTGAAAGTAATCGAATCAATGGGCGTTCCCGCCGCATGGCAGGCTTCCAGCTTGGCAGTCAAGGCCTTCCGTACGTCTTCCGCCGTGGGGATGGCCCGGTCGCCCTTGCCGTCCCGGTTCCAACCGCATTCGCAGTAGATGCAGTCGAAATTGCACAGCTTCCCTTCCTGGGGCAGCAGATTGATGCCCAGGGAGGAGCCCAGCCTTCTCGAAAAGATCGGACCGAAAACGGTGGTTTCGCGCATCATAGCCGTCTGGATTTGCTGGCTGCGGTCAGACATCCCGCCGCATCCAGGTTGTCAATCAGAACGAGGCCCGGCCGCTTTCCAGCCTCCAGGGTACCGAACTCACGCTTCGCGAGGAACTCGGCCCCGTTGCGGGACGCCCAGGTCAGGAGTTCTCCCAGCGGGACTTCCGGGAAATTCCGCTGGAGGCAATAGAGTTCGTCCACGATGACGAGGTCATCGTTGGACGAAAGGGAATCCGTGCCCACGCACACCTTGAGGCCATTCCGACGCATCAGGTCAATCGGGGGCAACGTATTATGGATGAACAGGTTCGATAACGGACAAACCGCCACGAACGGATGGTGCATCACGGCTTTCACGGCATCGATTCCCTCCTGGTCCATGCAGCATTCATGAACGAGCAGGATATGCTCGTCGAAGGGAGCGGGATGGCCTTCCAGCAGGCGGTCGATGAAATAAAGGAGGGATGACTTTCCCGTAACGGGCGGAACGCTCATCCCGGCCTTCACGCGGTTCTCCCACATCTTGCCGGAACCCGATTTGAGCATCTCCTCTTCCTCCTCCGTCTCCTCGCTGTGGAAAGACAGGAAGCCGGATTTCAATCCTTCCGTGCTCACGGCCGTCACCAGTTGAGGACTCATCGTATAGCAGGCATGCGGAGTAGGGGCGGCATCGATGCCGAAACCGTCGGCAACCTCCTTCAGTTTCCGGACACCGTCCATCACGGCATCGCAATCTTCCGGTTCGGTGCCAAACACTTCCAGGAAGGTGCGGGTATACATCGGATGGGAGGCTTTGACCGCAAAGGAATCGGCACAGTTGGAGATATCGGCCATCGCCACGACGCCCTGGTCCCACAGGCTGTCCATCGCCACCCGGAGATCCCGGACCTTCTCGTCCATGGACTTGGTATCGCGGAGTTCATTGATCTGGTCGATGAAGCCGGCCATCCCCGTCCCCTTGCGGAAAAGCCCCTTCATATAGGAAAGCTCGACGTGGCAATGGGCATTGACGAATCCCGGAGCCAGGGCGCCCTCATAGAAGACAGGCTCTGCTGAGGGGTCCCCGGACACACCCGTCCGGATGATGGTGCCATCATCTTCCATCTCCACGAACCCGTTGATCAAGGGCTCGGCAGAAGTCAGCGGATAAACATATTTGGCGGCAATCCTTCTCATTTCTTTTCCTTCACTTCAACGCTTAACGGCTCTTGGGTTGCCTTCAGGGAGTCCGCAGGGGCGGCGACAGAGTCCGGCCGGGCCTTCAGGGAGTCCGACGGAGTGGACAGGGAATCCACCACCGACAGTGTATCTTCCTGGGCCGGAACCAGCCGGAACCAGCCGGCATACCGGGAAGAGTCCCGCACTACGCGCGGCAGGCCCAGATAGAGCGAATCCTTGCTGAAAGGGGCGAGGATGGAGTCCATCGGAGGGCGTTTCATCCCCAGGAAACGGTCCATCCAGTCCAGATAACCGATTTCCTTCTCCAAGGCACCGGCTTCGGACTGCAACTTCTCAGCGACATCCCCCATGATCTTGGCAAAACGTTCCGGATCGCCCAGATAATGGTTGACACTATGCAGATAATCGTCCGTATTGTACCCATAGCGGTTGAACACCGCCTCGTAGACCAGCATCGTGTCCGCCCGGTTGCGAAGGACGTTGTTGTCACGGATCTGCTGGTCGGCAAGCAGCATGTCGCAGTAGATATCCACCATCTTGTCACGGGGAATCACCCGCGGTCCCTGGCAGGAAACCGCGAGTAACGCGACAAGGAGCATCAGGATATGCAAATACTTCCGCATTACCGCAGGACAGCGCCGAATTCGTTCTTGAAATTGTTCAGGATCTTGTCCATCGTCTTCTCCACCTCGGCGTCCGTCAGGGTACGCTCCGGGTCCTGGAGGACGAAGTTCAGGGCATATTGTTTCTTGCCGAGGAGGATATTCTCACCGCGGTACACGTCGAACAGCGAAACACTCTTGAGGAGCTTCTTCGCGGCACGGAACGCGGACTTCCGAAGGTCGGCATACTGCACGGACTCATCCAGGAGGAGGGCCAGGTCACGGCGGACCTCCGGGAACCGGGGCAGTTCGGTGAAGGAGAACTTGTCCCGCTTCACCAACTGGAACAAGACCTGCCAGTTGATTTCGGCGGCGAACACCGGCTGCTTGATGCCAAAGCGCTTGGCCAGCACGGGATTGACGGTGCCCAAAGTGGCCAGCACCTGCGGCTCTTTGCCGGGCAGGCTGTACACGATACCCTCGGCGAAGATGTCGGCCGGGGCAGCCCCCGTGAAGAGCGTGGCCGGGTCGATGCGGAAGCGCTTCATCAGCAGTTCCACATAGCCCTTGAGCTGGAAGAAGTCGCTCTTCTGGGCCGGTGTACGCCAGACCTTGGCGGGCGTACCCGTAATGAACAGGGCAAAGTTCTGGTGTTCCTCATAGCCTTCCAGCTTCGTGCCGTCCTTTTCCGGAAGGCGCTGGTAGACAGAACCATACTCGAAGGTCTTCATCGCGGAGACCTGGCGGTTGATGTTGTAGGCGATGACTTCCAGGCCGTTCAGGATGAGGGTCTGGCGCATCACGTTCAGGTCCTGGCTCAGCGGATTCACGATGCGGACGCAGCGCTCGGCCGGGAAGGTCTCGAGTTTGGTATAATACTCCTCCTTGGTGAGGGAGTTGTTCATGGTCTCAGTGAATCCGTTGGCCGCCAGGAAGTTGGAAATGCCGTTGCGGATGGCTTCCGGTTCCGGGGACGGCGTGGCGTTCACGCTCATCCGCAGGTTGTCCGGGAATTCGACGTTGTCGTAGCCATAGATGCGGAGGATCTCCTCCACCACGTCACACTCGCGGTAAACATCCACCATATAGGTCGGAGCCGCGACGAGGGCACCGTTCGGACGCTTCTCCACGAATTCGTAATTCAGGGCCTCCAGGATCTTCCCGATGGTACCGTGCCCGATCTTCTTGCCGATGAAGCCTTCGATGCGGTCGTAATCCAGATCGATCCGCTTACGGCCGATGGGCTCGGGATAGACTTCCTGGACCTTGCCGGCAATCTTTCCGCCGGCGAGTTCAAGGATAAGCAGGGCGGCACGCTTGGCGGCATACAGGGCGGCTTCCGGGTCGGCTCCGCGCTCGAAACGGAAGGATGCGTCGGTGGAAAGCTGCTGGGACTTGGCGGTCCTGCGGACCGATGCCGGATCGAAATAGGCGCCTTCGATAAAGACATTGACCGTGCTGTCCGTCACGCCGGAATCGTCCCCGCCGAACACGCCCGCGATACACATCGGGCCTTCGGCGTCAGCGATGACCATGTCATTGGCGGACAGTTTGCGGGTAAGTCCGTCCAAGGTGACGATGGGCTCATCCTGAGCCGCACGGCGCACGATGACCTTTCCGCCGCGGATCTTGTCGGCGTCGAAAGTATGCAGAGGCTGACCGGTTTCGAAGAGGATGAAATTGGAAATGTCCACCACGTTGTTGATGGGACGGAGGCCGATGGAGAGGAGCTTCTTCTGGAGCCACTCCGGAGAAGGAGCCACCTTCACACCCTTCACGGTAATGCCGGTGTAACGCGGAGCACCCGTCGAATCAAGTACTTCCACGGGAATAGCCTCGCCTTCACCCTCGGCGAACGCATCGACGGAGGGAAGATTCAGCTTGCAAGGAAGGTCGCGGGACTTGAGGTAGGCATACACGTCGCGGGCGACGCCGATATGGGAGGCCGCGTCGATGCGGTTGGCCGTAATCTCATATTCGATGACGGATTCTTCCTTCAGGTGGAGGTATTCCTTCGCGGGGGTACCGACGACGGCCTCGGCCGGGAGAACCATGATGCCCTCATGGGAGGCGCCGATACCCAGTTCATCCTCCGCGCAGATCATGCCGAAGGACTCCACGCCGCGGATCTTGGACTTCTTGATCTTGAAATCGCCCGGCAGGACCGTACCGATGCGGGCGAAGAGCACCTTCTGGCCGGCCGCCACGTTCGGGGCGCCGCAAACCACGGTCACAGGCTCGGGAGAGCCGTCATTAACCGTCGTGATATGCAGATGGTCGGAATCCGGATGCGGGATGCACGTCAGCACCTCGGCCACCACCACGCCGGCGAGGCCGCCCGGGATCTCCTCCTGGAACTCCACACTGTCCACCTCGATACCGATCGAGGTCATCGCCTCCGCCACCTGTTCGGCGGTCAGGTCACATTCCAGATACTCTTTGAGCCAATTGTACGAAACTTTCATGGTATACTAACTTTCAATATCTTCTTTTCTGAACAAGGATTCCACGTATTCCTTCTTGTCGAACACCTTCAGGTCGTCAATCCCTTCCCCGATTCCGAGGAACTTGATGGGGAAACGGAACTGGTCTACGATGCCGACGACCACGCCACCCTTGGCACTGCCGTCCAACTTCGTGACAGCGAGGGCCGTGACATCGGTGGCGCGGGAGAATTCCTTCGCCTGGACGAAAGCATTCTGGCCGGTGGAGCCGTCCAGCACCAGCAGCACCTCATGCGGCCCGTCGGGGACCACGCGGCGGATGACATTGCGGATCTTGGTAAGTTCGTTCATCAGGTCGATGCGGTTGTGCAAGCGGCCGGCCGTGTCGATCAGGACCACGTCGGCGCCCTTTGCGACGGCGGATTTCACCGTATCAAAAGCCACGGAAGCGGGATCGGAACCCATCGCCTGCTTGACGATGTCCACCCCGGCACGCTCCGCCCAGATGGTGAGCTGCTCGACCGCCGCGGCGCGGAAGGTATCGGCCGCGCCGATGACGACCTTCTTTCCCTGCGCGGTAAGCATGGAGGCCAGTTTCCCGATGGTGGTGGTCTTCCCCACCCCGTTCACGCCTACGACGAGCATCACATAGGGTTTCTTCGAGAAGTCGAAAGGCTGCACCGGGGCGTCGTCCCCGTCGACATTGAGGAGCTTCCCGATCTCATCACGGATCAGGTCAACGAGCTCGTCCATCGACACATACTTGTCTTTCTCCACCCGGTCCTCCAGGTTCTCGATGACCTTCAGGGTCGTGTCCACGCCCATATCCGAAGACAGCAGGGCCTCCTCCAGCGCATCCAGCACGTCGTCGTCCACCTTGGACTTGCCCACGATGGCCCTGCCCAGTTTCTGGAAGAAATTCAGATTGGTCTTCTTGACCCCCTTGTCGAAAATACCCATTGGCAGTCCTTTTCTATTAACCTACAAATATAATCATTTTACAGGTACAAAAAAAGTGGTCCGCCGGGAAGGTGAACCACTTGATCTCAGGTGTGTGGAAGCGGGATTACTTCGCGTTGAAGAACTCCTTCTCCTTGCCCTGCTCGACGAGCTGCTCCACGAAAACGTAGGCGCCGGTCTTGGGGCTCTTTTCCATGCGGATGACCTTGACCATGTGCTTGGCACCGGCCTTGGCGTCGAAGGTTGCAACTGCTTTCTTTGCCATAGCTTAATCTCCTTTCACTTACTTGATTTCACGGTGGAGGGTCACTTTCTTGAGGTACGGGTTGTACTTCATGCGCGCGAGACGCTCCGGGGTGTTCTTCTTGTT
>JAFSJK010000015.1 GCA_017439305.1 Bacteroidales bacterium | reverse complement strand
GCCGTTCGCGACGCGTCCCAGGATGCGGTCCAGGTCACCGAGCTTGCCCAACTCCTCCTGCACCTGCGCAAGGGTGTCGGGATTGTCCACGAAGAACTGTACGATGTCATAGCGGCAGTCCAGTTCCTTCCGGTCCAGCACCGGCATCGCAAGCCAGTTGCGGAGCAGGCGCGCGCCCATCGGCGAAGAGCAGCGGTCGATGGTTTCCACCAGGGAAACACCCTCTCGGCCCGACGCGGCCTGGAAGACCTCCAGGTTGCGGAGGGTGAACGGGTCCATCCACACGAACTTGGCCTCGTCGATGCGGCCGAGGGTGGAGATGTTCCGGAGCCCCGCATGCTGCGTCTGCTCGAGATAGACCATCAAGGCCCCGGCGGCGCACAGGCCCAGGGGCATCGTGTCCACGGCGAAGCCTTTGAGGCTGTCCACGCGCAGCTGCCGCTTGAGTTTCTCCACTGCCGCGTCATACACGAACGCCCATTCGTCCAGGCTCGTGACATAGTAATCGCCGAAACGGTCCTTGACGCCCCGTTCATAACTCCGGGGAACAACCAGTTCCTTGGGGGAGAGCGAGCCCATCAGCGTGCCGATGTAGTCCAGCGATCCCTGCGCCACCTGGAACTGTCCCGTGGACACGTCCAGGAAGGCCGCGCCGCACTGGTCGCGTTCGAAGGCGAGGCCGCAAAGGTAGTTGTTCTCCTTGACTTCCAGCATGTTCTCGCCGAAGGAGATGCCCGGCGTAACGATTTCCGTCACACCCCGCTTGACCAGTTTCTTCGCGAATTTCGGGTCCTCCAGCTGGTCGCAGATGGCCACTTTGAAACCGGCCCGCACCAGTTTTGTCAGATAGTTCTCAATGGCATGATGCGGGAAGCCGGCCATCGGGATCGGCCCCTTGTCGCCGTTGGACTTTTTCGTCTGCACGAGGCCCAGTACCCGGGCTGCCGTCACGGCGTCATCCGAGTAGGTTTCGTAGAAGTCACCCACCCGGTACAGCAGCATCGCCTCGGGGTGCCGTGCCTTCACCTCGAAGAACTGCTTGATCAGGGGGGTATCTTCCGCCATCTTCGTCATACGTCTGTCTGCTTTTTCGGAACATACAAAGATACGATTTTTTACTTAACTTTGTAAGCTATGAAACGCGTCCTGGTCATCACCTATTATTGGCCCCCGTCCGGCGGATCGGGGGTCCAGCGCTGGGTGAAGTTTGCGAAGTATCTTCCTCAAGAGGGCTGGCAGCCGGTTATCTATACGCCTGAGAATCCGGAGTATACGGCTATCGACCATACCCTGGAGGCGGAAATCCCGCACGAGGCGGAAATCATCCGTCGGCCCATCTCTGAGCCTTACAACATCTACCGCAAGCTGATGGGCAAGGGCGCGTCGACGGACATGAAAACCCTTACGGCCGGAGCCTCCAAGGGCGAGGTTACGGAAATCTCGTCCGGGAAAAAGTCCTTCAAGCAGCGTCTGTCCCTGTGGATCCGCGGCAACCTGTTCGTGCCGGATCCCCGCGTGGGCTGGGTGCGGCCGAGTGTCCGTTTTTTGAAGGAATACCTGGCGGAACATCCTGTCGATGTGATTGTTACGACAGGGCCGCCGCACTCGATGCACCTGATTGGCCAGCGGCTGCACAAGGAGCTGGGGATTCCCTGGATTCCCGATTTCCGCGATCCCTGGAGCCGGATGTACTACCTCAAGCACCTGCCGATGACCCACCGCACCTGGCGTCGGCTCCGGGCCATGGAGCAGTCCGTGCTGGATGAATGCTCCACCGTGCTGGCCGTCACGCCGCTTGTGCAGGAAGAGTTCCGGGCGCAGACGAATACGCCCGTGGCGATGATTACGAACGGCTATGACGGCGGCGACTTCGACCAGCCGGTCGAGCCGGACGGTCTGTTCAACATCGTCCACACCGGACTTTTCGCAGCCGACGGCAATCCGCTGAACCTTTGGAAAGTCTTGGGAATCAAGGCATGGGCCGATGCGGATTTCAAGAAAGCGCTCCGGCTCCGGCTCGTGGGCAAGGTGGACCGCGAGGTGTACGCCGCCATCGAAGAGGCAGGGCTTCGTGACAACGTCGTGGACCTTGGCTACTGTGACCACCTGACGGCCGTGCGTGAGCAGCTCGCCGCATCGGTACTCATCCTTCCGCTTCGCAACGATCCGGAATACCGGCCCATCCTGCCCGGCAAGCTGTTCGAATATCTCGCTTCGCGGCGGCCGGTCCTCGGCATCGGCCAGGAAGACGGGGCCATGGCCCGTGTCCTCGCTGACACCGGTGCCGGCATTACCGCCGATTGGGACAACCTGGAAGCGATGCGGGCATTCACCGACAAAGCCTGGGAGCAGCACAAGGCCGGCGGTGTCCCGCCTGTCGCCGGAGACATCGCCCGTTTCTCCCGCCGCAACCTCACCCGTGAACTCGCCGCCTTGCTGGAGCGGGTCTCCTACGAAAACAAGTAAGACATGGACAAGAAACTGTTGAAGAATATCGGCATCGCCCTCGGAGCCGTCGTTTTGTTCCTCGTGCTGAGCTACGGCTTTGTGCCGCAGGTGCTGCAGGGGAAGATCGTGAACCAGAGCGATATCTCGGGTTATATCGGCATGTCGCACGAGATGTCGGAGTGGAATGCCGCGCACCCGGACGACCCTACGTACTGGACGGACGCGATGTTCGGCGGAATGCCTACGACGGCGATTTCCACGCAGAACAGTGGGGATGCCACGCAAGGAATTTATAATCTGTTGCTTACTGGAAAACGGCCTGCGACTTACCTGTTCATCGCCCTGTTGGGCGCCTTCCTGCTCATGCTGTCGCTCGGGATCAGCTGGCCGCTGGCGCTCGGCGGAGCCGTGGCGGTGGCTTTCTGTTCGTACAACTTCCAGATTATCCAGGTGGGACACAACACCAAGATGCAGGCGATCGCTTTCTTCCCGTGGGTGCTGGCCGCCCTGGTCTATACGTACCGGAGCATCGAGTCCAAGAACCGCTGGCTCGCGAAGGTGCTGCTCGGTTCCGTCCTGTTCAGCCTGGCCTTGAGCATGCAGATCAAGGCTAACCATCAGCAGATCACGTATTACCTCGCGATCCTGGTCCTGCTTTACGCGCTGGTGGAGATCATCGACATCCTCCGGAAACGGAAAGACCGTATCGGCCGGTTCTTCATCGCCTCGGCCCTGTTGCTGGTCGTCGGCGGGGTGGGTATCGCGACCAATGTGAATAAGCTTCTGCCGCTTGCGAAGTACACGCCCAACACGATGCGGGGAGGTACTGAGCTGACGACAGAGGGAGCGACCAAGGGCGGCGGCCTTGACTTGGACTATGCCACGGCGTGGTCCTATGGCTGGCAGGAGCTTCCCAACCTGATGATTCCGAATTTCAACGGAGGCTCCTCGGCCCAACCCGTTGATCCGGCGAAGTCCGAGACCATCCAGCTTCTCCGGCGGGCCGGCCAGTCGAATCTCCGCGAGATAGCCAAAGGGCTGCCCCTATATTGGGGGCCGCAGCCCTTCACGGCCGGGCCGATGTATATGGGGGCCATTACGGTATTCCTGTTCATCCTGGGCCTTTTCCTGTACAAGGGGAAAGAGAAATGGTGGCTCATCGTGGGGACGGTCATTGCCGTCCTGATGGCTGTCGGCAGCCATTTCATGGCTTTTACCAAGCTGTGCTTCAATGTCTTGCCGCTGTATAACAAATTCCGGACGGTGTCCATGGCTCTCATTGTCCTGCAGGTGACCCTGCCCGTGCTGGGCTTCCTGACCCTCGACCGGATTGTCAAGGACAGCTATGACCGGAAGGACTTCCTGCGCAAGAGCGGCATCGCTTTCGCCCTGACCGGTGGTCTTTGTCTCCTGTTCGCGCTGATTCCCACGCTGGCGGGCGATTTCACCGCCGCCTCGGACGCCGGCCAGCAAGATATCCTCGTCGAGGCCTTCCAGGCCGACCGCATCGCCCTGATGCGGCGGGACGCCCTGGCATCCTTCCTTCTCATTGCCGTCACATGGGGATTCCTTCTCTGGGCCAGCCTGCCGGCGAAAGCCGAGTCGAAGGCCCCCCGCAAGGTCATCGCCGGCCTCGCCATCTGCGCCCTGGTGGCCGTGAACCTGTTCGCCGTGGGCAAGCGCTACCTCAACGCGGACCACTTCACCACGCCGAAAGACTTCAACAAACCGTTCGCCGAGCGCCCCGTGGACCAGATGATCAAGGCCGACCCCGACCCGTCCTACCGCGTCCTGGACCTGAGTGTCAATGTGTTCAACTCCTCCGTTCCGTCTTATCACCACAAGAGCGTCGGTGGCTATTCTCCCGCAAAGCTCCAGCGCTACCAGGACCTCATCGACCATTATCTGACGGGAGAGATCAACGCCATTTACGGGTCGATGCAAACGGCCGAAACCATTGACGACGTGGAGGCTGGATTGCCGGGCATTCCGGTGCTCAATGCACTGAATACCAGATATATCATCATCGGGGGAGAGTATGCGCCGGTTTATAACGGGAATGCGCTTGGCAATGCCTGGTTCGTGGACGAGGTCGTTTCCGCAGCAACGCCGGACGAGGAGATCGCCTTCCTGGGGTCCGTGGATCTGCGCCGTCAGGCTGTCATCGGCAAGGATATGCCAGCCGTGACCGCCGCCCCGGCCGATTCCTCCGAAACGATCATCCTTACCTCCTACGCCCCGAACGAACTCCGCTATCATTACGAGACGGCGGCAGACCGCCTCGCCGTGTTCAGCGAAATCTACTATCCGGACGGTTGGAAAGCGGAAGTGGACGGCAAGCCCGTGGATGTCTTGCGGGCCGACTGGACACTCCGCGCGGCGGAACTTCCGGCAGGGGAGCATGACCTCGTCATGCGTTTCGAGCCCGCGTCCTACCGCGTGGGCGCGAACATTTCCCGTGCCTCCTCCATCACCCTGATCCTTCTCCTCCTTCTTTCTATTGCGGGTCTGTTCCTGCCGGCCCGGAAGCAAACAGCGCAATGACCATGAAACGGTTCCTCTTCGTTCTTCTCCTCCTTGCCGCCGGCCTGCCGGTCTCGGCCCAGGGCGTCCGCAAGACGGCGGACGAATTCAACAAGATGTCCCGCAGCGACACGTCGCTGGTGGAACTGCACGGCGTGGTGAGCCGCATGCGGGGCGACCAGCGCGGAGTTTTCTATCTGAAGGATGAAACGGGCGAGGCTTATGTCTACGGCCTGGTCGACGGCCGTCCGGGATCGAACGTATCCTTCCCGCAGATGGAAATCGTTGTGGGTGATACCCTTACCGTCTACGGCCGGCGCACCGTCTATAACGGCACTATCATCGAAATGGCCGGTGGTCACCTGCTCCGCAAGGCCAACGGTCCTGACCATGCCGCCCAGTTGGAGAAGGCGCGCGGCCTGGATGTCCACCCCACGTTCAAGGGGAAAGGGAAGGAGGCCTTTTCCGCCTGGGTGACCGCCCACCTGAAGTATCCGAAGGAGGCGAAGGCCGCCCATATCGACGGCACCGTTACCGTCCAGTTTGTCGTGGGCAAGAATGGCGGTGTCCAGGAAGTTCAAGTCCTGAAAGGCGTTACACCAGCTCTGGATGCGGAAGCCGTCCGGGTCGTCAAAAGCTCCCCGAAGTGGAAACCCGGCATGAAGGACGGCAAGCCCGTCCGCGTCACCTATACCCTTCCGGTGATCTTCGTCATTCCGGAATAGACGCTATTTCAATCCTTTCTCGATCATCTTCGCCAGGTCCTGCCAGTGGGCCTGGGTGGCATCGTCGGAGGACTTCGCCTTGGAGGCTTTCTTCTGGAGCTCGGTGAGTTTCCCGAGGAGCAGCGTCCGGGCGTCGGTGCCTTCGGCGGCCTTGCTGCCCACGACTTCCAGGGCGGCCGTCACGAACTGGCGCTGGAGATAGCGGCGCCAGCTGTCGGTCGCACGGCCCTTGTAGAGTTCCTCGAACACCATGCCGGTCAGGTCGTCCAGGTATTCCGCAGGCGCATAGTTGCCGGAGCCATAGTCCGCGAACTGGCCCATGCGCTCGAGCTTCTGGACGTTCAGGAGGTTGGTGGCGCTGACCGCGCTCTTCACATACGGATAGAGCTGGCTGTCCGGGCGGTCGGTGATGTTGAAGATGTAAGGGACGTCCACCAGCCAGGAAGGCTTCCGGAACAGGTTGTCATTCAGCCAGTCCAGGGCGCGCTTCTGGCGGTCTTTCGGGACGGGGGCGTACTTGACGGCGTCCGGCTGTTCGATACTGTGGTTGGTGACGAAACGGCCGCCGATATTGGCCGCCACGTGGCCGACATACCGGTTGTACTGGCCGAGCAGGGCCTTGTACATCCGGGACAGGTTGTCGTACTGGTCGGCTTCCTCCGCATTCCATTCGGGCAGCTGCCCGATGATGCGCCGGAGATTCTGCAGTCCGTAATTGCTCGCGGCGACGGCGTCATTGCCCAGGTCCTCGCGCTGGGCACGCGGGTCGGAGTCGGAGCCCTCGCCACCGAACCAGAGTTCGGGCTGTGCAGCCAGCCGCTTGATTATCACCTTGTTCCAGTACAAGTGGTCTTCCTTCGGAGTCTTGAAGTCCGTGGGTGTGTAACCGTATTCGATGGCCCACTTGTCATAGGTGTTGATGCGGGGATACAGGCCGGCCTTGCCGATTCCGTCCTCAGGCTGTGCCACGTAGTTGAAGCGGGCGTAGTCCATGATGCTCACCGTATGGCCGTGCTTTTCCACCCAGGCCTTGTCGCGGAGTTTCTCCACGGGAGTGAAGCTGCTGGAGCCCATGTTGTGCCGCAGGCCCAGCGTATGTCCGACTTCGTGCGAGGAGACAAAGCGGATGAGGTCGCCCATCAGTTCATCGTCATATTTCATCTTGCGGGCGCGCGGGTCCACGGCGCCGGCCTGCACCTGGTACCAGTCGTGGACCAGGGTCATCACATTGTGGTACCAGCCGATGTGGCTCTCCAGGATTTCGCCGGAACGCGGGTCGTGGACATTGGGTCCGTAGGCATTTGCCGTCGAGGAGGCCAGATAGCGGATGACGGAGAAACGGGCATCCTCCATGCTCATGTCCGGGTTGTCCTCGGGCCACTCCTCGGCGCGGATGGCGTTCTTCCAGCCCGCCTGCTCGAAAGCCTTCTGCCAGTCGTTCACGCCGGCGATGAGATACGGCCGCCACTGTTTCGGGGTTGCCGGGTCGATGTAATAGACGATGGGCTTTATCGGTTCCACAAGCTCGCCGCGTTTCTGCTTCTCCACGTCCTCCGGACGGGCCTCCAGGCGCCAGCGGGTGATGAAACGGATGCGCTCCACGGCCTGCTGTTCGTCCGAGAACTCCGTGTAACCATCGGCGAAGTAACCCACGCGGGAATCAAACCACCGGGGTTGCATGGGCTTTTCAGGCAGGAGGATCATGGAAGTGTTGAGCACCAGCGTGACGACGCCGGCCTGGAGGCCTGCCGCCAGCGTATTGGCCCGGGCGGCCGGACCCGGCGCGGTAGGCGCGGGCGCGTTGTAAGTGAATGTCTTGGTAGTGGTAACCTCCGTGTTGATGGGATAGGTGCGGATGCTCTGGATGAAGCTGGCATCGCCCTTGATGCCGCCCAGGTTGTAGGCGCGCTTGGCGGCGGCGGACAGGGTGAACGGCTGGGTGTCGCCCTCGAACAGGGAGGTCACCTTCACGCGCGTACAACCGGGGGAGGCCGCCTTCTCGGGCTTCAGCGAGGCGACGATCGGATTCTCGGAACTGGCAGCGACGGCGAGGCCGATCTCGTCGCCCTCTTCGGCATGGATGACGTTCGGGTCGATGCGGAGGAGCAGGTTGCCGTTGACGGCTTTCTCCCAGTAGATCATGCGGTTGCTGACCATTTCACCGCCGTACTCGGAGGCGCCCTGGGTATGTTTCACGAAACGCGTCACCGCGAGGATCCGGCGGCCGAGCAGGCTGTCCGGAACGTCGAAATACCAGTCTTTCTCATGCTGGGACACGCCGAAAAGGCCGGCGGTGACCTTCAGCTCGGGCGCGGGCTTCTCCGGTTCCGTTTTCGTTTCCGCTTCGGTCTTCTTCTCCGACCGGGAAGCCGGGCGCTGCGCATATGCAGCGGTAGCCGTGGTCATCATCAGCGCCACGGCGGCAAGGAGGATCTGTTTCATCGGTAGAGGTATGTTCGTTTTATTTGGTTCCGAAGATCCGGTCGCCGGCATCGCCCAGTCCGGGAACGATGTAGGCGTTCTCGTTGAGGTGGTCGTCCACCGCGGCGAGGTAGATGTCCACGTCCGGATGCTCGGCCTGGACCTTGGCGATCCCTTCCGGGGCACCGACCAGGCACATCAGGCGGATGCTCGTGCAGCCTCGCTCCTTGAGCATCGTGAGGGCGTCGCAGGCGCTGCCGCCGGTGGCGAGCATCGGGTCGGTCACGATGACCATGCGCTTCTGGATGTCTTCCGGCAGCTTGCAGTAATAGACCACGGGCTTGTGGGTCTCCTCGTTCCGGTACAGGCCGATATGGCCCACCTTGGCGACGGGAACCAGCTCATGCAGGCCTTCGACCATGCCCATTCCGGCGCGGAGGATCGGGACGATGGCGAGCTTGCGTCCGGAGACTTTCTTCGCCTTCATCGGACAGATGGGGGTTTCGATGTCGACGTCTTCGAGCGGGATGTCCCGGGTGACTTCATAGCCCATCAGCAGGGCGATTTCCCGGAGCAGTTCGCGGAAGTCCTTGGATCCGGTGTTCTTGTCCCGCATGATCGTCAGCTTGTGCTGGATCATCGGGTGGTCGATAACGTGCAATTGGCTCATAGTCGTGGTTGAATGGTTTTCCGGAATACAAAGATAATGAATCGCCGCCGAAAAAGCACCCGGTCTCCCATTTATTTTGTATCTTTGGGCTATCGGCCTGTAAAAAGCATCAACATCATGGCATTACGATCGACCAAAGAAGAGAAAATGTACCTGCGGATCCGGAACCTTTGCGGGCTTCTGGGCGTCATCCTCCCCTGGCTGGCCCTGTTTTCCGCCGGGATCGCGGAGCGTCATAACAGCGAATGGTGGTGGAGCATTTCCGCCACCTATTATGTGAGTCCCGCCCTGGTGGGGGTCCTGGTTCCCGCCTGCATCGTCCTGATTTCCTACATCGGCTACGACTGGACGGACAACCTGATCACCACCCTTTCCGGCCTTTTCGGCCTGGGTATCGTGCTGTTTCCGTGCGCGGTCAGCTGGAAGGAGCCCGGCACGCCCGTCGGCTTTTTCCAAATACCGATGGAGGCCTCCAATATCCTCCACACCGTTTTCGCCTGCCTGTTTTTCCTGACCATCGCCCTGAACAGCATCCTCCAGTTCACCAAGCACGGAGCCGTCATGACGGAGCGCAAGATCCTCCGCAACAAAATTTATCGCATCTGCGGCTACGGCATGCTGGGACTGATGGTGGCCTTCGCCGTCGCCAAACTCCTCGGTGCCCCGGGCTGGACGGTGATGGTCGTGGAAATCATCCTCCTGCACCTGTTCGGTTTTGCCTGGCTGGTCAAGGGCGAGGCCTTCCCGTTCCTTAACGATATCGAAGCATGAAAAACAAGAAGAAGATCCTCGGCATCGTCCTGGCGGTGCTCCTGACCGCCCTCCTCGGCGGGTGCCTCTACCTGGACAGCCTGATGCCCATCATCACGGGCTATGCGGCCAAGAACCTTGCCTCGGCCGTCTTCGTTTCCGGGCGGGACCAGGCAGACGTGGAGGCGAAGGACCTGCACTTTTCCTTCATCAAGTTCAACCGCAACAAGGTGGATTACGAGAACCGGACGGTGACCAGCCGTTTCCTCTGGCGCAAATCCACTGCACAATACCGTGACGGATACGGTGTTACATTGCTCCGCGGCCGGAAGGACCTGCTTCCGGAGGCGAGCCTGTCCTTCGTGGACACGCTGCCGGCCAAGCCCTTGCCGGCCGGCGATTCCGCCCTTACCGCGCGGCTGGCACCCATTGCCACGGCCCTGGTCCAGGACCAGGCCTATAACGGGACTCCTTACGCTTTCGTCGTCCTCCATCAAGGAAAGCTGGTGGCAGAGCGTTACCGGCAGGGCTTCTCCCGGGATACCCGGCTCCTGAGCTGGAGCATGGCCAAGAGTTTCACGAACGCGACCATCGGCCTGATGGTTGGGGACGGCCGGTTGGACATCCAGGCTCCGATGGACATCGCCCAGTGGCAGAAAGACGGCCGCAAGGACATTACCCTCAACGATCTGATGCAGATGCAGAGCGGCCTTTCCTGGAACGAGGACTACGGCAGCCGCTCCGACGTGAACCTCATGCTGCACCGGGAAACGGACATGGGCCTGTATGCCCTCTCGAAACCTCTTGAATATGAGCCGGGTACGCATTGGTATTATTCCAGCGGAAACACGAACATCGTGATGCGCTGCCTGCGTGGACAGTTCGACTCCGGCGAGGCTTTCCTCGGCTTTCTGCATGACCGCCTTTTCGCCCCACTGGGCATCCGCGACGCCTGTTTCGAGTCCGACTTGGGCGGTACGCCGGTCGGGTCGTCCTACCTGTACCTCAAGGCCTGCGACTACGCCCGTTTCGGCCAGTTGTACCTGGATGACGGCTGTGTCGACGGGAAAAGGATCCTGCCGGAAGGCTGGGTGGAATACTCGACGACACCGGCCGCGGACAGTCAGGGCCGCTATGGCGCCTTCTTCTGGCTGAACCGGGGAGGCGATTATCCCGATGCTCCGGAGGACCTCTTTGAATGCCGGGGCCACGACGGCCAGGAGATTTTCATCATCCCCTCCAAGGAACTGGTGGTGGTTGTCCTGGGTTATTCCCCGAAGCCGGACCACGTCATCGAGTGGAACCGCCTGCTGAAGGATATCCTGGGCGCGCTGTAGGGCCGTCAATGCCCGAAACAGCGGTCCAGTTCTTCCGGCGTGAGGTGTAGCAACTGCTTGAGGAAAGCGTTGTTGGCGAATTGTTCCTTCAGGTATGCCTGCCTCCCGTCGGCGTACTTGTGGAGGCCGTCGATCCTGCCGGTCCAGCGTTTATAGTCACCCATCCAGCGCTTGTTGTTCCGTTCCACTTCCGGCCCGATCATCTCCGCAAAATGGTCGATGGCCGCATTTACGCGGTCTTTGTTCCAGATGTAAGTCATCTGATATTCAAGCCGTTCGACGAAAAGGGCCCGGAAATCGGGATTCTTCAGCAGCGCCCGGATCAGGTCGGTCTGCCAGAGCGGCTGGGACGTGGGCTTGAGGAAGAGCAGGAACCCGTCGGAGCGGGGGCCGTTCAGGCCCATGTCCACGTCATACAGGATCCAGCGCCACTTGTTGTCCAGGTGGGCTGACTTGAAGCAGCGGACATTGCCGGGATCCTTGTTGTCGAGCCAAATCTCGGCCACAATCCAGTCGGCATAGCTCTGTACGTCCATCCGGTCGCAGACATATTCGTAGTTCTGCGGCTTGGAGAGGTCGTGGCTCCGGACATAGGACAGCAAGGCCCGCCATTCCCTTGCCGACCCGAACTCCGCATCGACATGTCTTTCGACGAGATCCAGGGAGTCGGTCGGGATTTGGTAGTGTTCCTCGATGAAATGCTCGTTGATCTTCTCCCGGATGTAATACAGGCCGTAATACTGTCCGTTGATGTAGAAGATGGCGGGGCGGGTGGCCATGACGTCTATCAGGCTATCGGCCAGGTAAGAGGCCAGGTCGTCCTTGATCAAGGTTCCATAGGCGTCCTGCCCGCCGGAGCGCATTACGAAGGAATTGTACTCGTCGATGTCGCGGTCGGGGAAGAGCGGGTAGTGGAGCTTGGACGGCCCGTAGGTCGACTTGAACTTGAATTTGAGGCTCTTCTTGGCGTTGATGCGGGAGTATCCCCCGAAGATGGAAGTGCCACAGTCATAGGAGAATCCGATGCCTTCCCGGGGCAGCAGCGAGACATTGGCCTGCCGCCACCATTTTCTCCAGTAATTGGCCCGGATATAAGGATAATTGATGCCCGGGGTTCCGTCCTCCTCGGTCCCGATGGGCTTCAGCCGGTAGGGCCCGTTGGAATAGATGCCGTTCCCCGTGGAGAACAGTCCGCCGGGATCGCTGACCAGGCTGACGACATCCAGCACGTGTCCTTCGTTGATGATGTAGGTGTAGGAACCGACCGGCGATCCGGAGCCGTCTTCCGCATAGGCGATGGCCCGGATGACGGTGGTTTTGGTCAGGAGGAAAGGCTTTTCGTACTTGGGGGAACGGCGGTCGGGAATGGAGCCGTCCGTCGTATAATGGATTTCCCCCAGGGCGAAGAGTTCCACCTTCAGGGTATCGATTCCGTCATATTGTCCCGATGCGACCGTGGCTGCCGGAGCGATGCCGGCGGCCTCGTTGGCCCGTCCCGGGGTAATGACCTTGCTGGTGATGAAGGGACAGCCGCGGAGGGAGACCAGGCTTTCCCCTTTCGGCATCCCTACGGGGCCGTATTCCAGGACGATGTTGCCGTCCGGGTCCGACAGATAGAGCCAGTCCTTGCCATTGCCGATAGAGAAGGGAGCCCGGAGCGTGTCCGAGGGGGCGGCATCCTCATAACCTGCATCGCAATACACGGCCAGGTATCCGCCCGGAAGGAGGACGGTCTTGTCGGGGAAGCGGAAAAGGGAGTAGTTCTCCTTGTCGGAAAGACCGAATCCGGAAAGGTCCGCCGGCTTGCCGGTCGGATTGTGGAACTCCACGAAATCCAGGTTTCCGGAGGCGGAGATTTCGCTGAAGACGATTCCGGTCCGGTTGGGTTTCCTGCGCGTGGCCTGGTAAGCCTTCCGGCCCGCTTCGTCGTTGGAATAGCCTGGCGTGAGGTCGTCTTCGGAGCGCTCGTCCATCTCTCCGGCCGCGCCTATTTCCCGGACGATGGACTTGTGTTTCTTGCTCTCGAGCGGGTCCAGGATGTCCACGAGCCGCCCCTTTCCGTCCAGCAGGAAGCAGCTGGCTGCTTCCGGGAAGCTCTTGAGACCGTCCACCAGCCGGTATTCCTTCGGACCCATCGCGCTGGTGGAGAGATCCTGGTCCTTTCCGTCCACGATCAGCCGGTATCCTCCGAGGCTGACGGTCGTGTCGGCGGGATTGTACAGTTCAAGCCAGCCGTCCAGCACCCGGTATTCCGAAATGAACACCGGAGAAGGTGAAGTCTCCAGGGCATAGGGGTCCGCAGGCACCGCAGGCCGGCAGGCAAGGAGAAGGAAGGGGAGTATACAGGTCAAGGCGCGATTTACCATAAGGGAGGGAGCGTTCATTCCACGAGGATCCGTTGGAGGGTTTCAATCTGCTCCCGCGTGACGTGATGTTTGAGGATAAGGTAGTTCTGGACTTTTTCCGCGAGGGTCGCTCCCTGGAAATTCGTTTTCAGATAATCGATGGATGGGGCGTAATTATAGGCGCCCGTCGAATTCCGGGTGTGTCTCGCCGTTCGGCCGAGCGTCAGGTCGGTGATCTCATAATCCCGGGCCAGGTCGTTTTCACAGACGCCGGCCATGGCGGCCAGCAGGAAGGACAGGACACCTGCCCGGTCCGCCCCGGCAGCACAATGGAAGTACACGTTCAGTCCCCGCTCCAGGCAATTGACGATGGCCGCGATGGGCGGCCCGTACAGGTTTTCGGTCGTGATGGCACCGAAGTCGGAAATCGGGAAATGATAGTATTCGACGCCCTCGCCGAGCATCGAGTTGGTCATGTCGTTGTCGGGATTGTCGTCGAGCAGCAGCAGTTCCTTTTCCGACCGGAGGTCGATTTCGGCCCCGACCCGGAGTTCATCCCGGATGACGGCGATTCCCTCAGGGACGATCAGCGGACTGCGCTCCTTGCTGCGGATGTGGTCGAAAGCGGCGCCCCGGAACAGACGCCCGTAGCGGAGCGTCCTTCCGTCCTCGGTCCGGAGACCGCCGAAATCCCGGATGTTCGTGACGAAATCGGCCCGGATCATCCGGCGCCGTCCTTTCACAAGGAAAGTCCCTTCTTCGATGGGGAAGAGGAGGCTGTCGCTCTTGCCCATCAGGATGTAGGCGTATTCCCGTCCGGGTATCAGATTGTATATATGGCAAGTAAGGGCTTCGGCGGGGAGGGTATGGCTGACGACCGGATCCCCGTGCAGCTGCAGGTCATAGATCTCCAGCAGATAATTCTTCCAGGAGAGGTCCCTTTCCCAGGTGAACGTCACGGGTTGGGGTTTGTCGAACTGGCCATACATCTCGGGGATATACCGGTCGATATGGGTGTAGGTATAGTCCGCGGGATCGTAGTTGGAATCGTCCAGGTAACGGGCGAGAAGTTCGTTCTCGACGGAGACCTCCGGGGGTACGATCTGAGCCGCCGCCTCCGTCGTCAGGAGGAGGAAGCAAAGGCCAAGAACCGGCCAGAGGGGGAAGGCCCGTTTTTTCATGACCGCAAATATACGGATTTTTCTTATCTTTGTCATTATGACAGACGGGCCGGTCACCCTGGTGAACTGACGCGCCGGGAGACCGATGCCTGTAAGTCGGATTTGAATCGATCATATTGCGAACAACGATGAGAAAGCCATTTTTTGCTTGGATGGGCCTGTCCGCCCTGCTGCTTGTGGCCGCCTGTACGCCGGGCCGCGAGCTGGCGAATGGTGACCTGACGGTATCCTTGGATGAAGGAATGAAAGTTCAGCTTTCGACCGCCCTGACCGATCTTTCCCTGGTGGCGGAACCTGCGACTTTCAGCGCCCTTTCGATGGAAGGGGATGCGCCTGTTTTCTCCTTGGTCCGGACGGAAAAGAAGACGGTGACCGACGCTTTCGGAAAGGGGACGGCTCTCGTCTTCCACGGCGAGGCTCCTGCTGCAGGAGGAAAGATCCTCCAGAAGCTTACCTTTACGGCCTATGACCGCTTCCCTTCCACCGTCATCGCCCGGGCGGAATTCACCAACGCCACCGGGGCTCCGATTTCGGTAAATGGCTGGACCATGGACCGTTTCGAAATGGCGGCCGGAACGTCCGACCCCGGCTTCTGGTCCTTCCAGGGACAGTCCACGGAGAACCGGGCCGACTGGATCTTCCCGGTCCGGGAGGGCTTCTTCCAGAAGAACTACATGGGCATGAACGGCTCTGACTATGGCGGAGGCACTCCCGTAACCTGCCTCTGGCGTCAGGATGCCGGCCTGGCCGTCGGCCATCTGGAGCCCGTTCCCCAGCGGGTGAGCCTGCCGGTGGAGATGAAGGCGGGCGAGTCCAAGGCCACCGTGTCCATCGTCAAGGAGTTTGACTCCCCGGTGGTGTTGGAAGACGGTGGTTCGCTTGCGACCTGCACGACTTTCTTCCACGTCTTCAAGGGCGACTGCTTCGGTGCCCTCCGCAACTATGCACAACTGCTTGAATGCGTGGGCGTCGTGATGCCGGAGAGCGAGCCGGACGCTTTCGAACCGGCGTGGTGTGCCTGGGGCTATGAGCGCCTGTTCACGATAGACGAGATTATCGGCACCCTTCCGAAGGTGAAGGAACTGGGATTCAAGTGGGCCACCCTGGACGACGGTTACCAGATCGCGGAAGGCGACTGGGACCTCAACACGGACCGCTTCCCCCGCGGGGATGCCGACATGAAGTACATGGTGGACGAAATCCACAAATACGGACTGAAGGCCGACCTGTGGTGGGCGCCGTTCGCGGCCGATCCCGGCACGAAGTTCCTCGAAGAGCATCCCAACACCCTGATCCTGGACCAGGAAGGAAAGCCGCGGGACATCACCTGGTGGGACAGCTGGTACCTCTCCCCCGTGGATGAGGAAGTCCGGGCCGAGACGAAGCGGCTCGTCGAGAAGTTCATCGGAGAATACGGCTACGAAGGCCTCAAGCTGGATGGTCAGTACATGAACGCAGTGCCGCCGGATTACAATCCCGCCCACCATCCGGACGATCCGGAGAAGGTCGTCCGGGAGCTGCCGACCATCTTCAAGCTTATCTACGACACGGCCCGCGGCATCAATCCGCACGCTGTGCTCCAGTACTGCCCTTGCGGAGACTGTTTCTCCGTGTACAACCTGCCCTACACCAACAAGACGGTCTCCTCCGACCCGCTGTCCAGCTGGCAGATCCGTACCAAGGGCTATGTCCTCCGTGCCCTGGCGCCCAAGACCGCCTATTACGGCGACCACATCGAGCTTTCCGACGGCGGCAACGATTATCCCACGCAGCTGGGCATCGGTGCCATCCTGGGCACGAAATTCACCTGGCCCAAGGAGAACCCGCGCCTGAAGAAGGGCGAGCCCGGATATCTCCTGACCCCGGAGCGGGAGGCCCTGCTGAAGAACGCCCTGGACATTTTCTATCAGAAAGACCTGGCTCACGGCGAGTATGTTTCCGGCCTGTACGACATCGGCTTCGATTATCCGGAGACCCATGTGATCCGCAAGGACGGCACGCTCAACTATGCTTTCTATACCCACGGGAAGCCGGTTCAGGAAGTGGAGCTGAGGGGCCTGGAAACCGGCCACCGTTACCAGTTGACCGATTACTACAACCATAAGGACCTCGGTGTCGTCACGGCGGAGGAGAAGACCGTCCTTCCGGTTCCCGTAGACGGTGCCCTGCTGGTCGAAGCGGTTGAAATCCCATAAACGGCCGGCCATGAACAAGAAGCTTTTCTCCGCAATCCTGGCGCTCGCCTGCGCGGTGCAGCTTTCCGCACAGGACCCCCAGTGGGCCCGGGAAGACGTCCTTTCCGATCCGACGCGCTGGGGCGGTACCTTCAGCATGTATCCCGAGGGCCAGCCATTGCCCCCTCGCCCGCCGAAAGGGTATAAGCCATTCTATATCAGTCACATGGGTCGGCACGGCGCCCGCTTTGTCGACGGCTCCAAGTTCTATCCCGGCATGTATGAACTGTGGAAGACGGCCGACGAAAAAGGGCAGCTTACGCCCGAAGGAAAGAAATTCTTCGAGGCTTATGCTGAGGTCTACCCCCGCCTGCTGTACCACGAAGGTATCCTGACCCAGAAGGGCCAGCGGCAGCATCGGCAGATCGCCGGCCAGATCTACCGGAACTATCCGGAGGTTTTCAAGGGGAAAACCCGGGCGGAACTGCTGTCAACGGAATCCTCCCGCGTCATCGTGAGCATGATGTGCTGCGTGGACGAACTGAACACCCTGGATCCGGACTTGACTTTCCACGTGGACTACGGACGTTCCTATTATCCGGTCTTGGTGCCTGAAAGCTCTTCCTGTCCGACCTTCGTTCCCCGCGTGCCCTTCCCGGAGGAAACGTTGAAGAAATACGACGATTTCGCAAAGGCCGTCTTCGACGAGGAGGCCGTTCTCGGGAAATGGTTCACGTCCACCGAGGGCATCGGCCTGGACCGGGAATCCTTCATGTACAATATGATGCAGCTGGTCTCGGATTTCAGCAACCTCGATTTCGCGGTTCCCGAGGTCCTGACGGAGGCCTTTACCCCGGAAGAGCGTTACGGCATCTGGCGGGTCCAGAACTACAGCGACTACCTGTATACGGCGAAGGCTCCCGGCATCGACATCCGCCGCTGCCTGGAAATGTCCGTCACCGTGAAGGACATCATCGACAAGTTCGAGGAGGACCGGGCGAACGGCGTCGCATTGAGGATGCGCTTTTCGCACGATACGGCCCTGGCCCCGCTCATCTCTTACCTGGGCGTGAACGGGATGGATGCCTCCATCGCGAATCCCTATGACGTGGAAAAGGTCTGGCACAGCTACGACATCCCGATGGCCTGCAACTTCCAGCTGGTCTTCTTCCGCAGCAAAAAGCACCCGGACGAAATCCTCATCCAGGTGCTATTGAACGGTTTCTGCGCCACCCTGCCGCTTCCCGAAGCCGCCCCGGGATTCTACCGTTGGAGCGACTTCAAGGAGAAGTTCGACAAACTGGCGATATAGTCCCTTGACTTGGCTTAACCTGAACTGAAAGCAAACATGAAAGTCGGATTGTTTATCGACACCTGGTATCCGATGGTGGACGGGGTCATCAAAGTCGTGGACAACTATGCCCGCCGGCTGGTGCAGTACTGCGATGTCGTGGTGTTCTGTCCCGAAACCCGGGGATTCAACCGGGAAGATGACGCCCGGATGCCGTATAAGGTGGTGCGCTGCTCGTCATTGCCGCTTATCAAGAGCGATTATGACATCCCTACTCCTATCCTGGACCCGAAATTCGAGGCGCAGCTCCTGATGAGCGGCATCGACCTGGTCCATATCCATTCCCCGTTCTCCGTGAGCCTGGCGGGCGTCCTTTATGCCAAGATCCACAAACTTCCCGTGATTGCAACCCTGCATTCGCAGTACAGGCAGGACTTCGAGAAACCCCTGAAGTTCAAGCCGGCCGTGAACGCGGCGATGGACGCCATCATGCGGGTGTTCAACGCCTGCGACGAGTGCTGGGCCGTGAACGGGGGTATCAGGGACCTGTATATCCAGGAATACGGACTGACCGCGCCCTGCAAGGTGCGGCTCAATGCCACCGACCACCTGCCGGTGCTCGACCCGGCCGAAGCGGCGCGGACTGTCAACGAAACGTATGGCATCCCGGCCGACGCCACCGTCTTCCTCTTCGTGGGCAGGATCAATTTCATCAAGAACATCGACTTCACGGTCCGCGCCCTGGCGAAGGCCAAGGCAATGGGCCTGAAGAACTTCCGGATGCTGTTCGCCGGCAGGGGGCAGGACGAGGACAAACTCGCCGCCCTGGTCAAGGAGCAGGGCCTGACGGAAGAAGTCGTGATGTGCGGCCTCGTTTCCGGCCGGGAAATGCTGGAGAATCTCTATTCCCGGGCGAAACTCTTCCTGTTCCCCTCGCTGTACGATGCGAATTCGCTGGTGCAGATTGAGGCGGCCTGTCAGGGAACCCCTACCGTCTTCCTGGAGGGGGCCCGTACGGCCGCCACCGTGACGCCCGGCGTCAACGGGTACGTCTGTCCTCCGGAAGAGGAGGCCTATGCGCGGATGATCCTGGACATCCTGGACCATCCGGACCTATACGAAAAGGTCTCCGACGCAGCGCGCCGGGACCTTTATCTCAATTGGGACGACGTCGTCCGTGACGTCTTCGCAGACTATTGCAAATTCTTGCGTTAGTCCGTGTACTCCGAAAGGTAATAGGTGAGGGTTGTCTTCAGGCTGTGGACGGAAGGACCGGAGAAGAGGTGATACTTCTCCATGGTGCTTTCGAAGGAACGGATGATGGTGCAGGTATCGGGATTTCCCTCCACGACGTCTACGACGAGGGAACCCTGGAAGCGATAATCCTTGAAGAAGGACTGATACTGGGTGCTCCAGTCGCATTTGAGGGAACCGTCCTCAGCGTTTTCCCAGGCCCAGGAACCGACATTGACCTTGCCGTTGTCATAGACGACCGCATAGGTTCCGGCCTGCGTGAAGATGAGGCCGGTGCATTCCTCCTCGATGTCATCGCCGTCCGCATCGCCGGATTCCGCAAACCAGCGGGTGAAGTCGCAGCCGGCCAGTTCGAAATCCAGGAAGGTCAGGTTGTTGTACGTGAGGGAGAAGTGGGTTTTGTCAAAGACCCAGTGGTGGCAGAGGCTCCGGTTGATCTTCGTTTCCTGGACGTTGGATGCCAGGCTGGCCTGGACCGTGAAGGGATCCCAGCCGCCGCTTTCAATGGCGATTTCGGCCGCGCCGCCGTTCAGCCAGTCAATGACAATCTTGCCGAAACCCTGCAGCACATAGCATCCGTCGATGAAGGTGAACTTGCCATACACCCAGACATCATCGAGGTCCAGGTCTTCGCCGCTTCTGGTGACAGCGGGGTTCTTGGTGACGATGTATTCGCCGTCCGGGGTGAGCTCGATGGACTTGACGGGGCTGGAAGCATCCTTGATCTCGAATTTACCGGTCACTTGGTCAGCGTTTTTTCCGCCATTGTCCTTGTTGCAGGAGGTCATTCCTGCGAACGCAAAAAGGAATGCGCTTGCCAGGGCAAGCATTCTCATCATTTTCATAGCTTATCGATTTAATGTCTTTTCATCATTCTATAACTGAATCCCCGCAAAATCCGTACCTGAACGCAGCCGCCCGGTTTACACCCCTTGTCGGCACGAGAATGGAAAAAATTGTATCTTCGTGTTGTAGTTTTTTGGCGGAACCTGCGTCTAATGAGCAGAAACAAGCAAGACGGACCATGACAGAACGAGAATTTGAAACCCTGGTGAGAGAACATCGCAGCACGATTTACACCGTGTGCTATATGTTCTCGACCGACAAGGACGAGGTGGCCGACCTCTTCCAGGAAATCCTGATCAACCTCTGGCGGGGCTCCGGAACCTTCCGGGGGGACAGCGCGCTGAATTCCTGGATTTGGAAAGTCGCCCTCAACACTTGCATCTCCCAGGATCGGAAAAAGAAGCGCGGCCTGCGGACCGAACCCTTGTCGATGGACATCGACCTGTTCGACGAGCAGGCCGAGGACACCCGCCAGTTCGGCCTGCTGCGGGAGCGCATCGGCAAGCTGGGCCCTTTCGACCGCGCCATCGTCCTCCTATGGCTGGAAAACCTCAGTTATGAGGAAATCGGCCAGATCGTGGGAATCACCCCGGGGAATGTCTCCGTCCGTCTTGTCAGGATCAAGGAACAACTCAAAAAGATGCAGTAACATGGAAACGACCGATAACACCCTCCTCGAAATGCAGCAGCAGATGCAGCAGCTGCGCGAAAAGCTGGAAAGCCAGAAGATTGTCAACGAGCGGATCCTCCGCCGGTCCTGCGGCCGGACGATCGACCGCCTGCGGATCAAGTCCAACGCCCCCATCTTTGCCGGGCTTGCCGGTCTGGCGCTGATCCCCTTCCTTCATCATCTGGGCTTCTCCCTCCTCCTGCTGATTGTCACGGGTGTCTTTATGATTGCGGGCATTGTCGCCACCCTCATCACCAAGCAGTACATCCCCAACCTGAACAAGGACCTGGTTTCCGCCACGACCGAACTTACCAAGTTCCGAAAGATCAACGCCGACTGGTACAAATACGGCATCCCCCTCCTGCTTGTGTGGCTGGGCATCCTGATTTGGGACGTGGTCAAGAATCTCCAGCTCGGCGGACCCGAACTGTATGGATTCCTCTGCGGCTCGGTCCTCGGCCTGGTCCTCGGCCTGGTCCTGGGTCTCAAGAACCGTCGCGACATCCTGGATGCCTCGGACGACCTGCTCGGTCAGATCGAAGAGTTGAAAGGCTGACCAAAAGTCATTTTGACTTTCTGGTCAGCCTCGAAAGAAGACTTCAAGAAGCAACTTTTTACTCTGCAGGAGTGAAGGTGTAGCTCTTGAGGACAATAGGCTTCTTCTCGCTTTCGCCCATGGCGTTGCCGGGCTGGAAGACGACGGAAACGACAATCTTCTTGTTGGCCTGGTTCTTGTGCTCTTCGGCCGCTTTGTCGGCGGCGGCGATGACGGCCTTGTCATTGGCGTCGGAACGGACATCGAAACTCCTGGAGGCAATGATGACAGCATCCCTGATGGCGCTGAAAATAACGCCGGAGCCTTCAGAGGTAGAAACCTGGGTGTCGCAGATGGCGCCGTAGGAGCCGACGTTCTTGTCGTCACCGGAGATCTTGGTGCAGGAAGAGAAGCCGAGGGCGAGGCAGGCAGCCGCCGCGATTGCAATAAGTTTAAATGCTTTCATGATTAAAAAATTAATGGTTGATAAATTTAGGATTGGTAAATTATTCGTTTTCATTCGACACGGCGCTCCGGTATTCGGACGGACTCATGCCCAAACGGGTTTTGAAGATCGTCTGGAAAGTACGTCTGGAGGGGAAACCGGCGTCCTGGCTGATACTCTCAATGGTATATTCGGGGTGTGATTTCAACAACTCACAGGCCTTTTCCAAACGTTTTTCAGTAATGTAAGTGCCAAAACTGCCGTACTTCGGCTGGCTTTTCAACAACCGGACGATGCGGCGCTGGGAAACGCCCAGCGATTCGGCCATCGTCTTCAAGTCCAAGTCCGGCTGCTGATACAGCGGGTTCTCCTGCATTTTCCCGTCCAGCCAGGCCATCAGCTGGGCGTCTTCCATCTTCATCGGCTGTTCCAGGGAGGAAACGTCTTCCCTGATCCTGTCGACCGGCGTCTTTTTCAATTGTTCCACCAGCTGCGCATTGTTGTCAACAACCTTCCGGGTCGTCCTGATGAGCAGGACCATCACCAGTGCCATTGCCAGAAAGGCCAGGAGCGAAGCCAGGACAACGATTGTAGAGGGCGCAAACATCTCAATTCAAATGAATCGCAAAAGTAAGGATTTCTTTCGTATTACGATCATAAAAACATTGGCTGATTCGGCTGCATTGTGGCGAAATGTCCGGTTTTTGGGCTTTTTAGGGATAAAATCTTCGGATTCTTTCCATTTTTCCTTACATTTGTAAGAATATGAATAAGCAGCTGCAGATTGACTCTCTGCAAAGCGGACTTCCGCGCCCCGTCATTGAAGCCGCCTTTGTGATAATGGTCCTTTCCGCCATCTGCACCTACGGGCCCGTCAATACTTGGATGTCTTCGCACATTCCCGTTGTGGCCGGATTGGTCCATACGGTGGGGATGGTTGTCATCTACTATGCTTTCCTTCGCGGGATGAAAGGGCTTCCCCACCCGCTGACCGTGCTCTGGTGGATTGCTATCGGGTTGAATCTGTGCGACTTCGTGATTCTCTGCCTGGGAGAATCGATGGCCGGGCTGTCGGCCGCTACCGCCACCGCGCTACCGCTCATCTACATTCCGCTGGGAGCCTTCCTCCTGGTCTGGTATCGCGGGCGCCTCGGCAATGCGGGCTTCTGGATGATCGTCCGCATCCTGGTGGTCAATCTGGTCCCGGTCCTTTTTTATGTGACAGGTCTGCTGGAAAGCGCCTGGGGACTTGCGGTCATGGAGATGATCACGATCTCCGTGGAAATCTGGTTCGCTTGGACCCTGAGACGCGTGCTGGTTTGAACAGAAAATTGAAAACCGAATAGATACCATGACTCTTAAAAGTACCCTGCTCCTTATCTGCGCTTGCATTCCAACCGTCCTGGCTGCGCAAAACAGAATCATTGCGCCCAGTGTCAATCCGGAGGAAGACTCGCTCGCGGTCGCCCGCGTGCGGGCGAAGATGGACTCGATCCGCCAGTACCGTCCCACCGTTGCGGTTGTGCTGGGAGGCGGCGGTGCGCGTGGCATGGCCCATCTGGGCGTTTTGCGGTACATCGAAGAGATGGGGATTCCGGTGGATCTGGTGGGCGGTACCAGCATGGGCGGCCTGGTTTCGGGCCTCTATTCGCTCGGCTTCGGGGCGCAGTACCTGGATTCGCTGGTGCGTGCCATCGACTGGACCGTGATGATGTCCGACAAGATTCCTGACAGTTACCAGACGTACAAGGTCCGCCGCAACAAGGAGCGTTTCGCCCTGACGGTTCCGTTCCATTACGATGACGCGGACATGCAGGACCGGATCGCCCGGCAGACCCGCATCAACGACAATTACGAGCAAAGCGATACCCGGACCGGTGACATGGGCCAGGAAATGATGGCCAAGGTGGGCATGGGTCTTCCGGATGGCTTCCTTTTCGGGTTCAATGTCCGGAACACCCTCAGTTCCGTCACCGTCGGCTACCAGGATTCCCTGGCCTTTGACAGTCTCCCGGTTCCTTTTTTCTGCGTCGCCACGGACATGCTCAGCATGAAGGAGAAGAACTGGACTTCGGGCAGCCTGGTGGATGCCATGCGGTCTACCATGGCCATTCCCGGCTATTTCCGGCCCGTGCGCCTGGAGGGCATGGTGCTGGTGGACGGCGGCACGCGCAATAATTTCCCGGTGGACATCGCGCGGGCGATGGGCGCCGATATCGTCATCGGCTCGGAAATGCCCACCCCCCGCACCCTGGCCGATCTCGGCGGCATCGCGAACCTGATCCTGCAGAACATCACCCTGATGTCCGCGGACATCTGTGAGACCAACCGGCGGAATACGGACATCCTGCTCCAGCATGAACTGAAAGGTTACACGATGCTGTCCTTTGACTCGAAGAGTGTGGACGACATCATTGCCCAGGGCTATGCCCGGGCCGTAGAGAACAAAGAAGCCTTCGAGGCGGTTGCGAAGCGGGTCGGCGCGGTTCCGGGCCAGGCCCAGGAACGTCGTCAGGCCATCGACCTGACCAAGCACAAGGTGCGGGTCGGGGAGATCCGGTATGTGGGGATTACCGAGAAAGAATCGGAGTACATCGTCAGTCCGGCCTTGCTGCCCCGGGACGGGATGTATGGCCGGAAGGAAATCGAACAGGTGCTTTCCAGCCTCTATGGTACGAAGGCCTTCGAGTCGGTCACCTATCAGATCAGCGGAGACAAAGAGCCGTACACGCTCATTTTCGACTGCCAGAAAGGCCAGACCAACGAGGCCGGCGTCGGCATCCACCTGGACTTGGACGAGGCGCTGTACCTCGGCGCCCACCTGGGCATCGGTACCCGGAGGCTGAGCGGGCTCCGCTTCATCTCAGAAGTCAAGGTCGGCCAGGTCACCCAGCTGGACCTGGACCTTTCCTATAAACCCCTCGCTCCGTTGCCGGTCCTCGGCGCAGCCTGGAAGAACTCCTACCGGAACTTCAGCTACCGGATGGACAGCGACACCCCGGACGAGCGTTTCTCGAAAGCTCGGTACAACGGCGTGAACTCCCGCCTGGAACTCTATGCCGAAGACGCGCGACTGGTCTATGGGAACGTCCGTTTCGGCGTCGCCATGGACATGGAGCCGTACGAGAACTATCTGGATGACCAGATGCATTGGCAGGGCTGGGATTTCCGTAGCCGCTGGTTTTCCACCTTCGCTTCCCTGCGTTACGACACGTTCAACGAGAGTTATTTCCCGACCCGCGGTTTCCGGTTCAAGCTGGATACCCGCTATGTGTTTGACGGATTCTCCATTTATCAGGAGGACGAAGGCATGGAAGCCGGTGAGCACTATGAGGGCGAAGTCCCTCCCTATAGCGTCGGAATGGTCCATGCTTCCGTTGCGGTGCCCCTGGGCCGTGTCGTCGTCCTGCAACCCTCCGTTTACGCCGGCTGGCAGACAGAGACGCCCGGTCACATGAATTTCATCCACACACTGGCAGTGGGCGGCACCCTGGCGAGCCGGTACATCGACAACCAGATACCGTTCTTCGGGTTCAGCCAGGGGTTCTATGTATGTGACAATTACGCCGCTACGGCCCAGATGGACGTCCGCTTCCGTCTGAACCACAAGAATTACCTCACCGTGCGCGGCGGCGTGTTCCAAAACAAGAGCGTGCTGGCGGATTTGGTCCGGACGCGTCCCACGGCCTATGCGTTCGGTGCAGAGATTGGACAGAAGACCATCGTCGGCCCGATGAAACTCGGGGCGCAGTGGTGCAGCATGACCGGATTTTCCGTCGCCTTGTCGGTTGGATTTGATTTTTAGGTGCTCTTAACAGGACGGCCAGGCTCTTTTGCGTGGCAGATTCTGATGGCTGCTACTTCGTGTTGCCTCTCTTGGCTTCTGAAGGAAGGTATCCGTAAAGTTCCTTGTAGCACTTGCTGAAATAGCGCGGCGAGGTAAAGCCGACTTCGTAGCAGATTTCCGAGATGGTGAGCCCTCCCTGGATAAGCAGCCTTTCGGCGTGGCGGAGCCTTACGATCTTGATGAATTCCGAAGGAGTACTGCCGGTGGCGGAGACCATACGGCGATAGAGGTTGGCTCTCGACATGCCCATGGCATCGGCCATCTGCTCTACGCTCAGTTCGCTTTCGACAATGTTCTCCTCGACAAAGGCCGTCACCTTGTCGACGAATCTGCGGTCCGCGGATACCACGTTCCTTTCCTTGATACGGGCCTTCAACTTGCCGGAGGTATCGATGCCGGTCCGGGAGACAAGGATGGCGATATGTTCCTGGAGTACCTTGATGTCGAAGGGCTTGGTGAAGTAGTCGTCCGCCCCGCAATCGCGGCTTTTCTTCTCGTTTTCAACGGTGAGCCTTGCCGTCAGCATGACGACGGGGACATGGGCCGTCGCCGGATTGGCTTTAATCCTTTGGCAGAGTTCATTGCCGTCCATATTGGGCATCATCACATCCGAGAGCACGATGTCCGGACGGAGGGTTTCCATCTTTTCCAGCGCAGCCTGCCCGTCCGTGGCCGTGATTACGTTATATTCGGAAGAGAGGACGCCGGAAAGATAATCCAGGAAGTCTTCGCTGTCGTCGACCAGCAGCAGGTTGATTCTCCGGGCGTCGGGGCGGGCGGTATCAATGTCAGCAGGCGTTTCTTCCTGATATAAAGATCCTTTCACGAATCCGTCTCCTGAGGCTTTGCCCTCCTTTGCGGGAATGAACACCGTAAATGTTGCGCCTCCTCCCGGGGTGTCGGAAACTTCCACCCGTCCTTCATGCATACGGACATATTCCTGGACGATGTTGAGCCCGATTCCGCTCCCGCCCTTGTTGGCAGAGCCTTCACCCTGCCAGAACCGGTCGAAGAGATGCGGTTTTTCCTTGTCGGGGATTCCCTTGCCATTGTCGGATACTTGGATAACGGCATCGTCGCCATCCAGGGTAAGGTCCACCTTCACCCTTCCGCCTTCATCGGTATATTTGATGGCATTGCCCAGGAGGTTGGTCACCACCTTCGAAACCTTGTCCTCGTCGTACAGCATTTCGATATGGTCTTTCGAGGTCCGGAAGGTCAGCGTGATGCCCTTCTCTTTCAGGGCAAGGAATTGTTCCACGGAAGAGCGGACCGTTTCCACGAGGTCTTTCCGTGAGAAGTGGACGCTCTGGGCATTCATCATCAGGCTTCTGAGGTCCAGCATCTGGTTCACCATATCCAGCAGTTTGTGGGCATTCCTTTCTGCAATGGCCAGCTTCCCCTTTATCTGCATGTCCTGTTCCCTTCCGATGGCGTCGGAAAGGGGAGAAAGGATGAGAGAGAGGGGGGTACGGAGTTCGTGGCTGATATTGGTGAAGAAGATTTGCTTCATTTCGGAAATGGCCTTCTCTTCCCTTTCCTTCCTGCGCTTCTGGCTTATCCGGTAGATAACGGACAGGAATCCAAGCAGCAACAGGGAATAGACGAGGATGGCCAGGGTGCTCCTGTACCAGGGCGGACGAACGGTGATGTCCAGGCTGCTCACGGGACCGGAAGCGTTGCCCTCTGCATCGGCAATGGCGACATCCAGTTTCATCCTTCCGGATTTCGCATTGGCGAACTGCACCGCCGGCATGCCGTCCGGCGTCGGAGTCCATTTACTTCCGTCCGTACTGAAGATGAACCTCGGCTGGCCGGGCTTTCCGAAGGAGGAAGAAGCCAGGTGGATGATGAAGGAGCGCTGTTTCCAGGAGAGGGTCATGCGGGGTTCCACGTTCTTCTCTCCCTCCGGAAGGACGATACCGCTGAATATCACATAAGGAGAGTCCTGGTCCTCGACAATGTCCTTGGGAACGATCCTTACGAATCCCCGTTGGCTGCCGGCCAGGATGTCGCCGTTCCTGAGGCTGACCATCGAGTTCTTGTTGAAGAGGACATCGGGCACTCCTTCGTTCGTACCGTAAGATGTGGCGAAGAAATCCCAGCCGTCATCCCCGGAATTCACCTGGATGCGCGTGAGCAGATTGTTGGAGCATACCCAAAGACCGCCCAAGGCGTCTTCCGCCACGGAAACGGTTTGAAAATTGGTGGAGTTCCCCCGGACGTCCACCGAATAGGTCTTTTCGGTGGAGGTGTCGTAGGCGTGGATGCCCTTGTTGGAGGCAATCCACAGAAGGCCCCTGGAGTCGATGAAGACATCTCTGACGTGCAATTCGGCCAGTTCTTCGGAACCGACGGTCCGGATGGTTCTGGTTTCCGGATCGAACACATCGACACCTTTGGCGTGTCCGATGTAAAGGAGCCCGCTTTTGGAGAAGCACAAAGAACTGACGTGGTCTTCCTTCAACGGGCTGTTCCCGTGATGATAGTTCTCCGATTCGCCGGTGGCGATGTCCATTACCTGGAGACCCGCCCCGAGGGTGCCGAGATAGATTTTCCCGTCCGTGGAGCATTTGATGTCCCAGATGTCATTGCTTGCCAGGTTGCCGGTGGCGGTGTTGTAAGACGTCCACTTGCCGCCACTGTAATGGGCAAGACCGCTCCGGAAGCCGCCGAACCAGAGGGAGCCGTCGGGGGCAAGCGCGCTGCTCAACACAATATCGGAAAGCAGTTTGCTCCCATCCATCCGGATCTGGGTGCGCTTCCCGGTTTGGGGATCGTAGCGGATGATACCCTTGCCGTCAGTGCCGCACCAGATGATTCCGGAGTTGTCTTCCAGGACAGTGGTGACATCTTCAAGAGGCGTGTGGGCAAAGGTGTTCTTCCCGTCGTATATGAAACTCAGCCCGCTCTTGTAGGTGCCGAGCCACATTACGCCATTGTTGTCGCTGTACAGGCATTGGATGCATTCTCCCAGGAAGGGCGTGTCGGATGACCGGTCGCCGTTGAACAGGTCCACGACGTCTTCTCCGGGGGTGTAAACCAGCAGACCGTCGTGGTCGGTGGCGATCCAGACGCGCCCCGAAGTGTCGGCTGCGACATCCCTGATCAACAGACTGTGAGACGTCCATTCACCGGTGACGGTATCGTGGGTCCAGGAGGCCCCGCCGGTGTATATGATTTCCAGGCCGGCCGAATCCTTGAAAAGCCGGTAATCGGAGTCCTGCGGATCAGGGTTCAGGGTGATGTGTGTCTCCACCGACGCGGCCTTCATCGTCACCGGGTCGATGCGGAGGATACGTCCGTCGACGCAGCAGAGGGTGATCTCGTCCTCGGAGAAGACCAGGTCGGTAGCCCGGATATCGGCGGGTTTGCCTTCAAAGGTCCACGATCCGGTCTTGCCTGAGCGGAGGTCCACTTTATATAAGGTAGAGCCATGTATCGCCCAGATGTCACCGTGGGCATCGACCTTCATGATTTCGATTCTTTCCGTGATACCGTGGCTCGCCAGCCAAGGGGAAGGGTCCTGGACCACCCGCTCGTCGGACAGGTCCATGTAGGAGTATCCCAAAGGCGTATGGATCCAAAGGTGTCCTGCCGAATCCTCGAAGATATCGTTGATGGAATTGTCCGGAATCGCCTCCGGCCCTTCAAAGAAATGCTTGAAGCGGAAACCGTCATAGCGGTTGAGCCCTACGTGGGTGCCAATCCACAGAAACCCCCGTGAGTCCTTGTATACGACGTATATGCTGTTGTCGGACAGGCCGTCATTTATGGTCAGACGACGAAACTCCGCACCCTTCAAGGAGGTGCAGAGCAACAGGAATAATACAGCGGCAAGGCTTGGTAACAGGCGTTTCACGGCCCAAATATAAGAAAATGAGACGTAGTTGACACCAGTTTGCAACATTTTTTCCCATCGTTGCCATGGGCGTTGAATAATTTTGCAACATGAGAAAGAAGGTTTTTTTGATTGTTCTGCTCCTCTTTTCGTTCCTGCTTGTCCGGGGACAGAGGGCAGATGTCCGCGAAGAGGTCTTTGCGAATCCGCTGAGGTCATACGGCAACGATTTCCCTTATCCTGCCGAAACCTACAGGCAGACCCCTTCCCCCAAAGGGTACAGGCCGTTCTATATCAGTCATTACGGCCGTCACGGATCCCGTTACTATTGGGAATCTTCTTTATACAGGCGTATCGACTCGCTGCTGACCGAGGCACACGCCAAAGGAATTCTCACGGAAGCAGGTGAAGCCTTCTATCGGCAGTTTTCTTCCATCCTGCCGGAATTGACCGTCAGGGTCACGGAGCTGACTCCTTTGGGATATGAGCAGCACGAGCGTATCGCAAAGACGATGTATGATTCTTTTCCGGGGATATTCAAGAAAGGCGGACACGTAGAGGCATTCTCCTCGCTTGAGGGCCGGTGCATCGTCAGCATGGCGGCCTTCTGCCAGTCCCTGGCCGGACTGAACGGAAAGCTGGATATTTTCCAGCGGGCTTCCAGGGAGACGCTTGGCGCCGTCGTCCCGGATTCGAAAGATAATCCCCGGCGCTGGACCTGCGACCCCGAGCCTTTCCCCGTATCGGGCGAGCCGTCCGTATCCGCCAGTCCTGCCGCCGAGAAAATGCCGTTCGTGGAGATGTACTTCAAGGATGCGTCGTTGGACAATCGGGAGGCAAGGACAATCCAGTCTACACTGGGCACTTTCTATACTTCCCTCCCCAGTATCGGCCATGAGGGGATCATGGGGGAACCTTATTCTCCGGATGAAATATTCAGCCGATGGGAACTGTCAAACGCCGGCTCCTACCGTCATTACTGGTCCAGACGCAAAATCGCGGTTCCCATCGTCGAGGATATCCTGGACAGGGCGGAGGCCGTGATTTCCGGCAGAAGCTCCGAAATCGCAGACCTGCGTTTCGGGCACGATTCCTATCTGGGCCCGCTCAACATCCTCCTGGGCCTGGACGGTTCCCTGACGGTCCCTGCCGATCCGGACGGTTTCAAGTACGTGTACCAGAACTATAATACCTGTATGGCCGGAAACATCCAACTGGTCTTCTACAAAAGCAGGAAACCGGGCAGCGAGATCCTTGTCAAGGCGCTCCTGTGCGGCCGGGAGGTGACGCTCCCCTTGCCAGGAGACCTTCATCCCTATTACAGATGGAGCGACTTCCGGAAGTTCTACCGGGACCTCTGCGACAGGGCCAGAACCATGGACACTATACACTAATTAATTCAAAATAAAACACTTATGAAACTGTTATCAAGAACTGTTTTGATGAGATGTTGCGTTTCGCTGGCTTTTGTCTTCAGTGCAATGCTCAGCTCATCCGCCCAACCTCAGTCTTTGAGCGTGAGCGGCCGTATTGTCGATGAGACAAACCAGCCGGTGATCGGAGCCGGTATCCAGGAAAAGGGAACGAGCAACGGTACGGTTTCCGATCTGGACGGCCGGTTCACGCTTGTCACGGCCGCGGATGCGATTCTGGTATTCTCGTCCCTCGGCTATGATACAAAGGAAGTGGCCGTGAACGGGAGCAGTGTCATCAACGTCGTGCTCGGCAGCAGCTCGGAATTCCTCGAGGATGTCGTCGTCGTCGGCTACGGCGTCCAGAAAAAGAAGCTGGTCACCGGTTCGACCATCCAGGTCAAGGGTGATGACATTGTGAAGCTCAACAGCACCAGTGCGCTGGGCGCGCTGCAGTCTTCGACGCCCGGTGTGAGCATCATCGCCAATACCGGTCAGCCCGGCGACGGATTCAATGTCAACATCCGCGGTATGGGCACCATCGGCTCTTACAAGCCGCTCTATGTCATCGACGGCGTGGCCGGCGGCGACATCAGCACCCTCAACCCTTCCGACATCGAGAGCATCGATATCTTGAAGGATGCGGCCTCGGCGGCGATCTATGGTGCCCGGGCTGCGAACGGCGTCATCCTGGTGACCACCAAGCAGGGCAAGGAGGGCAATATCCAGATCAGCTACGATGGCTATGTCGGGTGGCAGAACGCGCCCATCATTCCGCAGGTGCTGGATGCGAAGCAGTATATCGAGGTGATCAACACCGCCGAGAAGAACAACGGGCTCACTCCTACTGATTTCCCGACCGTTCTCAGTCCCGAACTTTACAAGAGCATCATGGACGGTTCCTTCACCGGGACCAATTGGATCCGGGAGTTCCACAATGACAATGCACCGGTTTCCAATCACGCCATCAATCTCGCCGGCGGAACGGACCGGTCCAAGTTCTCGATGGGTGTCAGCTTCACTGACCAGGAAGGTATCTTCGGCAAGCCCGCAGCCTCCAACTACAAGCGGGCGACGGTCCGGCTGAACTCCGACCACGTGCTGCTCAAGAAGAACGACCTCGACATCATCACGATCGGCGAAAACGTCAGCTTCTCCTACAGCAGGAAGAGCGGCATCAACCTCAGCAACCAGTACTCCAACAACATGTTCGACGCGCTGACGGCGAATCCGCTCGCCCCCATGCGGAGGGCTGACGGCGAGTACACGACCGCGGACGACTATACGGATTTCGGCATTTTCAAGTTTGACGGCGACGCCAAGAATCCGCTGTATGTGATCTCGAGAACGAGCCAGGGCAACAACTGGAGAAACAACTATGCGCTGAACATGTCCGCCAACCTGCGCATCCAGCCCATCAAAGACTTGATTCTCAGGAGCCAGTACAATTATAAGGCGAGTGCCAGTAGCAAGCGCTCCTACGATATGACCTACCAGGCCAATTCCACCACCTTCCTCGATGTGGACAAGGTATCCCAGGATGCCGGCCTCGGCTGGAGCTGGTCTTGGGAAAATACGGCCGCGTACAAGTTCCATTTCGGCCAGCACAACTTCGACGCGATGGCCGGTATGTCCATCGAACACTCGGGCTACGGCGAGTCGGTCGGCGCCGGCAGGGAAGATGGAAAATGGGTCGACGATCCTGTCCACGCCTATGTGAGCAATATGACAGGACTCATCACGGAAAGCAAGATCACGGGTTCCCCCTGGAGTGACAGCGGCCTGCTTTCATACTTCGGACGTATCAACTATGACTACGCCGAGAAATATATGGTATCCTTCATCCTTCGCCGTGATGGTTCCTCCAATTTCGCTCCCGGTCACCGCTGGGGTACGTTCCCCTCGGTTTCCGCCGGTTGGGTGATCACCAACGAGCCTTGGATGGCGGGACTCCGCAACACGCTCAGTTTCCTGAAGTTCCGCGGAAGCTGGGGCCAGAACGGTAACTGCGCCATCGACAACTTCCAGTATCTCGCGACCGTCCAGGTCGGTCCGAATGACGGCCGATACGGTTTCGCCCATGGCATTACCGACCAGCTCAGCAATGGCTCCTATGCCGACAAGCTGGCCAATCCCGATGTGACCTGGGAGACCTCGCAGCAGCTTGACTTCGGTCTGGACGCCCGTTTCTTCGCAAGCCGCCTGGGATTGACCTTCGACTGGTATCAGAAGGATACCAAGAACTGGCTGGTGAAGGCCCCGATCATGGGCCACTACGGCGCCGACGCCCCTTATATCAATGGCGGTGACGTGCGCAACACCGGTGTTGAACTGGCCCTTACCTGGAACGACCAGGTGAACAAGGATTTCTACTACAGTATCGGCGTGAACGGTGCATACAACAAGAACCGCGTCACCCGTATCGCGAACGGCGAAGGCGTCATCCACGGCCGGGCCGTCGTCGAACAGGCCGCCGAACTGTATCGCGCCGAGGTGGGCTATCCGATCGGCTATTTCCATACGTATGTCACGGACGGCGTGTTCCAGACGCAGGAGGAACTCGACGCCTGGCTGGCGGCCGGCAAGCCGACCATCAGCGACAATCCCCAGCCCGGCGATCTCAAGGTCCTCGACCTCAATGACGACGGTACGCTCAACCAGGATGACGACAAGACCATGACCGGCGATCCCAACCCGCATTTCACGGCAGGTCTCAACCTCTCCATCAACTACAAGGGCTTCGATTTCGGCCTCAGCGGATATGGCATGTTCGGCCACCAGATCTTCCGTGCCTGGAGACAATACGGCCACCGGCCCTATCAGAACTATACCACTGAAGTGTTCGACTACTGGCACGGTGAGGGCACATCCAACCGGCTGCCCATCCTGTATTCCAGCAACAGCAAAGGCCTCAATACCGACATGTTCATCGAGAACGGCGATTTCTTCCGTTTCCAGACGGTCACGCTCGGATACGATTTCAACAGACTGTGGAAGAACTCCCCGTTCGGCCAGCTCCGTCTCTATGTCCAGGGCCAGAACCTGTACACGGTCACGGGATACAAGGGCATGGATCCGGAAGTGGGAACTTCCAGCGGATTCGACTCCTGGGCCAAGGGTATCGACCTTGGTTTCTATCCCCAGCCCCGCACCATGCTCGTGGGTCTTAACATCAAATTCTAAAAACAGTGCCTGATATGAAAACGATATTGAAAAAAACGGCGGCTGCCGCATTGACGTTTCTGCTTTCCTCCTGTGAGAGCCTTCTCGATACGACCAACTATATGACCAAGACCACGGCCGACTTCCCTTCGAATGCCGGAGAGGTGGAGCAGATGGTCACCGGTGTCTACAACAACCTGAACGCCATCCAGGAAGCGAACAAGGTCACCTGGCACTACCCCTGGGCCCTGGCGACGGCCGACGAGTGCCTTGGCGGCGACGGCGCAAACGTCTCCATCATCCAGGCGGCCGACATGATGCTCAAGCAGGGCGACGGATACAACGGCGTCTATAAACAGCGCTACGTGGGAATTGCCCGGGCGAACAGCGCCCTGGAAGTGCTCGAAAACTGCACTTTCATTTCCGATGAGGTGAAGAAGGATTACACCGGCCAGGTCCTTTTCCTGCGCGCCTATTACTACTACGAGCTGGCAAGCCAGTTCGGGAACGTGCCTTGTCCCCTGACCACCGGGGCGGATCCCACCCTTCCCCAGATTTCCGGAGAAGCGCTCTGGGGACAGATCATGCTGGACCTCAAAACGGCCATCAGCATCATGCCCTCCAAGCGGTCCGATGGTGACGGCCACGTGGACAAATACTGCGCGGAAGCCCTTCTCGGCCGTGTGTACCTGTTCTATTCCGGATTCTACAATGACGAAGTCGTCACCCTGCCTGACGGAACGGATCTGACCAAGGCCGATGTAGGCGGATATATCAAGGACTGTGTGGAGAATTCGGGGTATTCCCTGGTTCCTGATTTCCACAACCTGTGGGCGTACAGCAACCGCATCACGATGTCCGACGAACTCTGCCCGGCCAAGTGGAAGGACAAAGGTTACGGATATGTCTGCGATGACGGGAAAGTCAATCCGGAAGCGATGTTCGTCATCAAGTTCAACGCCCTGAGCAAAGGCGATCCCTACCGCAGATATTCCAACCAGACGGCTCTTTTCATCGGCGGTGTCCGTGGCAACAAGCAGAAATGCCAGAATGGAGACACCTTCCCGCTGAGCTACGGATACGGAAACTGCCCTGTCAGCCCCGCCTTTGTCAAGGAATGGGAGACCATCGAACCGGATGACCCGCGCCGCGAAGCTTCCATTATGTACCCCGAGGATTTTGTGAAAGGCTATAAGTACGGTGTGAAAGGTGACAACGTCCAGGAAACCGGTTACTACCAGACGAAGGTCATGCCGGTCATGGGCAGAGACAACAACGGAACCATCCGCTGGTCTTATCTGCTGGTCATGTACAATAACCTTTCCTGGTCCAAGGACGACTACCAGTACAATTTCTGCGACGATATGGTGCTCATCCGCTTTGCCGAAGTCCTGCTGATGGATGCCGAGATCAATGGAAACAAGGCATCCTTCGACAAGGTGCGCGCCCGCGCCGGTCTGCCCGCCATCGCGCTTACGGAAGAGAACCTCCGGAACGAACGCCGTTGGGAGCTCGCTTTTGAAGGCGTCAGACTCGGGGACTTGCGTCGATATGGAATGGCTTATGCCAAGGCCGCTTTGGACAAGCAGGATGGCGTTGAATGCTACTTCAAGGGCAACAAGAGCACGAATCACGCAAGTGATTTCAACGGTGGTTACGGACAGCGTTTTGAGATAACGAAGGGCTTCGCTCCCATTCCGACCGAACAGATCAACCTTTCCGCCGGTGCCGGCGAGGAGTACAAGTTCAAGCAGAATCCGGGATATGAAGGCTCGGACGAGTATACCGGCTGGATTGAATAAGATATGAAAGCCATCCTTACATTCGGTGCATTGCTTTGCACGATGGCGGCCTTTTCGCAGGCTCCCCGGCTCGACCGCAACAATATCGAGGAAGTATTGAAAGCGATGACGCTCGAGGAAAAAATCACCCTTGTCGTCGGAGCAAACCGCTATGTGGGAGATGAAAACGGTCCTGGACCTGCGCCTGGAATGCCCGTGCGCAGGTCCGTGGACATGCGCGGCATCCTCGAAAAACCCCAGAGTGACGGGGTTACCGCCTTCTCCAGCGGCCGCGTGAAAGGTGCCGCCGGCGACGTCGTGCCTGTGGAAAGACTGGGAATCACCACGATGGTTCTTGCCGACGGTCCTGCCGGCCTCCGTATCGATGCCACGCGCCCCGGAGATGACAATACCTACTATTGCACGGCCTTCCCCATCGGGTCACTTCTGTCGGCATCGTGGGATCCCGAACTCACGGAACGCATAACGGCAGCCATGGGAAATGAGGTCCTGGAATATGGCGCCGACGTGCTCCTTGCACCGGCCATGAACATACACCGGAACCCACTGTGTGGACGTAACTTCGAGTATTATAGCGAGGACCCTTTGCTGGCGGGAAAGATTGCGGCCGCTTATGTCAGGGGCATCCAGGGAAACGGCGTCGGCACTTCCGTGAAGCACTTCGCCGCCAACAGCCAGGAGACCCTGCGCAACGGACAGAATGCCTCCATCAGTGAGCGGGCCTTGCGTGAAATCTATCTCAAGGGCTTTGAAATCGTGGTGAAGGAGGCACAGCCCTGGACCATCATGTCGTCCTACAACAAGATCAACGGCGTGCTCTCTTCGGAGAACCGCTGGCTTCTGACGGACCTTCTCCGCGGAGAATGGGGCTTCAAGGGCTTTGTGATGACCGACTGGTGGGCCGAAGAGAACGGTGCACGCCAGATTGCCGCTGGCAATGATATGCTGATGCCCGGCACGCCTCACCAGTATGACGACATCCTTGACGCCGTGCAGAGCGGCCGTCTGGACATCCGTTTCCTGGATGACTGTGTCCGGCGCATCCTTCAGGTGATGGTGGCATCGCCCACCTTCAACCGCTACCAATACAGTAACAAACCCGATCTCGCCGCACACGCCCAAATCACGCGCGAGGCCGCCGCTCAGGGAATGGTTCTGCTGAAGAACGAAAGCGTCCTGCCTCTAAGCAATAAACGCAAAGTGGCGCTCTTCGGAGTTCCGTCCTATGACACGATGGTCGGAGGCTCCGGTTCAGGTTATGTGAACCGCGCCTACAAAGTGACTGTTGATGAAGGACTGGAGACCGCCGGCTTCCGGCTGGACAGGCAGCTTGCGGAATCCTATCGGAACTATGTGAAGCAGGAGAAGGCCAGGCAGCCGGCTGAGTATTTCTGGATCATCCCTACCGTACAGGAAACGGTTGTCAGCCGGGAGGATGCAGAGGCGGCGGCAAAGCGCAATGATGTCTGCATCTACAGTATCGGCCGTATGGCGGGTGAAGGCGGAGACCGCATCCTGACCCCGGGCGACTGGTATCTCTCGGAGACCGAGCAAGCGAACATTGACCTGCTCTGTGAGACTTTCCACCGGGCGGGCAAGAAAGTGATTGTCCTGCTGAATATGGGCAATATCGTGGATATGGGATGGTGCGACAAGCCGGATGCAATCCTCCATACCTGGATGGCCGGCCAGGAGGCCGGCAACAGCGTGGCCGACGTCCTCAGCGGCAAGGTTTCCCCTTCGGGCAAGCTGCCGATGACCATTGCAAGGCGCTATGAGGATTATCCTTCCGCCAAAGACTTCCCGATGTCCAACGGCAATCCCGGAGATGTCAACTATGATGAAGACATTTTCGTCGGCTACCGCCACTTTGACCGCAATCCCGCGGCGATTCTGTATCCTTTTGGCTTCGGCCTGAGCTACACGGTTTTCGAGTATTCCGACTTGAAGGCCGAACGCTGCGGCGATGAACTGAAAATCAGCGTGAGGGTGACGAATACCGGCCAATGCAGCGGACGCGAAGCCGTGCAGGTTTATGTCGGCGCACCGAAAGGAATAGCTGTGAAACCCGTGAAGGAACTCCGTGCCTTTGGGAAAACCGCGGAGCTGAAGCCCAAGGCCAGTGAGGTGCTCTCGATGACGGTCAAACTTGCGGACTTGCGCTGGTTCGACGCCTATGAGCGGGCGTGGAAACTTGACGAGGGCGAATATGTCATCTCCGCCGCGGCCAGTTCCCGGGACATCCGTCAGAGCGTGACTCTGACTCTGTAATGCCATCGGCGAAAGGGAAAAGGCTCGGGGTCTGATTCCTCTTTTCATGGGACAAGTGACGACAACAGGCGTTTTTTTGTTAATTTTGTATCCGGAAGGAATACATTCTCCGTTAACAGAATAACCACGTCACACATGAACGCACCAGCCGGTAACGAAAACCGATTATGTCCACCTGGTACTCAACGGGCAGGGGCAGGAAGAAATCGTTTTCTGCGAACTGGTTCCGCAGGCCAAGGTTACCATCCGGAGCGACGCCTCCTGGCTGAAGCTTTCGGATGGCGGCCGGGTCATCGACCTGGATACGCTGGACCTGGGCGCATTGAAAGAAGGGATGACGGAACAGGCGCTCGCTGCGAAGACGGGACAGAGGAAGGTGCTGCTGCTGGAATACGACGGGTACGACATTGCGAGCGGGAGCGAGCCGCGCTCTGCGGACATCACCATCGACACCGACTTGGGCGACCACCTCGAAATGCAGGTGATCCAGGGAGAAAATATCTCCGAATACACCTACGACTATTTCGACCCCCATGTGATCACGGCGCTGGGTCTGGGCGGCCCCTTCGGGTACGGCTCCGGTGCCGGCGGCCTGAAGCCCTTCGAGGAGTTCGCTTCGCGATGAAATACGCCTTTTAGGCCCCCCGTTCAATAAAGACTGGGATTTTCCCTCTGACAGGGCGGAGAGCCATCGCTTCAGATCACTTCAATGTAGAAGCTCACCGGTCTGAAGCCGTCGTTACAGCTGATCATGGCGCTCAGGGGATTCTTCATCCATCCGTCAAAGAAGTTTCCCTCACCACGGGCCAGCGCCTCGACGAATTCCCGCATGGAGCCCCAGGCCGAAGGGCACATCCCTTCCGGACATTTTCCATCGACGGAAATCCACTCCTGCCCCTCCAGCACATCGCAAGTGTGTTCGATCGGGTTCTCATATTTCGCCATCAAATCCGGATACGAAGCCTTCCTGACGGCCGTGATTCTGATTTTCATTGGAATAAAACAGTTCTGTGTCTCCGATAATTCCGATTCATCGGTGTAAATATAAGTCAATTGGCTGAAAAGAAAAATAAATGTAACTTCACACAGGCTATGAATTGGACCGTTATTATCGTCGAACCCTTGTCATGACCGCTCAAATACGGCTGGTTTTTGTAAAGGTCTAATTCCCGTAATCCAGGATGGGGTCGAGGGCGGAAAAAGTGCCGTGGACCTGCTCGGAAGCGGCCCTGCATCCGCCGCCGCATCGTTGGAGCAGGGCGCATGTTCCGCACTCCTTCGGTACCCCGGCATACCGGGCATTGATTTCAGGATCTGTCAGGATATCCCCGATCGGCCGTGCATGGATGTTTCCCAGCACCCTGGGAGAATGGTTGCAGAAGCGGACGTCTCCGTTATGGTTCACCGTGACCGGCCGGCCTGTGAGATCGGTACTGCATCGGGTGAAACGGATATGGGGATAGGGCGTGGTGTCCAGATAGCACAGGGGCGTGCAAACGCCGCTTACGAATCGCATGGCCGGATTCCCCATAGCGAATGTCTCGACAGCCGTGAAGGCATCCTGCAGCGTCTTCCGGTCCGGAACCAGTTCCCGGGCATGCCTGATTCCGTTTCCACCGATGTTGAACCGGTTCACCATCACCGTCCGGATACCGCATTCCGCCATGAGTGAGAGCGTTTCCGCAATACCGGAAGCATTGACCTTAGTGATGACCAGCACGGCGGCGCCAATGCCCGCATGGCCTGTCCGGCGCAGCGCATCGACCGCCTTCTCCCAGGAACCGGGAAGGCCGGTGAGGTAATCATGGATGGCCGCGTCGGCACTGAGGAGCGGAATCTGGATGATACGGACGCCCAGGCTCAGGAAGTTCTCAAGGGCATCGTCGGTCAGGAGGGTCCCGTTGGTGAGAATGTTCACTTTACAGCCCTTGAATCTCGCATAAAGAACCAGGCCATGGACATTGGAGAGCAGCATCGGTTCGCCTCCGGAGAAGGAAAGACTGCCCACAGAGGCCTGCGAAAGCAGCTTTTTCAGGGTTTTCCGGGCAGCGGACGGGTCCGGTGGCGCAATAGGCATATTGCCGTCACGCCAATAGTTATAACAAAACCTGCAACATTGATTGCAGGCCCCGGTCAATTCGTAGACAAGATGGTCAATCTGCACTGGTCGTAACGAGCAAGATAGTGGAGTAGAGCAGACTCCCGTCTTCTTTTCCTTCGGGATATCCATAAATGTCCACCAGGGCGATCCCTGCATAGGCTTTATCGGCCGGATCATACAACAGTTCGTACTGGAACGGGTTTTTTCCCTCAGATTCGAAGGTGGCGGTCTGGAGGACGTCCCCTTCCTTCATGTCTTCGAACTGGCGGATGACGATCCCGTATTTCTCGTAACGGCGACATTCGACCTGCACCGTCAGGACAGCCCCCGGTGACAGGATATACTGCCAATCCGCATCGTGTTTTCCCGTGGTGACCGTAAAAGAGTAATCCAACACCGGATCGTAGCACATCACTTCACCCGGATTGAGGATCTCGCCGCAGGAAGCGACGGACAGCATGGCCATGCACATGAGCATGATCCCGCCCAGCTTGTACTTGGCCCGGATGGCTTTCGCGTTCTTCCCGCGCGAGAGAAACACCCACGCAGAAACCGCCAGAAAGGCGATTCCAACGAAGACATAGATGAGATAATACTTGGTTTTCATACGGCTCTTTCATGAACGTCCGTTCATTAAACGGCAAAACGGACGAATCTTGCATCCCGGACGCAATAAAAAAGACAACAGGTTTATAGGGCCTCCAGGGCTAAAGCGAGATACTTTACGGGCTCCTTGGGAGTGCAGGCCATGGCTAAAGAGGAGATGGAGATCAACATGAAGTGCTTGACGGTAATCATCTGATTTATGGATAGCAAGGGGTTATCGGTGTAAAGATAGGTCAATTTGACGAAAAGAAAAAGGCCGGAGTCAATGCCGTGATGTACAAGTCTCGTTTGTACGCCAAAATACGTCTCAGGCTGGGGTTCTCTGCTCAAGTCTTGCGAGATTGTGCGGATAACCGGCCAAATCCGCGAGATTTGAACAAAGGAGCGCTTATATGGCCGAAATATGTGCAAATATTGGCAAAAATACAAGAAGAACGAGGAGTAAAATAAGGGGGAGCAGACGCCATTTGATGACAGAAATGGCCGTTTCATAGCAGGTCTCCTCCGAACAGCGTTTCATCAAGCCTTATCTTTTGGCCGGGGCGGATTGTGTTTAATCCGAAAATGACTATCTTTATACGGATCAATCGCGAAATAAAGAAATGAAAAAGTTCATCGCACTTCTGGCATTTGCATCCGTGCTGGCGAGCTGCGGGGTGGTCGGGGTTTCCGGCTTCGAGTCCGCGTCGGAGCCTGTCAGTTATATCGACTACCGTCCGTTCCTGGACGATGATTTCTATTTCATCCCCAACCGGCCCTGGACCGGAGGGTTCACCCCCATCGCCGAACTGAAGGTGGTGCTCACCCCTTCAACCTATCGCCACGAAGGTTTCCACGAGGGAAGACCACCATTCGAAGAACTTGATTATGAGGGATTCCTGCGGATCGTCGAGGAGAAGGCGCGCGAACTCGGTGCCGACGCCATCGTCGATTTCAAGTCCTCGCTGAAGAAGGACGTCACCGGCAGACCGACCAGATTCACGGCTTCCGGCTTCTGCATCCTCCGCGATTAATCATACCCGTTCCTCCTTCATCGTTTCAGTCCGTCGAGTGTCTCGTTGGGCACAAAAACCCTTGAAAACGTTCCCGCCGGCGTGCTCAATGAAGCAAGTTTAGCGAACCCGACATGAACGGCCACTCGACACCCATAAAGACGTCATCAATGGACTTCTAACATAGGTCTGGAGCGGCCGTGAAGGTGTCGGCTTATTTCCCGCGACAATCAGATCCTCGGCTTCTTGATGATGCGGAGGACGAGGGAGACGATGTAGACGATGATGCCGTAAGCGGTCGGGATCAAGCCGACTTTGACTCCTCCCCAGATGACGTTCTGGGAGATATCCCCTAGTGATTGGATGAATTCGGCCGCTTGTATGAAACCGATGAAGGTTGCCAAGAATCCAAAAGCCAGCGCGAGAAGACCGATTTCCTTGATCCAGGCCGGGGCTTTCCAGGCGGCGAAGAACAGGGCGATCAGCATGAGCGTGATGATGGTCATGAATCCGGCGCCGGCCTCGACGAAAAGTGTGAAGATATTGCCTGACAAAGGTAACATGGTAAAAGTAGTTTAAGGTTTGACAATGGGTTCGGAATTCCTTGTTGCAAAGGTACGCAGGAACCAGTGAAAAATGCAAAGTCAAATCCGTACGGTCGGGTGTCAAATCCGTACAGAAAGCCCTTTCGGACTGACGGGAGCCTTGTAATCTCCAAAGATTCCGTATTTTTGCAGGGAAATGAAGAAGGTGCTCATCATGATCGCGTATTGGATCGCCGCCATGCTGGTGACGGCGCAGATCCTCGTTAGCCTGGACTATGATCTGAGGCAAGCTACGATGATGAGCCTCGCGTTCCTGCCGTCGGCCTTGGCCTTGTCGTTCTTCCTGCCCAAGGTGGACCGGACGTTGGGGCGGAAGGAACGCATCCAGGACACGGTCTTCATCATCCTGGGCGTCATGTCGATGGCTTTTCTGTTCCTTTTCCTGCTGCAGGTGATCCTTTTCTCCAACCATTCTCATGAGCGCTTCTGGGATTTCCCGGCGATGCTTCGGAATCCGTTCTTCATCGCCGCGATCCTCGCCCTGCTCGCCTATGGACATTACCTGCTGGTGACGTGGCTGGAGAAACGGTTTCCATCGACATATCCGATTACCTTCAACTCTGAACACCGGAAGATTACCTTGAAGAAGGAAGACATCCTCTATGTCGAATCCCGCGATTCCGAAGTGTGGATTATGGCGCGTGACGGACAGGCCTACCGCAACCGCAACGGTATCACCCAATGGGAGAACCTCCTGGGCGCCGGCTTCCTCCGCATTCACCGTGCCTTCCTTGTCAATGTGGCGGAATCTGTGCTCTCCTCGCCCGACATCGTCGAAATCGCCGGCAAAGCGCTTCCCGTTTCCCGGAAATACAAGGATTCCGTCAGAGTCGTATTGCCCATACCGCAAAACGGCGACGCGCCGGAGCCTCGCTAAGACCGCCACTCGGAAGAGACCGATAGAATCGAATTTAAGTCCTGCTCAGAACTCTAACGCCACGCGCATCCCGACCTGCTTGAACAGGCCATCCGTGCAAGAGGGCACATCCGTGACAATTCCGGGATCGTAAAGTATCTTGCCGAACACAATAACCGAATACAGCTCAATCACTTTCCCTTCCCGATAGAGTTTCTGTCCGTGAAAGGATTGGGGAGGAGGTGGCTTGAGAGACCCGTTTGAACCACCTTGACTGATTCCGTCTTTGAGAAAGAACTTATCAGCACGATCGCTTCACGCTTGGACGTGGTCTTATTTGGCTCAATAATCAGGACGACACCAGATGTCCAAGATAAAAGAGCCCTGGTCTGAGGGTAGTCTTCGATTACTTTGGAGACACTGATCCAAGGCGTCGCAGGCGTGCGATCCCCATTGGCCGGATCGGTATTCCATCTATCTGAATAGCCAAGTTTTATAGTTATATCATCAATTCCCGTTGACGTGACTGGAATGGTGATTTCTCCACCATTAGAATCAACCAAATACTCTTCCTGGGCCACTGATATGGCTGGAATGTCCTGCTTTGCACATGACATAAGAATGGTTGTCAAGACCAAAATAACGATAGCGTGTATCTTCATAATAATCGTTTTCATTAAAGATCTGTTCAGAACAATACCTAAATGCGAGTATATACAGAATCTTGCATTCAATTACGATTAATCGATGTAAATACAAGTCAATTGGCCGAAAAGAAAAGGGCGGAGTCAATACCGTGATGTACAAGCGAGACTTGTACACAAACCGGGCAGCGCAAACCAGCCAGGGCATAACAAAAAACGCCCCACAGGATTGCGAGGCGTTTGGAGCGGAAAACGAGACTCGAACTAAATCTTATAATATATTGATAATCAGCTGTTTGCGAGAATGCGAAAAGACATCAGGTGAAACTTTCGTGGCTTTTCAGGACGTGTGGGGGAAGCGACTTGAACGGCCACTTGACACCCATAAAGACGACTTCTGTAGACTTCAAATACAAGCACCGATAATGGGCGGAACGGGATTATTTAATTTTAGATTATTTAATCTTGCATAATTCGATCCTGAATATTATCTTTGCCTAAAACGAGAAACGATGCTGCAGCCGAATCCTTTCATCATTACCGCCGATTACTACGGCCCTGAATATTTCTGTGACAGGCAGGCCGAGACGGAAGCCTTGGAAAGCAATATCGCAAACGGGCGGAACACGGTGCTGATTTCGTCCCGCCGTATGGGGAAGTCCGGACTCATAGCCCATGTGTT
>JAFSJK010000014.1 GCA_017439305.1 Bacteroidales bacterium | reverse complement strand
GACGGTAAGATGCACCCGGTGGACTCCAAGGAAATCGCCTTCATCATCGCCGGCCGCAACGCCTTCAAGGAGGCCTTCAAGAACGCCGGTCCGAAGATCCTCGAGCCCATCTACAATGTGGACATCATCACCCCGAGCGAGTATGTGGGTCCTTGCATGAGCGACCTCAACACCCGTCGCGGCATGATCATGAACCAGGACATGGACAAGGGCATGACCATCCTTCACGCCCGCGTTCCGCTCGCCGAGTTGTACCGCTACTCCACCGTCCTGAGCTCCCTCACCGGTGGTTCCGCGACCTTCCAGATGAAGTTCGCCGAGTACGTCCAGGTCCCTGCCGACGTCCAGACGAAGCTCATCGCCGAGTACGCCGCCCAGGAGCAGGAAGAGGACTAATCACAGTCCCCGCAATGAAAGATGGAGCCAACCCACAGCTGGGTTGGCTCCATTGTTTTTGGTACTGAGGTCCGGTCTACAGGTTGAAGAGGACGCCGATGAGGATGTCGCGGGCTTCGAGGCGGGCGGCCCAGCGGGAGGTGGGGTTGCCGTTGCCGTAGTCCGTGCGGATCCAGCCGAAGAAGCCGATCTGGGTGGAAAGGGTGACGTTGCCGATCGGGATGAAGATGCCCGGCCTCAGGCCCAGCTGGAAGGATTTGATGAGCGGGTCATAGTTGCGCCTGCGGGTGAAGCGGGCGGAGAAGAAGGTGTCGGCGGACAGGCCGAAGCCCTGATACAAAGGGAGATAGCCTCTCAGGTGCGGGATGAGGCCCATCGTAAAGTCAGACGGGCTGGCGTAGTTGTTCCAGTCGAATCCGGCCGCGAGGCCGAGATAGAGGTTGTTCGCGATCCGCGTTCCTACTTCCGGATACACGACGACGCTGGCGCCGGAGGAACTGGCCCCGAATGAGATGTCGCCGCCGACGTAATACTTGCTTTGGGCGCCGGCCGTGAGGGTGCCGAGGAGCGCCACTGCGAGGAGAAGCCACTTTTTCATAGTTGCAAATATAGGGAACCCTCCCGATTTTGCAAAAAAGATTCGTATCTTCGTGAGCGAAGCGGTGTCCGGATGTCACCTGGGTGCAGGTCTGCGGATGCCGTTTTTCTAAATGACTGATAGTAAGTATGTTACAAATCATTATTCCGCAAACCACCTCTTTTTTTGCGGGGTCTGCGGATAGAAATGATGGATCTTGTTGATTATGAAGTGTTTACAGAGGGCGATTCTGCAGGTCTCCATGATGGGGCTGATTATCGCGATGCTGGTGGGCTGCACCGGCGGTCACGAGGCGCATTTTCTGACGGACAAGGCTTATCGTGGGCAGGTGCAGGAGGATTACGCAGCCCGGAAAGCGGCGAACGGCGGGGCGCTCGAGCACTTTATGGAAATGGACAGCCTCACCGCCGCTGAGCAAGAGGCGCTGATGTTCCTTTATGCTTATATGCCCCTTGCGGACGTGGTGGACTATCCGATGCAGTACTATCTGGACCAGGTTCGCGCGTCGTTCCGCATCCGGGAGGAGATGGGATGGAAGGTGCCGGAACGGGAGTTCAGGCACTTTGTGCTGCCGATCCGTGTCAACAATGAGAATCTGGATACCTCCCGCGTTGTGTTCTACCGGGAGTTGAAGCCCCGTGTACAGGGTCTGTCGATGGCGGAAGCCATCCTGGAAGTGAACCACTGGTGTCACGAGAAGATGACGTACCAGCCTTCCGATGCGCGGACGAGTTCGCCGCTCGCCTCGGTGCAGAATGCGCTGGGCCGGTGCGGGGAGGAATCGACCTTCTGTGTGGCTGCATTGCGGTCCGTGGGCATTCCTGCCCGGCAGGTGTACACCCCGCGCTGGGCGCATACTGACGATAATCATGCCTGGGTGGAGGCCTGGGCCGACGGCGAGTGGCACTTCATGGGTGCTTGCGAGCCGGAGCCGGTGCTGGACCTGGGCTGGTTCAACGCCCCCGCTTCCCGCGCGATGCTGATGCATACCAAGGTCTTCGGCCGTTACGACGGCCCGGAGGAGGTCGTGCTCGTGAGCCCGAACTACACGGAAGTGAACCTCATCGACCATTACGCCACCACCGCCCGGGCCGATTTCCGGGTGGTCGATGCTGCCGGAAAGCCGGTCGATGGCGCCCGCGTGGACTTCTGCATCTACAATTATGCGGAGTTCTACCCGGCCGTAACCAAGTACACGGATGCCGATGGCCGTACCTTCCTTTCCTCCGGCCTGGGCGACCTTCTCGTCTGGGCCTCGAAGGACGGCGCCTGTGGCTATGCGGAATGCTCCTTCGGAAAGGATACGGAAGTGACTGTCACACTGGGATCTACGCCGGAAAAAGAGTCTCTCGACATCGTTCCGCCGCCGGAGAAGGTACGGCTGCCGGAGGTGACTCCGGAACTGCGGGCGGAGAATGACCGCCGGTTCGCTTACGAAGATTCCCTTCGTCATGCCTATGAGGCTACCTTCCCGACGCACGAGGAGGCTTTGGCTTTCACGAAGGAACACGGTTATGGCCACCATATGGTCTTTCCCATCGAGTGGTCCCGTGGCAACTGGCGCACGATCGAGGCCTTCATGGCCCAGGCCGACGACCACGAGCGCGTGGAGCATCTTTTCCTGAGCCTCAGCCGCAAGGATTTCCAGGACATCACCCTGGAGAACCTCCTGGACAGCTACAATGACCGGGATGCCCTCATCGGCCCTCGCGTGGAAAACGAGTTCCTGAGCCCGTACAAGGCCCATTTCCGGAAAGCCTTGAGCGGGGATGAGCGGCAGTGGCTGACCGATCCGCAGCTGCTGGTCCGGGCCATTCGCGAGTATGTGACCGTCATCGACGATCCCAAGGCCTGGGATATTCCGATGTCGCCCATCGGTGTGGAGCGGAGCCGGCTTGCCAGTCCGCGCTCCCGCGGCATCTTCTTCGTAGCCCTGGCGAGAAGCCTGGGCATTGAGGCGCAAAAGAATCCCGTGAACGGAAAGATCCAGTACCGGACCGGCGGTGACTGGCTGGACGTGGATTTCGACGGTGCCGGTCCGGCTGTGGCAGCGCCGAAGGGTATCCTGAAACTGACCTACACCCCGGACAAAGTGGTCGATAACCCCCGGTATTACAGCCATTTCACCCTCTCCCGGATCGAGAACGGCCGTCCGCACCTGATGGAATTCGACGAAGGCGAAGTCGACATGGGCGGTGGTGTGGACTGGGCCCACGTGTTCCGCACCGGTTTCCCGATGGAGGAAGGGCGCTATATGCTTGTCTCCGGCAACCGCCTGGCCAGCGGCGCTGTTCCCGTGTCGGTTGTTTTCTTTGAGGTGGCGGCCGGACAAGAGACTGTCGTCGACCTGGTCCTCCGGGCCGGCGAGGATGGCGTCCCGGTGATCGGCTCCTTCGATGCTGAGACCCGGATCCGCCCCGTCGTTACGACCTTGACCGAGGATGGGGATGTCCTGGAGAGTCCGGACGAAGCGAAGGAAGCAGTCTCAATCCTCTCACAGACCGGCCGCGGTTTCTATGCCCTCGCTCTCCTGGACCCGGGCAAAGAGCCTACGAATCACGTACTTCGCGACCTGGCTGCGGCCCGGACGCAGTTGGAAGCCTGGGGCCGTCCGATCGTCCTTTTGTGCACGGACGAAAAAGCCATGCACCGCCTTCAGGTAGAAATGTCCGAAGGACGCTATGGCACTTTGCCCTCGACCATCCTGCTGGGGCTGGATGCCAACGGCGATGTTCAGCAGGCCCTTGGGCAGCAGTTCCCGGTGGTCATCCTGGCGGACTCCTTCAACCGCGTATTCTTCCTCTCCGAAGGCTACACGATCGGCCTCGGAGAGCAGTTGGCTGCGACTGTCGCGAAGCTGTAGCCGGCTATTTCTTTTCGAGGATTGCCTGGACGTTCCCGAAAGCCGTCTTGCTGTCGGCCAGCATCTGGCGTGAGCCGTACTGTTCGACGGTGAGCCAGCCGTCATAGCCGGAAGCGATGAGGTTGCGGACGATGGTCTCGATGGGGATGCAGCCGCTGCCGGCGGGAACGCAGTGCATGTCGTCCGGCGCCACGCGGTCCTTCAGGTGCACATGGGCGATGCGGTCGCGGAAGCGGTCGTAAGCGACCAAGGCATCATCCCCGGCGAACAGGTAGTTGCCGGTATCGAACACATGGTCCAGGTTGGGGGCCAGGGTGAACAGCGAGTCCAGTCCCGCCATGTTGTAGCAAAGGGACCGGGGATTGTCATAGTCTTCGATCATGATGCAGAACCCCTTGTCAGTCACCCTTTTGGCGAAGGCGGCAGCCCGCAGCCGGGCGGCGTCGCGCTCCTCGGCGGTGCTGCCTTCCGGCATCAGGCCGGTCACGAGCAGCAGCCGGTCATAACCATAGGTTTCCAGGAAGGCGAGGGCAGCCGCTTCCATCTCGGGCTGTTCACCGGCGCCATAGTCGATCTCGGCGATGGCGCAGGCGTGCTGGAATCCCAGGCTGTCCAGGATGCGGAGTTCGTCCGGGTTCTGGAGCACCCGGACATCGGCCCCTTCGTAGCCGATTTCTCGGATCTTCGTCGCCGCCTCCCGGAAGGAAATCCCTTCCTGGTGCGCTACGGTCCAGATGTGGTCACAGAAAATGGAGATTTGCGGAGTTTCGGAGGCTTTCTGCCCGCAGGCGCCGAACATCGCCAGGGCGGCGAAAAGGGGAAGGATCTTCTTCATAGGGCTACGTCAATAAGTTGGTCAGGTCGATGAAGTCTTCCACGGATAAGGTTTCGGGCCGGCGTTCGAAAACCGGGTTGGCGGTAAAGGCCGCCTTTTCTTCGTCGCTCCAGCCTTCGCGGGCGGCCTTGGCGGCGATGAGGGGTTTGAGGGGATTCCGCATCATCTTCCGGCGCTGGCCGAAGGCGGTTTTCACGACGGCCTTGAAGAGGCTTTCGTCACAGCCAAGCGATGTACGGGTGTTCCTTGTGAGGCGGATGACGGCCGATTCCACCTTGGGCGGCGGGGCGAAGCAGCCCGAGCCCACGCTGAACAGGTATTCGATGTCGTACCACGCCTGCAGCAGGACCGACAGGATGCCGTAGGTTTTGGTGCCCGGCCCTTCGGCGATGCGTTCGGCCACTTCCTTCTGGATCATGCACACGACCTCGGGGACGCGCTCGCGGTAGTCCAGGATCTTGAAGAAGATCTGCGAGGAGATGTTGTAGGGGAAGTTGCCGATGACAGAGAACCGCTCCGGGAAGATCTTCTCCAGCCGGAGGTTCAGGAAATCGGCCTGCAGGAGCCTTCCCTGCATGCCCGGAAAGTGGGTGAGGAGGTAGTCCACCGATTCCCCGTCGATCTCCACGAGTTTCAGGTCGACGTCCTCCCGCTGCAGCAGGTACTGGGTCAAAACCCCCATGCCGGGGCCGACCTCCAGGGCCTCGCAGGGGGAGTGCAGGGCGGCGACGATGTCCTGCGCGATGCGCTGGTCGGTGAGAAAATGCTGGCCGAGGGCCTTCTTGGCGCGTACTTCCATATCAAATCGGTTATCCCTGCAAAGATACTCATTATTTTTTGCTATTTTTGTAAGTTAAACCTGAGTTATATACTATGTATCGTACACACACTTGCGGAGAACTCCGCATCGGCAACAAGGGAGAGCGCGTGACGCTCGCCGGATGGGTCCAGAAAGCCCGCAAACTGGGTGGCATGACCTTCATCGACCTCCGGGACCGTTACGGGATCACCCAGCTTGTCGTGGAGGCGGACGCGCCCGCCGACCTGGTGGACACCGCCACCTCCCTCGGACGCGAATTCGTCATCCAGGCCGTCGGCGAGGTCGTCGAGCGCCAGGCCAAGAACAGCAAGATGCCCACTGGTGACATCGAGATCAAGGTTACCGCCCTCTCCATATTGAACAAGTCCGTCACCCCGCCCTTCACCATCGAGGATGAATCCGACGGCGGCGATGACCTGCGGATGAAATACCGCTACCTGGACCTCCGCCGCGGCCCGCTCCGCCGGGCGCTCACCCTGCGCCACCGGGTGGCCCATGAGATCCGCAACTACCTGGACGACAAGGGCTTCATGGAAATCGAGACCCCGTATCTGATTAAGTCTACGCCGGAAGGCGCCCGCGACTTCGTGGTCCCGTCCCGCATGAATCCGGGCCAGTTCTACGCCCTGCCGCAGAGTCCCCAGACCTTCAAGCAGCTCCTGATGGTGGCCGGCTACGACCGCTACTTCCAGATTGTCCGCTGCTTCCGCGACGAGGATCTCCGCGCCGACCGTCAGCCAGAGTTCACCCAGATCGACTGCGAAATGTCCTTCGTGGAGCAGGAAGACGTCCTGAACACCTTCGAGGGCATGATGCGCACCCTGTTCAAGAACGTCCTGAACGTGGAGATCCCTAACCCGCTTCCGCGTATGACGTGGTACGATGCCATGGACAAGTACGGTTCCGACAAGCCGGACGTCCGTTTCGGCATGGAGATCCACGAGCTTACGGACGTGGCGAAGGGCAAGGGCTTCGGCGTGCTGGACGGTGCGGCCTACATCGGCGCCATCGCCGTCCCGGGCGTAGCCGAGTATACCCGCAAGCAGGTGGACGAACTCACCGAATGGGTCAAGCGTCCGCAGGTGGGCGCCAAGGGCCTGATCTACATCCGGGTCAATGCCGACGGCACCTTCAAGTCCTCCATCGACAAGTTCTACGGAGCGGAGGATCTCGCCCGCATTGCTTCCGCCGCAGAGGCGAAGCCCGGCGACCTCCTCCTCGTGATGTCCGGTGATAACAAGCGCAAGGTCCAGACCATGCTGGGCGTCCTGCGCCTGGAGATGGGCAACCGCCTGGGCTTCCGCGACCCGAAGGTCTTCGCTCCGCTGTGGATCGTGGACTTCCCGCTCCTGGAGTGGGACGACGAGACCCAGCGCTTCTACGCGATGCACCATCCCTTCACGGCCCCGAAACCGGAGCACGAGAAGTGGTTCTATTCCAACGCGAAAGAGGACCTCGAGCGCGTCTGCGCCAATGCCTATGACTTCGTCCTGAACGGCTCCGAGCTGGGCGGCGGCTCCATCCGGATCCACAACGCCGACATGCAGAAGCGCATGTTCGAGGTACTGGGCATCGGCCCGGAGGAAGCGGAACTCAAGTTCGGCTTCATCATCCACGCCTTCCAGTACGGCGCCCCGCCGCACGGCGGCCTCGCCTTCGGCTTCGACCGCGTGTGCGCCCTGATGGGCGGCTCCGACTCCATCCGCGACTACATCGCCTTCCCGAAGAACAACCAGGGCCGCGACGTGATGATCGACTCCCCGTCGGAGATCGACCAGGAGCAGCTGGACGAGCTCCAGATCGCCCTGAATGTGAAGACGGCGGAGTAGCTTTTCGGGGTCTGCGGATTGTTGTTTTGTAATTGCTTGATTGAACGTATTTTACAGAATGCCAATCCGCAAACCTCCCGTTTTTTCAGGGGGTCTGCAGATGCCTCTGATAGAAACGATTGAATAGTAATAACTTATAAAACCCGATCCAGCAGACCCGTGAGGTTGAGGTATGATTACGCGTCACGAAGCATATGACCTTTCGCAGCGGAACACCTTCGGAATGAGGGTGTCTTGCCGTTTGTATGTGGAGGTGACCGAGCCGGAGGACCTGCTGACGCTTGACCTGGAGTCCCTTCCGCAACCCCTCTTCGTGATGGGTGGCGGTTCGAACCTCCTCTTCACGGGTGATTTCCCGGGGACGGTATTGCATCTGGCAAACCAGGGGCATACTGTCCTGCCTGGTCCGGAAGCGGACGCGTCCGGCCTCCTTGTCCGCGTCGCCGCCGGCGTCGTCTTTGACGACTTCTGCGCCTGGGCGGCACAGGAGGGCCTCTGGGGCCCGGAGAACCTGTCGCTGATTCCCGGTGAAGTGGGCGCCAGCGCTGTGCAGAACATCGGCGCCTACGGTGTGGAGGCGAAGGACATCATCGAAACGGTCCACGCCTTCGACCTTCAGGATCGCCGCTTCGTGGATATCCCCGGCGCCGACTGCGGCTACGGTTACCGCACCTCCCTCTTCAAGACTGCCTGGAAGGGTCGTTACATCATCACGGCCGTCACCTTCCATCTTTCTACCGTCCCCCAGCCCAAACTGGACTACGGGGGCGTGCGTAAGGCGCTTGAGGCAAGATGGAGAGAAGAGGGTATAGGGTCTGAAACCCTCCGGTCGCAAAGCGACCTCCGTCCCTCCCATAAATGGGCCCCTCCCTCTAATGTGCCGAGGGTGGCACAGGTTTCAGACCCTATACCCTCTTCCCTCTCACCCCAGATGATCCGCGATACCATCATCGGCATCCGCCGGACGAAACTGCCGGATCCGGAGGAGGTGGGGAGCGCCGGGTCATTCTTCTGCAATCCGGTGATCAGCCGGGAGCATTTCGAGCGGATCGTGGCGATCGCGAAGGAGGAAAACGGTCCGGACTACGAAGTGCCTCATTATGAGGTGGGTGACCAGGTGAAGGTTCCCGCCGCGTGGATGATCGACCAGTGCGGGTTCAAGGGGATGCGGCTGGGTGGTGCGCAGGTGTATCCGAAGCAGCCGCTCGTAATCGTGAATGCTTCCGGTGACGCCACGCCGGACGAGATCGTGGCCTTGGAGCGCCGGGTCATCGACACGATCAAGGACAAGTATGGCATAGAACTCCACCCGGAGGTGGAACACGTATAAACATATGGGAAGATTCATCATCGAAGGCGGGCACAAGCTGTCCGGCGAAATCACTCCGCAGGGCGCGAAGAACGAGGCCCTGGAGGTCATCAGCGCAGTGCTGCTGACCGCCGATCCGGTCGTCATCTCCAATGTTCCGGAGATCCTGGACGTGAAGAACCTTATCGGCCTGTTGCAGGGGATGGGGGTGAAGGTCCAGCGTCTGGAAAAGGGGACTTACCGTTTCCAGGCCGACGAGGTGGATACCGCCTACATCGAGACCGAAGAGTTTGTCCGCAAGTGCGCGGCACTCCGTGGTTCGGTGATGGTCGTGGGCCCGCTGCTGAGCCGGTTCGGCCACGCATGGTTTGCGAAGCCAGGCGGTGACAAGATCGGCCGCCGGAGGGTGGATACGCACCTGGCGGGCATGGTCACCCTGGGGGCGGATATGGAATATGATGCCGCGCGGCATGCTTTCCATTTGACCACGAAGGACCGTCTGACCGGCCGCTATATGTTGCTGGACGAGGCGTCCGTAACCGGTACGGCCAATATCGTCATGGCCGCGGTCCTGGCGCGGGGCACGACCACCATCTATAACGCCGCCTGCGAGCCTTACCTACAGCAGTTATGCAAGATGCTCAACCGGATGGGGGCATTCATTGACGGCGTGGGTTCCAACCTCTTGAGAATCCACGGTGTGGAGAAGCTCTACGGTACGAATCACCGGATCCTGCCGGACATGATCGAGGTGGGCTCCTTCATCGGCATGGCCGCCATCAACCAGAGCGAAATCACCATCAAGGACGTGTCCTGGTACGACCTGGGCATCATTCCGGATGCTTTCCGCCGCCTGGGCGTGAACCTGGAGCAGCGGGGCGACGACATCTATGTGCCGGCGCAGGAGAGCTATGAGATCGATTCTTTCCTGGACGGGTCCATCATGACCCTCGCCGACGCGCCCTGGCCGGGCCTTACTCCGGACCTTCTCTCCGTGATGCTGGTGGTCGCCACGCAGTGCAAGGGCAGCGTCCTCATCCACCAGAAGATGTTCGAATCCAGGCTGTTCTTCGTCGATAAGCTCATTGACATGGGCGCCCAGATCATCCTGTGCGACCCGCACCGGGCCGTGGTGATCGGCCATGACCACCGGCTGCAGCTCAAGGCTGCCCGCCTGGTTTCTCCGGACATCCGCGCCGGCATCGCGATGCTCCTCGCCGCGATGAGCGCCAAGGGCACCTCCACCATCGACAACATCGAACAGATCGACCGCGGCTACGAAGACATCGAAGGCCGCCTGAATGCCCTCGGGGCGAAGATTACGCGGGAATAATGAACTATCGGCATCTCTTTTCCTCCGACGTCCCCTCCTTTATGCGGAGCCCCGTCCGGGAGATTTTCCGGAAGGTGGACCTGAGTGCGATCTGCTCGTTCGCGGGCGGATATCCGGCAGCCGTGACTTTCCCGATGGAGGACCTGAAGACACTGCCTGGCCGCGTGCTGGAAAAGTATGGGACCAAGGCGCTGCAATACGGTGCTACCCAGGGTGTTCCGGAACTTCGGGAGGCTATCGCCGCCCGCTACGGCGTGCCAGTCTCGCAGGTGCAGATCACGACCTCGTCCCAGCAGGGCATCGACGTATGTACCCGCATCCTATGCGATCCGGGCGACGTCGTCCTTACCACCGAGCCCACCTATCTCGGTGCGCTGCAGTCATTCAAGGCCTATCGGGCCGATGTGAGGCCGATCTCCTCCGTCCGTCCTCCGAAACCGGGCGAGGTCTGCGCCGATGCGCCGGCGCCGAGGCCGCATTACAAGTTCATTTATGTCATTCCCGACTTCAACAATCCGTCGGGCGAGACGATGACGCTCGCTGAACGCGAGCGGATTGTCGCCCTGGCGCGGGAACTGGACGTGGTCATCGTGGAGGACAGTCCTTATCGTGAACTGCGTTACAGCGGGGAAGACGTGCCGATGATCCGGGAACTCGCGCCGGAGCGGACCTTGCATCTGGGAAGTTTCTCGAAGATCTTTGCGCCGGGATTCCGGCTGGGCTGGATCATCGGTCCGGAGGAGTTGTTGGAGCAGATTTACATCTGCAAGCAGGCGTTGGACCTGTGTCCGCCGGTGTTTGACCAGTATCTTGCCACGGAGTTTCTCACGAGTGGCGCGCTGGATGCGAACCTCATGAAAACGAAGGCCGAGTACCGCCGCCGCAGGGACCTGATGGTGAGCCTGTTGGAGAAGTATATGCCGGAAGGCGTGACCTGGACCTACCCCGAAGGCGGCCTCTTCCTTTTCCTGACGCTGCCTGAGGGTATCGACACCATCGAAATGTACGACGAGGCGCTCACCAAGGGTGTTGCCTACGTCGCCGGCTCCTTCTTCTTCCTGGATGGCAGCCACCGCAACACCATGCGGCTCAATTTCTCCTTCATTGCGGAGGAGAAGATGGAGCCGGGGCTGAGATTGCTGGGGGAGATCGTCGCCGGCCGTCTAAACCGTTAGTTTATGGACAGGAAGCTGTATTATTTTTCCGGCGCGGGGAATGATTTCGTGGTCATCGACGGCCGCGAAGGGGACGTGTCGGAATATCGGGACGTCCATCGCATCCAGGCCCTGTGCAAGGAGTACGGCACCGACGGGCTGATGATCCTGGGCATAGGGGATGCGTCGGTCGATTTTACCATGGATTTCTTCAATCCCGACGGTTCCGGCGGCATGATGTGCGGGAACGGCGGGCGCTGCATCGTGGCGTTTGCCGATTACCTGGGCATCAAGCCCTCCTGCCATCCCGACCTGGCCGAAGGGACTTACCTCTTCCGCGCCCCGGATGGGCTGCATACAGGCGAGATCCTGGAACATCCGGAGGAAACCCTTTGGACGGTGCGAATCAAAATGATTGACGTTCATGGGATTACGCCCATGATGGGCGGGTACTTCCTGAATACGGGGACGCGCCATTTCGTGAAGTTTGTGGAAGATGTGGAGCAGGTCGACATCGACTCGGAAGGCAAGGCCCTCCGTCGGGATCCGGCCTTTGCGCCCATCGGCACCAACGTGAACTTTGTCCATGTCGCGCCGGACGGGCTCCATGTCCGCACCTTCGAAAAGGGCGTCGAGGGCGAGACCCTCGCTTGTGGCACCGGCCTTACGGCCAGCGCGATTGCCGCATATGCCGCTTCCGTCGTTCCGACCGCGACTGTCCGGCTCCGCGCCCGGCAAGACTGGTTGTCGGTGAACTTCACGCCCGGAGCGGACGAAAAGTTCACCGACGTATACCTGACCGGTCCTGCCCGGCTGGTGGAAATCCTTTAGTTGGAACTGTTTCCCATTCTCTGACGGGCGTCCTTACCGGCGCCTGTTCCTTTGTACTTGCTCTCCGTGGTGTTGAAGCGGTAGCGGATGGAGAACACGAGGCGCTGCGTGTCCATCAGGACGCTCTGCGTGATGCTGTAGTGCCCGAGGTTGGTGAAAACGTGGTTGTGACCTGAGTAGGTAAGGTCGCGGCCTTCCAGACGGAGCACCAGGGAGCCATCTTTCAGCAGGGTCTTCTGCACCGCCGCCGTCAGATTGAAGTAGTGGTTGGTCAGCGTCATGTTCTGCTGCTGGCCCGGGCTGTGATATTCCCCGCCCAGTTCCAGCTGCCAGCCCTTATTAAGGGTGAGTGTGTTGTTCAGCTGGGCAATCCAGACGGGCGCATCGTTGAAGTGGAGGTCTCCCACCTGGAGCCAGGTCTTCAGGAGCCCGGTGACCGCGGAGATGTTCCACGGGCCGATGGTGGGCGTGGCCACCAGGTAGGCGGTCAGGGACCGGAGCGGATTTTCCCCGTTGACCGGCTTGAGCAGGATGACGCCTTCGTCATTGTACAGGTTCGCCCAGGTAATGATCGGGTCCTTCGTGCGGTCGTAGCTGACGGATAGGGAGAGGAAGTTCCAGAGCGCCGTGGCGGACAGGGACTGGATGGCCTGCGGCTGGATGGCCGGATTGCCGCCCTGCAGGGTATACCGGTTGTTATAGCGGATGGCGGTGGAGAGCATGTTGAAGCTGGGCCTTGCCGTGCGGGCGCTGTAGCTGAGCATTGTCTGGACCGGGCCGAAGACGCCCGCGAAGGAGACAGACGGGAACAGGTTGTCGTATTTCCGCGAGAAACTGCCATCGCCCATCAGGTCCTCATAGGCATAGTTCACGTGCTCGTAGCGGAGTCCGGCGTTCAACTGGCCGATCTGGCCCACCACGAAGCCGTAGTTCACGAATGCGGCGGCGTTGTCTTCCTTTACGCGGGAGGAAGTCGACGGGATTTCGGCCCCGGTCAGGCGGTAATTGTCGCGGTTGCGGGAGAAAGCCTCTTCCGTGCCCACCTGTAACTGGCCCATCCAAACGGGGTAGGAAAGCACCAGCTTGGCGGCGTAGAGCTTGCTGTCGGAGCCGGACTCCGTGGACACGGTCGCATCCTGGATGTCGCTGTCCTCCTGAATATTGGATATCTTGTTGTCGGAAATCTGGAAATAGTCCAGGTTCAGGTCGATGCCCATTTTCCCCACGAGGCCGTTGTAGTAGACGTTCGTGCCCAGTGACTGGGGCGCTCTTGGTCCGTTCTGTCCCCGGTTGACGGTTTTCAGGTGGTCCATCAGTTCGCTGCCCCGGAAGACATCCCCTTCCATCAGCTCATAGTCGTTGTAATCCAGGCTGCGCCCCCATTCTACCTTGAAGCCGGCGGAGTGATTGTTGGCAATCTGCCAGTTGACGCCCCCGTTGGCGGTCAGCGATTGGTTGCTGAAGTCACCGGTCAGGGTCTCGACCTGCCGGATGACCGGATTCAGATTCGTTTCCTGTACGAGGTCGCTGTTCTGGCGCTGGTTGAACTGGTTGTATTTCACCCCGCCGAAAAGGTCTACGCCGCCGGTGCGGTAATTGACATTGACTGCGGCGTCCGGGTCGTTGAATTTCTTCACCCGGAGCGACTGCTCGTCGGTCAGGTTCACATTGAATCCGAAGCCCTCGCCCTTCCGTTTGACGGTGCGGATGCGTACGACGGCGCGTACGGTCGCATCATATTGCGCACCCGGATTGTTGATGACCTCGACGCTCTGGATCTCATGGCTGAGGATGCGGTCCAGTTCGGTGGGGTCGGTGAGTTTCCGGCCATTGACATAGATCTGAGGGGCGCCCTTGCCAATGACTTCCAGTCCGTCCTGGCCCTTGATAAGGCCCGGGACTTTGCTCAGGACATCATTCGCCGTACCTGCGTTTTCCAGGACGGAGCCGTGAACGGAGGTCGCCAGGCCTTCGCCGGTGAGCTTGGTCTTGGGCATCACAGCCTGCACGACGGCCTCGCCGAGCAGCTGGGTGTCTTCCTCCAGGCGGACAGGGGAGAGTTCCTGCCGGGGCTGGTTCAGCGTGACGGTCTGGACCGCATCGCGGTAGCCTACGAGTGAAACCGTGAGGGAATAGGTTCCTTGCGCGGCCTTGAGCTCAAACCGGCCGTCGGCGTCGGCGGAAGTGCCGCAGACAACGGCTCCGTCCGGGTTGGTAAGGTATACGGTTGCGAATCCGAGTGGTGCACCGGTGGCATCGACCACCGCGCCGATGAGCTCCGTCACGGCCTGACGGGCGGCGAATGCGTTGATAGTCAAGCAGATTGCGCAAACGAGAAAGGTGATGATCCGTTTCATGATCTTGTGTATTAGTAAAATAGTACACTGCAAAGGTAGTGATATTTTGCAAACCGCCAAAACTTTTTTGCGTTTTTTTGAAATATCGGTTCCACCAGGAATGGCAAAGCATGGGAGGCGTCGAATGGAAGTCCTTCTCAGTTAGTGCCTTACATAATAATGCCTGGTCTGTTTTGACCAGGCATTATTATGTAACTGGCTAATAGTCATGGAGTTGCATTCGACGGGCGCCAGGGCCGTCTCTCCGGCTTAATCCTGCGTCGCCTTGGCGATGAGGTCCTCCAGCTGGTCGCGGGGCATGGTTCCGTCGATGCAGATGAAGCTTGTTTCGGAGGCTTGCCGGGCCAGCATCACGAGGCTGTTGACGATCTGGTCGTTTCCTACGGTGTACAGCCGCATGACTTCGCCGCTGTCCTTGGCTTCCATCAGGAGTTCGTACTGGCCTTTCTGGATGAAGCGCTTCACGTCTTCGGCCAGGTCGGCCGCGATGTCTTCCTGCGTGATGTTCAGGATGTACAGGCCGGTGAGGGTCTTGATGATGGGGGCGAAGTTGACGTTCTCACCTTCCATTTCAATATCGGGGATCTTGCCCATCAGGCGGAACATCGCGGGAGAGATGTACACGGCCTCGACGTTGTCGAGATCTGAATATTTGTTATACAGGGAGCGCCCGTCCTGGGCGATGGCGGCTACGCTCGCAAGGAGCATCACCAGCAGGATATAAAGCTTTTTCATTTCCAGTAACTGTATTTGTCAAGGGTTTGTTCGGAATCGGTTATCTTGGACGCACCGTAGGCCACGGTGCTGGATATTTTGGCAAAGGCCTTTTCCACTTCGGCATAGGCCAGGTAGGGATCGTCGAAGGTGTCCTTCGGAGCGCGCTCGCGGTTCAGGAGCACGGCGCCCAGGGCGAACAGCGAGATGGCGGCGGCCACGGCGAAGACGGATGCTCCGTACTTCCGGGCGGACAGATGGACCGGTTCCCGGTCGTCCTTCCTGTCGACGGCGGCCTGCACCCGGGCGGAAAGCTCCTTCGGCACGGGAATGCTTTTGTCGAGCGAAATCCTTTCCAGGTCTTCGGCGGAAAGCCGGTTTATTTCATCAAGCGTCTTCATATTGTTTCAGTTTTTTGCGGGCCAGGCTCACCTGGACACGGATGTTGAGGGGGGAGAGGCCGGTCTCGGCGGCAATCTCATCATAGGACAGACCTCGCAGGAGGTGCAGTTTCATCAGTTTCCGCTGGCTGTCGGGGAGGCGTTCCATCGCCTGCATCACGGCCCCGAGGGTTTCCTTTGCAACCAGCTGTTCATCCGGCGGATCCTTTCCGGCGAGGTCGTCCGGGAACTCCTCCCGGGGAGTCCGCCTCCGGATCCGGTCGATGCAGAGGTTCCGCACGAGCAGTGCGCCATAGGCTCCCGGGTTGCGGACGAGGTCCAGGGTGTCGCGCATCTTCCAGAGCTTCACATACAGGTCCTGTACGGTGTCCAGAGCATCAGCCCTGTCCTCCAGGAGGAAGAACGCGACCCGGTAGAACCGCTCCTGGAGCGGAATCCAGACGGTATGGAATGCGGCTTCGGTCATCGGTCTGCCTGTTTCATGAGGGCTTCGACCTGGTCGGTCCGGATGGATCCGCGGATGAAGATGAGCGCGTCTCCGGCCAGGAGGGCGATGTCTTTCAGGAGGGTTCCGTCGGCCGAGGAGGTTCCGTAGATGCGGACCGTTTCGCCGCCGTCCTTCGCTTCCATCAGCATTTCACCGGCGGAGAGGATCCGCTTCGCCTTGCGCAGGAATTTTTCCCGTACCTCGGGTGCGGCATCGGAAAAGTCCACGACGGTAAGGCGCTTGAGGCCGTCGAACAGTTTCAGGGCTTCCCGGTCCTCGGGCGTATCGGCGGCGGTCCTGGCGGCGGCTTTCAGCAGGCCCAGGCCCACTCCGCCGAGGTCGACGACTTCGAATCCTTCGGTCCCCTTGTAGGAGGATACCAGGCTGCGGAGGCTTGCGTTCTGTCCTTCCGCCCAGGCTGCCGCGCTGAGACTTAGGACCATCAACAGGGTAATCAGTAACTTTCTCATATAACAAAAATCAACCGGCTGCATTCCTATGACGCAGAACGCGGCCGGTTGTTAAAAGCGGATTGATAAAATTATCGCAGCAGGTCCTCGAGCTGGACGCTGCCGGAGGTCTTCTCGTCACGGTACTTGACGATGACGGGGCAGTAGAGATGCACGCCGCTCTCGAGGGGCTTGCCGTCACGGATGATGGGCTTGGAGCCGGAGACGACGACGGCGCCGCGGGGGACGACGATGCGTCCGTCGGCATTGCGACGGGTGAATTCGCCCGTCGTGGCGTCGAAGATGGCGGTGGAGGAAGTGATGATCACGCCGGAGGCGATGACCGCGCCCTCCTGGACGATGGTGCCCTCGTAGATGCCGCAGTTGCCGCCGATGAAAGCGCCGTCTTCGATGATGGTGGGCATGGCGCCGGCGGGCTCCAGCACGCCGCCGATTTGGGTCGATGCGGAAATGTGGATGTGTTTTCCCACCTGGGCGCAGGAACCGATGGTCACATGGGAGTCGACCATCGTCCCTTCATCGACATAAGCGCCCACATTGACATAAGCGGGAGGCATGACGATGGAACCGGGGGCGAGATAGGCGCCACGGCGGATGCTGGACCCGCCCGGAACGATCCGGACGCCGTCTTCGGCCTTGAACTTCCGCACCGGGAAGGTGGCCTTGTCGAAGAACGGGAACTGGCCCTGCGACATGTCGGTGATGGCGCCGAGCTTGAAGCCGGCCAGGATCACTTCCTTCACCCACTTGTTGACCACCCATTGGCCGTCAATCTTTTCCGCTACGCGGATCTGGCCTTTTTCCAGGCCTTCGATAACTTCGTTGAAACGTTCGAGGGTTACTTCCATAAGGCGTCGAGTGTCTTTGCGATCAGTTCTTCGGTTTGGGGCGTGGCCGGGACGAGCGGGAGTCGGAGTTCGTTCTCCATCAGGCCCAGGCGGGCCATGGCGGCCTTGCCGGGGATGGGGTTCGGCTCCACGAAACAGGCCTTGAAAAGGGGCGACAGGAGGTGATGGAAGGCGCGGGCCTTGACCATGTCGTCCCGCTGCAGGGCCTCCACCAGCTGCACCATCTCGCGCGGGGCGATGTTCGACGCGACGGAAACGACGCCGTCGGCCCCGGTGGCCATCAGGGACAGCGTCTCGTCGTCATTGCCGGACAGCACGCTGAACCCTTCGGGTTTGCAGCGGATGATCTCGCTGATCTGCTTGTAGTTGCCCGAGGCTTCCTTCACGGCCACGATGTTGGGGATCTCCTCCGCGAGACGGAGGGTGGTCTCGGCCTGGATGTTCGCGCCCGTGCGACTGGGCACGTTATAGATGACGATGGGTTTGTCCGTACTGCCTGCGACGGCCTTGAAATATTCGTACAGGCCGGTCTGGTTGGGCTTGTTGTAATAGGGGACGACAATCAGGTAGGCGTCGGCGTCCGGGAGCTGGGCCATGTTTTCCAGCGTGGCGGTCAGCGAGTTGGTTCCACCTCCTACGAGGAGCGTTTTGCCCGGCGCGTTCTCGCGGGCGAGGGCCAGCACTTTCTGGCGTTCCGCCACGGACAGGCAAGGGGTCTCCCCTGTCGTCCCGAGCGGCACAAGGAAATGGATACCGGCTTCCACCTGCCGGCGCACGGTCGCCGCGAAGGCGGCCTCATCCACCTTTCCGTCCTTGAACGGGGTGAACAGCGCCGTTCCGCATCCTTTGAGAGTCAATGGTTTCATCTTCTTGTCAATTGAGTCGGCAAGTTACGAATTTTTCGCCGAACGGCAAACGGACTCCAGCAGAGCCCTGCAGGCCGCATCGAGGTCCTGGTAGGTGCGCTCGAAATCGCCTGTGTACCAGGGATCCGCGACGTCGCGGCCGGAGCCGGTGTAGGACATCATGAGGTGGATCTTGCCTTCCGGGTCGTCAGGGATGATGTACCGCAGGAGGCGGAGGTTGGATGCGTCCATGCAGATGATTCGGTCGAAACGGTCGTAGTCGCTTCGGCGTACCTGCCGGGCGCGCTTGCCCGGGTCGAACGGGATGCCGTGCTGCCGGAGGTTTCGCTGGGCCGGCGGATAGATGGGATTGCCGGTCTCCTCCGTGGACACGGCCGCGGATTCGGCGTACACCTCGAGGCCTTTGGCCTGGGCCAATGCCTTGAAAATGAACTCCGCCATGGGAGAGCGGCAAATGTTTCCGTGGCAGACAAACAGGACCCGCATCATAGCAGTTCCTTGAATTCGTGCACGCCCGTGATGCCTTCCGTCAGGAGCGCGGCGGCAACGGCTCCGGCCGCAAGCCCTTCCCGCCCGAAGGCTTCGTGGGTCAGGGTGAGCCTGTCGACGTCCGATGTATACGTAACGGTGTGGATTCCAGGCACTTCGCCGATGCGATGCGCCGTGATTTCAGGCTCCACGCCCAGGCCGGCTTCCACCAGTTTTCCGAGGCTCTTCGCTGTCCCGGAGGGTGCGTCGAGCTTATGGATGTGATGCGTTTCCTCCACGGCGGGCGTGTAGCCGTTCCCCTTCAGCATCTTGCTTACCTTTTCCACGGCGGCGAACAGGGCGTTCACCCCGAGGGAGAAGTTCGATGCATAGATGAGCGGTGTCCCGGCGTCCTCGAAGGCCTTGAAGACATCGGCCTCGATGTCGTTCCACCCCGTGGTCCCCACCACCGCGGCCTTGAAATGTTTCGCGATGAAGGGATAATTGGCCCGGAACGCGTCCGGCCAGGTGAAGTCAATGACGACGCACTCTTTCGCCAGCTCCGGATCCACGCTGCAAATGTCCTCGCTGGCCGCGACGAGTTCGATGCCCCGCCGTGCCAGTTCCTTTTCCACCATATGGCCCATCCGGCCGTATCCGCTGATGATTACTTTCATGTCGACCGGCTGTTACTTCTGATATCCGTCTTTCGTGATGATGGGTTTCCCCTCGGCGTCCAGGAGCGGCGTCAGGCCGCCGCCGTAGCCGCAGCAAACATAGAGATAGTTCACGCCGGTCTCCTTGTCGATGATGACGCGTGCATCCGTCAGCAGGCTCAGGTTCTCCCGGTCTTTGATGTCAAATCTGTCTTTTCCCATAATGATGATTCTATTGGACAGCCCGATAAATTTCAAGATATTGTTCCACAGCTTTTTCCAGGTCCGCGACGCGGACGTGCTCGTCGTCGCGGTGGGCGACGGTGATGCTGCCGGGACCACAGATGGCCTTGTGCGCGAAACCGGTCAGGTGCGGGGCGTCGCTGCCGAAGGCGACGGCCTTCGAGGGGAGGCTATCGACGGTCCAGTACCGGGCCGGCGTGTCGCCCCCGCGCGGAGTGACGGAAAGCCGTCCGTCCAGGAGCGCCGGTGCTCCGGCCATCCAGGCGACCACGGCCTCGTCCGACAGGAACGTCGTGCGGAAATAGATCCGGCAGGTAAGTTCCGGTGAAAGGATGTTCTGGGGATTGTCGCTCTGGAGAAGGCCGATGTTCCAGGTTGTTTCGCCCAGCAGGGGATCCAGGCGGAAGTCCTGATGTTTCAGCTGGTTGACAAACTCCACGAACAGATCCACGGCACTAATGCCGTACTGCGGGTACCCCGAGTGGAACGGCTCGCCCTTGAATTTGAGGTCGAACGACTTGGTTCCCTTGGAGGCGGACACCATGCAGTTGTCCGTGGGCTCGCCCACGACCAGGTACTCCGCCTGGAACCCCGTCTTCGCGAACGCCTTCGCGCCCCACGATCCCGTCTCCTCTCCGGCCAGCAGCAACAGCCCGAAGCCCGTCTCCCCCGCCTCCGCCAGCCTTTGGCACGCGGTTACCATCGCAAACACCTGCCCCTTCGCGTCGCAACTTCCCCTTCCCTTGATAATGTCGTCCCGGAGGGGGTATTCCTCTCCGAACCTGTGGCCACCCTCGGCCGCATAAGGATCGCGGGGCTGAAGATGTGCGAGAGTTTTTCGCTGCAGTACGGGTGCAATTATATCGCGGTGATGCCGACGAACCTGTATGGCCCCGGGGATAATTTCGACCTGGAACGGAGCCATGTGCTGCCGGCGATGATCCGGAAGTTCCATCTGGCCAGGTGCCTGATGGAGGGCGACTGGGAGGCCCTGAGGAAGGATCTTTCGCGCCGGCCGGTGACCGGTCTGGTGCTGCCTGAAGGCCCTTGCGACGACCTTTGCCCGCTGCGCGGGGCGATCCAGGCGACGCTTGCCCGCTTCGGCATCACGCCCGGGCGGGTGACGCTGTGGGGGAGCGGGGCGCCGATGCGCGAGTTCCTCTGGAGCGAGGAGATGGCCGACGCCAGCGTGCATGTCCTGCTGAATGTCGATTTCAAGGATACCTGTACCGATCCGGTCGTCAATGTGGACGGCATCGCGGAGTACCGCAACTGCCACATCAACGTCGGAACGGGGGAGGAGCTCAGTATCAAGGAACTGGCCGCATTGGTCCAGGAGAAGGTCGGCTTCCGCGGCGAGATCGTCTGGGACGCTTCAAAGCCCGACGGCACCCTCCGCAAACTCACCGACGTCTCCAAACTCCACGCCCTCGGCTGGCACCACCGCGTCTCCCTCCCCGACGGCATCTCCTGCCTCTACGACTGGTACCTCACCCACTGACGGCGGCGTCAGCCCTTGAG
>JAFSJK010000013.1 GCA_017439305.1 Bacteroidales bacterium | reverse complement strand
TACTCGACCAGCTTCTCCACGACGCCCAGATAGTATTCCACCGTGTGGACGGGGGAGTGGGTGATGGACAGGGCAGCCTGCGAAATCATGCCGGCTTTCTTGGCATATTCGACGGAGAGCTTGAGGTTACGGTGGTCGTTCAGGCCGCAGAAGGAACGGGCGATGTCGGTGCCCTGCGCCTTCTTCACCTTGAACATCAGCTCGCGGACGTCCGCAGGAACAGGATACATGCGGATGGCGTTGAGGCCGCGTTCCAGCATATGGGTCTGGATGCCCGCCTTGCGGAGCGGGGCCGTCCATTGGCGGACGGAGACATTCGGATTCTCGCCATAGAGCAGATTCACCTGCTCGAAGGCGCCGCCGTTGGTTTCCACGCGGTCGAAGCAGCCCATGTCCACGATGGCCGGGGCTACCCGAACCAACTGATCCACACGCGGTTGATACCTGCCGGAACTCTGCCACATGTCCCTGTACACCAGGGAGAACTTGATTTCACGTTTTGCCATATCAGTGTGTTTGTCAATAATTCACAAATATAAGAAATTATTCCATTTCCGCAGCGAAGAATTTCACCATCGCGTCGCGAATTTCATAAAACCGCTCCGTGTAGGCCATGGCATCATCCAGGTGGAGGCGGTGCCGGGCCTCGGGGCAGGGATGGTGTTCCGCCCGCAGGCCAAGTTCCAGCGCTTTCTCGTAGACGGCATGCGTTCCGTACATCGGATCCGAAAGCAGCCTGCCGGCAAAACCGAGCGGATAACCGAAGTCATAGGGCATCACGGGATCGTTGACGGACTGGAAGGAGAGGATGGGCACGGAAGCATTCTCCAGGACAGAGAGGTCGTGGACGGAGCCCCAGAGATTCGCGATGGCGCGGATGCGGAAGTCCTCCCGCCCGAGCCGGGGCTGCACCTCTTTCATCGGCTGGGAACCATAGAGCCGGAAGGCCAGATTCAGGGCGGTCATCGCACCGGCGCTCGTCCCTGCAATGAAAACACGGTCCTTGTCGATAAGAAGGTCCTCCCGGCCGAAAAGGTATTCCAAGGCGGCGTCGGCATCCTCCAGGGCCCGGTATTCCGCCTGCCGGATCTCCTTTTTCGTGGGATGGAATCCGAGCCGGTAGTTGATGGAAACCGCCACATATCCGAGGGATGCGAAATACTCGCACCATCCGGCCTGGCCCGGTTCGCTCTTATGGCCGATGAAGAAAGAGCCGCCATGCATCATCAAAAGAAGCGGCCTGGGCGTATTCGTGTCGTCGGAAGGGCGGTAAATGTCCATTTCCAGGGTGACGGGTTTCGGTATGCCGCTGTGAAACAGCAACTTGAATGTCGACCCCTTGTCGCCCACCGGGGCGTGGGTATAATATCCCATCGCCGTAGCATAAGGGACGTCCTTTTCAACGGTGACTTGGTAAGATGGCGTCAGATGCGGAAGAGCCATGGCCAGGATCAGTGCCAGGATTTGCATGGTCAGAAGCTTTCAGCCAGCCTCAGGCCGAACCGGGTCGCGTTCTCGATCTTTTCTTCCAGTTCCTCCGGGGTGCTGTAATCCAGGTTCCAAGCCGCGACGGTGAGGACCGTTCCCAGGTCCCAGAGGCGGGACAGGGCTTGCAGATAGGACGTGGCCTGCTCGCGGGCATCTCCCGTCGGGATGTTCATCCCTCGGGTGGTTACGAGCATCACTTTCTCACATTTGCACAGGCCCACGCAGGAGCGTCCGTTGTCCGTAAAGGTTATGTCAAACAGGGAGACGTGCTCGAAGAACACCTTCACCACGGCCGGGAAACTCATGTCCCAGAAAGGGGCGGCGATGAGGATCCGGTCCGCTTCGGCGATGGTCCGGGCGGCCTCGGCGGCCCATTCCGGCACGATGCCGGCGGCGCGGTCAGCGTACGTCCGGGACGTCAGCGGCTCGATGGCCATCTCCGTCAAATCATACCGCTTGATTTCATATCTCTTTGACAGCGAGGCGATGATGGGCTCCGCAAGCCTTCTTGTCCGGGATTCCTCTCCCCGGATGCATGCATCGATAACGACCAGTTTCTTCATGGCAACCTGTTATCTTTTTCGTGGTTTCAAATCTTTGTTGATTCTTACAAAGATACGGAATTTATAAAACAAAGCAACTCCCGGATTCCTCCGAGAGCTGCAGCAGGGGTGGATGATGGGGCTCGAACCCACGACACTCGGAACCACAATCCGATGCTCTACCAGCTGAACTACATCCACCATGTAAGGACTGCAAAGGTACGAAAAAAATCGTTCCCTGCAAGGGTTAGCCGGAAAAAACCGTCAAAAAATCACTTTGCGGACGGAGGCATGTAGGAGCCTTCCCGTTCGTAGAGGTTCAGGGGACCGCCTTCCAGGGTGCGGGCCGTCCATTGGAAGAGGACGGGGGCCGGATAGAGACCGTCCTTTTTGCCGATGGATTGGGCGTATTGGTCATAGGACAAGGCCGGTTCTTCCATCGGAATGGACAGGAAGGCGTTGATCATGGAATCCGTAACGTCTTCAGAATCATGATGCAGGAGCCGGATGACGATCTTGTCCTTGTCCACCAGGTAGGTGGCCGAGCACCGGTGCTTGCCGTAATCCTTGCCTTCGGCGGAGACGAGGAGGTTCAGGAATCCTCCGCTGAACCAGGCGTCCGTCACTTCGATCGGGCTGCCTTCTGGCTGGTCTGACAGGGCGTCGACCGCGTACGGATCGCGGATGAAGGCATCCAGGAGTCCCTGGATGCTGATCTCGATGCGGTCCGGATCGGATACCGACAGGGTCTCGTACTGGACGATTACCCGGCGGGAGCGGCTGATGTCGAAATTCTGCCCGTTTTCAGTCACATACATCTTTGTTCCGCTGTCGGAGGTGAAGACGCCGCCGGCCATGGTTCCGGCTTCGAAACCGGAGAAGACAGGCGGTTCCTGCTTGTTGCAGCCGGCCAGCGCAAGGAGGCTGACCAGGAAAGGAAGGAGGAACTTTCTCATACGGCCTTGGATTTCCGGGTGGGACGGGCGATGAGCTGGATGTCGATGTCCTCGACCGTGAATCCGCGGAACTTGCGTCTTTTCAGGTGGGATTGGACCAGTTCCATCAGTTCCTCGTCGAAAACGTCGCGGTAGTAGTGGTTCTCCTTGTCGTACAGGTGGATATGCCGGAAGTTATTGATGTCGAAGTACATCTTGTTGTTGTTGCTGAGCCGGCGGGAGTAGATCCTCAGGTCCGCCAGCTGCGACAAGATGTTGTAGACCGACGCCACGGTCACCTTCACGGTGGCCCGGCGCTGGATTTCTTCGGTCACCATGTCGGCCGAGGCGTGTCCCAGCGTCATCATCGCCCCGTGCACCTCCAGCCGCTGGCGGGTCGCCTTGAGGCCGTGGCGCTTGAGACGGGTGCGGAACTCGTCCAGGGTCGGTACGGGAGAATTGCTTTGCGTTGCCATGGATGCAAAGATAGGATTAAAATTGAATGATTCAAAATCAGAAGAGTGAAACGCCCAGCAGGGCCTCTGCGTTGGCGACGGCGGCATCGGTAACGACCGAGCCGCTGAGAAGCCGTGCAATCTCCTGCACGCGTTCTTGGGCGTCCAGGTGCCGGATGGATGTCGTCCCGTCCTGCTTGCTCACCAGGTAGTGGGCCTGGCCCTTGGCGGCGACCTGCGGGAGATGGGTGATGGCGAACACTTGCATGTCCGCTCCCATCCGGCAGATCATCGAACCCATCCGGTCGGCGGCGCTGCCGGATACCCCGGTGTCGATTTCGTCGAAGAACAGGGTGGGCATGGCCGTATAGCGGGCCATCATCGCCTTGAGGCTGAGCATGATACGGGACAATTCGCCACCGGACGCGACCTTGGAGAGGTCCTGAGGCGCCTTGCCCGTGGAGGAAAACAGGAAGCGGACGGTGTCATGGCCGGAGGGCCCTTCCGGGGCTTCGGCCAGGTCGACCTGGAAGACGGCTTGTTCAAGCTCCAGGAAAGCCAGCGATTCCGAGATGGCGGCGGCAAAACCTTCGGTCGCCCGGAGGCGCGCTTCATGCAGGGCACCGGCGGCCTGTCCATAGGCGGACTCCGCCGCGGACACGGCTTTTTCCAACTCGGCTTTCCGGTCCAGAAGGGCCGTGGAGTCGAACAGGGCATCGGCCAGACGGTCCCGGATTCCGATGAGTTCAGCCACCGTCTGGACCCCGTATTGGTTCATCAGGTCATACAGGAGGGACATCCGGTCCTCCACCTTCTCCAGGCGTTCGGGGGATATCTCCACGCGGGCGTTGGCTCCCTGGAGTTCATCGGTGATGTCCTCCAGTTCCACCCGGACCGATTCCAGCCTTTGGCACAGGGATTCCAGGGAAGGGATGTGCCGGGCGGCCTTTTCGACCTGTTTTTCCGCCTCCTTGAGGCGGGCGGTCATCGGCGCTTCCCGGTCGTCTCCCGGGGTGAGGACCTCTTCGGCAGCCGTCAGGAATTCTTTCAGCTCTTCCGCATGGGCGAGCTGCTTTTGTTCAGTTTCCAGTTCCTCGATCTCTCCGTCCCGGAGCCGGGCATTGTCCAGTTTGGTGAACCGGGCCTCATTGTAGTCCTTCTCGGCGGCCAGGCGGTCAATCCGGCTGCATACCTCGGCAAGCTCCTTCCGGTTCTCCTGGAGAACCTTCCAGGCTGCCTGGCAGGCGGACAGCCGCGCACCGTTGCCGGCGTAGTGGTCCAGGAGTTCCAGCCGGAAGGCGGGATCTCCGAGCCGGAGCGTCTGGTGCTGGGAGTGGATGTCGATGAGCCGTCCGGAAAGTTCCTGCAGGAAGGGCAGGGGGACGGGTTCGTCGTTGACGAAACTGCGCGAACGCCCCGACCGGTTCACCACGCGGCGGATGGTCAGGGTGTCCGTATCCTCCAGGTCGTTGTCGGAAAGATGCCGGTGCAGGGCCTCATCGTGCCCGAGGGTAAACTCCGCCTCCACGACGCAGGTTTCCCCATGGCCGCCGACCAGGGAGGCATCCGCCTTCCCGCCGAGCGCCAGGCCCAGGGCCCCGAGCAGGATGGATTTTCCCGCTCCGGTCTGTCCGGTTATAATGACGAGACCCTCCGGAAAATCAATTTCCAGAGAGTCGATCAGTACGTAATTTTCGACGTGGAGGGCGCGGAGCATTACTCGCCGTTGATATCGATCGGGTTGCCGCTCTGGGCCTTGCGGTAGTACAGTTCGCCGTTCTCGAATTCGGCGATGGCCACCAGGTCCGGTTTCGGCTGACGCTCATAGTATTTGGATATCTCGATCTGCTCCTTGTTCTCGAACACTTCGTCCATCGTGTCGCGGTCGTTGCGGAAGTCCTCAAGTTTCTTGGTGAGCTCCTTCTTCTCGGCGGCTGCGATCTGGTTGGCCCGCTTGTACAGGACCACGACGGATTCGTAGATATTGCCGGTCGGGGCGGCGAGGTTCTTGATGTCGCGGGTGATGGTGTTGTTGGAAATCTTCTTCTTGCTGTTGGCGTCCATATCGTTCATAAAATTTATAGTTCCATATAATAGTACCGGGCATTTCCGGCGGAGGTTTCAATTATTTTCCAGACTCCTTTTCCAGGAGCTTGCGCTCTTTCTCGAAATCCTTCGCCTTGAGCTCGAGTTCCTCGTCGGATCCCTCGTATTTGCCGAGTGCCCGCTGGGAACGGCGGTACATCACATCCAGTTCGCGGCGGTATTTGGACTCGGGAAACTCGCCGATGAAGTTGAGATAGTCATCCACGAAAGTCAGGTAACGCTCTTTCTGCCGGGCGGGAATGCTCAGCCGGGCATAGTGGTAGGAAGACATCGCGGTATAATACAGGACATCCTCGCGGTAGACATTTTCGGCATTGTCCTTCAGGACGTTCCGCAGGGCGACCCGGGAGGCGAGATAGTCTTCCATCTTGTAGTAGAGCCGGGCGTTCTCAAACGCTTTCCGGTCCAGCCGGTCGGACAGGTCGGCCCGCATCCGCTCGCAGGCAGCGATGTGCTCGGTCTCCTCCGGATACTCCCGCTCGAACTGGAGGATGGCGGCGAGGCAGTTCTTGGTGGGAACCTGGTCCAGTTCCCAGCGGTAGGTCGCCCGGTACATGCAGTCAAGCCGCAGGAAACGGGCGTCGGGCGTGAAGGGGCTCCGCGGGAAGTTCGTGATGAATTTCGCGAAGTTGGATTCAGCCGTATAATAGTCCTTGTAGCGGTAGTTGGACAGGCCCCAGTAGTACTGGACGGTGTCGTCGCGCTCGGTTCCGTTCGTCAGGACGGCCATCGATTCGAAAAGCTGGGCGGCCTTGAGGTATTTCTTGTTGTTGAACAGTTCCATCGCCGCCTTGTATTTGGCGTCCACGTCATTGGAGGCAAGCAGGGTCTCGAACTCCGACTTGCAGGAAACGAGCGACGCCAGGGCGGCGAGGGTGATGGCGATGGTTCTGAGTTTCATCTTCATGTTCCGTTGTTTCAAATCTCTAGCAGGAACTTCTCCGCATCCCGGGCCGCGGCGCACCCCGAAGCGGCGGCCGTGACGGCCTGCCTGTAGGTGGGGTCCTGGACATCGCCGGCCGCAAAGACGCCCTCCACGCGCGTACGGGAGGATTTTCCTTCGGTGACGATGTATCCGGCCGGGTCGGTCTCCACCCAGGGGGAGAACAGCTCCGAATTGGGATGGTGGCCGATGGCGAGGAAGAAGCCGTCGATATCGATGTCAAATATAGTGCCATCCTTCCGCACGAGGCGGGCGCCGGTGACGCCGAAGCCGTCTCCAAGCACTTCCTGCGTCTGGCAGTTCCAGAGGACCTCGATGTTCTCCGTCGCAAAGACCTTCTTCTGCATGGCGTTGGAGGCCCGGAAGACATCCCTGCGAACGATCATGTACACTTTCTTGGCGAGGGAAGCCAGATACAGCGCTTCTTCACAGGCGGTATCCCCGCCGCCCACGACAGCGACGGTCCGTTTCCGGAAAAAGAAGCCGTCGCAGGTCGCACAGGCAGAGACGCCGGAACCTTTGTATTTCTCCTCGGAGGGAAGGCCCAGGTACTTGGCGGTGGCGCCGGTGGCGATGATCAGGGCGTCCGCGGAAAGCTCTTTCTCCCCGTCAATGGTTACCTTGAAAGGACGGGAGGACAGGTCTACGGCTGTCGCGACGCCGCTCCGGATATCGGCTCCGAAACTCCGGGCCTGTTCCCGCATCTGCTCCATCAGGGTGTTGGCGTCCACGCCACCCGGAAAACCGGGAAAGTTCTCGACGATGGTCGTCGTGGTGAGCTGGCCGCCCGGCTGGAGACCTTCATAAAGGACGGGAGATAGGTTCGCGCGGGAAGCGTAAATGGCGGCAGTGAAGCCGGCAGGGCCTCCGCCGAGGATAAGGCAACGGATCTGTTCCATGTCAGCGGGCAAGTTCGGTGGTGAAATCCTTGTTGTAGACGATCCTTCGGATGGCCGTGTTCCGGTATGCTCCATAGGCGGTCTGCTCGAAGTGGAAATCGGTATGCAGGCCCTGGCCTTCCTCGCGGAGGAGGGCTTTCGTCCACTGGTTCCCGTATTTGGCGACCATGGTGGCGAAGTAGCGGGCGGTGTCGTATCCCTGGAAGGCGAACTGGCTCGGTTCGGCCTTGTACAGGGCCCGGAAGGCACTGGCGAAGGCTTTCACCTTGGGATTGTCGTAGTCGATGTAATAGGCGGAGACAATATGGAGGTTGTCCTGGTGCATGAGCATTCCGTCGACGGTGTCAAACGTGCGGACTTTTGACAGCGCGTACATCACGGCGTTATAGCCCTGTCCGCGCAGGTTGCTGATGTTCCGGATGGCATCCACCACGAATGCCTCCCGCTCAGAGGCGACGATCACCCGGCTCGTACCGGTCTTGCCCATCATGGCAGACAGGTGCGAGGAGGAACGTCCTTCCGCCTGGGTAAGGCTCAGGGTCTCGAAAGATACGCCCTGGTCGATGAGGGCGTTGCGGATGCCCGTGGCCGCGGCATTGGCGCCGCCGGGGGTCTTTTCGCTCAGGAGGATGACCTTGTCGCCCCGTTTGGTATCGGCGGCGATCCAGGCGGCGAGCTCGGTATACTGGTTGTCCAGGGCGGAAGGGGCCTGGATGAATCCGCGGTAGGAATTCGCCAGGGAAGCGGCGCGCTGGTCGAGCGGAGAGACGATGGGAACCTTTCCTCCCGTCGTCTCAAGGATGGAGGTCAGGTCGTTCGTGGAAATCGGTCCCAGGATGAAGTCGTTCTTTGCGAGTTCCAGTCCGGAAGGGGCACCGGCCTGGAGGTCATAGACGTTGAGGGTCCCCTTGATGCCCTCGGCCTCGAGGTCGCGCAGGGCCAGCAGGACACCGGCGTAGAAATCCATGTTCGTCTCGCTGGTGGAACCGATGGAATTGAACGGAAGGACCAGGGCCATTTCCACGGTCCCCCTTCCTTTGAACCAGTCGAAGATGCCTTCGGCAGGCTCTTCCGTCCCCTCGGTCTCCAGGGCTTTGGCGGGATCTACGGTCATGGGATCCACTTCGATGGGGACAAGCTGTCCGGGGTCGGTGACTTCCGGATCGGCAATGACCGGATCGGCGAGCTCAGGCAGGTCCGGAGGAAGGACTTCCTTCGCCTTGGCCTTTTCCACGCGGATCTTGTCCACGGTCACCGGTGTAAAGTCGGTAGGGGAGGTGATGTCCGGATCGGCGATGACCGGGTCGGCGATCTTGGGGATGACGGGCGGATCGACCGGTTTGGTCTCCTCCCGCACCGGGGCGGCCTTGTCCTGGACCTGCGCCAGTTGGGCTCCCGTCCCCTTGACCGGGATCTTGAGGACCTGGCGTTTGGTCACTTTCTTGGAGCGCATTCCGTTCGCTTCCATGATCTCCTGGGGGGTCACGCCGTACTGGGTGGCGATGTCGTCAAGGTCTTCATACCACATGACCGTGTGCTGGATGAACGCGGGAGCCTGCGGCTGGGTTTCCCGGGAGGGGGCTTCCGAGGTTGCCGTCTCCTGCTGGCCGGAGGCCGTGGGTACGAGGATGATGGTATCCTTCTTCAGGCCGGATTCTTTCAGGCCGGGGTTGGCGGCGTACAGGTCGTCCACGGTAACCCCGTAAGCCTTGGCGATGCCGAACAGGGTCTGGCGGTCCAGAACCGGATGGGAATAGTATACTTTCCCGTTGAGCCGGACTTTCTCCTGCGATACCTGGACCGGTACCGGGGTATAGGTCTGGGCCTTGACGGCCGGGGACGCAATGAGACAAAGGACTGTCCAGAGGAGGATAGGAAGATGCTTTTTCATCGTCAGCATGCTTTAAAGTTGTTCCGCAAAGGCGGTGAGGTCCGTGCAGAAACGGTCCCAGCTGAGCCGTTCCTTCTCGCGGCGGATGGCGTCGACGCAGCGGGCACGGAGAGAGGTGTCGGCAAAATAGCGGAGGATTTCTTTCCGGATGGCGTCCGGTTCAGGCACCGGGGCGACCAGGCCGGTTCCGCGGTCGCCGATCGTGCCCTTGAGGCCGCCCACGTCGGTGACGACCATCGGGACTTCGAAGTGGTAGGAGACGGACGAAATGCCGCTCTGGGTCGCGCTCCGGTAGGGGAGCACGGTCAGGTCGGCCGTCGAGAAATAAACCTTGACCTCGGAATCGCGGACATAGTCGGGGAAGACGTGGATCCGTTCCTTGCCGGGAATGCTGTCAATCAGCGCCTGGTACTTGTCGAAAGAGCCGTAAGGCTCGCCGGCGACGACCAGCTGGTAATCCTCCGGCAGGTTGCGGAAAGCCTCCAGCAGGATGTCCAGCCCCTTGTAGTCCCGGATGAGTCCGAAGAACAGCAGGGTCTTCAGGGAAGGGTCGATGCCCAACCGGGCGGCGGCTTCCTCCCGGGGAAGCTTCTCCCCGAAGTGCGCATAGAGCGGATGGGGGAGGAGGGCGTACCGGGCGTCGGGCCTGAGGGTCAGGAGGTCGTCGGTGACGCTCTGCGACATGGTCACGAAGCCGTCACAGCCTTTCAGGAACCAGCGGGTCAGGGGTTTGTCGAACCAATGGGGTTCGTGGGGGATGACATTGTCCAGGACCGGGACCACCTTGCAGTGGGGCCCCACGTGACGCTCCACCCATCCCAGGGACGGGGCAAACCACGACATCCAGTACTTCATCACGAGCAGGTCCGGCTGCCATTTCCGGATGGCCCGGGCCGTCTTTCCCCAGGAAAAGGGATTGACCGTGTCCAGCAGGGCGTCCGCCTCCACAGGAACGGCCTCGTCGTCGGACGTCACATACTGCGTTTTCCCCGGAAACAGGATTCCAGGGTATTGCCGCTTGAAGCTGAAGGCCCTGGTATCGTGCAACTTTCCCAGTCCCGCGAGCATACTCGCGTTGAACTGGGAAATGCCTCCCCTGAGGGGGTAGAAACTGGACAGTATGGCGATCCGCATCGGCCTACTTTTCGCTGCCTTCGGCCGCCTTGGTCTTGACGTAGGCGGCATTCAGGCCGGCGAGGATGTCGTCGGTGATGTCGAGGGCCTGGCTGCCGACCACCACGGGCGTGGAAAGGATGTCGCCGGAAGTGGTGAGGATGAGGGCGTACTGCTTGTCGGCGTTGTACTCCTTCACATACTCGGAGATGGCGTCCATGATCTGGTTGATCATCACCTGCTGCTCCTCGGCCATTTCCTGCTGCTTGCGCATCGCGTACTGCTGGTAGTCGTTCTGCTGCTGCTGGAGTTTCTGGTATTGGGCGTTCGCGACGGAAGTGGTCAGGAGACCCTTGTCCATCTTGTTCTGGAAATCGTTGGCGTCCTTCTGGAGCTTGTTGCCACGGCGGTCGATTTCGGCCTGGATGCCGTTGACCTTGGTTTCGACCACGCTGCGGAGGTCGTTCGCCATGTCATAGCTCTCCATGACTTTGTCGATGTTGAAGAACACGATGCTGCCGGCGACGGCGGTGCTGTCGGACTTGGTTTCGGCGGGAGTGGTGGTCGCGGCGTTGTTGCAGCCGGTGAGGGCCAGGCCGGCCAGGAGGGCGGCGGCGAGGATGGTAACAGACTTTTTCATTATGATGTGTTTATTATTTCGGTACAAAATGCAAAGATAGCTATTTTTTGCGGATTTCCGCAAGATAGGCCGCAATCGTGGGCTCCAGCCCCCTGTACAAGGCGTCGCAGATGAGGGCGTGGCCGATGGAGACCTCGTCCGTCCAGGGAATGGTCCGGATGAAATAGGCGAGGTTCACGAGGGAGAGGTCGTGTCCCGCGTTGAGGCCGAGTCCGCAGGAACGGACGGCCTTCGCGGTCTCCAGGTAGCGGGCGATGGCGATTTCCGGATCCGTCGGGTATTCGGCGGCGTAGTCGAACGTATACAGTTCCACGCGGTCGGCGCCGCAGGCCGCGGCTCCTTCGGCCATGAACGGGTCCGGGTCGATGAAGATGGATGTCCGGATGCCCCTCGCCTTGAATTCCTGGCACACTTCGGTCAGGAATCCCTTGTGTTTCAAAGTGTCCCACCCGACGTTGGACGTGATGGCGTCATGTGCGTCGGGGACCAGGGTCACCTGGTCGGGCACGACTTCGTCCACCAGTTCGATGAACCGGGGGATGGGATTGCCTTCGATATTGAATTCGGTCGTCACGAGCGGACGGATGGTCCGCACGTCGCTGTAGCGGATATGCCGCTCGTCGGGCCTGGGATGGACGGTGATGCCCTCGGCGCCGAACCGCTCGCAGTCGAGGGCGGCCTTCGTCACGTCGGGAACATTCCCGCCGCGGGCGTTGCGGAGGGTGGCTATCTTATTGATGTTAACACTCAGTCGGGTCATATTTCAGCACGTTTTCGCGACAAAAATAGTGATTTTTATAATTTAAAGTGTTATTTTTGGCGGTTGATTTGTAAGTGACGAATGAAAATAGGTTATTTCATCCTGAAAGATGAACTGCGGGACAACCCGCATATGTGCTCGCTCCTTGCGGAACTGCAGGCGGCTTCCTATGAGGTATATGAAATCCGGAACAAGAACGATGTCCGCCCGGATACCGACCTGGTCCTGTCCATGGGTGGTGACGGTACGTTCCTGTCCGCCGCACACGTGGTGTCCGACATCGGCCTTCCCATCCTGGGCGTCAATTTCGGCCGCATCGGCTTCCTGTGCGAGAACCGTCCCGAGGCGGTCCTCAAGGCCTTGATGGAAGGAGACTTCAGCATCGAGTACCGGACGGTCCTCAATGCGACGCTGAAGGGTCCGGAAGCCCGCAAGACCATCGGCATGCTGCCCTATTCGGTCAACGAGGTGGCCATCCACCGCAAAGGCCCCGCCGTCCTCGGAATCAAGGTTTCCGTCCATGGCGAAACCCTTCCCACCTACTGGGCCGACGGCCTGATCGTCTCCACCTCCTCCGGCTCCACCGCCTATTCCCTCAGCGCGGGCGGCCCTATCTGCATGCCGGACACGAAGGTGCTGATTATCACGCCGGTGGCGCCGCACAACCTGAACGTGCGTCCGCTGGTCCTCCCCGAAACCGCCAAGGTGGACATCTCCTTCGAGAGCCGTGACGGCAAGGCCATCATGAGCACCGACAACCGCACGGTCGAAATCGACCAGGACTGGACCATCCACGTCGAGATGGCACAGTTTTCGCTCAAGCGTATCCGGCTCGCCGAGTCCGGTTTCGTCCGGGCGCTTACTTCCAGGCTGTTCTGGGGCGAGGACATTCGAAACAACGGATAAGGAATGAACAACGTACCGCAGCACGTCTCGATCATCATGGACGGCAACGGCCGCTGGGCGAAGGCACGGGGCCGTGAACGTGTTTATGGCCACCTGGAAGGGGTGGAAAGCGTCCGCGCCGTCACGGAGGCTGCGGTCGAAGCCGGCGTCAGATACCTTTCCCTCTATGCTTTTTCCGAGGAGAACTGGAACCGCCCCCAGGCCGAGGTGGACCGGCTGATGGAACTGATGATGGAAGCCATCCACAACGAGGTGAAGACCTTGATGGACAATGGCGTCCGTTTCGTCGTGCTGGGCAACCGCGCCCGGCTGTCGGCCACCCTGAACAAGGCGATCGACGCCCTGATGGAGAAGACCTCCTCCTGCGACCGGATGACCCTCGTCATCTTCCTCAGCTACAGTGGACAGTGGGACATCCTGCAGGCCATGAAGAAAGCGGCTGCGGAGAAGGGGAGCGAAGGCGTCCAGGACATGACGGCGGAGGATTTCGGGAAATACCTGGTGACGGCCGGCATTCCGGATCCGGACCTGCTCATCCGTACCTCCGGGGAGCAGCGCATCTCCAATTATCTCCTGTGGCAGTGCGCCTACACCGAGTTCGTCTTCACGGATGTCCTCTGGCCGGATTTCCGCAAGCCCGAGTTCCGTGCCGCCCTGGAAACGTACGCCTCCCGGGACCGCAGGTATGGAAAAGTGAAATAAAAGAGTTATCTTTGCCGGATAATGTTTGAGAGAATGAAGATAAGAAAGACCGTCTGCCTGCTTCTGCTCGGCCTCGGGGGATTCCACCTCCAGGCCCAGAACGACCGCAGTGCGATCGAGATTGACTATAACAATCCGAAGACCTATGTCATCGGGGGAATCGGCGTGGAGGGAAACCAGTATTTCGGTGAGGCCCAGATCATTTCGCTGACCGGTCTCCAGAAGGGGATGCAGCTGACGGTCCCGGGCGATGCCGCCACGGGCGTGGTGCGCCGCCTGGTCGCCCAGCGGTACTTCGAGGACGTCGCGATGGTGGTGGATTCCCTGAGCGCCTCCCGCGACACAGCCTGGTTCAAGATCGTGATCAAGGAGCGCCCGAGGGTGTCCCGCTGGACCTATACCGGCGTCAAGTCCGGCGAACGCAAAGACTTGCAGGAGCGCCTGAACCTCCGTCCCGGCCGCGAATTCTCCGACTATGTGGAAAAGACTTCCGTCGACATCATCAAGCGCTATTACAAGGAAAAGGGCTATCTCCTCTGCGACGTGGACGTCCAGGTCCAGAAGGACACGATGATCCGCAGCGCCATCCGGGTGAATTTCGACGTCAACAAAGGCAACAAGGTCCGCATCAAGGACATCAACTTCATCGGCAACCAGGACGTGAGCGAATACAAGCTTTCCAAGTCGATGAAGGATACCCATTCGTCCCGGTGGTATAACTTCTTCAAATCCAAGAAGTTCAAGGAGAAGGAATACCAGACCGACCGGAAGACCGTCCTCGAGGCCTTCAACGAGGCCGGCTACCGTGACGCCCGCCTGGTCCGCGACTCCGTCTATTACGTGGACGACAAGCACCTGGCGATCGACATGGTCTTCGACCAGGGGCCCAAATACTACTTCCGCAACGTGACCTGGACCGGCAACGCGGTGTATCCTTCCGAGGTCCTGGACGAGATCCTCCAGATTAAGAAGGGTGACATCTATGACATGGTCACGATGGACAAGCGCCTCCACGGCGGCGGCAAGCAGACCGAATACGACGTCACCAAGCTCTACCGCGACAACGGTTACCTCTTTATCCAGGTCAATCCGGTGGAGGTGAACATCCAGAACGACTCCGTGGACGTGGAGATGCGCATCTCCGAAGGCAAGCCCGCCACCCTGAACAACATCGTCATCAACGGCAACGACCTCACGAACGAGAAAGTGGTCCGCCGCCAGATCATGACGCGTCCGGGCTATCTGTACAGCCAGACGGACTTCGAACGTTCCGTCCGTGAGATCGCTTCCCTCGGCCAGTTCGACGCGGAAGCCATCATGAGCCCCGGCGGTTACAACATCCTTCCCAATCCGCTGAACAATACCGTCGACATTGTCTATAACGTCACCGAGAAGCCTTCCTCCACCCTGGAGCTCTCCGGCGGTTGGGGCGGCAACACCTTCGTCGCCACTGCGGGCGTGAGTTTCAACAACTTCTCTACGCACCGGATGTTCGAGAAGGGTTCCTGGCGGCCCGTTCCGCTGGGTGACGCGCAGACGCTTTCCTTCCGCTTCCAGACCAACGGCCGCTACTACACGACCCTCAGCGCCAGCTTCATGGAACCCTGGCTCTTCGGCAAGAAGCCTACTTCCCTGAGCCTGTCCGGTTATTATTCCAGGATGACCGACTCCTACCTGTACATCGGTATCCTGTCCACGGACCGCATGTTCGAGGTGTTCGGCTTCAACGCCGGCCTCGGCAACCGGCTCAAATGGCCGGACAACTATTTCGTCCTGTACAACAGCCTCAGCTGGCAGACCTATAAGCTCACCAACTGGTACAACGGCTACTTCGCCTTCAACGACGGCGTGTCGCACAACCTGAGCTACACCCTTTCCCTGAACCGCAACTCCACGGACCAGCAGATCTATCCCCGTCAGGGCTCCGACTTCTCGGCTTCCCTGCAGCTCACGCCGCCTTATTCCCTCTTCCGGAAGTACACTTACAAGAACGGCGAGAAGGTCAAGGTCGCGAGCTGGAAGGACGTGAACTACGACGCTACCTATCTGGACAATACCGGTACGGTCCAGCGTGAGTGGAGTTCCGCCAACCGCTACAAGTGGATCGAGTACCACAAGTGGAAGTTCAGCGGCGCCGTGTACACGAAACTCATCGGTGACCTGGTCCTGATGAGCCGTGCCCAGTTCGGCTTCCTCGGCTATTACAACCGCAATTGGGGCTATTCCCCGTTCGAAGGCTTCCAGGTGGGCGGCGACGGTATGTCGGGCTATATGACCTACGGTTCCGAAATCATCTCGCTGCGCGGTTACGAGGACTATTCCCTCACACCGGTCCGGTATACCCCGTACTCCACGGGCCAGACCTATGCGGGTAACCTCTATGACAAGTTCACGGTGGAGCTCCGTTATCCGGTGATCCTCCAGCCGCAGTCCACCATCTATGTCCTCGGATTCCTGGAGGGTGGTAACTGCTGGGCGGACATCCGCGACTTCAATCCCTTCCAGATCAAGCGCAGCGCCGGTGTGGGCGTCCGCGTCTTCCTCCCGATGATCGGCCTGCTGGGCGTCGACTGGGGCTACGGCTTCGACGATGCCAAGAACGGCGGAAGCCAGTTCCACTTCGTTATCGGACAGCAATTTTAATTTGGTATAATATTTGTCTTACCCGACCCTGACACGAAATCAAAAACTATAACTCATATGAAAAAGATCTTTGCTATCGCCGCCATGGCGCTCCTGACCCTGACCGCTTCCGCCCAGAAGCTCGGCCGCGTCAACTTCACCGAACTCTATCAGCTCGCTCCCGAGGCTGACGCCGCCCGCGAGCAGATCAATGCGATGCAGAACGAAGGCCAGGAAACCTTCTCCACGATGGTCGAGGAGTATCAGTCCAAAGCCAACCAGTACCAGCAGAAGTCCGCTTCCTGGACCGCCGCCATCAAGGAGGCCAAGGAGAAGGAACTGATGGACATCCAGAACCGTATCCAGGAGTTCCAGCAGACGTTCTCCCAGGAAATCCAGCAGAAGCAGGCCGAACTGATGAATCCCATCATGGAAAAGGCCCAGAAGGCTGTCCAGGATCTGGCCAAGGCCCAGGGCATTGTCGCCGTCTTCGATTCCGCAACCGCCCTCTACTTTGACGAGAACGCCGTCGTTGACCTGACTCCCGCTGCCCGCAAGGCGCTCGGCATCAAGGATGGCCGTACCCTCGAGCAGCTCCAGCAGGAGCTCCAGGCTGCCGCCCAGGCGCAGCAGTAATCTCCTTCTGCCTGAGAATGAAAAACTCCGACCGTCCGGCCGGAGTTTTTTTAGCTTTTGAGGGATCCCGAGAACGGGTATCCCAGGATGGAGAACGAGTCCGTCTCCAGGATGTCGTTCATGTCCTCCACGAACGTGTAGCAATAGAGGACCCGGCTCCGGAAATCGACTCCTTCGATGTAGACGTATTCCGGGGCGGTAAAGTCAAGGGTACGGACCGTGAGTTCGTAGAGGAGTTCGCCGGAGCGGAACTCTACGTTCGCCACCTCGCCCCGGGTTTCCCGGCGGAGGATTTCGATGAAGCGCCCGATCCTGGGGTCGTCGGCCTCCAGGTTCCAGGAATCCACGAAGTCACGGACGCCGGCGTAGGCGCCCAGGAGGGTGATGTCTCCTCCCACGATATCCACGTCGGCGACTTTCAGGACATCGGGCAGCTGGGAGAGGGAGACACGGCCGTGTCCCCGTCCCGGGACGAGGACGACCGATACCTGTCCTCCTTCCTCGTCCACCACGATCCCCTTGATCTCGGCGCCGGTGAGGTCCTTGACGCAGGCTGAGAGCCTGTCCTTGAAGTCTTTTTTCATCGCATTGTCGGTTGAGGCTGCAAAGATACGATATTTCCGGAAAATGGAAGAGGTCCGGGAGACCGCCATTTTTGCTTAAAAAGTATTTGCGGATTCCTTTTTATTACTTACATTTGTACACTTAAAACAAGTAAAAGTATTTTACTTCATAATTAACACAAAAAACCAATCAATCGTTATGAAAACACAAGACATTATGGCGAAACTCCAGGCCAAGTACCCGCTCGAGAAGGAGTATCTTCAGGCCGTGCAGGAAGTCCTCGAATCCATCGAAGAGGTCTATAACCAGCATCCGGAGTTTGAGAAGGCGAAGATTGTCGAAAGGATGGTCGAACCCGACCGTATCTTCACCTTCCGTGTGACCTGGGTCGACGACAAGGGCGAGGTCCAGACGAACCTCGGCTACCGCATCCAGTTCAACAGCGCCATCGGTCCCTATAAGGGCGGTCTCCGCTTCCACCGGGCTGTGACCCCTTCCATGCTCAAGTTCCTCGGCTTCGAGCAGACCTTCAAGAATGCCCTCACCACCCTGCCGATGGGCGGCGCCAAGGGCGGCTCCGACTTCGACCCCGTGGGCAAGTCCAATGACGAGATCATGCGTTTCTGCCAGGCCTTCATGCTGGAGCTCTGGAACTGCATCGGTCCCGACCAGGACATCCCTGCCGGCGACGTGGGCGTGGGCGGCCGTGAGATCGGCTACATGTACGGCATGTACAAGAAGCTGGCCCGCCAGTACAACACCGGCGTGCTGACCGGCAAGGGCGGCACCTGGGGCGGTTCCATCCTCCGTCCGGAGGCCACCGGCTTCGGCGCCCTCTATTTCACCCAGCACCTCCTCGAGAAGGCCGGCAAGGACATCAAGGGCAAGAAGATCGCCCTCTCCGGCTTCGGCAACGTCGCCTGGGGTGCCGCCACCAAGGCCAAGGAGCTCGGCGCGAAGGTTGTTGCCATCTCCGGTCCGGACGGTGTCTGCCACATGCCTGACGGCATCACCAAGGAGATGATCGACTACATGCTTGTCATGCGCGCCTCCAACCGCAACCTGGTCGAGGACATGGCCACCAAGTTCCCGGACAAGGCGTTCTTCACCGCCGGCAAGAAGGCCTGGTCCATCCCTGTGGACATCGCCCTCCCTTGCGCCTTCCAGAACGAACTCTCCGAGGATGATGCGAAGGAACTGGCTGCCAACGGCTGCTGGTGCTGCTGCGAGGTGTCCAACATGGGCTGCCAGCCGGGTGCCATCCATTTCTTCCAGCACAACGGTATCCTCTTCGCGCCGGGCAAGGCCGTGAACGCAGGCGGTGTCGCCACCTCCGGTCTCGAAATGACCCAGAACGCGGAGCACATCAGCTGGAGCGGCGAGGAAGTGGATGCGAAACTCCACTTCATCATGAAGTCCATCCACGAGCAGTGCGTCAAGTTCGGCACCCAGCCGGACGGCACCGTCGACTACGTGAAGGGCGCGAACATCGCCGGCTTCATGAAGGTTGCCCAGGCCATGCTCGAGCAGGGAACGATCTAATCGTCAGCATTCAAGTTACGAAGCCCGGCGCAAGACAGCGCCGGGCTTCTTTTTGCCTGTTTTAAGGGGGATTTTCGGAGAGAATTGTTACCTTTGTAAACTGTATCAGGAATCAAGAAACTATTTGATATGAAAAAACTGACAGCCGCACTGGCTCTTCTCGCCGTCCTGGCCACCTCCTGTGACCGGCACAGGACCAAGGCCGCCCGCCTGGTGGAGAACTATGCCGTGGTGACGATTCCCGCTCCGGACCTTTCGGGCATCACCGACAACGGAAAGGAGGTTCTGAACCTGTACCGCTTCGCCGCGGATGAGGTGGACAATATCTACTGGAAGCAGAATTTCGGGGACAAGGAAGCGCTCCTTTCCTCCCTCTCCGATCCTGCCGCGAAACTGTACGCCGAAATCAATTACGGTCCCTGGGACCGGATTGACGGCAAGCCTTTCGTGGAAGGGTACGGCGCCAAGCCCGCCGGGGCCTGTTTCTATCCGGCCGACATGACCGCGGAGGAGTTCGACGCCTTCGCCGATCCGGACAAGCTCAGCCCCTACACCCTGGTCGTCCGGGACGGAGACTCCCTGAAGACGGTCTGGTACCATGACGCCTATGCCGAATCCATCGGCAAGATCTGCAACTACCTGCAGGCGGCCGCCGACATTACGATCAAGGAGAGCGTCCGTGACTACCTCCTCAAGAAGATCGACGGCCTGAAGACGGACGACTATTATGCGAGCGACAAGGCCTGGCTGGAGATGACCGACAGCAAGATGGACCTCGTCCTCGGACCGAACGAGGCCGTGGACGATGCCCTTTATGGCGAAAAAGCCTCTTATGGTGCGTATGTGCTCCTGAAGAATCTCAAGCGCACCGAGGAACTGGGCGCCCTGACCGCCCGTCTTCCCGAACTGCAGAAAATGCTGCCCGGCGACCCTGCGTACCATGCCTTTGTTCCCGGGGCCGAATCCAACATCTTCTCCTGCAATGTGATTTACTACTGCGGATATACCAACGCCGGATTCAAGGTGATTGCAATCAATTTCCCGTATGATGCGAAGGTCCAGGAGGAACTGGGCACCCGTACCATCCTGTTTGACAACATCATCCGCGAGAAATTCAACCGGACCGTCTTCCCGGTGGGAATGACCCTGTTCGAGGATGCGTACCAGTCCCATCTGGACGCCAGCGCCTTCTATTGGAACATCGTGTTCCGAGAGATTGCCAAGGGACTGGGTGTCAAGGAAACGGTCAATGGAAAGGGAACGGTCGGGGAGGCCCTCGGCAACGAGTCGCTCATCTTCGAGAAGGCCAAGTCCAACGTGATCGGCACTTATCTGTGCGCGCAGGAGGTGGCTGCCCACCGTATTTCCGCCCTGATCCAGAAAGAGGACGTGCTGGCCACCTTCGTCGCCAACATCATCCGTTCCTGCCGCTTCGGTGCGGCCGATCCTACCGGTGCGGCCAGCATTGCGGTCTACAACTACATGCTCGAGAAAGGCGCGTTCGCCCGCAAGGCTTCCGGCCGCTATTCCATCGATTATGGCAAGACGTGGGAGGCCATTGAATCCCTCGGTGCCGAAATCCTCCGGATCCAGGCGCTCGGTGACATCGACGCCGCCCGGGCTTTCGTGAACAAATACGTCGTCGCGGCTCCGACCATCGAGGCCGACATCGTGTCCCTGGAACTGGAGAAGATCCCGGTGGACATCCGCTTTACCTATGAAAAATAAACAAGTGAGATAATGGCTAAGAAATTCAATCTCAAGTATGGTGTCTTCCTGCCGCTCGTGCTGCTGGTCACCATTTTCCTCTGGGCCGTTCCGGTGTCCTTCTTCGGCATCGAGGCCCTGACCGTCGTCCAGCAGCGTGTGATCGCCCTGTTCGTGTTTGCCGCCCTGATGTGGATCTTCGAGATCATCCCCAACTGGAGCACCTCGCTTCTGGTGATTGTCATCTCCCTCCTGACAGTTTCCAACAAGGGTATCGGCCTGTTCTGCGACCCGCAGTACGGCACCCTTGTCCCGTACGCCCGTATCATGTCCTCCATGGCCGATCCGGTGGTGATGCTGTTCCTGGGCGGTTTCGTCCTCGCCATCATGGCCGAGAAATACGGCCTGGACGTCACCCTGGCCCGCGCTCTGCTGAAACTCTTCGGTACCAAGCCGGAGATCGTCCTCCTGGGCTTCCTGATCATGATATCCGTCTTCTCCATGTTCATGTCCAACACGGCTACCGCCGCGATGATGCTCGCCCTCCTTACCCCGGTGCTCTCCAAGCTTCCGGCCGATGACAAGGGCAAGATCGGCCTGGCCCTGTCCATCCCGGTCGCCGCGAACCTCGGCGGTATCGGTACCCCGATCGGCACCCCGCCGAACGCCACGGCCAAGGGCGCCCTGGAGCAGGCTGGCATCGACATCTCCTTCGGCGAGTGGTGCGTCCATATGATTCCCTACGTGCTGATCATGATCCTGATCGCGTGGGTCCTGCTGCGCGTCTTCTTCCCTTTCAAGACCAAGAAACTGGTCCTGGAGATCCCTGAGAGCAACAAAAAGAAGGATTGGAAACTCACGGTGGTATGGATCACCTTCATCGGCACGATCCTCCTCTGGGCCACTGAGCAGCTTACCCATATCAACTCCAACATCGTGGCCCTGATTCCGCTGGGTGTCTTCACCGCCACGGGCCTTTTCGGCAAGGAGGAAATCAAGGAGATCAACTGGAACGTCCTCTGGCTCGTCGCCGGTGGATTCTGCCTCGGATACTGCCTGCAGGACACCGGTCTTGCGAAGGTCCTGATCCAGGCGATCCCGTTCGGCAGCATGAAGGTCTGGGTGGTGCTCATCATCGCCGGCCTGGTGTGCTATCTGCTCTCCAACTTCATCTCCAACTCCGCCACGGCGGCCCTGCTCATCCCGATCCTGATCGTGGTGGCGAACGGCATGGCCGATCCGGAGGCTGCCAACAACGCGCAGTTCGTGGCCATGGGCGGCACCTCCGCGATGATCACCTTCATCGCCGTGTGCGCCTCCATCGCGATGCTGTTCCCGATTTCCACCCCTCCGAACGCCATCGCTTCGGCGACCGGCATGGTGGAAACCAAGGATATGACCAAGATCGGTCTCATCATCGGCTGCATCGGCTTCATCCTCGGCTACTTCTGGCTTACCAAGATCTTCCCGTTTGCTTAACCAATCCACCAAGAATATGAAAAAAACTATCGTTTTATTGGCGACGCTTTTGTCCGCAGCCTGTTTTTCTGCCTTCGCGCAGGAGAACCAGAAACCCGAATACGGCTATAAAGTGACCGATTTCGTCAGCGTGCCCAAGGTGGGCGGCTACATCATCGGCGGCTACAAGTACAGCGACCAGGAAGGTGCCCACGGCGGTCCCGGATTCAACTGCCGGCTTATCCGTCTGTATGTGGACGGCAGCATCTTCAACGACTTCAAATACCGCATCCAGTTCCAGGCCAACGGTACCAGCCCCCATGTGAAGGACTTCTTCGTCGAGTGGGCGAAGTACAAGGAGTTTTCCGTCAAGCTGGGCCAGTTCAAGCGTGCCTTCACCTTTGAGAATCCGATGAACCCCTGGGATGTGGGTGTGGGAGACTTCTCCCTCCTGGTCCAGAAGATGGCCGGCATGGGGGACCGTCTGGGCGAAGCCAACATGGGCGGCCGTGACCAGGGCATCCAGGTCCAGGGCGACCTGATCCCGATGGCGGATGACCAGTATCGGCTGCTCCATTATCAGTTAGGCCTGTATAATGGCCAGGGCATCAACCTGGTCGATGCCAACAAGTCGAAGGACCTGATCGGAACCATCCAGATCCAGCCCATCAAAGGCCTGTATATCGGCGCTTTCGGCTGGAAGGGCAATTGGGTGAATTCCGCCGGGGACGTCCTCAAACGGGAGCGCATCAGCGCCGGCCTCAAATACGACGTCAACAACTGGACGCTCCGCGCCGAGTATGCGACGGCCATCGCCGGCGAGAAGCAGCAGAGCGGTGCCGCCGATGCCCTGTATGTCACGGCCGGCATTCCTGTGGCCGACTGGCTCAAGGTTTATCTCAAGTGGGATGAGTTCCGCGCCCATGGCAATGCGGAGAGCAGCCACGACATGTATTCCGGCTGCTTGAACTTCCGTCTCCACAAGAACCTGAACTTCCAGCTCGAGTACCGCCACCACAACAACAAGTTGCTGCCGACGCCCCAGTTCAACGAGCTTTGGTTCATGTCCTATATCCGTTTCTAACGGTATAGCTGAAACTTTTTTCCGGACCCATCTGTATGAAAAAGATTCTTCTTTCGCTGTTAGCAGCCCTTTCTGCACTGGGCCCGGGCGTCGTATGCTCCGCCCAGGAGGAGAAGCCGGCCAGGGTGAAGGCCTACGGCTTCGTCAGCAACTACATGACGTTTGATGCGCGTCAGGTGGATGCCGGTACCCCGGACCTCTTCTATATGCCCAAGGACGTGAAGATGTCCGGAGAAGTGGACCTGAACGCCATCCCTTCCTTCCGGATGCTGGCCCTGACCTCCCGCCTGGGCGTGCGAGCCTCCGGTTATCAGGTCGGGGAGACGAAGGTCAGCGGCACTATCGAGGGCGATTTCTACGCCCTGAATGGGACTGCGGCCACTCTCCGTCTGCGCCAGGCCTATCTGAGCATGCTTTGGGACAACCTGGTTCTGGGAGACCTGGTCGTGAATGTAGGCCAGACCTGGCACCCGATGGCCGTGGATGTACCGCACGTCACCAACGAGGAATTGGGATCTCCTTTCAATCCGTTCAACTGGAGTCCCCAGGTCATGTTCCATTGGACCGTGCACAAGTTCACCTGGACGGGCGGCATCCTTTTCCCGATGCAGTTCCTTCCCACCGGCCCATCTGGAAAGACCTTGGATTACAATCGGTTCGGAATGATTCCCGAAGTGTATCTGGGCGTATCTTTCGCGGCCGGGGGATTCCTGGGCAAGGCGGGCGTGGACCTGTTCTCCAGCAAACCCGGCTGGATAGGACCGACCATCACCGACGTTTCCGTCAGTGACCGGACGGTGAATTACAGCCGGGTGTTTACCAAGAAATTGGAAACCAGGCTCTTCGCCGTCTCTCCCTATGTCTATCTGCAGTTCACCGGCGGGAAGTTCCAGATCAAGGCCAAGAGCGTCCTGGCGCAGGCCGGCGAACACATGAACCTTCTCTCGGGATATGGCCCTACCTTCGACTGGAACCGGCTGGAACTTACGTATACACCGATGCAGGACTGGGCTTCCTTCCTTTCATTCCAGTACGGCAGGAAGTTCCAAATCTCCTGCATGGGCGGTTACATGCAGCGCCTGGGAATGACGAAGAAACTGTTCGGCATCGACGATGCGAACATCCGTACGATGTGGCTCAACAATGCCGTCAGCAACCGGATCCAGAGGGCTTTCCGTGCGACTCCTACCATTGCCTACAACCTGGGAAACCTGACCTTCTCCCTGGAATATGACTGCACCGGCGCCTTCTTCGGCGAGGGCACGTTCAACATGGGCGGCCTCTTCGAGTCCGGTCACTGGGTCCTCCATCACCGGATCCAGCAGATGGTCAAGTTCAGTTTCTAGGATACGTTCCTGATACTACCTGAAATATCCGGAAATCAACAGGACAAGAAAGACATAGGGTTCGGGCTCCGAAAAAAAGTCGCCCGAACCCTGTGTCTTTCTTGCTGCTATTGCCGAACTACTGCACGCGCAGCCGGCGGCCGATCTGGAGGGTGGTGGTTTCCTTGATGCCGTTGAGGCGGCAGAGGGCCTTGACGGTCGTGCCGTTCTTCTTGGCGATCTTGCCGAGGGTGTCGCCGGAGCGGACCGTGTAGTACTTCTGGGTGGCACGCTGGGCGGCGGCGCGGGCTTGCGCTTCCTTCTTGGCCTTTTCTTCGGCCAGTTTCTTCTGCTCCTCGTCACCGCGGTTGATTTCGTCCTCGTCCTCTTCGGTCATGACGTAGCGGCTGTTGGGGTTGAAGTACCAGCTGCGGAAACGCATCAGGCGGTGTCGCAGTGTACCGGTCTCGAAGTCGATGAGCCAGGCCGGATCGAAGGCGTATCCCCGGTAGCGGGTCTCGAAATGCAGGTGCGGACCGGTGGAACGGCCGGTAGAGCCGCCCAGGCCGATTACGTCGCCGGCATTCACCCAGTCGCCTGATTCCACATCGCGGCGGGACATGTGGCCGTAGAAGGTCTCGAGTCCGTTGGCGTGGCGGATGACGACCAGGTTTCCGTAGCCGCCCACATAGTCAGACACGCGGACTTTGCCGTCAAAGGCGGCGTAGACCGGCGTGCCGGTGGGGTAGGGAAGGTCGATGCCCTGGTGCGGACGGCCGTGCCGGTAGCCGAACTGGGAGGACGGCCTTGTCTTGTTGGGGCAGCAATAGGAATCCAAAGTATCCACGATCCAGAGGGAGAAACGGTCCGGAAGGGACTTCTCTTCATGGTAGGGGTTGACGGCACGGGTATCCCAGTGCTCAGTGAACACCTTGCTTTCAGCGGCAGCCTTGGGGTCCTTGACGTAGCGGAAGGTACCGTTGCTGAACAGGATGACCTTGACGCCGGGATTCTCCGTGTCCAGGGTGTCGGCAAACGGGGTGCCCGTGCTGCGGGAAGAGGAAACGCTCATCCGCCCGAAGTCACGGCGCAGGGAATCGGCGCTGTTGTCCTGGGCGGACACGGCGATGCAGAGGGAAGAAAGCAGGCAGGTTGTCAGTAACGTCTTGAAATGCATTGGCTTAACGGATTGCGCCGAAGCGGGTCTTCAGGAGTTCGTCGGTTTCGGCGATCTTCCGCTGCAGCAGTTCGTCGGATGTCGCTTCGCACAGGAAGCGGAGGTAAGGTTCGGTGTTGGACGGACGGATGTTCAGCCACCAGTCGGGGAATTCGATCCGGTAGCCGTCGAAGTCCATGAAGGCGGTCGCCTTCTCCTGGGCCATGAAATGGTCCTTCACGGCATCCATCGCGCCCTTCTTGTCCTCCACCCGGTAGTTGATCTCGCCGGAGTTCTTGTAGCGGACGATTTCGGCGATGGCCTGGCTGAGGGTCTTGCCTTCCTTCTTGAGGTCCGCTACGATGTTAAGGACGATCAGGGAGGCCAGGAGGCCGCTGTCGCTGTAGAAGAAGTCGCGGAAGTAGAAATGTCCGGCCAGCTCGCCGCCCCAGACGCCGTCGATTTCGCGCAGCTTGGCTGCGGCAAAGGCGCGTCCGACCTTCCAGGTGTACATTTTGCACCCCATCGGGGCAAGGTATTCACCCACGGCCTTGGAGGAACGGATGTCCTGCAGGACGATGCCCTTGAGGCCCCGCTCGTTCACGTAGTAGCGGCCCATGAGGGCGATAAGGAGGTCGGGGGAGATGAAGCCGCCCTTTTCATCCACGAAGACCACGCGGTCCGCGTCGCCGTCATAGATGACGCCGGCGTCGGCCTTCACCTCGCGGACGAGGTTCTCCAGGGGCAGGACGTTGGCCTCGATGAGCGGGTTGGGCTCGTGGTTGGGGAAGGTGCCGTCCAGGGTGTCGAACAGGTAGTGGACGTTCTCTCCCGTCCCGAAGATTTCCTTCGCGAAGAGGTTGGACATGCCGTTGGACAGGTCCATGGCGATGGTGATGCCGGAAAGGTCCTTCTTGAACTTGCGCATGAAGGCGATGTAGTCGTCCAGGATCTCTTTCGTGTACACCTTGCCGCGCTTTTCCGCCACGGGGGTGGGGACGCCTTCCTCGATCCAGGCCTTGATTTCCTTGAGGCCGGCGTCATAGCCGACGGCCTGGGCGTCGGTCGTGGATACCTTCATGCCGTTGTAGGGGGCGGCATTGTGGGAGGCGGTGATCTGGATGGAGGCGTGGAAGCCGTAATTGGCCGTACCGAAGTACACCATGGGGGTGGAGCTCAGGCCGATGTCGTACACGTCGGCGCCGGCGTCGTTGATGCCTTTGATGACAGCGTCATGGATTTCCGGAGAGGAAACACGGCAGTCGCGGCCCACCAGGACCTTGTCAGCCTTCAGCAGCCGGGGGATGAAATATCCGACCTTGTAAGCGGTTTCGCGGTCCCAGTCCTTGCCGTAGATACCGCGGATGTCATATGCGTGAAATGCTCCCATGATAATTGGTTATTTGAGTTTGCTGTTGTAGTGGGGATGGACCTTTCCCTTGGCGATGTTCTGGAGCTTGCCCGCAATCATCTTCTTGCGGATGGGCGGGACGTTGTCCGTGAACAGGTTGCCGTCCAGGTGCGAGAGCTCGTGCTGGACCATCCGGGCGGCGAACTTGTCCAGGGTCTCGGTGACCTGGACGAGGTCCTCGTTGTAGTAGCGGAGGGTGATCTTCGCGGGGCGGACGACGTCGCAGTACAGGTTCGGGATGCTCAGGCAGCCTTCGGAATAGGTGTTCTTTTCCTCGCTTTCCTCCAGTATCTCCGGATTGATGATCACGCGCCGGAAATCTTTGAGGTAGTCGTACACGTCGGAGACCACGTCTCCGTCCACGATCACCACGCGGAGGCTAACGCCGATCTGGGGTGCGGCGAGGCCGCAGCCGTCGGCACGGGCAAGGGTGTCGCGAAGGTCCTGGACGAGGGCCTTCAGTTCGTCTTTCTTTTCGAGGTCGGCAGGCTGGGCCTTCCGGCGCAGGACCTCCGAACCATAGAGGTATATCGGTTGTATCATCGTCTTTTCCTTGTCTTGTTGCGGGACAGGCTGACCGGGACGGAATCCGGATTCACTGCAAAAGTCGCGCCCGAAGTACGGTCCATGTACCCCTGCAGGATGATGGCGGCGCTGATCCGGTCCACGGATTTCTTGTCGCGCCGGTCGCTTGCCTTCATGCCGCCGTCGATCATCGCCTGATGGGCGAGGACGGAGGTGAACCGTTCGTCCTCCAGGGAGACCGGCGTGTCGGGAAAGGCCTTTCCGAGGGCTTTCAGGAACACGTCCACGTCGGCCCGGGCTTCGGCCGGACGCCCGTCCAGGTTCGTGAGATAACCGACGACAAAGCGTTCGATTGTCTCTTTTTCCGCATATTTTTTGAGATAATCTATTAACTTTGCAGAATCGACCGTATCCAGGGCAGAGGCAAAGATACGGAGCGGATCGCTCACGGCCAGGCCGGTGCGTCTGCGTCCATAATCAATACCGATAAGTCTGTCCATAGATTGCAAAGATAACATTTTTTATGGCTAATGACAATAATAAGCGCGAGACAAGGAAATATCGGATAGCGGTGACCGACGCCCTTTCGCACGAGCGGATCTGGTCGAGGGTGTTTTCCCGCCCGGTCACCATCGCTGCCATCGTTTCCGTTTCCGTCCTGCTGCTTCTGTTGCTGTTCCTGCTCATTGCCTATACGCCGCTCCGGACCTTCATCCCGGGCTACCCGGATGCCCGGGCGCGCCGGCAGGCCGTCCAGAACGCGATGCGCATCGATTCCCTGGAAACCCAGATCCTCCAGTGGGAACTCTATACCGAAAACCTGAAGAAAGTGGTGGCCGGCGAGGAGCCGCTGCTGCTGGACAGCCTGATCCTGATGCGGCAGGCCGCCCGGGAGGAAGTGGACACCGCTTTCCTCGCCCGCCGGGATTCCCTGCTCCGGGCCCGGGTGGTGGAGTCGGAACAGTTCGAGGTCGCCGGCCCCCGCCGGAACCTGCCTATCGAAGCCCTTGCATTCTATACGCCCGTCAAGGGGGTCGTATCCCAAGGGTTCGACCGGGCCATGCATCCGTATCTGGACGTGACGGCTCCGTCCGGTTCCACCGTGATGTCCGTCCTGGACGGCACGGTCGTTTTCTCCGGATGGGACGATGCGGAGGGTTACACCATCGCCATCCAGCACAAGGGGGACATCCTGTCGGTGTACAAGCATAACGAACGGCTGCTCCGCAAGCCGGGCGACGCCGTGAAGGCCGGAACACCCGTGGCCCTGATCGGCAGCTCCGCATCCCTCACGAAGGGGGATCATCTCCGTTTTGAATTATGGTATGAGGGCGAGGCCGTGGATCCTGCGGCCTATATCAGTTTTTGACATGGAAAAGAAAAGGATAGCCATCCTGGGGTCGACGGGGTCGATCGGTTGCCAGACGCTGGATGTGGTCCGGCAGCATCCGGACCGCTTTGAAGTGGAGATGATATCGGCCGGAAGCAATGCGTCTCTCCTGGTGGAGCAGGCCCGTGCGTTTTCCGTCCCTCATGCGGTCATCTGCGACACCGCCCGGTATGACGGGGTGAAAGCAGCCCTTGCCGGAACCGCTACGGAAGCCCATGCCGGCATCGACGCTGCCTGTGACCTCGTGACGGGGGAGAAGGTGGACATCGTCGTCGCTTCCATGGTGGGCTTCAGCGGGCTCAGGCCCACGCTGTCGGCCATCCGGGCCGGCAAGGACATCGCCCTGGCGAACAAGGAGACCCTCGTCGCCGCAGGATCCGTCGTGATGGCGGAAGCCCGGCGGAACAGGGTGAAGATCCTTCCGGTGGATTCCGAGCATTCGGCCATCTTCCAGTGCCTCCAGGCAGCGCAGGGGAATCCGGTCGAACGTATTCACCTGACGGCCTCCGGCGGTCCTTTCCGCACCTGGCCGCGGGAGAAAATCGAGCGGGCGGGCAAGGACCAGGCTCTCCGCCATCCCAACTGGAGCATGGGCGCCAAGATCACCATCGACTCCGCCACGATGATGAACAAGGGCTTTGAGGTGATCGAGGCCAAGTGGCTTTTCGACGTGGAACCGGAACGGATCCACGTGGTCGTCCATCCCGAGTCGGTCATCCATTCGATGGTGGAGTTCGTGGACGGGGCCGTCATCGCCCAGCTCGGCTGTCCGGACATGCGGGAGCCCATCCAGCTGGCGCTCGCTTATCCGGAGCGCCTGTCGCTGAACAACCGGAAACTGGATTTCAGCGCCCTGGGTGCCCTGACCTTTTCCGAACCGGACCTGGACAAGTTCCCCTGCCTCCGGCTTTCTTTCGATGCCATCGGCCGTGGCGGAAATGTCCCTTGCGCCCTGAATGCGGCCAATGAGGCGGCCGTCGCCGCTTACCTTGAGGACCGGATCGGCTTCTATGATATCGCTTCCGTCGTCTCGGAAACGATTGCGCGCACGGAATTTGTAGCGGAACCCTCCCTGGAAGAGATCTTCGCCACGAACGACGAAGCCTTCGCCCGTGCCCGCAGTCTGATATGGTAGTTCTCGTCAAGACCCTCCAGGTCATCCTGGCCCTGTCCGTGCTCATCCTCCTGCATGAGCTCGGGCATTTCCTGTGGGCCAAGCTGTTCCGCATCCGGGTGGACAAGTTCTTCCTGTTCTTCGACATCGGCGGGACGAAACTCTTCTCCACGAAGTCGGCCTGGTTCACGAAGCTGTTTCCGAAGGCCGCGGAGTGGGAGACCGAATACGGCATCGGCTGGCTTCCTCTCGGCGGCTACTGCAAAATCGCCGGGATGATCGACGAGTCCTTGGACACGGAGTCGATGAAGCGGGATCCCCAGCCGTGGGAGTTCCGCACCCATCCTGCCTGGCAGCGCCTCCTTGTGATGTCCGGCGGCGTGCTGAACAACTTCATCTTCGCCATCCTCGCCTATATCCTGATTCTGGACATCTGGGGGGAGGCCTATCTGCGCAATGAGGGCAATGCCATCTATGTCAATGAATTGGCCTACGATATGGGCTTCCGCTCCGGCGACCGGATCCTCCGGCTAGACGACTATGTCCCGGACGATTTCTCCACCTTGCAGATCGACCTGGCCCGGCGGGACGTCCGCAAGGCAACGGTCCTCCGGGGAACCGATACCCTGGAACTGTATATCGACCAGTCCCGGATCGGAGAGGTGCTGAACTCTCCGGGGATGTTTGACCTGGCGGTGCCTTTCGTCGTGGATACGGTCGTTTCGGCCCCCAACGGCGAACGCCTCCTCCATGGTGACCGGATCGTGGCCGTGGCAGGGGAGTCTACGCCGTATCTGCAGGATGCCCGGAAGGTCTTTGCCGTCCATGCAGGCCGGGAAGTTCCGGTCTCCATCCTCCGGGGTGCCGACAGTCTCGAGGTCGCCCTCCAGGTCGATTCCACCGGACGGGTGGGGGTATATACCGTATTCCCGGGTTATGAAAGACGGGAATACAGTTTCCTGCAGGCGATTCCGGCCGGATTCCGGCTGACGTTCTCCACCATCGGCGGATATCTGCAGGACCTCCGGCTCGTTGCCACGCCCCGGACCGAGGCGTACAAGTCGGTGGGCAGTTTCATCGCCATCGGCCAGGTGTTCCCGGCCGAGTGGGACTGGTACCGGTTCCTGACGCTGCTGGCCCTGCTGTCCATCATGCTGGGAGTGATGAACCTCCTCCCGATCCCGGCCCTCGACGGCGGCCATATCGTCATGTGCCTGTATGAGATGGTGACGGGCCGGAAGCCCGGGGACAAGTTCATCCTGGCGGCACAGATGGTGGGAATGGTGCTGCTCATCCTGCTGATGATGCTGGCCTTCGGAAATGACATCGGAAGATTGATAAGATAAACGGATATGAAAAAGACAACTCTCCTCCTCGCCCTGGCGGCCGTCCTTCTTTCGCTCACGGGCTGCAAATCGAAAAACCGCGGACCGCTCCTCCCCAACGTGAGCGGCAAGGCCGGTGAAATCGTCGTCGTGATCGACAAGGACAACTGGGAAGGCGAGATCGGCAACGCCTTACGCGGCATCCTGGCGGAGGATTGCCCCTACCTCGCGCAGCGGGAACCGCTTTTCACCCTGGCGAACGTCCCTCCGGGAAGTTTCAACAATATGTTCAAGATGCACCGGAACATCCTGATCCTGAACATCAATCCCCAAAATCAGACGACCGGGATGATGTACAAGCGGGACCAGTGGGCCAAGCCGCAGAGTGTGGCCCAGGTCAACGCCCATGACCAGGAAGGGGCCCTGGCTATCATCGCCGAGGCCCGGGAGCAGCTGCCCGAGTTCTTCGAGGCGGCCGAGCGCGACCGCATCATCGCGAACTCCATCCTGTATGAGGAACTTACCTTGCGTGATCCGGTGGAGAAACTCACGGGCGGCATCCTGCATTTCCCGTCGGGCTACAAGCTCCGGAAACAGACGGATGACTTCGTGTGGATCGCCGACGAGAAGCAGTACACCATCCAGACGGTCCTCATTTACCGGTATCCGGTGCCAGAGAAGGATCCTTTCTCGCTGGAGAACATCATCTCCCGTCGCAATGAGGTGATGCAGGCGAATGTACCCGGAATGTTCGACGGCACCTACATGACCACTTCTCCGGCCGTGGAACCTACCACCCGCTCCCTGAAATACCGGGGAATCGATTTCATGGAGACCCGCGGTTTTTGGGAAGTGCAGGGCGATTTCATGGGCGGCCCCTTCGTTTCCCACTCCTTCTACAGCCAGGACGGGAAGGACATCATCGTCCTGGAGGCCTTTGTCTATGCGCCGAAATATGACAAGCGGCAGTACCTCCGCCAGGTCGAGTCCATCCTCTATTCCTTCGAGTGGAAAAATAATGAAAAATAATTTGGTGGAGTAAGAAAATCTTCTTACCTTTGCATTCCCTTTTGGAGCGGGCCTCCGTTCCTGAAGGTGAGCCGGTGGGTTCGTATAACGGTTAGTACTCGGGATTTTCATTCCCGCAATAGGAGTTCGATTCTCCTACCCACTACCAAAAGATAAAAAAAGAACATAATGGCAAACACGAAATCTGCTCAGCGT
>JAFSJK010000012.1 GCA_017439305.1 Bacteroidales bacterium | reverse complement strand
GTTCCAGGGGCTGGAAGGATAGGTGTCAAATGAAACCAGAAAACAGCCTCCGGTATAATAAGCCCGGGCAACCGATTTGGTGACCGGATAAACCTTCACATCCGGTGAAAGCCGGAACCGGGACATGGGAGCCTCACGTCCGACAACTTTTACAGGAAGATTCTGGCCCGCCAGGCTTGAGATACCCAGCATCAGCCCTGCAATCAAAACTTGAATTCTCATCATTGATATAATAACTGATTACATGAAAGACTTTCCAAAAGCCGTCTCAATGCCGACACGCCTCGCAGTCCTTCCCCAACTGCTCCTTCAACGCTTCCAACGAAGGGAAACGGACCTCGTCGCGGATGCGGCGGAGGAAGGTGATGCGGAGAGGAAGGCCATAAATGTCCTCGTCAAAATCAAGGATATTCGTCTCGATGGTGGTGAAAGTGCCGCCGACGGTGGGACGCATGCCGATGTTGGTCATCCCCCGCCAGGTCTTTCCAAGCACCTCCACCTCCACCGCATAAACACCCCGTGCCGGAACGAGCTTCAGCGGCTCATACAGTTTCATATTGGCTGTCGGGAAACCGATGGTACGTCCCAGATGGTTCCCCGCCACCACAACGCCCTGAAGGGAATACCCGTATCCCAGCATCCTCTCCGCCTCTTCCACATTCCCCAGGCTGAGTGCCCGGCGTATTACCGTAGAGGACACTTTTGTCGGGAAGGGTTCCACTTCCATCAACGCGATTCCGACGGACTGGGCGACGGACTCAAGAGCCCCGGCCGTGAGCCGGTCGGATCCGATGCGGTTGTCGTAACCCATCAGAAGCGTAGAGACCCCGAAGCGGTCCCGGAGTACCTCGCGAAGGTATCTTTCCGCCGTCAGGGAGGCGAATTCCCGGGTGAAGTCGAGGACCTCGATACGGTCCACGCCCAAGGCGGTCAACAAGGCTTTTTTCTCTTCCAGCGTCGTCAGGAGCCGGAGCTCCCGGGCCCCGTCCTGGAGGACGGCCCGCGGATGCGGCCAGAATGTGACGACAAGGGACTCGTCCCCGCGCGCATGCGCTACGGAAACGAGCCTCTCTATCACAAGACGGTGCCCGGAATGGACACCGTCGAAAAAGCCTGTGGTCGCGATCATCTTAGATCCACCTGACGCACTCGAAATCCTGACGGTGCGGGAGGAGCGGATGCTTGGCGAAGATGCGCATGCACACCTGGTAGGCACCGGTCGTACCCGGCATGATGTCCACCGCATAGCGGCAGGCACCGTCCTGATAGTCAACGACCTGGAGTTCGTTCACCTGGTCGATGTGGAGCTGGCCGTGGATGTCGGTCTGGGCGAACACCACTTCCACGCCTACATATTCAGGCTTGAGGTCTCCCAGGTTCAGGACGATCTCGCTGTGGAGCGGGCTCTTCTCGGAGATGTCATAGGCAGCCTGCGGTTCTGAACGCGACAGGACCTGGACATCCTCCCAACTGCGGCGGACGTGTTTCTTCCAGGCAGCGATTTCGCGGGCTACCTTGAAATCGTCCTCCTTCACCAGCTTTGCACGTTCGCACTGCGGATCGTAATACTGGTTGATATAGTCGGTGAGCATCCGGTTCGTCGTGAAGTCGCAGGCGACCTGGGCGATGGTGTTCTTGATGTACCCGATCCACTCGTGGGAACGGCCCGTCGTCCGGTCCACATTGTAATAGGCCGGGGCGATGTCGTTCTCCAGGATCTGGTAGATCGTGGCAGCGTCCAGTTCATTCTGGAAGCCCTGGTCGTCATAGGTGCGTTCGAGCGGGAGGGCCCAGCCGGCACCTTCCTTGTAGCCTTCCACCCACCAGCCGTCCAGGACGGAGAAATGCATGGTTCCGTTCATCGCGGCCTTCTCGCCGGACGTGCCGGAGGCCTCCAGCGGACGGGTCGGATTGTTCATCCACACGTCCACGCCCTGGACCATCCGCTTCGCAAGCGTGATGTCATAACCCGGGATGAAGACGATCTTGCCGATGAAGCGCGGATCCTTGGAGATGTCCACGATCTGCTTGATCAGGTCCTGACCCGCCTTGTCGGCCGGGTGGGCCTTGCCGGCGAACAGGAACTGGACCGGACGGTGCGGATTGTTCACGATGGCGTCCAGGCGGTCCAGGTCACGGAACAGCAGGGTGGCCCGCTTGTAGGTGGCGAACCGGCGGGCAAAGCCGATCGTCAGGACATCGTCCCGGAGGGTTTCCAGGATGGTCACCAGCTCGGACGGGGAATAGTGGTTGGAAATGCTCTTGTCCTGCAGGCGTTCGCGAAGGAAGGCAAAGAGCTTCTTCTTGAGGGTCTTCTTCGTATCCCAGACCTCCTGGTCGGACACCTCGTAGATACCCTCAAAGCAGCGCTTGTCGTAGTGATGGGTCTGGAAATCAGGACCGAACACACGGGCATGCACAGGCTTCCATTCGGGAGCGCACCAAGTGGGATAATGGACGCCGTTGGTGACATAGCTCACGAAGAGTTCCTCCGGAAGATAGCCCGGATACATATGGGAGAAGATGTCCTGGCTCACCTTGCCGTGCAGCATCGAAACGCCGTTGACGTTCTGGGAGATGTTGGCGGCGAGGTTGGACATGGAGAATTTCTCGTTGGGATCCAGCGG
>JAFSJK010000011.1 GCA_017439305.1 Bacteroidales bacterium | reverse complement strand
GTACGGATGATGTCCTCGTTCAGCCCCTTGGGGACGAACTCCTGCTCCACGTCCGTCACGAACCCCTCCTTGTATTCCCCGGAGGTGAATTCCTGTATGATGGTATTTTCGTCGTTTCGGTCCATAGGTTGCAAAGATACGGTATCTTTTTCGGGATTTCAACCAAAAAAAAACGTATCTTTACCCACCGAAAGTCCGCCCCATGCGTCACAGTACCCTTCATTGCCTCCGGATCGCCCTTTGTCTCTGCATCGGGCTGGCATTCTGCAATCCTTTTTCCCGGAAACTGGATGAGCTCCAGCGGCAAGTGAAGGCACACGAGCGGGAATTCCAGGCTGTAGACTATGTTTCCTCCGTTTCTGTGGAAATGTATTTCCCGGCCAGAAACTCCAATCCCATTATTGATGACTGAAAGAAACCACATGACCATGAAACAGACTCTGCTTCGCACCTGCCTGGCAGCCGGATTAACAAGCCTGGTCTTGTCCTGTTCCCAACAGGAATTCGACACCCTGGACGCCGTTTCTCCGGGGAATCGCTTCCATGCCTGGATCGAGTCTCCCGAAGGATCGGACACCAAAGTGTATGTCGACAACAAACTCCATGTCCTTTGGGATGCGGACGACCGGGCCTCCATATTCAACAAATACACGTATAATCAGGAATACCGTTTTACTGGAAAGACGGGCGAACCGGAGGGTTCGTTCGAAATCATACCCAATGATGACTTCGTCACAGGAAACGAGTTGGACTGGGTCTATGCTGTGTTTCCCTACCAAGAATCCACCAGCATTGACAACGACGGGGTACTGACCATCGCCTTGCCGGCCAGCCAGACTTACCGGGAGAATTCCTTCGGCCGCGGCGCCAACACCATGGTCTCCTGCACGGCTGACGATCAGCTGCTTTTCAAGAACCTGTGTGGATATCTTGCCTTGAAACTGTATGGTGAAAACGTTTTCATTTCTTCCATTTCCATAAAAGGCAACCAAGGAGAGCCCCTCGCAGGTGAAGCCCTTGTCATTTCATCACCCGACAGGGATCCGTCCTGTTCCTTCAAGGATGCAACAGTCCAGGAAATCACCTTGACCATGACCGAACCGGTCCGATTGGGATCAGCCGCCTCCGACGCCACCACTTTCTGGCTCGTCATCCCTCCCGTTACCTTCATGGAAGGTTTTACAGTCATCGTCCAGGACCAGGGCGGACGAGTCTTCGAAAAGGCCACGACCAAATCGCTCTGCATCTCCAGAAACACCTTGACGCGGATGGCAGCCTTCCAGGTAACAGACGACAGCGCACCGGAAGGATGCTATGTCGATGAATACGGCGTCAACCAGGGTCCGGGCATCACGATTGACGGCATTACGTGGGCGCCCGTGAACTGCGGTTATAAACCGGCTACCGCGGACAGCAAGGGGTATCCTTACGGGAAATTGTACCAATGGGGACGGAAGTATGGGCAGGGATATGGTGCGCCCTATCTGAACGATGGCGACCCCTATGAAGATGAAACAATCCCGGTACTCGCGCAGCAATGGACTGGGAACAATGAAGAGGCCGACCCTGGCACATTCTATTACGGTATTCCCTTCACTTACAACTGGATTTCTTCCTTTGACTGTTTTTGGAACAAAGGGAGCGAGTCCGAGCCCATAAAAAACGGCCTGTACGATCCGTGTCCGAAAGACTGGCGTGTTCCTACTGCCACAGAACTCTCCACACTCGCAACCGGCAATCGCTCCTCCCTGACTGCGGTTGACGGCATTTACGGTTTCTGGTTCTCCGGAAGTTCCGTCTTCAGCGAATCTTTGACCGACAAGGTCTTTCTCCCGGCAAGCGGAGGACGGTTTGCAGACAATCACTACCATCATAATGGTGCCAACGGACGGGGAGACGGTGGGTCATATTGGTGTGCGACGCTGGAAGGCACGGGGGCCATGAACATGAGCCTTGACGGGACCGTCGGTTCAACCTACAGGGCCTTCGGTTTTGCCGTCCGTTGTGTCCGCGAGGAGGTTCAGTCTTTCGTTCCCGTGTCCGACATCACCCTGGACAGGCAGGAGATAACCCTGACGGTGGGAGAATCGGAAACACTCTTGGCGAACGTTGCGCCGGACAACGCCTCCGACAAAACGGTACTCTGGAACAGTGATGCCCCCGCTGTCGCGTCGGTCGATGGAAAAGGAAAGGTAACAGCCTTGAAAGCGGGAACGGCGACGATCACCGCCACGAGCCAAAGCGGAGGCAAAACCGCGACCTGCACCGTTACTGTGGTCGAAACCGGACTATCCGTCAAAGCCTCATTCACAGGAATCGACCTCACCTCCGGCGGTTCTTTCACCTCTGAAAGTCCCTACTGGAAAATGACAGCCGGGACGAAACTCACAGTTGCCATCGACAATATGGGCTCCGGCACCATCACGGTAACCGGCCTCCGGCTGATCTGCGCAAAAACAGGAACCGCTTTCGATTTCTCCATCGACCAACAATTACTGGAAAGCGGGAAACAGTTGTCTCACACGATTACGCTGGCCGAAACGCTTTATTCACCCACGCTGGAATATGCATACCGCTACGGTGGAAATGCCTATACTGTAAGCACCCAGTTCACAGGAGTCTTCGACACCTCCACCACGGAGCCTTATCCGCTTGACCCTTTCGACCCCGGATTTGATTGACCTGAAACATGAAAAAGACATCATCCATCATTCTTTGCGTCGCGATTGCCCTGATAGGCTGTACGAAAACGGAGGTATCGGAAATCCGGCCGGCTCTTGTGCTGCCGGAGACCGCCGGTATCGTTCCCGGAACGGTCTCTCCTGCTCCCATCGGGGAGCCCTTCACTTTTTTTGCGGGCTTTGCCGCGGAGGATCAGACCCGTTCCCGGCTGGAACTGGACCCGTCAGCCGCCAGCGTTCTCTGGACTGCCGGTGATTCTTTCCGCTGCCTGTTTGGCTTCACTGGCAACAATGCCTCCGTCGCCACTTTCTCCACAAGCAGTGACGGTACGCCCCAAGCCGCGTTCACCACCTATCGGAGTTTGACCGGATCCGAGTTTTACTGTTTTTATCCAGACTACTCCAAATGGGGAAAGAATTCTGACGGAGACCACATTTTCGGAATCAACCTCCCTTTCAAGCAGCATGCAAAAGCCGGCGGGATCGAGGAGGGGCTGAACCGGGCCTTCGCTTACGCCGACGGACTGTCAGGGTCCCCGGAGAATCCTTTGGTATTCTATAACATGCTGTCTCTCCTGAAGTTCCGCATGGACGGGGCCATTGCTTCTCAGGTCAGGGAAATCACGTTCATCGGCTCCGCCTCCGTGGCAGGAGATTTCGTCATCAAGAATGTAGACGGGGTCCCTACGGTCTGTCCCGAAATCTATTTCAACGGTTCCGAGCAATCCTCCAAAGTGATTCTGTCGGGAGACTTCAAAGCGGATACGGACTACTATATCGCCCTGAAGCCCGGCCAATTGACCAGTTTCCGAATGGAATTTTCCGACGGCGCCGGCCGGTCCACCCTCAAGCAGTCCTCAAAAGCCCTCACATTGGAACGTTCCCGTATCAAGGATTTCGGCACCATTCACCTGGGCAACGAGTTCGTCAGCGATGACAGCGGCTTTTATGGAGCAGTCAAATACATGTCTGCAACCGAAGGGACGAAGCCTGTCACCATCGTCGTCATCCCGGAAGGTTTCACGAAAGAGGAACTGTCCACTTACGAACAGCTTGCCCACGACGGCCTGGAGGCCCTGTTCGATACGGAGCCCTACAAGACCTACAGAAACCGCTTCAACGTCTATATCCTGAAAGTCCCGTCCACAGAATCCGGAGCCAGCGTCACGGACGGGAACGGGAGCATTACCAAAACCGTACTGACCCACTTCAATGCCCGATGGGGTCAGAATACCTATGGTGACATGACGGCGGACCAGGATGCCGTTTTCAGCTTCGTCCAGGAATTCTGCCCAGACATTGTCCAAGGAATCCATACGATTGAGGAAGTCCCCATCATGATGATTATCAACGACGCCCGCTATGGCGGCATCTGTTCTTTATTCAGCAACGGAAGAGGCTTTGGAATGATTCCCCACACATTCAATGGCGGCGGAATCAGCTGGTCCTATCCGAGTATCGTTCCCACCACCGACGACCCTTTGCCCACCCCTGTAACCAATGATGTCCTGAACGCCTATTACCGCTGGACCACTCAGGCCGATTATGATGAAGTGGGCATGAACAACGGAGACTGGCGCAACACCCTGGTCCATGAATTCGGCGGACATTGTTTCGGAAGGCTGGGGGACGAATACTGGCAAAACGAAACGCTGAATTACACGTCTTCATCGGTCAGCGGCCAAAACTGGCCCGTTCCCATGAGTCTCAACCTGACTTCCACCCCGGCGTCAGCCCCCTGGAAGGCGGAACTGCTCGACCGTCTGGATGCATTGACGGCCATCGATTCCCATTATAACCGCATCGGAACTTTCCAGGGCGGAGACAACTATCTGTATGGCCGCTGGCGCAGTGAAAAGATCAGTTGCATGATTGACAACCGCTTCTATTTCTCCGCCTGGCAGCGATACCTGATTACCAAAAGGATCTTCACGTTGTCAGGCGACCTGGACCGTTTCAGTTTTGAATCCTGGCTCGCCAAAGACGTAACGGCCGACCCGGTCCGTGACTTGGATTCCGAGACTACCCATAGGATCCGGGAACATCGCACTTATACGCCGGTAGGTCCGCTCCCGCCGCCCGTCCTCACGGAGGTCCGCCAGGATAATTACGAGCGCTCCCTTAAAAAGAAGAGTGAACCTAAATGAACAAGGCTCGCAATGGTCGGAATGCGTATATTTGGCAGATCTGATCAATTGACCAACTTTTACTAAAAATGAAGAAGATTGTTTTATACGTGACAGCCTGCCTGATCAGCCTGGGCAGTTCCGTCACAGCCCTGTCGGGACAGAATTCAAAATCCCTTCCCGACTGGCTTGATGGGACTTGGCTCGCTGCCGGTGAAGTATATCAGATTCTGGGACCGTCCATCAAAATCTTGACGGACGAAGGAACGACAGTCTCCCGTGGGACCGTTACCATCGATTCAGACTTCCGCCTGATTATCAACGGCATCCGAACGTCCGTTATGCTTCTGCCTCAAGAAAAAACACTTGTCTACTACACAAATCCGGACTTTCATTTCCCTAAATACGAAAGTCTCCAACTGCCGGAAGAGCAGGTCTCTATCATAGGAACTTGGGTGTACGATTGGGACGAAGACGATTCATACAGTGTCACTTTTACGGATAAAACAATCACCATCAAGGACAACGGCCGGATCGTTAATTCCGGGAAATTCTTTCTTGATGGAGTATTCGTCAATGTCTATTGGGATAAACCGAATGAATCTGAGCAGGATTCTTTTATGTTTGACGGACGCCTCTGCATAGAAGGAGGCGATTGTCTGGTCAAAAAAGAGGAAAGAAAAAGTTTCAACCCGAAAGACTATGAATGGGTTAAAGGGGAGTGGTTTGGAAAGGGCGAGCCTTACAACTACCTCTATGCCACCCGTGTAATCATTACCGATTCCTACTGGCAAATTGCCAATAATGAGGATGCGGAACCGGCACAGCGGGTTTTACAAACGGAAAAAAGACCCTACACAATAAAACTCCATCACAGTTCTATGGGCAGCGCTTTTGGACCTGTCATCTGTGATTCCGAGGAGGAAGACATTATCTGGATATCCGACGACAAACAGACACTCTGGGTCGAAGCCTCCCAATATGAGTCTTATCCATTGCAACGAGTCCAGCAATCCCTGTCACCATCAGTGCACAATGGCATGCCCGACGGAGTTAACGGAGATCTCTCTTTCAGCAGGGATGACGCCCCCGTCCCCTTCCAACTCGCCGAGGTGAAGCCCTCCTTCAACGGCGGTGACGCCAATGAATTCTCCAAATGGGTCAACTCCCAACTCATCTATCCCGAAACTGCCAAGAAAAAAGGCATCCAGGGGCGGGTGAAAACCCAGTTTATCATTGACAGCGACGGACGCGTCATCAATGTCAAGGTGCTCAAGGGTGTCGATCCCTCACTCGACGCAGAAGCCGTCCGGGTCATTTCCGGTTCTCCGAAGTGGAAACCCGGAGAGTTAGATGGTCGACCCGTGCCTGTTTCTTATACCTTCCCGGTCATATTCCAATTGCGATAATTCATTCTCTAACAACATGGAACAGAATACCCATAACACAGCTGCACATGCCTACAAGGCTCCCGCCTTCCGGATTATCATCCTCTCTTCCGAGATTAGTTTCCTCGCCAGCAACACCGAGCCCATTATCGATGACGGAGAAGAGCACGGCTGGGACTGATTTGACAGTTAAAGAAACCACATAATAATGAAACAGACTCTGCTTCGTATCTGCCTGGCAGCCGGATTGGCAAGCCTGGCCTGCTCCTGCTCCCTGCAGGAATTCGACATCCTGGACGCTTTCTCCTTGGGAGAAAAGTTCTACGCCCGGATCGAAACTCCCGACGGATCGGATACCAAAGTATATGCCGATGACAAGCTTCGGGTCCTGTGGGATGCGGACGACCGTATCTCGATTTTCAACAAATATACGTATAATCAGGAATACCGCTTCGCCGGGAAGACCGGGGACAATTCCGGCACATTCAAAATCGTTTCTAATGACGATTTCGTCACGGGAAACGAGCTCGACTTGGTCTACGCGGTCTATCCTTACCAGGAATCCACCAGCATTGACAACGATGGGGTGCTGACCGTTACCCTGCCTGCCACTCAGGCGTATCGGGAGAACTCCTTCGGTCGCGGAGCCAACACGATGGTCTCCTGCACGACGAACAACCAACTGCTGTTCAAGAATATCGGGGGCTACCTGAGCCTGAAACTGTATGGAGAAAACGTTTCCGTATCCTCCATTTCCATCAAAGGGAACAAGGGTGAGCCGCTTGCCGGAGAGGCGATTGTAAATGCAACGACCGACGGCGCTCCAACCATGGACTTCCTGAATACATCCTCGGGAGAAATTACACTGAAGATGGACGAACCTGTCGCCTTGGCCGCAACAGCGGCAGAGGCGGGAACTTTCTGGTTAGTCATTCCCCCGACCGTCTTTTCCGAGGGTTTTACCCTGACTGTAACCGACCCGGCGGGGAACACCTTTGAGAAATCCACCTCCAAATCATTCAGCATCAGCCGGAACACGCTCTCCCGCATGTCAGCCCTGAACGTTACGATGAGCGGTGCGACGGATTTGAGCGAAACCGGAACGGCCAACAGCTATATCGTTCCTTCCGCCGGAATATACAAGTTCAAGGCGGATGTCAAAGGTAACAGCACCCTGGCACTGGACGGCACGGCGTCATCGGCAGAGGTCCTTTGGGAGTCTTTCGGGACGGAGACCGCCCCTGAAAAGGGGGGCCTTGTCCGGAATGTCCGGTTCAAGGACGGATACGTCTTCTTTGAGACGCCTGGCCATGCGGGAAATGCCCTGATTGCCGTGAAAGATGCCAGTGGAACGATTCTTTGGAGCTGGCATATCTGGGCCACCTCTTATAATCCGGACGCGGAATATGACGTGTATTCAGGCAGTGGTGCCGAAATGATGAACCGGAACCTGGGAGCCTTGAGCAACACGCCGGGAGACCCGCTGGCGAATGGCCTGCTATATCAATGGGGCAGGAAAGACCCCTTCCTGGGCTCCAGTTCCACCAATCAGGCCACCATCAGTGCTGCGGTTCCGGAAGGTGTCGCCAACCAAATGGTGTCCAAGACCGGAGAAACCGGCAACGTGGACTATGTGACCAAACATCCCACGCATTTCATCAATGTTGACGAGCTGGACTGGATGAATACCCCGGATTACACACTATGGTCATCGGACAAGACGCAATATGACCCATGCCCCCCGGGCTGGAAAGTTCCTTCTGCCAGCGTCTATGCCGATTGGTTGAGCGCGTCCTATGATTACACCCTTCACGGAGTTCTGTTCGGCCCCGCCTATTCCAATCCGGCGACCTGGTATCCTTTCTCCGGACAGATATTCGGAGAATTGACCGGGGTCGGAGATCGATTTGACCATTGGACGGTCACCAATGACGGTGCTTCCGCCGTCAGCCCGCATGCCGGTTCCGATTACTTCAACCTGACTTCCTATTACGACATGAGCGGCATCGGACAGAGTGTCCGTTGCGTACGTGAAAGTTACCAGGAGGAGCTTTTGGAGTCTTCCCTCGCGGAAATTGCCGACCGTGCCGACGGAACCATTGTCAAGACCGGCCCTGCCCAAGTAATGGCCAAGAGCACCCTGGGGGTTATCATCGCTGATAATACAGGAACATCCTTCATTTTTTCCAGGACCGACTTGAACTTATTCGTTGGGGATATAATCCAAGTTGTTGCGCAAAAAACGACCTACCGTAATCTTCCGGAACTGCAGAATATCCAGTCCCTGGAGGTCCTCTCCATCGGGGATCCGGTTTTCTACCCCGCCCCGGAAGACATCACGGCCAGCACCGACTTCGACGATCCATTCTTCTCACAATTCCAATATGTTTCCTTTGAAGGGACACTCCGCTCCTGGAAAACCGGAAACTATGGAGTTAGTTATTTTATTCAACATACGGAAGATGAGTCCCTTCCCGATTTCTATCTATTCTATCCTTTCGATTATCAGAATACCGAAGGTTATTCTCAGGGAGATCACGTACAGGCTACCGGCTATTTCTCCGGCTTCAACGGCGACATCGACAACCTGTGCATCATCATCACGTCCATGACCGTTGAGCCGCGTCATCCCGTTGCGGTGGATATGGGTCTTTCTGTCATGTGGTCATCCTGCTGCCTCGGAGCGACGAAGCCGGAAGAATACAGCAAGGACTACGCCTGGGGCGCGACCGTTGCTTATCAAGACGGTGGAGCATATCCGTGGGGAGAAGATGATAGCAGCCAACCCTTGAAATACAACAATACGGACAGACTCTCCGTTCTGCTCCCGGAGGATGACGCGGCTACCGTTATCCTGGGCGATCTCTGGCGCATGCCGACCGTTTCAGAGGTCAGAGAACTGGAGAATCCTGACAACTGCACATGGACGCAGGCCACAGTCAATGGTATTAGAGGATTCAATGTTGTCAGTAAATTGACCGGCAACCAGATTTTCATGCCGCTAGGACAGGATGTTGATTATGCTGTCATGTGGACTTCGAACATTGGCATGCCCGATAGTCATAGTTACGCCATGAACTATAGCTATGAAGATGGGGGGGCCGGAATCACGTGGGGGTGGCGATCTGCCGCCCATGGAGTCCGCCCTGTCTACGGAGAATGGATACATCTGCAAGGAATTAACGTAGACCAGAAAACGTTGGAAATGGCTGGGGGAGAAAAGATGTCGCTTTCCGTGACGTATTCCCCTGCAACTGCATTCGAGAAAAACCTGTTCTGGAGCAGCAGTGATGAAAGGGTCGCAACGGTTTCCGACAAGGGTGTCGTAACCGCAGTGGGGACCGGATCCGCAATCATTACGGCAACATCCGTCGACGGTGGCTATACCTCCTCTTGTACAGTAACGGTTAAATGGACCATTCCGCTCAACCAGATTTGGTATACTTCCAGCGACGGAGAAATAATCGAGCCCGTCTCCGGAACGGTGTTCTACAATGCCGCCGGTAAAGAACTGACCTATACCAATACTTGGGTAGACAACAAATGGGTAATGGAATTCTCGGACGACGTAGCATATTGGAGAGGGAATTGGTTCCACAACTATCCTGGGAATGTGACTAACCGGGTTGCGACATTAGGTCTCCCTGCGTCTATTCAAGGAGGAAAATTCGCCGGGACGGACCAGGATCAGCTCTTTTATGCTGCCGGACTGAATGCTAATATTCAAGAGTTCTATGGTGATTATCAGGGGATTGCAGATAATGGACATCTACTTCTGATCGGTGAGGATTACTCCAGGGTATTAGGTTGTGCCAATGCCTTTACGGGAACGATCACCGTCCCGGAGGGGGTCACGGATATCCACCACTACGGTTTCCACTATTCTCAGATGTCCACCTTGGTTCTCCCGTCAACCATTCAGAAACTGGGCTATTTCTGTCTGGAAGACTGCCAGCAGCTGACAAATATATACTGTTACGCCCTCGAATGTCCCGAGGCCGACAATAGTATATGGACCTATGTTCACTCTTCCGGCACCCTCCACTATCCCGCGGGAAGTGATTATTCTCTATTCCCTTTACCGTCAGGCTGGAGAAAAGAGGCCGATATCAATGAATGGGACGGCTTCCGGCTGAAGGCTACCTCCGAAAACACGGTTTTGGTTCTGACTCATAATTCTTTGGACTTATATCCCGGCAGGGACTTGTTCTACTCCTATAATACCCGTGATTGGGTGAAGTGGGAATATAACGCCGAGGTCTCATTGAATCTGAACCAAAACCTCTACTTGAAAGGAAACGTGATTTTTGGTGACACCTGTAGAATCGAGGCCAAGAGCGGTACCGCCTATGGTAGCGGATATATCTGCTCCCTGTTTGACAACGGGACCGACTATACAACCACAACCATTCCTCGACAGGCTCTTCAGGACATCTTCCTCGAAGATAACCGGATTACCGGAGAATTGCGGTTTCCTGATGTTGTCAAGGAGATTGGAACAAGGGATTTGTTAGGGTATTCCTGCTACGGCCGATGGTGGACTTCCGTCATTCTCCCGAATGAACTTGAACTCATCGGCGGAACATGCTTCGAGCGGAACAGCATGACGGAAATCACCCTTCCCAAGACCATCAAATACATTGGCAATGCCGCTTTCAATGATTGCCGTCAACTGGCAACGGTATACTTTACGGGAACGGTCGCAGAATGGGAGGCCGTCGAAAAAGGGGATTACCGATGGTCCAGCGCCATTCCTGCCACGAAAATCATCTGCACGGACGGAGAGGCTGACTTTTAGCAGCACCGGCTGGATATCCTTGCCGCTATCCTACCACGCGCTTGCGCTTTCCGTCGGATACGCATTCTGAACCGGACGCATGACCTGCTCAAAGACCTCCCGGGCCGCATCAACCGGGTCGGAAAGGGGTTCCGCGGGATAAGGGTCCGTACGAAGGGTCCAGGGCTCTTCGACGGCATACCAGTCAATGGCTGCGCCGGAACCGGGCTGCCGGGCTTCCGCGTCGAAGAAGGCCTTCCAACGGGACCGGTAGAAATCGCGCAACAGACCGTTCCATTCCTTGTAGGCGTAGTCGTGGAGTTTGCCGCCGTCGGCACAGGCGCGGTCGCCCCAGGTGGTTATCTGCAGGCGGGCGTTTCGCTCAAAGAGCGTGCGGACATCCGGATCTCCCGGAGCCACGGCCTCCGCAAGGGCCAGCGCATCGCCGATCCAGGAACCCAACATCCATTCCCGGCGGCTGCCGAGCAGATGGTCTTGAGCCAGAAGCGCTTGCATAAAGGCGGAAGTATCACGGGCATACAACAATTCCCGTCCCTTGTCCGCCACCGCCTGGCGTACGACGTCCACCAGGTCATATTCGAAATTGTCATTCCCCCGGTACCGTTCCGCCACGGACAGCATCATGGCCGCCGCCCGGCGGACATCCTGCACGTCATAATACTGTTCTGCCCGGGAACGGGCATACACCTGGAAGACGTCCCAGGCGGGACGGGCGCAGAAAACCGATTCCACGGGCCCCTGCTGATTGTTGGGGCGCCGGGCGTCGTAAATGGACGAAGCCAGAAGTTCCCATGCATCCTCCAACGCCTTGTCTCTCGTGCCGTAACGGGCGAACACATAATCCCGGACCCAATCCTCCACTGCCACCGAATCCCTCCAGGGGAGTTCCGACATGAGTTCGTACATCACCGGATTTCCTTCGACGGCCTCCATCGTGAAGCCGACACCCCGAAGGTCTCCGTTTCCGCGGGCGGCCGCATAATTCTCCACCAGTTCTCCCATCCGGCCATGCAGGCCGACGCGACCGCCGAAGCTCTGCAGCAGGCAGAAAAGCCAGTCGTGGCCCTGGAACCCCTTTTCGTTGTACCACAGGGACTCTTTCATCCCCCATTTCGGCCGGCATTCGGAGAAAAGGTCCAGCACCAGCACGTCGCCCTTGGGCAGGGCGGCGAGCATTTCGTCGCGGGGATTCTCGCTCCAGGCTTGCAGAACCCAGACCGCATCGGGCGACGCTTTCTTCATCGCCTCCAGGACAGCCAGTCCGGCCTGGGCGAAATCTACGCCGCCCGCATTCTTGCTCTCGTGGAAAGGATCCATCGAATAGTACTCTGCCTTGCCGAACAACCGTTCCTGTTCTTCGTAGTACATCGCGGCGATTTCCGCAAAGCGTGCATCGGTCGGACTCAGGATGGAAGGGCACTGGATGTTATTCCAAAGGCCCTGGTCCGGAGCATCCAGTCCCAGACGCTCCGACGCGTCGTGTGGCACCATTCCCGAATAGCCGGGCAGGACCGGCCGCATGCCCCATTCCTTCATCCGTTGCAAAATCCGCTTCTGGAGCGCTTCCTGATGCGGGAACCATCCCTCCGGAAGTGGTCCACCCCATTGTTCGATGTTGTTCATCTCGAACCACGCCAGATAGGCCGGCCCGGCAATGATGTCTGCCGCCTCTTCCGGTGAATATCCCAACCGGAGAAGGAAATTCCGCCACACACACTCATCCCCGACGGCCGCCAGCGGTAAATCCACCCCGTGAAGAGCCATCCAGTCCAGTTCCCGCTCCCACTGCGGCCAGTCCCAGAACGCCATCGAATAGGAATATGTACAGTAATTGAAGTCGTAGAAGTAATCCAGGTCGGCGGTATGCCGCTCCGGGGTTTCCGGCAAGGGAAGCACGTCCGGCAGCGAGGCTGTCAGGCATTCCCGCGAAAGCTGGATGCCGCAATAATACTTCAGATACCAGTTCAAGCCCACGGCTAGGTGGACGTAGCTGTCGGCGCGGACGACGGGTTTCCCGCCCCGGACATCGATCTCGAAAAAGGCTTCCGATGCCTCCACAAGCTCGGTTTCAATCCGTTTAGACGCACCCGGGTCGATGCGTTCCAGCAGCGCCTCCGCCGGAGAGGGGCCCTGGCTGCAGGCCATGACGGCCAGCGCCAGGAGAATCAATATCCTTTTCATAACAGTCCTCCTGCGTATTCCCTGAATTGTTTCCAATCATAATACGGGCCTTCGCCCAATGCCGGAATGGAGGTCTCGCGCTCGTTCAGGAGCAGTTTCACCTGCACCCCCTTACGCCCCCGGTAGAAGACCATCTGCAGGTTCGCCGCCATCGGCGAAACCTTCCAGCCCTGCCAGGCCTCCGCGTAGTTCCGGATATCCGCCTCCCGGGCGCTGCACTCCTCCACGCCCAGCAGCGACAGGAGGCGGATCAGGATGGAATCGTGTCCGAACCGGAGCGTTGCGACGGCGGGAGAAGAGCCGGAAACGGCCACATCGGCCTTTTCCAAAAAATCTTTCAGAAGCGGACGGACACTCTGGGGACCGACCGTTCCGGTCACGTTGACGTAGTACATCCGCGTATCCACGCATTGAAGGGCACCATAGAGCTCGTCCGGCGTAAACAGATCGTCAAAACTCACCGCGGAGGAAATATCCTGCATGCCCATGGCGAGATAGTACAAATCCGAGACGGCGGCCATCGGGTCCGGCACGCGGGACACATCCTTCAGCAAGGACCGGAGAAGGCGTTGCGGATGGACATGCGATGCCTTGAAATCCTCATAAACTGTTGTGCGCCAATGGGATGTCTCGCTGTCCAGCGAGTCGATGGCGGGATTCTTCGGGACCAGTATAGCCATCGTTTCCGCATCGCTCCGCCGGGTCACCGATAGGCCCGCGCACGCATCCAAAAGGCTGTCACAGAAGGCATCCATGCTCGCCTGGCAACGGCCGGCGGTACTGGAAGACGCCTCGATGACGGCACCGGGTGCAAAGAGGGATGGATACCGGCCCATCAATCTCCCTGCAATCTCCTTGTGCTGCCGGACGCCTTGGCCGGACAACTGCCCACCCTTGCCTTCCACTTCGGCCCACAAGGTCTCCAGGCGGTGCAGGAAATCTTCGCCCAAGGGTGTCAGATTCCCTTTACCGGCCTGCTCCCGGTAGAATGCCAACGGGCGAGAATACCGCTCGTCTTTGGTCAGATACCGCGACCCGTGACGGCCATAGTGACTGATATAGAACGGCTTATACCCCTTCGGCGCCGGTGTTTCGCAAACCGGGTCCCCCGGATAAGCATAGTAAGTTCCGCCCGCCCGGCCCGGATCCGCCTTGACGGCCAGGTAATCCGGGTCCAGCGATTCAAAGGACCAGTTCACTTCCAGCGGATTATTCTTCATGCGCCAGACAAGCGGCCGGGAAGGATCGTTCAAGACCCAGATTTCCGCACCTTCGTGGATATCCTGCGCATGCAGGAGCGTCCGGGAACAGGCAACTTCCAAGCTGTCGAGGAGACGGTATTCCGTTCCGTTGAACAAGGTGCGCCCTTTCTCCCGAAGCGCATAATAATGGGTCCGCGGAAGAATCATGAACGTTTCCCCGGCATCCAGGGCCAGCCGGCTGCCGTCTTCCGGCATCCGCAGGCTCAGTTTCCCGGCCGATTCCAGCGATTCCGGACCCATCGTATAGCTGCCCCGCCAGCCCCGCAGGTTCCGCTCGATTCCCCATTCCACGCACAGGGAGTCGCCGCGGGGAACCACGTCGATGTCAAACCGCCGCCGCTGCCCGTGCAGGTAACAGGTCACCCGATAGGGTGGATTCTCCAGGAAACTTCCCCGGTCAATCAGATTGCCCGCTTCCAGCGGAGAGGCAAAAGGGACCATCGTCAACGTCAATGTTCCCCCCTTCATCAAGTCCTGATGGGTGAGGAACAGGGAGTCGAGCAGGATCCCATTCAAGCGGGCCTCTTGAATCCGGCAGCGTTCCGGAGACAGGCCTTTCGCCTTGACAATAAAGCGGTTCCCATTGGAGAGCCGGATTTCACTCCGCTTGAAAACCGGGGTATGGACCACATAGCGGTCAGTCCCGGCCACGGGGTAAAGACCCAACTGATGGAAAGCCAGCCAGGCGGACATCGCCCCTGAATCGTCGTTGCCGGGAAGCCCCAGGGGCGTGTCATTGAAATGGTCCGCCATGATCTGCAGGACCTGCCGGGAGGTCTTTTCCGGCTTGCCGATCCAATGATAAAGGCAAGGCGTCAGGAAGGAAGGCTCGTTGGCCACGTTGTAATAGCCGCCCTCGAAAAAGCGGTCCAGACGCTCATCGAAAGCTTCCGCTCCTCCGCAAATCTCCACCAGGCCAGGAACATCCTGCGGTACGCTCAAGGAATACTCCCAACTCGTTCCCTCGTAGAAAAAGGAACTCCACCACTTCGTGTACCACGGGCCCTCCACCATCGTAGGCGTGTAGCGGTAGCGCGCATCTCCCCGGTCGGAATAGCCATAGGGAAGGTCGTCCAACCACGTTCCCGACGCATCCCGGGGCATCAGGAATCCGGTCACCCCGTCGTCGGTCACATCATTCCGCCAAAGGTTTTTCCAATAGCCGCCCATTTGGCGGTACTCTTCTGCAATATCTTCATAACCAAGCCCTTCCGCCACAGTGGCGATGGCGGCATCGCAGGCGGCGTATTCCACCGTCCGGTTGCCCGCCCGGGGAATTCCCCAAGGGATGTAACCCAGGCTTCGGTATTCATCCAGACCGCCGCGCCCTTCGGCCTCGTCGTCCACGGGCGGTACTTCGGCATCTTTCAACATAGCCTTCAAAGCCTCCTCATAATCAATGCCTTCCAACCCTTTGACAAAGGCATCGGCAATGACGATTTCGGCATTGGAACCGCCCTGGGTGCGACCGTTGGAATTCCCGCTCCGGGCGTCAGGCAGGTAACCGTCGTGGCGGTAGATGGTCAGAAGCGCATTGACGATGTCCCGTTCCCGGGCCGGGTCCAGGATCGTAATCATCGGCAAGGACGTCCGATAGGTATCCCAAAGGGCATAATAGTCGTCATAATAGACTTCGTCGCCGGCAGGAGCCCACTCGCCGGTCCGGTCCACCGGCATAAGCATCGTATGGTACAAGGCGGTATAGAACATCCGCTTGTCGCGGGCGCTTCCGGACACTTTCACGCGGTCCAGGAGTTCCTTCCACTGTTCGACGCATTGGACCTTGATCTCCTCGAAACTGCTCCTTTCCACCATTTCCAGATTCTCCCGGGCCTTTTCCGTATCCAGGAAAGAGATGCCTACCCGCACCTCCACGTCGTCCCGGTCAAAGGCGACCCGCGCCACATGTCCGTCCAGGGCCGTCTTGCTGAAAGGGGCATCGCTCCGCAGGTGGAAGAAAACTGTATAAGGGGCTCCGTTGTTCCAGCCGCCCCGGATCGTCTGGCTGCCGGAAATGTTCCGGTCGTCCAGGATGCTGACTTGAGCGTCCACGAATTCCTGCGCTTCCCGCGCCCCAGGTGTCTCGCTCCGGCCCAGGAAAAAGTCCAGGTCCAGCCGGAGGCATTTCTCCCCGGACGCCGGGTAATGGAAACGATAGACAGATGCCTTCTGGGCAGCCGTTACCTCTACGCCGATGCCGCTTCTCTCAAAGGACGTCGCGTAATATCCCAGCGAAATGTCCTCATCCCTGCGATAATCGTACGTCTCCGCCGGGTCGAACTCGGCGAAGGGCATCAGGAGGATGTTCCCGTACTTGGGACCGCCCCCCGTACCGCTGACGTGTATTTGGGAAAAACCGTCCACGCGCTCCGGCATCGGCAGCCAGCCGCTGTTCGGCGCCGTCGTGCAGTCGGGAGAAGGCTTGACCATCCCGAACGGGCAGGACGGACCGACAAACACCCTTCCCAAGCCCTCGGAACCGATTCGCGGGTCCACATAATCTGTTACCGACCGGGTACAGGAAACCGCGAAAAGCGCTGCTGCAAGAAGAAACCGGATTTTCATCAACGAACCTTTTTGCCGTCAATCCAGATGTTCGAAGCGACATCGAAACAATAGGGGACCTCGGTCGCAGGGATGAAACCCTCACCCTTCCGCGGACGCAGGTCATAGACGGCGGAACGTTCCTCCGCGAGCCGGATGTCCACCCGGTCGAAACGGATTCCATGGACTTTTCCGGGCACATCGCCGCCCACGAACACGCCATTGGCAGCATCACATTGGATATCCGTGAAATAGATGTCTGAGACCTCTCCGCAGGCACCCTCAGTAGCCCCCTCCGGGAATCGCCAGTTGGCGTCCTTGTGATTCACGGAGGCCCGCGGATAACTGGTCACGTAAATGGGCTCCGCCTTTCCCCACCAGACATCGCTCCAGAGGAGACTTTCCACGTACATGTTCTGGAAGCGGACGTTTTCCACCGTCCCCTCGTCGCGGTTCTGGATGCCGATTCCCCGGTTCCCCGCCCGGATGATGCAGTTCTGGAACAGGACATTCCCAATCCGGTCCATGTTCTCCGAACCGATCTTGACGGCGCAGGAGCGGGAGGTCATCACGCAGTTCGTGACGACGACATCCTCGCAGGGGCCGTACCCGGCGAATTCCCGCCGGTTTTTCAGGCAGATGCAGTCGTCGCCGGACGTAATGTAACAGTCGGAGATCCGCACCTTCCGGCTGTGGTCGATATCGATGCCGTCCCCGTTCCGGATCTTGAGGTTGTTCAGGAGGCTCACGCCGCTCACCAGGACGTCGGTACACCCCACCAGATGCACGGTCCAATAAGCCCCTTCCCGGATGGTTATGTCACGGATGATCACATGGTTCACGCCCTTGAGCGTCAACACATGGGGGCGCGGGTCAAAGTCGGTGACCGGCTTGAGGTCATAGCTGTCTTCCAGTTCTTCGCCCATGAAAGCAACGCCGTTTCCGTCGATGGTTCCGGCCCCGTCGATGACGATGTCCTCCTCGTCCTCGGCCCACAGCCACAGCATCCCTTCGCCTTCATTCCGGCCGAAGGCGCTCAGGTGGTAACGGGTTTCGTCGGGATGGGCTTTCAGGACGGCTTTCGGCTCCAGTCGGTATTCCACTCCGCCCCGCAGACGCACCGGACCGGAAAGGAAGGTTTTCCCGGCCGGAAACACGACGGTTCCGCCGTTTTCGGCCGCTCGGTCCACCGCCTGCTGGATGGCAGCGGCGTCATCGGTGACGCCGTCGCCTTTCGCCCCGAACCGGGTGACGTCATAAACCGTGCTCCGGGAGCAGGAGAAGACCGGCAAAAGGGCCAGGAGAATCATCAGATACTTTTTCATAGGCACATTTCATAAGTCAAGGTTCCTCCGCGCAGGAGGGATTCGTGGCTGAGAAAAGGACGGCCGCGCCGATGGGCGGCGTCCCAGACAAGACGTCCGTTCAAGCGGATGGAACGCACATGGCAGTTTTGCTCCGACAGATTTTCCGCTACGATCCGGAGCGTCCTGCCGTTTTCCAGCTGGAGAACCGCCTCGGAGAATGCGGGAGCCCCCAGGGCATATTCTCCGCTACCGGGACATACCGGGTAAAAGCCCAGCGAAGCGAAGATGTACCAGGCGCTCATCGCCCCGGCATCGTCATTGCCGCTCAGGCCACCGGGGGTATTGCGGTATTCCGTCCGCAGGATTTCCCGGACGGCGTCCTGCGTTTTCCAGGGCTGTCCGGTATAGTCATACAGCCAGGCAACCTGGTGGCAGGGCTCGTTGCCGTGCCAGTAACGATGCTCCGAGAACAGGGAATCGAGCCGCGCGACAAAGGTCTTTTCCCCGCCCATTTCCCGGATCAATCCCTTCACGTCATGAGGGACATACCAGGCATAATGCGAAGGGGTACCCTCCGTAATGAAGGAAGTCTTTTGCAGATAATTATCCTCTCGCAAGAAGGTTCCGTCGGCGTAACGCCCTTGGGGGTAGTGCGTTTCCGGGTCGAAAACGTTCCGCCAGTTCCCGGCCCGGCGCTTCAGGGCCAGCCAATCCTTCAGGTGTCCCCGGCGCAGGGCCATCCGGGACAGGCACCAGTCATCGTAGGCGTACTCCAGGGTGCGGGAAACCTGTTCCCGGGAATGGTAGGCATAGGGAACCTCGTCTTCCAGTGGGACATAGCCGTATTTCAAATACGAAACCAGCGCCCGCCGTCCCCGGCCGTCGATGTAGTCCGGGGACGTTTCCCCGGGTGAATCGAAGGCGTTGTGGCGCATCGCCCGCCAGGCTTTCCGGACATCGAAGTTCCGGATTCCCTTCTGCCAGGCGTCCACGATCATCGAGATGGCGTGGTCCCCGATCATCGCGCTAGTGTAACTGCCCCAGCACGGGAAAATGGGCAGCCACCCGCCCCGGTCGTACTTGCGGAGAAGGGCCTGGACCATCTCCCCGACCCGCTGCGGCTCCAGGATGGTCAGGAGCGGATGCAGGGCCCGGTACGTATCCCAGAGGGAAAAATCGTCATAATCAGGTTCTTCCCCGACATCGCTGACCGTCCGGGGAAGAAGGGAGGCCCGCCAGAGGGAGCCGTAGAAATGGGTTTGGATTCCGGGATCGCCCCCCTCCGTTCCGATAAGGGACAGGCGCTCCTCCCAAATCCTTTCCAGCGTATCCCGGACCGCATCGAAATCCCAACCGGGGATCTCGGCCTCCAGGTTCGCACGGGCAGCTTCGATGCTTCTGAAGGAAGATGCCGCCTTGACCAGGTGCGTTCCCCGGATCCGGAAACGGAGGAGGACATAGTCGCCCGGCACCGACTCCACCACATCGAAGTCATCGTCGGCCTGGATGGTAAAATGCCCGCTGAAACCGGCCGGAAGACCCTTTCCCTGATAAATCCGGTGAACGGGATTGCTCCCCGTCACCTCGCGTGAGGAGACCGTAAACGACCCCTCGCCTTCGTCGCTGAGGACCGTGATACGGAAATACTCGCAGTCGGAAAAACGGAAGATGGCGCTGTGTGAACGGCCGGTCATTTCCCAACCGCCCAGGGCATAATAGGAGGGCGTAGCCACCTCCTTCCGATGGTCCAACGGCTGCGGGACATCCGCAGGAAGAAGGGCGAAGGAACCATAATCCTGGGTGGCGCCGCCGGAGAGCCAATGGGAAGCGCGGAATCCCATAAACTGCTCATCCTCATAATAGTACGGACTGACACCCTTCCGTTCCGTCTGCCGGGTCTGGGGCGTCCAGAAGGTATGTCCGTGGGGTTCCGTCACGCAGGGGATGGTGTTTCCGTGCACCTCCCCGCCAGAACCGAAGATGCTGGCGGTGGGAGAATCGCTGGCCGCCGTACCGACACGGGTATCGATTCCGGAAACCGGAAAAACGGCGAGCAGTATGGCGGCGAGCAGTCCGTGCATAAAAAATGTGGGGCAGCCTCGAAGGCCGTCCCGCAAATTTAGCAAATAAATCCCGATTAATAACCCGGATTCTGCTTCCAGTTGGTGTTCTCGTTCAGGACGCCGGTCGGAATCGGAAGGATGCGGCGGGTCTTGTCGAAGTTGGCCGTCGGGAAGCCCTTCTTGTGGAAACCGTACTCGTTTTCGAAGTGGCCGAAACGGATCATGTCATTGCGGCGCCAGTTCTCGTCAAAGAACTCCAGGCAGCGCTCGTTCTCGATGACGGCGAGGTCCACGGAGGACTTGGCAGGAGCCTTGGCATAGGCTCGGACCTGGTTCACCAGTGAGGCGGCGGAATCGCCGTTCGTGGCGGTTGCACCCCGGACGATGGCTTCGGCCTTCATCAGGAGGACGTCGGCATAGCGGAAGATCGGGAGGTCGTTGGACTGGTTGCGGCCGTTCTTGTAGTCGTCCTGGATGACGAAGTACTTGACGCTCTTGTAGCCCTGGGACCAGCCGGTGACGTTCTTGCCCGTGTTCAGGTTCTCGTCGTCCGCGAGGAGCGTGATGGTGTTGGTCAGCACGATTTCCTCACCCTTGTACAGGTACGGCGTGGAAGTCTTCTCGTAGGTGACGGGGTCGTACATGTAGATCTTGCCACGGATGACCTGCTCGGCACGGAGGTCACCCTCGGCCGCAGCGGCGTCGAAGCGGGCCGCCGCCTCGGGGGTCAGGGAGAAGTTGCCGCCGCAGGAAGCGCCGATGTCGGTACCGAAGTAACCGGGACCGTCATTGCCGTCGTTGCGGCCCTGGCGCCAGACGCGCGGACGGGCGTACTGGAAGCCCTGCTGGGTGAGGGCGTCGTACGGCATCGCATAGATGAAGTCCTTGATCTGGGGGCCGTTGTTGGGATAGAATTTGGCGCGGTAGGGGTTCAGCGGGGTGCCGCCGTCTCCCGCCTGCTCACCGCCGGCGAGGGAGAACAGGCCGGAAGCGATGATATCGTCGCACAGGGCCACCAGGTCATTGAGCTTGGCATTGGACGCCGTGGCTTCATAAGCCGTCACGTCAGAAGCGGTGTACACCGCCCAGTTCAGGTAGAGTTTTGCAAGCAGGGTCTCGGCCATCCACTTGGTGGGCTTGCCGTAAGTGGCGGGAGACACGTCCTCGGACAGATCCGGAATGACCGCCAGGAGTTCCTGCTCCAGCCACTCGGCCACTTGGGCGCGGGGCTTGCGGTCGATGACCTGGCCTTCCTCCACGGGTCCGTCGATGATCGGCACGTCTCCGTAGTTGTCCATCAGCAGGAACAGGTAGAAAGCCCGCATCGCACGGGCATAGGACGAAGCCGGGGAATCATAGCCGCCCAGGTCCAGGATGGCCTGGTTGGCCTTCGTGATACCCGCGGCAAGTTCGCCGTACCAGCCCACGGAAGGATCATCGGGAGAATAGTTGTGCAGCGCAGAGTGCGCATAGGTGCCGCCGTCGTAGTAGTCACCATCGAAAGAGATGGCGGTCTGCTCGTCGGATGAGAGGGAGGAGGACTCGCCGTAACGGCGTCCCAGGGCACCGCGGAAGCAGTAGTACACGTCGGCCATCTTGGCCTCGAGCGCCACGTCCGTGGTGGGATATTCGGTATAGAGGGACTTGACGTCCACGTCCAGGTTGGTACAGCTGATGGCCAGAAGCGCAGCGGCCGCTGCCAGGATGATGATATTCTTTTTCATAGCCATATCGGATTAAAAGCTGAGTTTGACGCCCAGCATCAGGGTGCGGGTGTGCGGATAACGGTATTCCCTCCAGTCGATGCCCGGGGCGATGCCGCCCAGGTCGACTTCCGGGTCGAGACCCCGGTAGCGGGTGAGGACGAACACGTTGTTGCAGGTGGCATACAGGGTCAGGTTCTGGAGATAGTCCTGGATCTTGCCGAAGTTGTAGGCAAGGGTCAGGGTGGACAGACGCAGGTAGTTGCCGCTTTCGAGGTAACGGTCCGAAGGAGCCTGTGCGAAGGAGGAGTCGGACCACTTCTGCTCCGTGGCGACTTCCTTGAGGACGTTCTTTTCCGGAGCATTCGCGACGATGCTGTATTGGGCGCGCGGGGCGTTGAAGACCTTGCCGCCAAAGTTGCCCTGGAAGAAAGCGTTGAGGGACAGGCGCTTATAAGTGAGCGTATTGTTCCAGCCCAGGGTCAGGAAAGGCTGGGCGTAGCCCGTGACGGTGCGGTCCCTGTCCTGCGGGTCGGTGGTCGTCGTGGAAAGACGCTCATTGGTTTCGGGGTCATGCTCCCAGAACTGCGAGCGGCCGTCGGAGGTGTAACCGGCCCACTCCCAGGTGTAGAAGGTTCCCAGCGGGTAGCCTTCCATGATGCGCTGGGTGGAGCCGCCGGCAGCAAATCCGCCGATGTTGGGATCGCCCTGGTCGATGTAGTCCACCGAGTAGGCACCCTTGGAGATGTGCTTGACGATATTCTTGTTGTGGGACAGGTTCAGCGTGGTGTTCCAGGAGAAGTCGGGGGTCTGGACCGGGATGGCGTTCAGGGAGAACTCGATACCTTTGTTGGACATGTCGCCCACGTTGGCGGTCATCCAGCCGTAAGGGTAGATATTCGTGGAGACGGCGTAATCCCAGATGAGGTCCTTCGTTTCCTTGTCGTACCATTCGATGCTACCGCCCAGGCGGCCCTTCAGGAGGGAGAAGTCCAGGCCGACATTCAGCATGGAGGTGGATTCCCACTTGAGGTCGGGGTTCGCGTTGCGGGTGGCGGCGAGGGTACGCTTGGAAGTGGTGACGCCGGTGAGCGGATCGGTATAGTCGAACCAGCCGGAGACACCGTAGGTGGAGATGGCCGTAAAAGCGTCGAATCCGAGCGAGTTACCGCTCACGCCGTAACCGGCGCGGAGCTTGAGCTGGTCGAAGGCGCCTCCCTTCATGAAGTCTTCCTCGGCGATGTTCCAGGCGGCAGACACCGACGGGAACGTAGCCCAACGGTTGTTGGCGCCGAAAGCGGAGGAGCCGTCACGACGGAGTGTGGCCTGGATGCTGTAGCGGCCCTTGTAGGAATAGGAGGCACGACCGTAGAAGGAGATCATGCGGAGGGTGCTCACGGTACCGCTGGAGACGCCGGTCATTCCGTCGATCTTGGAAGCGTAGGAAAGCTGGTACCACTTGAGGTCGTCATTGTAGAAGTCCATGACCGTGACGCCGAAGCCGTCGCCGGAGTTGGATTCCTCCCAGGAATAACCCGCCATCAGGCCCAGTTTGTGGTCGTCGGCGAGAGTCTTGTCGAAGTTGAGATAGGTCTCGATGGACTTCCGGTCGCCGAAATAGGTATTGCGGTGTGCGTGGCCATGGTCGGCCGGATACAGGTAGGAAGCCGTGCTGTGGTAATCGCTGTAGACCCGCTGATTGTTCGAATAGGCGGCGTTCGTATTCCAGACGAGACCGTCGGTGATGGTGAGTGCGGCCTTGCCGATGAACTGCATCATCTTGAACACGGTTTCGGAGCTGTCCTCGTTGATGAGGGACACCGGGTTGTAGTTCTGGGAGATGCCGTACTGGTACCAGCTGCCATCCTCGTTCTTCACCGGGGAAGTCGGAGCATAGTAGTACATGGCATCGTACACGGAAGCGCCGTCCCGGGCAGTCCAGACGCCGTAGTTGCGGCCCTGGCTGGCGTTGGCGCTCAGGCTCAGGGTCAGGCGGTCCTTGAGGACGGTAGCCTGCACGAAGGAACGGGCGTTGATGCGCTGCATGCCGGAGCCCACGATGACGCCTTCGCGGTCGATGTAGCTGATGGAGGCGCTGTAGCGGGACTTCTGGTTCGCACCGCTCACGGACACGTTGTGGTTCTGGGAGATACCGGTCCGCTGGACCTCGTTGGCCCAGTTGGTGTCGGCGTGCTGGTCGTTCACCAGGGTGAAACCGTTGGCGGAAGCATAGCTGCGGAGTTCATCCGCGGACATCATCTCCAGATTCTTGGAGATCTTGTCGAAGGCGACATAGCCGTTGTAGTTCACATTGACACGGCCTTCCTTGCCCTTCTTGGTGGTGACGATGATGACGCCGTTCGCAGCCTTGGAGCCGTAGATGGCGGTGGCGGAGGCGTCACGCAGGACGTCGATGGACTCGATGTCATCGGTGGCGACCAGGGAGAGGTCCACGCCCGGGATTCCGTCGACCACATAGTAAGGCGACATGGCTCCGGAACGGAGGGTGGAAGCACCGCGGAGGGTAATGGAAGGCGTACCGTTCGGGTCACCGGTCTGGGTGACCACCAGGCCCGCCACCTTTCCCTGCAGGAGAGAGGCCGGATCGGTGTAGACACCGAGGTTCAAGTCCTCGCTCTTGACGGTGGTGATGGAAGAAGTGACATCCTTGCGGGTCGTGCTGCCGTAACCGATCACCACGACATCGTCCAGGATGTTCTGGTCCTCTTCGAGGATGATGTCCAAGGTACCGGCCTTTACGGTCACTTCCTTGTTTTCAAAGCCGATGAAGGAGATTACGAGCGTGGCTCCCTCTCGGGCGGTCAGCTGGTACTTTCCCTCCAGGTCGGTGGTCGTCCCGTTGGTCGTACCCTTCTCGACTACACCTGCGCCGGCGAGGGCTTCTCCGTGGTTGTCATACACGGTTCCGCTCATCCGCACCTGCGCAAATGCATTGGAAAGCGTCAACAGGGCACAGACAGCCACTGCAAACACTTTCATTGCAGATCTGTTTTTCATAAATATGGGGTTGGATTAAAAATGGTTGGTTATTATAGTCAGTTTCAGGTTAAATATATGGTTGAGTTTGGCGTGCAAAGATAGGAAAATCAGCGGAAAGCGCCTAAATTTTCAAGAATATTTTATACTTGTACAGGAAATAGAGCGACAGCCAGCACACGGCCATGTATCCGGCGGCCAGCAGCACGGGGCCCCAGCCGCCCGGCAGCAGCGCAGCCAGCCCACCGAGGAAATAGTCCGACACCGCCTGGAAAGGAACGATCTGCTGAAGCAGGTAGATGGTGATGGAATTCAGGCCGATTACGCGAAAAGGGAAGGTCCATTTCTCACAGCCCTTCACTTCGACGATGAAGTAGACAAGCGCATACACGGCGATGGAAATGGCGCCGACCACCAGCACGAACGAACTGGTCCAGAGCTTCTTGTTCAAGGGAAGGACGAGGCTCCAAAGGAGACCGGCGGCCAGGAGGACGGCGGCCGCGCCGAGCATACACAAGGTCTTTCTGTTTCCATTGACCTTCTCTTCCGGCACGCGGATGAACTCCCCGGTAAACATCCCGAGCATCGCGGTCACGGTGGCTGGAATCACGCCCAGCAGGCCTTCCGGGTCGAAGTTCCCATTATGGAGCCGCCCGGGAAGGAGGAGGCGGTCGATCCAGCCGTGCAGGCAGCCGTCCCGCGTCAGCGGACCCGCCCCTGCCGGAGCGTCGGGGGCTCCGACCAACGTGATAAGAACGCCGTAACCCACCAGGAGAACAGCAGCGATGATGATGCGCGGAACGGTCTTGCAATGGATGTACAGCAGGGCTGCGAACATCCACGCCAGGCCGATACGGCCCAGTACGCTCGCATACCGCTGCGGGAACTGCAGGGCGAAGAACCCATTATACACAATTCCCAGCAGGATAAGCAGCAGGCAACGGACGAGGATTTTCCGGTGGATCTGCCAGGATGTCCGGCCCTTTTCACACTGCTTCGCATAGGAAAACGGAAAGGACAGGCCGGCGATGAACAGGAACAGCGGGAAGACCATGTCCATGATGGTGAGTCCGTTCCAGTCGGCATGATGCATCTGCAGGGCAAGCCAGAAACGGTCCCCGCCGGCGAACAGTTCACAGGTCCGGGCAATCAGCGAGGCCAGTCCCATGATGAGCATCATGTCGAGACCCCGCAGGGTGTCGATGGAGAGCAGGCGTTTGTTGTTTTCCATCAGCCTAAGTCAATCAGGTCCGCAAGGACGATGGCGGCCATGGCCTCCACGATAACGGGAGTGCGCAGGGCGAAGCAAGTGTCGTGACGGCCAGGAACCTGCAATTCAGTCATTTCTCCCTTGCCGAAATCAAAGGTATGCTGCCCCTTGGCAATGCTTGAGGTGGGCTTGAAAGCCACGCGGAACACCAGCGGATTGCCATTGGTAATGCCGCCGTTGATGCCGCCGGCGTGATTCGTCAGAGGCGTGACAAGGCCTTCGTGGCCGTCGATACCGTCAGGCGAGAAGCAGTCATTGTGCTCGGACCCTTTCATCCGGGCCGCGGCGAAACCGTCGCCGAACTCCACGCCACGGACGCCGGGAATGGCGAACATTGCGTGCGCAAGGCGTGATTCGACACTGTCCCAGAACGGCTCGCCGAGACCGGCCGGAACGCCGTCCACGACGCATTCCACGACACCGCCCAGGGAGTCCCCTTCCAGTCCGGCCTGTTCCAAAGCGGCCTCCCACTGCCCCGCATCCGCGATTCCGCCGATTTCGGTGAGCGCGGCATCGCAACGGAACTGCACGTGTCCATCCGTCTCCTCTTCAATGGTTTCCTCAAGGATTTTCTTCGCGACGACACCGGCGGCGACGACCGGAAGCGTCAGGCGGCCGGAGAAATGTCCGCCGCCGCGCGGGTCCTGGAAGCCACCGTACTTGACATTGGCCGTGAAGTCCGCATGGCCGGGACGTGGAACATCCTTCAATCGGTCGTAATCCTGGCTGCGCGTGTTGGTATTGCAGAAGACGATGGCGAGCGGAGCTCCGGTCGTATGACCTTCAAACACACCGCTGAGGATGTGCGGCTTATCAGCCTCGATGCGTGGCGTCGTGCCTTTCGCGCCGCTCCGGCGCCGGGCGATATCCTTCTCGAAGTCCTTTTCGCTCAGCGCGATTCCCGGCTCCACGCCGTCGATCACAACGCCGATCTCCTCTCCGTGCGATTCGCCGAAGATGCTCACTCTGAAGATGGTTCCGAATGTGTTCATAGCTTTTCAAATAAATCCAGGAAGCCCGGGAAGGATTTCGCTACGCAAGCGGTGTCGTCAATTTCCACGGGGCCGTCGGCACCGAGGGACGCAACCTTCAGGGCCATCACCATGCGGTGATCGCCGTGGGAGGTAAACTTGCCGCCCTTGAGGAGGTTGCCGGAAAGGAGGCGCTGCGGGAGCCCCATCCCTTCAATGGTCATTTCGTCTTCATCGACCTGGACGGGAACGCCCATCTGCGTAAGCATCTCCACAATGGCTTCGGCGCGGTCCGTCTCCTTATGACGGAGACGCTCCACGCCGCGGATGCGGCTTACTCCCGGGCAGAAGGCGGCCAGAACGGCCACGATCGGGAAGAGGTCCGGGCAGTTGTTGAGGTCGGTTTCAAAGGCATTCAGCGGGGCGCGTGTCACGTGGACATGGCCGGTCGTGGGCGTGTCGCCCTCCAGCTGGGACATGCTCGCTCCGGCGTCCATCAGGATGTCCATGATGGAAATGTCGGCCTGGAGGGATTGGGTATCAAGCCCTTCCACTTCCACGTCGCCGAAGATGGCACCGGCTGCGAGGAAGTTCGCCGCGCCGGACCAGTCGCCCTCGATGCGGAAATCCGCCGCATGGTAATGCTGGTGGCCGCGCATCTTGAAAGTCACCCCGGTGCAGAGCGTCCAGTCCTGCGTCTGCAGGAACTCCTCGTCCCCCTCCATCTCGGAGCCGATTTCGATGCCGAACTTGCGCAGTACGTCCACCGTGATAAACATGTACGGGATGCTGCGGGGGTCGTGGACATAGACGGTCGACCGGTTCCCGGCCAGCGGCAGCGCCGCCAGCAGGCCGGAGATGAGCTGCGAACCGCCCTTGCCGGACACGTCGGCCCGGCCCGGGACCAGCGGCCCCTTTACGGTCAGGGGGATGAAACAGTCGCCTTTGCGGCTCTCGGAAGGAACGGTTTCCGGGATCAGCCGCACGCCGAACGATGCCATGATGTCATGGGCTCCCGCGAGCGGCCGGTTGAGGAGGGTCTTCTCACCGGTCACGAGCACCGGGCCGTCGGCGATGACCGACAGCACCGGAATGAGCATCCGGGTCAGGAAGCCGGACTCACCCACCTGTATCTCCTGAATGGAAAGGCATTTCTCGAACGCGCCGATGCCCGTGATCTCCAGGCTGGAGCCCTTGACAGTCACCTTGGCACCCAGTTTCCGGGCCGCGGCCAGGGCCGACTCGTTGTCCCCGCAGGGCGAATAGCCGGAGAGATGCGAGGTCCCGTGGGCCAGGGCAGCCGCGATGATCGCCCGCTGGGCGAAACTCTTGGAGGCGGGCATCTCGATGACAAAACCATCGGTTTTTGTCGTCGAGGGAGCGATTTCCCCGGTCTCGACAACATATTGGCCCGTTTTTGTCGTCGAACCGATGAAGCGAAAGCCGCCGTACACAGCTTTACGCATTTCGGCGGTGGTCCACTGGCCAGGAGCCGTGGCATCTTCGGGAGTAAGGCAGGCATAGGTGAAAGGAGCGCCTCGACGGAGGGCCTCCAGGCGCGATTCCCGGCCTTCGGAGCCCATGCAAAAGGCTACGAGCGTACCCGGCTCCGCTTCCCGGTAGAGGTCCATCACGCGGTCCACATCGGCTTTGCCGGTGGCCGTGGTCACGATCTTGACCACTTCACCGCCGAAACGCCGGCCTTTCTCCAGCAGGGACAGCAGGATGGGTTCCGCAGGGGTTCCTTCGAAATCGTGGAACGAACGGATGAGCATCGATCCGTGCTGCTGGCAGGCCTGGCGGATCCTGCGGCCCATCATCGGCGGGGCCTCCACCTCCAGGTCTACATATTTGGCACCGGCCTCGATGGCCTTGATCAGCTGGTTTTCAGCGAGTTCCTCGGCGGGGTTGCGGCTCTTGCGCGGTTCGGAGAGATAGAGGCCGTCCTCGGACAGGACCTTGCCGGCATCGGCCAGCAGGTTCTCTTCTCCCTCCACGCGGCGGGCCATCCCGGCAATCCGGCACGTCGCGATAAGCGGCACGTCGGAGCCGGAGAACAGTGCCTCGATTTCCTCCTCATCCAGGTCGCAGAGGTCCAGCCGGATCTCCGCCATCTCCACCTCGCCGCTCTCCAGAATCGCGAGAATCTCCTCCAGGGTTTTGCCTTGTATGGATGTACAAATCATATTTTCAAGTAGTTGACAACATCGCGGACAGCCAGGTCGCGGATGATGACCGAGCCGATGCGCTCCGGCAGGACGAAGTGTACAAGACCGCCTTCGGCCTTCTTGTCCTTGTCCATCGCTTCGGCGAGCGTTTCCACCGGATAGGGGCATTGCGTGGGCAGGCCTGCCGTCGTAAAATCTTGCGTCAAAGAAGCTTCCAGGCCGGTCGAAACACCCAGCGCGTCGGAAAGCCGCGCAGCGAGGATCATGCCCATCGCCACGGCCTCGCCATGGGTGATGTCATCCCCCCGCAACCGGGCTTCGTGCTCGATGGCATGGGCAAAGGTATGGCCGAGATTCAACTTCCGCCGCTCCCCGGCTTCGTACGGATCGCGCGACACGACGCCCGCCTTCACCGCAGCCGCGGCAAGGATAAGGTCCTGTCCGTCCAGGCCGCCGGAAGACAGCCACTCCACCGCACGGGCATAGTGACCGTCCTCATTCTCAATGACGAAAGTCTTGAGCATTTCCGCCGCTCCGGACAGGAAATCGCGGCGCGGCAGCGTCCGCAGCACCTCGGCGCAGACGAAGGTGAACACCGGCTGGACGATCACGCCCAGCATGTTCTTGTAATCGTCGAAATTGACCCCGGTCTTGCCACCGATGGCCGCGTCGACCTGGGCCAGCAGGGTAGTCGGGACATTGGCATACCGGACGCCCCGCTTGTAGATGGACGCGGCAAAGCCCGCCAGGTCGGTAGTAATCCCCCCGCCGATGGCCAGCACGAACGCCTTTCGGGACGCCCCCGCCTCCAGCAGCGACCGGGCGATGAGGAGCACCGTCTCCATCGACTTCCCTTCCTCCGTCGCCTCGATGGCAATACTGCCCCGCACGCCGGGAACGGCAGCCATCACTTCCCCGGCCACCCAGGAAACATGCTCGTCGTACACGACGAACACTTCCGGTTCCCCGGCCAGCAGAGGTGCGATTTCGGTAATCCGGCTACCCCCGACCACGCGGCCGGCGGCGATTCCATTGATGGTGATGGCAATCTCCTTGGACATAGGTTACAAAGATACGGGATTTATTTTGCAAATCTCAGAAAATGCGGTAAATTTGCAATCCGTCTCTCACCGAGACCGTCCCTTGCCCGAATGGCGGAATTGGTAGACGCGCTGGACTCAAAATCCAGTGTCCCTTAAAGACGTGCCGGTTCGAGCCCGGCTTTGGGCACGCAAAAAAGACCGCCGCAAGCGGTCTTTTTTGGTGCCCAAGGGGCCCTATCACCCCCCCGCCGCTGACGCGGCTGCCCCCGAGGGGGCTGCCGGGGGAAGACCCCCAGACCTCCTCCCTGTTTATCGACCGTCTATCGACCTTCGAGCATGCGTTCTCGCGCCCACGGGCGCCTCTACCTCCCGAAGCACCGGAACATTGGCGCAGGTCGATGGGGATTCTGGCGCAGGTCCCCCTGTTTTTTGGCGCAGATGTGCTTTTTCTGTGGGGACCTGCGCCAACAGAAGCCACCCATTGACGATATGCGGAGCAGGTCCCACCATCTTTTTCCCACCTGCGCCAACAAACATTCCTACCTGCACCAACAACCATTCCTACCTGCGCCAAAGAGCAGAAACTCAGTGCCAGCACGATGGCGTGCACATTTCCGATGGTCGTTCCCTGGAAAAAAGACCTGAACGACCTGAACAACATACCTCCACCTGCAGTTTCGGCCAGGGAGTCGTCCAAGTCGGTGTTTTTTTTTACTATCTTTGATTAAAATTTACAACAAACCGTCAACCATCCAAAACAAGAGATCCATGCTCAGAACCAACCGCAGCCTTCTTAAATACCTGCTGCTGTCCATCATCACTTTCGGGATCTACGGCATCGTCGTCAAGACCCATATTTCCATGGAAATCGACACCGTCGCTTCTCCGCGGGATCACAAGAGCACGCTCAATTACCTGCTGGTCCTGTTCGTTCTCGGGCCCTTGACGCTCGGAATCTATCCGCTGATCTGGTTTCACAACCTGTCGAACCGCATCGGCGAGGAACTCAAGGCCCGCAATCTGAGCTATGAATTCGGAGCCGGAGATTTCTGGGGATGGGGCATCCTCGGATCCCTGATCGTGGTCGGGCCGTTTGTCTATCTGCACAAGCTGCTCAAGAGCATGAACTTGATTAACGAAAACTACAACGCCTCTCACTGATCCACCTGTAGGATTCCCCTCGTTACTTCCGCTTGGGGACCCGCTTGGACAGGCCGATGGAGTCGGTGGGACAGATGAGGTAGCACAGGTGGCAGCCGACGCACTTGGTTCCTACGATATGGGGCTGACGGTCCTCGCCGAAGGTGATGGCCTGATGTCCGCCGTCCCGGCAGGAGATGTAGCAGCGGCCGCAGCCGATGCAGGTGTTCCGGTCGATGACCGGGTAAACGACCGTCGTGCGGTCCAGGTCCGAGGCGCGGACGAAGAGCGAAAGCTCCTCTCCCACCAGGTCTTTCACGCTGGAAACGCCCCGGGAGGCCATGTAGTTCTGCATGCCGTCAATGAGGTCGTCAACGATCCGGTAACCGTACTGCATGACGGCCGTGCACACCTGGACGTTCTGGCAGCCTAACTGGATGAAATCCAGCGCATCCCGCCAGGTGGTGATGCCTCCGATGCCCGACAGCTGGAGGTCCGGCATGACGGGGTTGCTCGCCATCTCCAGGATGAAACGGAGGGCGATGGGCTTGACGGCCGATCCGGAGTACCCGGAAATGATCCGCTTTCCGTTCACATTGGCCCCCATTGTCACGGACTTGATGGTGTTGATGGCGGAGATGCCGTCGGCCCCGGCGAAATGGGCGGCCAGGGCGAATTGTGTCATCGAGGCGACATTCGGGGTCATCTTGGGGATGACGGGAATCCGGACGGACCGCTTGACATAAGCGGTGTAGAACGTGACGAGTTCAGGGTTCTGGCCCACGTCGCTGCCCATGCCGGCGAGGCGCATCTGCGGGCAGGAGAAGTTCAGTTCCACAGCGTCGACCCCGGCCTTCTCGGCCATCTTGGCCAGTTCGATCCACTGCTCTTCCGTCTGTCCCATGATGGAGGCGACGATGATCTTGGAGGGATAGTTCTGCTTGAGCCTCCGGAGGATGTCGAAGTCCATCTCCACCGGATTCTCCGAAAGCTGCTCCATGTTACGGAAACCGGCAAAACTGCTGTCGGCCCGTTTCACGGCGTCAAAGCGGGGAGAAACCTCCTGGATTTCCTGCAGGCAGATGGTCTTGTAGAACACGCCCGCCCAGCCCGCTTCCAGGGCTGCGGCCACCATCTCGTAGTTCGTGCAGATGGCGGAAGAGGCCAGGAAGAAGGGATTCTCGCAGTGCAGGCCGCAGAAGTCGATTTCCAAAGAAGGAAGTCCTTCCGCAGGAACGGGTTCGGGCAACGATTGGGCGATTTCCCGCAGACGGACGGGACGGTCGTAATGGATACAGGCCTTCTCGGCCGCCTCCAGGTCCTTTTCGCTGCAGGCCGCGAACAGGCGGGCGCCCAGCGCCACATTGTCAAATCGGACAGCCCGGACAGCACGGGCAGGGTCCCCCTGGCTGCTGGCGGCGGTACAAGGGGCATTTTCGCAAAGCAGACACCGGACGGCTTCCTGCTTGAGGTGGAGCTGGTTCATGGAATGAAAGTTTCTTGTTTTCACAAATATAGGATATTTCTGCAAAATAAATTTGGTTTATAATGTAAACTTGTTTATATTTGCACCGAGATCCAGGCGGACTGCGCAGCCGCGCTGCACCTCACAAACCAGTTAAATCATTGATACAATGGAACAAAACAAAGAAATGACCGCTCAGCAGAGCCTTCAGATCATCACCGAGACTTTCAACAAGAGCCGGAAAGGCATCCTTCGCAACAGCGCAAAATACTTCATGCTTTGGGGTGCGCTGCTCACCGTCACTTCCCTGGTCATCTACTTGTTATGGCATTTCACCGGAAGGCCGCAATGGAACTTCCTGTGGTTCGCCATGCCGGTCATCGGCTACCCCGTCGCCGCCCTGATGGGCAAATATGACGTCAATGTTCCCCAGAACGAAGTGAGCAAGATGCTCAGCGGCGTGTGGCGCGTCTTCGGCACGTTCGCCATCACGCTCAGCGCCATCGCCATCTGCCTGGTTCCCATGAACGTATCGCTCATCATCGTCATCATCATGGGCCTGGCCGAATGCATGTCCGGCGTCCTGCTGAAGAACTGGCCCATCATCATCTGCGGCTTCCTGCTGGGGGTCTGCGGCGCCGTCGTCGCCATGCTGGTCAAGAGCGAAGCACAGCTGCTCATCTTCACGCTGGGAGGCGTCCTGCTGCTCATCACCGGATTCATCATGCAACTCCAGAACAAGTAGGCCATGTTTCCCAAGTTAGATCCGCTCCTTCATTCGGAACTCCGGCTGGCCGTGATGTCCATCCTGGCCGGGGTGGATGAAGCCGACTTCACCTACCTCAAGAAGCAGACCGGTGCCACATCCGGAAACCTCAGCGTGCAGATAGACAAACTCACGGCCGCCGGTTACATCACGGTGGAAAAAGGCTTCAAGGGAAAGATGCCCCGCACCGTCTGCCGGATCACCCCGACCGGGCAGGAAGCCTTCCGGGGCTATGTGGAAGCACTTCAAGAATACCTTTCAGCAAGCAAATGAACATGAAAAAGACAGTCAAAATACTCTTATGGAGCCTGCTCGCCGTGGTGCTCCTGTTCCTGGCCGGCGCATGGGTGAAGTTCGGACCGCTGGTCAAAGGCGCGATGTCCGTCGAAAAACTGGATGACGGCCTGTACTATATGGAATACAAAGGCGACGACGGCTTTGACGAGCTGGTCACCAGTGGCGGAGGCCGCAGCTCCGGGGAATTGGTCGGATTCGTGATGAATTTCCTGTCCAAGGGCTACTACAATCCTCCGGTTACGCCCGCCCCGGCCCAGTACGGTTGCTCCTCCCTGACGGTACGCACGCCGGAAAACGAGGTCCTGATGGGCAGGAACTTCGATTTCTCCTCCGCGACCGGGATGGTCTTGCACACGATCCCCAAGCACGGTTATGAGACAATCACCACCTTCAACGTGGAGTTCTTCGGCTTTGGCAACGACTGGCTGCCGGAAGGCTTCGTCAACCAATACATGGCCCTGAGCGGACTTTTCTTCGCGCTGGACGGCATCAATGAGAAAGGCCTCGCCATCGCGGACCTGATGGCCGGAGACGATGCGGAGACGCACCAGAACTCCGGAAAACCCGCCCTGACGACGACCTCCGCCATCTGTTACCTGCTGAAGAATGCCGCCAACGTGGATGAGGCGCTGGAGCTGCTGCGGGGAATCGACATGCACTCGGACATCGGCGCCGCCCACCATTACGCCATTTCCGACGCCTCCGGCAAGAGCGTGGTGGTGGAGTACGTCGACAATGAGATCGTGGTCGTGGACTCCCCGGCCTGCACCAATCACTACCTGTGCGAGGAAAAACTGAATGTCGGACTGTATGAGGGGGACCGCCGGTATGATTTCCTGTGTCAGCAGTTCGACGAGGCGGGCGGAACCATGGACCTGCGCCAGTTGACCACGTCCATTGCCTCCGTATCCCAGCCCCCGGCACCAGGAGATCGGCTGGGAACGGCCTGGACGATGGTGATGAACCTGACCAACCGGTCCGTCACCTACTACTCCCGCCGCCACTTCGACAAGCCTTTCCACTTCGCATTATCCAAGTAACTTAACACCCTGATTCCCCGCATGAATCCCGTCACCCAACGCCTGCTGAGCCAGCAGCTCGCCGCCCCGCAGTTCAAGGACCCCGCAGAAGTCGTATCCTGGTTCGGCGCCATGCAGGCCCAGGACTACAAGTCCATGCGCTGGGCGGTGTCCATGCGAACCCGCAAGCCCTCCGCCAAGGCCTTCGAAAAAGCTTATAACGACGGGCGGATCATCCGCACCCACCTGCTGCGGACCACCTGGCAGCTGCTCGCCGGAGAAGACCTAGGCTGGATGCTGAAGCTCTGCCGCCGCAAGGCCCTGGCCGGACTCCGCGGCTGGATGCACGCAAACAGCGTGGACATCCCGCTGGACGAAGAAAAGCACATTTCCGGCATCTTTGGAGAAGCGCTTGCGGGAAGGGACAGTGTTCAAAAGGAGTTTCTCGCGGAAGCGCTCCGTGAGCGGGACATCCAGATGACCGAGCAACGGTTTTCTTATCATCTCCGCTTGGCGGAGCTCTCCGGCCTGCTGTGTTCGGGAAACCTCCATCCGACCAAACGGACGCTCGCCCTGGTATCGGAAAAAGTCCGCAATCCGTTGATTCTCACGCACGAAGAGTCGCTCGCCCTCCTCACCCGAAAATACTTCCGCAGCCACGGTCCCGCCACCTTGGAGGACTTCGTCTGGTGGTCCGGGCTCAATGTCAACGACTGCCGGCGAGGCATCGCCTCGCTCGGCGGTGAACTCCGCACAGAGCACTGGAAAGGCCGCGACTTCTTCGTTCATGAGGATGCCCGCACCCGCGGCTTCCGCCGTGGCAGCGTCCTCCTCCTCCCCGCTTTCGACGAGTACCTGATCGGCTACAAGAGCCGCGACATCGTCCTTCACCCCACCCACACGCACCACGCCCACAACAACTCCGGCATCTTCTACCCCATCGTCGCCCTGGACGGCTACATTGTGGGCAACTGGTCCCCCTCCTCCCCTTCGGGCGGTCTCACCCTCTTTGACGAAAGCTCCGCGCTCCCTTCCGACGCCATCCAAGAGCAGCTCGACATCTACCGCTCCACCCTCGGGTCCCGACGATAAGGGGTATCGCTTCCGGGAGCCCCTTTTGTTATTTCCTTCCCTTTCATTATCTTTGTTTCCATAATAACCACAACCTTATGGAAATTAACTCAGAAAGCCCGCGCCTGGAGTATCTGTCTCCGGTTTTGCGCGTCATTCCCGTCCGTATCGAAAACGCCATCTGCGAGAGCCCTGTTCCGGGTGGGAACGAGGACATCGGTTATGAAGACTGGGACTAAACGGATGGAGGACGGAATCATGAAGAAGAGCCTGTTATTTGCCGCCGCCCTGCTTACCCTGGCGGCCTGCACGAGGGAAATTGCGGTCCATGCTCCCGAGAGCGACATGACCCTTGTCGCCAAAATGGAGCGTCCGGCCGGAACCAGGACTGTCCTGGAGGGCGGAACCTTCGTCTTCTGGGAGCCGGGAGACGAAATCGCGGTGTTCGCCGGCGGAAAAAGCGGAAAATTCGTCAGCAATCTGACGGCCAACGAGGCTTCCGCCACTTTCAAGGGAACGCTGGGCGAGGATGCCTGGGCCGAAGGCATGGACCTTTGGGCCGTGTATCCTTATTCCGGTGAGGCGGTCTTTGACGGAGAGACGGTCACGGCCGTTCTTCCTTCTGAGCAAACCGCCCGCCCGGGGTCTTTCGGGAAGGACATGAACCTTTCTGTCGCCCATTCGACCACGTCGACCCTCCAGTTCTATAATGTGGGCGGCGGCGTCCGGTTCACCCTGTCCCAGGACGGGATCACGGAAGTGGTTTTCGAAGGACTGAACGGGGAAATCCTCGCCGGAAAGGTCAAGATCGGCTTCCAGGACGGCGTTCCGGCCATCCTGGACGTCACGGAAGGGAAGACTTCGATCACGCTGACCCCGCCCGACGGGGAAGCCTTCAAGAAAGATGCGTGGTACTACATCGCGGCCATCCCCGGGACGCTGGAGAATGGTTTCGCCTTCCATTTCCGCAAGGCGGATGAACCGGATCTCGTGATGCCGTCGACAGCCTATCCCAAGAAGGTCACGGTCAAGAGAGGATCCTTTGGCGTCCTGACCTATGTGGACAAAGGAATGGGACAGACGGTTCCGGACGATATCATCACCTTCAAGGATCCGCTGGTCAAGTCCATCGTAGTCAAGTACTTCGACACCAGCGGGGACGGGGAACTCTCCTACCACGAGGCGGCCGTCGTCCTCTCTTTCCTGGTGGACGAGGCATTGACCCGCGGAACGGACGGACTGGTGAGCGTCTTCGCCGGTACCGGCATCACCACCTTCGACGAACTGGTCTACTTCACCGGCCTGACCCGGATCGATGACGGCGCCTTCGCCGGATGCACGGAGCTTACTTCCATCACCATTCCGGAGAATATCGAGTCCATCGGAGACAACGCCTTCAAGGGCTGCACCAACCTGCAGTCCATCACGGTGACATCCGAGACGCCGGCCAAAATCGGTACGGATGCCTTCGCCGACACGGGCAACTGCCCGATCCTGGTCCCGGAGGGGGCCGTGGAAGCGTATGTCGCCCAGTGGGGGGAATACGAGGACCGGATCCGTCCCAATGAGTATCCCGAGCCGGAGATTGTGGACCTGGGACTTCCATCCGGGGTCAAGTGGGCCTCGTTCAATCTGGGAGCCGCCAGCCCGGAAGAGGTCGGCGACTATTTCGCCTGGGGAGAGACGGAGCCGCAATACAGCAGCCTGGATCCGCCGACCTGGAAGGAAGGAAAGGAAGCGGGATATGACTGGCCTTCCTATAAGTGGTGTAACGGGACATCGCAGTTATTCACCAAATATACCTACAGCGGAGAATACAGGGATTACAAGTTCGTCCTCGAGCCCGAAGACGATGCCGCCGCCGTCCATCTCGGCGACAAATGGAGGATGCCCTCGGCGGCCGAATGCAAGGAATTGCTGGCAAAGTGCCAGGTGGAAGTGACCTCTCTGGCCGGCACGCCCGGATGGAAGATAACCGGCCCTAACGGAAACAGTGTTTTCCTCCCGGCGGCAACCGGGTACTGGATGGAGCAGGCCTTGTATTCTCCCGATGGTGGGTATTATTGGTCCTCCGACCTCTTGTCCAATTCACACGCCTATTCGATCTATCTGTACCCGTCGAGTGCTGGTTGGACCTTTTATGGCCATTTCCGTAGTGCGGGACTGGCCATCCGGCCCGTCTATGGCGATCCCGGCATCCCCATCGAGAGCATCACCCTGGACAAGACCGAACTGGAACTGGAGGTCGGCGAAACCGCCAGCCTTACGGTAACGATCCTCCCCGAGAATGCAACGCTCCAGGATGTGACCTGGAGAAGCGGTAACGAAAAGATTGCCACCGTCTCGTCCACCGGTGTCGTTACGGCCGTAGGTCCGGGAACCACTTGGATCGCTGCCGAGTCCTTCGATCCCGCCCGACAGGCAAGCTGCAATGTCTCCGTCGCTTATCCCATCCCGGAGGCAATCGACCTGGGTCTTTCCGTCAAATGGGGCTCCTTCAATCTCGGTGCCGTCAACCCTGAGGGATATGGAGACTACTATGCCTGGGGAGAGACGGATCCGAAAAACATTTACTCATGGAACTACTACAAGTGGTGCAAAAAGACTAACAATACGTTGACAAAGTATTGTACTGATGCCAATTACGGCGATAACGGCTTTATGGACGGCAAGACGCTCCTGGATCCGGAAGATGATGCTGCCAAGGTCAAGCTGGGCGGAAAATGGCGGACGCCGACCATCGAGGAGATGAATGAGTTAATCCAATCCTGCACATGGGAGTGGGTAACCGGCGGCTTCCTGGTGACCGGTCGCAATGGGAACAGCATCTTCCTCCCGACCAACGGTTATAAGATCGGTTCGACTTTCTATAGCGAAGGCGAAAGCGGAGTTTATTGGTCTTCATCCCTCTATTCAGGCCCTCCGTATCAAGCGTATTACCTGTTTTGCAGTCAGAATTATCTAGGCAAGGAATACGTCCACCGCGCATACGGTTTCGCGATCCGGCCCGTCTATGGCGACCGGCCGGTCACGACCGGAGGAGACATTGAGGGTACCGAAGAAGAACCGTGGAATTAATTGAGAGGAGGAAAGACCATGAAAACGAAATGGATATTGATTCCGGTCGTTGCACTCGCGCTGGGTTGCACCCGGGAACTGGATACGCAAACCATCGCCGTCGAAGGAGACATCACCCTGTATGCCACATCGGGTGAGCCGGGGACGAAAACGGTCCTCCAACAGGACGGGAGCATCTTTTGGTCACCGGGAGACCGAATCTCCGTGTTCTATGGAGACAAGTCCGGAATGTTCGAATCGACCAATACCACGGAGGCTGCCGCCGCCGAATTCAGAGGCTCGTTGGAGAATTTCACCCTGGATGGAACCACCGAGTTTGTGGCGGCCTACCCATATTCCCCGGACAACGGCTACTCGGGAAACTCCTTGATCCTGAGTCTCCCTACCTACCAAATGGCAGAGAAAAAGACGTTTGTCAGGGGGGTATTCCTCAGTGTCGCCAAGTCCAAGGACTACAACCTCCATTTTTACAATGTCTGCGGCGGCGTCAAGTTCACCCTGAACAGGGGGGATATCACGAAGGTCGTTTTCCGGGGAAATAACGGTGAGACGCTTTCCGGCCCCCTGGCCGTGGAATTCTCGTCCGACGGAAGCCCGATGATCACTGACATCACGGGGGGGGCTCCTTTCGTAACACTGGTCACGCCGAAAAATAGTACGCTCGACGCAAATTGTCCGTACTATCTCGTCATTGCTCCCCAGACCCTGACGAAAGGATATACGATGGAACTCTACGCAGGTGATCAGGTTGTGGAAACGATTACATCAGAATCACCCGTTACCATCCGTCGTTCCGTCTGGGGCGTCCTCAAGGATCTGGGCACCGAAGTGATCGTGGAGCCCGAGATGGTGGACTTGGGCCTTTCCGTCCAGTGGGCGACGTTCAACCTGGGCGCCACGAGGCCGGAGCAAATCGGGTATTATTACGCCTGGGGAGAAACGGAGCCCAAGTGGGAGTTCTCCTGGGCGAACTGGAAATGGTGCGACGGGACGGCTGGCACCATCAACAAGTATGGCGAGCCTCCCTTTGACAACCGCTATAACCTGGACATGGAAGACGATGCCGCCCATGTGAAACTGGGTGATGCGTGGAGAATTCCGACCATCGCCGAGCGGGATGAATTGTTCGCGAAATGCACCCTCACACCGGCCACCGTCAATGGAGAGAAGGTCATCCAGGTAACCAGCAAGATCAATGGCAATTCGATCTATCTTCCTGAATCCGGTTATTATCTGGATACGGGATTCATCAACGACGGATATGCCACCTTCTGGACATCTTCCATCTTCTTTGCCGGCAGCGCCGGATCCGGTGTCATCCACGCTTATTCTTCGGACCGGGCGGAAACGCTGATCTGGGTAACCGACTTTTTCAATGGTTTTCCCATCCGGCCTGTCTATGGGGATCTGGGCGTTCCTGTGAGCCAGGTTAAGTTGGACAGAGAAGAACTGGTGCTTTCCATCGGAGAGACGGCCACTCTGACAGCGATCATTTCTCCTGAAAACGCCTCACTCAAAGACTGTTCGTGGGAGAGTTCGAACCCTCGGATTGTCTCCGTCACTACAACCGGAGAAGTATTCGGAGTCAGCCCCGGTGTTGCCCGGATCATTGTAAAAACCTTTGATGGCAACCTGAATACCTATTGTCAAGTAACTGTCAATCCACAAGAGTATTACGAGTATTCGGCGGCTGTTCCCGAGAAGGTGGACCTGGGTCTTCCGTCCGGCCTCAAGTGGGCTTCGTTCAATTTGGGGGCGACGGCACCCGAGGAATACGGCGATTACTTCGCCTGGGGTGAGACACAACCATATTATCTCAGCCAGGATCCGCCGGTCTGGAAGGAGACGAAAGAGGAGGGCTATTACTGGCCGTCCTATAAGTGGTGCCAGGCATCCGGTGAGGCCTTGACGAAGTACTGCAACAAATCGAATTTCGGTTATAACGGTTACACGGATTACAGAATGATTCTGGAGCCAGCAGACGATGCCGCACGAGTCAATCTGGGCGAGAATTGGCGGATGCCGACAGATGAAGAATGGGAGGAATTGCTGAACGGCTGTACAAGTTCCTGGACAACAATTAACGGAGTAAACGGATATAGGTTTACCAGCAACATCAACGGAAACAGTATCTTCCTGCCTGCTGCTTCGATATATAATGGAATCTATCTTTCCAGTGTCGGGAGCATCGGCAATTATTGGTCTTCTTCTCTCTACGATTTTTATCCGGACCGCGCGTGGTGCGTTTCTTTCTTTTCAAGCGATGTGTATCGGAGTCCAAACTATTTCCGCAATTTTGGTCTCCCTATCCGTCCCGTTTATGATGAAAACAAGACGGAAGAAATCGGGACAGTGATCTGGGAGAATGATGGCACAACCGGTGCAACCCAATGGGACTACACCTATTATTTCGCTTTGGAGGGCAAGAACAATGGCGATGCCCTCACTACGTTCCCGGAAAATGTCTGGAATATCATCAAGAACGACACGTTCTATCTGCTGCTCAGGGGAACAAATCCGTACATCCGCATTGTAGACGGTTGGTGGAGGAACACTTGGCTCAACCAGGAATTCATGCCCGGCTCCGAACGACTGACAGAAAACGGAGACGGAACCTGGACCCTGGAAATCAACTTCACCGGAGACCCGATCCTGGATAATCTTGACGAAAGTGGCCTGCTCATCACAGGTTCTAATTACACTCTGCTGAAAATGTATTATTAATTGCCTGACGCTACCGCGCCACCACGTATTTATGCAGGGTGGCGCGGACGGCGCCGGGAGCGGCGTACAGTTCCCTCACCATTTTCTCGATGCGTTCGCCCAGGCCGGCCTCATAGAGGTCCACGGCGAACACATCCGTACGGCTATATAGCCGCTTCAGGCAGGACCAGTCCTGGTCCGGCTTGCCCACTTCCAGGGGCGCCACGATCTCCATCAGTTCCTCCAGCAGGGGGTCCGGAGAAGGATCGAACGGGGTTCCGTCGTCACGGATGCCCTTCAGATACCGTGCATAACCCGCCAGGGTAAGCGGGATCAGCACCAGATTGTCCATATCCAGCCCGCGGGCGATGTACTTCTTGAGGGTTTCGCCGAAGCGGATGGGCAGTTTCTGGCTCGTGTCCATGGCGATACGCTGGGGCGCGTCGGGCATGAACGGGTTCGGCAGGCGGCGGTTGATGACGGTCCCGATAAACTCATACGGGTTCAGCACGCCCGGGTCCGTCACCACCGGCATCGCCTCGATATAACCGAGTTTCTGGATGAAAAGACGGATGTCCGGGTCGGCCATCTCGGCGCTGATGAGGGTGTAGCCCAGCAGGCAGCCATACAGGGCCATCGCCGTGTGCAGCGGGTTCAGGCACGTGGTGACTTTCATCGTCTCCACCTTGTCCACGGTTTCCCGCGTCGTGAAGAGCGCGCCGCCGAGTTCCAGCGGCGGGCGGCCGGAGGCGTAATTGTCCTCAATGACAAGATATTGCACCTCTTCCGAATTGACGAACGGGGCCGTGAAGGTATGCTTTTCCGTCTCGATGTACTCGTTGTCCTCGAAGCCGTCGGCGGCCAGCATCGCCTTCACTTTCTCGTGCGGACGGGGAGTGATCTTGTCGATCATCGACCACGGGAAGGTAACCTTTGTCTCGTCCTTCAGGTAATCCAGAAAAGCCGCGGGGGCCAGCGAGTCCGCAACCCATCGCTCCGCATAGGCAAAGACGCCGGCCTTCACCTTGTCTCCGTTGTGGGAGCAGTTGTCCATCGACTGGACGGTCAGCGGCAGGGCGCCGGCACGGAACCGTTCCAGGAGCAGCGCGGCGACCTTGCCCATCGCCAGGACGGGCGTCAGGCCCCGGTCCAGGTCGGCGGGAGACACGGAATAACCCTTCTCCGTAATGGTGAACGAAATCATCTGCAGGGACGGATTCCGGAAGATGTCCACGAGCCGCTGCCAGTCAGGGAAGGCATAGTCGGCCTTCAGGGCCTCCGTCACGGAGGCGATGACGGTCTTTTCGATGGTGCCGGAGGACTGGAGGCTCACGGACAGCGACAGGTTCCCATAGGGGGTATAGGCCTTGTCGACGACCTCATAATCAAAGGTTTCCGCCACGATGACACCCCGGTCGTACCGGCCCGTATTCAGGGCTTCGTTCAGGATGGCGGCCGGGAAAGCGCGAAAGATGTTGCCGCCGCCGAAGTGCACCCAGGTGGGTTGGGCGAAGGTTTTTTCGCGGACGGCCGCGATGTCGAATTTCGGGAGCCGGTAGCCCTTGGACTCCCATTCCGCGGCGTTGTAACTGCCGCTCAGGATATCGGTCAGTTTCATGGTCTAGTCAAAGAATCCGGGTTGTTTGTACTCGATGCCCAGCTCGCGGTCCACGGTGGCGATGATGCCCTGGACCTGGCCCATCGCGAACATCCGCCCAAGGAGGGTGTAGCCCGCATTGTGGCCGTGGGCGGATTCGTCCATGATGCCGCCGGGCGCGTCGGTAAAGGTCATGCCGTGGTCCACGCGCATCGGCAGGGCTGGATTCTCCTTCTCGAAGATGCGGACGAGTTCGATGAGGTCCGCCCGGCCGCCGAGGTGCGAAGCCTCGGTAAAGTCCCCGTTCGGGAAGATGTGGCAGGAGCGCAGGTGCACGAAATGGGTGCGGGAAGCGAACTTCCGGGCCAGGTCCACGACGTTGTTGTAGGCCCCGGCAGAAAGGCTTCCGGCGCAGAAAGTCAATCCATTATGTTTGTTGGGAACCGCGTTCAGGAACCATTCGATATCCTCTTCGGTACGCACGATGCGCGGCAGGCCGAGAATCTCGATGGGCGGGTCGTCCGGGTGCACGCACATGTTCATACCGCACTCCTCGCAGACGGGCATGATGGCCTCCAGGAAGTATTTCATGTTGGCCCGCAGGGCGGCCTTGTCGATGCCCTTGTACAGGTCCAGGAACTCCCGGAATTTCTGCACGGGTGCCTCGTCGTTCTCGCTGAAATTGCCGCTCACGAAGCCCTGCGTCTTGATGACGATGTTCTCCACCAGCTTGTGGTCCTTTTCCGGGGTCATCGTCTTGGCGAGCTCATCGGCTTCGGCGAGGACGTTCCGCCCTTCGCCTACGCCGGCCGGGAACCGGAACTGCGCCCACTCCTCCCGGGCGCCGGGGCGCTTCAGGATGTAAATGTCAAAATAGGCGAACTCGGCGTAGTTGAAATACAGGTTCGTGGCGCCGTTCGGGTTCTCGTGGAAGAGGTCCGTGCGGGCCCAGTCCAGTACCGGCATGAAATTGTAGCAGATGCAATGGATGCCTTCGGCCGAGAGATTGCGGAGGGACTGCTTGTACACCTCGATCTGCCGGTCCCGATCAGGGCCGCCGTACTTGATGGTTTCCACGACAGGAAGCGACTCGACGACGCTCCAGCGCATGCCGTAACCCTCAATGTATTCGCGCAGTTCGTGGATCTTTTCCCGCGTCCACACCTGTCCCAGCGGGACGTCGTGCAGGGCGGTGACAATCCCTTCTACACCGATCTGCCGGAGCATCGCAAGCGTAATCTTATCCTTTTTTCCGAACCATCTCCAGGTTTTTTCCATTGTGTAACTGCTTTTTAGGGGTTCATATCTGTACAAAGGTACGGGTTTTCTTTGCTTTCTCAAGGTGGATTGCGTAAATTTGTTACTGATGGACAAGAAAAAGAAACATTCTTTCAAGTCACGCCTCCGCGCCTTCGCCATCTGGCAGAAGCTGGGGTATCTCCCCTGGCAGAAGCCCAAGGAGAAGAAGGCCCGGAAGCGTTCCGGCGATTTCTACAAAGGGGCTTTCGACAGCATCCCTTTCCTGAATGACGACGCGAAACGGACGTTCTCCCATCTCCTGCTCCGTCCCGGCTACATGATTCGGGACTACATCAATGGCGCCCACGAGCGATACCTGGCGCCCCTGACGGCGCTCATCGTCTTCTACGCCTTCTTTGCCCTGGTCGCCGCCGTCATGCAGCCGGTCCAGCAGCGCCACGGGAAGGAGATCAATCCCGTCGAGCAGATGGAAGCCGAGGATTTTGAGAATCCCGGGCAGGCAAAGACTTTTTCGCTGCTGAAGAATACGCTGGCCACGCTCCAGAAAGGCTGGGTCTACCTGCATCTGGACCAGTACCCGGAGGAGGTAGATACCCAGCACGAATCGTCCCTGGCGGCCCTGGAGGGCACGCTCCGGAGCCAGGGGATTCCGCTTTTCGCCGGCCAGTTCCTGCTTCTCTGGCTGGCCATGGCCTGGGCCTTGCGGCGCTACAGGATGAAGATGTCCGCCACGGCCGCGGCATCGGCGTATATCCTGTGCCAATACAGTTTCTTCATGCTGTTCGCCTTGCTGCTGTCTTTCGGGCAGAGTTCGGAAGTCGGTGTGTTGCTGACGATGGTCCTGCTGGTCTGGGACTACCATCAATGGCTCGGGGCCAGCACAAAGAAGAGTATCTGGCTGGCCATCTCCACCGGCCTCTGCGCCATCTTCCTGATTGTCGTCCTCGCCTTCTTCATCGGTGGCGCATCCTTCCTGATCGCCCGCGCCCTGGTCTGAGCCTCACAAGTCAGCGCCCGACGAAAGGCGGATGAGGAAGTTCCGCGTGTCTTCCAGGGATTCGGGCAGGGAATGGCCCGACTTGAAATAGGCTTCCATGTCGTCTTTCCTGTCCGGATAGCATTTACGAAGATTCCTTTTGTTGAAAGGAATGACCTGGCCGTCCCGGTACAGGAAACAGGTCTCCGTCACGTTGTAAGGGTAATTCGCTGCCTGCTCCAGCGTATACATCACGCCGTCGGACGAGAAGGAACCGGCCGTCCGGATGGAACTGATCCGGGACTCCATCCCGTAAGCACCCTTCTTGACATCCCGGAGGATCTCCACCTTGCGCAGGTAGGCGATCCAAGTGTCCCCGGGAACCTGATAGATCCGATAGAAAAAACCGTCACTCCGGACGAAGACGGCGGTGTCGACCTGGACCTTGACGATATTGTCGGCATTCGACGACAATTCCACCCCGTTGTCCATGAAACGGAGCGTCTGGTCCTCGGCACAGATGTTCAACTGGCCCTGGGCAGGGCCCTGGCCGGCCAGATAGACCATCCCCTGGCTGAAAGAGGGCAGGAGGTAATAGACATCGGCAGGGATGCCCTGCCTGGGATCATCCTGCGCAGCCGCGCCCATGGGGAGGATGAGCAGCAGGCAAGCGGCCAAAAGGCCTGATATTCCGGTTTTCACGTCCATATTGTCTGAGTAGTGCGTAAAAATATGGAATAATCCGAACAAACGCAAATTCCTCCGGCCCTGCCGGGATTCCGCCTTTTTCATTACCTTTGTGCCGTTAACCTGTTGAATGATGGAAAAACGGATTCTCTTGACCCTTCTGCTCGCGCTCGCCGGCACCTCCGGACTCCGTGGGCAATCCGACGGATATGAATGGCCCACGGACCCCCAGGTCCTGGAAAAACTGGACCGGTGGCAGGACCTTAAATTCGGCGTCCTGATGCACTGGGGCCTGTACAGTGTCCCCGGCATCGTCGAATCCTGGAACCTGTGCAACGAGGACTGGATCGTCCGCCCGGAGGGGTCGACCTACGAGGGCTACAAGCAGTGGTACTGGGGTCTCTCGAAGGTATTCAATCCGGTTGACTTCGACCCGGGACAATGGGCCTCCGTTTTCGAGGATGCGGGCATGAAGTACATGATATTCACGACCAAGCATCACGACGGATTCTGTATGTTCGATTCGGAGTACACGGATTTTTCCGTGGCCAAGGCCGGACCGTTCGCTTCGGACCCCCGGCGGGACATCGCCCGCCATGTCTTCGACGCTTTCCGGGCGAAGGATTTCATGGTCGGAGCCTATTTCTCCAAGCCGGACTGGCACTGCGAGTGGTTCTGGAACCCTTACTATGCCACCCCGCGCCGCGGCATCAACTACAAGGTGGAGCAGCACCCCGGCTGGTGGGACAACTACGTGACCTACACGAAGAACCAGCTCGGTGAAATCACCGGCGGCCGGTACGGGGCGCTGGACATCCTCTGGCTGGACGGCGGCTGGATCACGGGGGACGAAGTGGGCCTGAACGGGATCCTGCCGGAGGCCCGGCGCGTAAGCCCCGGCCTCATCTGCGTGGACCGCACTATCCAGGGGCCGAACGAAAACTACCAGACCCCGGAACAGACCGTCCCGGAAACGCAATTGGCCCATCCCTGGGAGTCCTGCATGACCCTCGGCAACGACTGGGGCTGGACTCCGGATCCGCATTACAAGAGCGCCCGGCAGGTCATCGGCACCCTCGCAGAGATTACGGCGAAAGGCGGTGCGCTGGCGCTCGGCGTCGGCCCCACCCCGGCCGGCCTCATCGAAGACGAGGCCGCCGGCATCCTCCGGGAAATCGGCCGATGGCTGCGACGTTGCGGCGAAGCCATCTACGGCACCCGCATCACGGAACGCTATAACGACGGAAACGTCTGGTTCACAGCCTCCAAGGATGGCAAGACCCTCTACGCCGTCTACGCCCTTCCCGAAGGGGAGAACCTGCCCCGGGAGATTTCCTGGACCGGCAACGTCCCAAAGGGTAAGGTGACCGTCCTCAACAACGGGAAAAAGGTCAAGGCCTCCGTGGGCAAGGACGGCACGGTCACCGTCTATCTCCCCAGAGGCCTTGCAGAAGAGCCCGTTGCGCTGAAATTCAGCCGCTAAGGTCAGTACTTGTTCCCCGATCCCTCGATTTCGTCCATCGAAATCTTCTTGCGGTCCATCGCATGCCAGGCATAGGCGATGTAGGCGACCACGAAGGGGATCAGGAGCGATACCCACGACATCACCTGCAGCGTAAAGTAGCTGGAGGAGCTGTTGCGGATGGTCAGGGAACTCTGCAGGTCGGCAGTGGACGGATAGTATGCCGTGTTGTTGAACCCGGCGAGGAAGAATACCGCCATCACCACGAGTACGGTGCCGCCGGCTGCCGGCCAGAAGCCCCGGTGGGACTCGATCTGCGCACCCAGCACAAGGCCCCAGATGATGAGGCCCACTCCCACGACAAGCATCGCCAGCACGGCCGGCATCTGCAGGAGATTGTCCAGGTACTTGTACTGCTGCACAACCACCGTCCCGTCCGCGTCCACGGCATAGCCGTTCCGCAGAATCAGGAGGACGAGCCATGCCACGAAAACGATTACGAAGGGAATGGAGAAACGGTTGATGCTCTCATGCATCCGCTTCCGGATGCCGCCATTGTCCACATACTGCAGCACATACAGGGCACCGAGGAGGAAGGTCAGTCCCACGAGTGACAATCCCAGCAGCACCGCATGGGGCTGGGCGAGCGCCTCGAGGCCGTGCCAGCCGCTGCCCCAGACGCTGATGACCGGGGAGGACGGGTCAGCAATTGCCGCCTTGTCCACGGTGAAATCAGAACCGGTAAAGAAGGTACCCACGGCCGTTCCCACCAGGAACGGTGCCAGGAAGCCATTGACCATCAGTGCAATACGAAAGCCCTTCGCACCCAGCAGATTGCCTTTCTTGTGCTGGAACTCATAGGATACCGCCTGGAAGACGAAGGTCACCAGCAACAGCACCCAAACCCAGTAGGCACCGCCGAAACTGGTGCTGTAAAACAGAGGGAAGGAGGCGAAGAAAGCACCGCCGAAAGTCACGAGCGTCGTGAAGGTCAGTTCCCATTTGCGGCCTGTAGCATTAAGGAGCAGGCGCTTCTGGTCCTTGTCCAGCTTCTTGTTTCCCAGGTGCAGGTTGGCGCCCTGGACGAACATCAGGGCCACCAGGAGGCCACCCAGCAGGGAGACCAGGACCCACCAATAGTTTTGCAGGAAAGTATAGGTCATGGCTTAGTCCTCCGTAATTTGCGGTCCTTTCCTGATCGCACCCAGCATGATGCGGATCTCGATGAAGAGGAACAGGGCGAAAATGGCAAGGAACAGGAAGAACGTGGTCTTCACCGCTCCTGCGCTGAGGCTGGAGATGGCGACGTTGACCGGCAATAAGCCCTGGATGGTCCAGGGCTGGCGGCCCACCTCGGCGACGATCCAGCCGCACTGCCCGCAGATATACACGAGCGGAATGCAGCAGAGGGCCGCAATGAAGAACCACCGCTTGTTCTCCAACTTGTCCTTCCAGACGAACCAGAGGGCGAGGAGGAGCATCAGTGCCATCAGCATCCCGAGGCCGATCATGAACCGGAAAGACCAGAACACGACACCCACCGGCGGCACCACGTCCTCCGGTTTCTCCAGATGACCGTAGCCCATGTATTGGACGTTCTCGTCCAGGATGGCCCGCGCCACGGCGGCGGAATCGGGATCGGATTCGCGCAATTCACGGTACACGGCCAGGGCGTCCAGCGCCTTGCGACCCTTTTCCATCTTCTCCGCGACGGAAGGGATCACATTCCCGTCATTGTCGGTATAACCGTTCAGGATGTCGTTGATGCCCGGAACGAAGCCGTCCAGGTCGTGGGTGGCGAGGATGGACAGCATCCCCGGGATCTTTACGCCCGGGACGATGGAGAAAGGAGCCCGCCGGCCACCATTTTCCAGGCCCTCGGCCGCAGCCAGCTTCATCGGCTGGAACTCAGCCGCATGGACACCGGAGGAATCGCCGGAAAGCATGACGGCGGCGGAGCCAACGAGGCCCACGATGGCGCCGATGAGCATGCTCTTTTTCGCGAACTGCATCTCCCGGCCCTTCAGGAGGTACCAGCCGCTCACCGCGACGACGAAGACGCCGCCGGTGACCCAGCCGCTGGTGACGCTGTGGAAGAACTTCGAGACGGCGACCGGATTGGAGATGACTTCCCAGAAGGCCTGGGCCGATGCCATCTCGCTGCGGACGGTGTCCGGATTGAAAGTCGTCCCCACCGGATTCTGCATCCAGCCGTTGGCGACGAGGATCCAGTAGGCGGAGATGGTGGCGCCGATGCCGGTAAGCCAGGTCGAGGCCAGATGGAACCGCTTGGAAACCTTGTCCCAGCCGAAGAACATCACGGCGAAGAAGGTGGCCTCCATGAAGAAGGCCAGGATGCCTTCGATGGCGAGGGGTGCGCCGAACATGTCGCCGACGAACCATGAATAGTTGCTCCAGTTCGTGCCGAACTCGAACTCGAGGATGATGCCGGTGGCGATGCCCACGGCGAAGTTGATGGCGAAGACCTTCATCCAGAACTGGGCGGTCTTGCGCCAGAAGTCGTCTTTCTTGACGACGTAGAGCGTCTCCATGACGGCCATCACCAGCGCCAGGCCCAGCGTCAGAGGGACGAAGAGCCAGTGATAGGCAGCGGTCATCGCAAACTGGAGGCGTGACCAGATTACTACATCCATAGTGTTAGTCTTTCAAGTTATAGGTTCCTGTGTTATTGTGGTCCATGTGGTGGTTGCGGGTCAGGGTTTCGCCGACGGCCTCGCTCTTCTCAGCGTCCGTCATGCCGGCAAGCGCCGGCCGGAAGAAGAAGACCCGGAGGATGGCGAAAAGGATGAAGAACTTCAGGACGACGAGCCAGATAAGCGGGCGTCCCCACGTCTGGTTCTTAAAACCATCCCGGTAAAAGCGTCCTATGTTTTTCAACAAACCGGCCATCGATGCCCTTCATTTGAAACAAATATAAGAATTCCGGCACAGAAAACCCCGTTTTTCGGATTTTTTTGTTAACTTGCCGATTGGACTGAAATTGATAACCGCTATGAAGAAGACATTCCTCAGCCGCCTGAGCGACCTCACCAAGGTCAAGGACCGCGCCAACTTCGCCGACATGGAGCAGAAGATCAAGAAGCACAAATACGGCTCCGATGCATTCATGAACATCCTGGAAAGCCGGTATTCCTGCCATGCCTTCAACCATTACCCCGTATCGGCATCCAAGCTGGAAATGATCCTGGAGGCCGGCCGGATGGCTCCCTCGGCCAAGAACATGCAGCCGGTCCGCATCTGGGTGGTCAAGAGCGAAGAGGCGCTTGCCAAGCTGCACCAGGTGCATCCGTGCTACGGAGCACCGGTCGTCCTCATCGTCGGCTGCCGCAATGAGGAAGCCTGGGTGCGCCCTTACGACGGAATCAATGCGGCCAAGACCGACGCCGCCATCGTCCTCACCCACCTGATGCTCACCGCCACGGATGCGGGGCTCGCCAACATGTGGATCTGGGACTTCAACCCCAGCCAGATCCGGGAAGTCCTTCCGGAGACGCGGGATCACGGCATCTACGGCATGCTGGCCATCGGCCATCCGGCCGCCGACGAAGGCAAGCCTACGGAACTGCACGAGCAGCGGAAGCCCCTAGAGGAGCTGGTCATTGAACTGTAATCCCTTGGCAACGGACCGTAAATCCTTGAAACGAATCGAAGTAGTCGCGGCCCTCATCGTCAAGGAGGGCCGCGTTTTCGCCACCCAGCGGGGCTACGGCCCCTGGAAGGACTGGTGGGAATTCCCCGGCGGCAAGATGGAACCCGGCGAGAGCCGGGAGGACGCTTTGCGCCGGGAAATCGCCGAGGAACTGTCCTGCTCCATCATCGTAGGTCCCCTGCTGGACACGGTAGAATGGGATTATCCGGAGTTCCACTTGACCATGCACTGCTTCCTCTGCACGCTGGACGGGGAGGCGCCGCATTTGAATGAACACGAGGCGGCACGCTGGCTGGGAACCGAAGAATTACAGTCCGTGAACTGGCTGCCGGCCGATTATGGCCTGCTGCCCCTGCTGGCCGAACAGCTTTCTGAACCATGAGAGTCGTCATTCAACGCGTATTGCAGGCCTCCGTGTCCATTTCCGGCACGGTGACGGCCGCCATCGGTCCCGGCCTGCTGGTGCTGCTGGGCATCGGAGAAGAGGACGGGAACGAGGACATCGAATGGCTCGTCCGGAAGATCGCCGGACTGCGCATCTTTGACGATGCGAACGGCGTGATGAACGTGGACGTGCGTGATGCCGGAGGTGATATCCTGGTAGTCAGTCAGTTCACCCTCCTGGCATCGACCCGGAAAGGCAACCGCCCCGCTTATATCCGCGCCGCCCGTCCCGAAATCGCAGTTCCACTCTACGAACAGTTCTGTGCTACCCTGTCAGCCGCCCTGGGCAAGCCCGTCCCCACCGGCACCTTCGGCGCCGACATGCAGGTCGCCCTCGTGAACGACGGGCCCGTCACGATCATCATCGACACGAAGAACCGGGAATAGACGAATGCAACCCGGTTGCACGCCGGTCTCCGTACCTTTGCATCGAGAAAAGATGCAATACCATGATACACGAAGACCATCATCACCATCACGAGGAGGCTTGCGAGCATTGCCACGAGCACCATCATCACCATGAAGAAGGCGGCGTAAAGGAAAGCGTCATCAAGATCGTCCTGGCGACGGTACTGCTCATTGCGGCCGTCATCATCGAAAAAAAGACGGATTGGCCTACCTGGGCCTATCTGCTCATTTACCTGATTCCTTATCTGATTGTCGGTTGGGAGACCCTGACGGAGGCCGCGGAAGCACTCGTGCACGGTGAGGCGCTGGACGAGAACTTCCTCATGAGCGTGGCCACACTGGGTGCACTGGCCATCGGGTTCCTGCCGGGGGCCGAGACGCAGTTCCCGGAGGCGGTGTTCGTCATGCTGTTCTTCCAGGTGGGCGAAATGTTCGAGGGCATCGCGGAAGGACGGAGCCGCAAGTCCATCTCCCATCTGATGGACATCCGGCCGGATACCGCCCATGTCGAACGCGACGGTAAACTACTGACTGTCAAGCCCGAATCGGTGCAGACGGGGGAAATCATCGTCATCCAGCCCGGCGAGAAGGTGCCCATGGACGGCCTCGTCCTGGAAGGCAGTTCCAGCCTGGACACGGTGGCGCTCACGGGCGAAAGTGTCCCTCGCAGCATCGGGAAGGATGATGAGGTCCTCTCCGGCTGCGTAAACCTGTCCGGCGTCCTCCGCGTACGCACGACGAAGGTATTCGGTGAATCGACAGCCGCGAAAATCCTGGATCTCGTGGAGAACGCCACGGAGCACAAGTCCAAGAGCGAAAGCTTCATCACCAAGTTCGCGAAGGTCTATACGCCCATCGTCGTGGGCCTTGCCGTAGCGCTTGCCCTTATCCCGTCCCTGATTACAGGCGAATGGGCTATCTGGATCTACCGGGCGCTGATGTTCCTGGTCGTGTCCTGCCCTTGCGCCCTTGTCATCTCCGTTCCGCTCACGTTCTTCGGCGGCATCGGCGGAGCCTCCCGCAAGGGAATCCTCGTGAAGGGCGCCAACTTCATGGACACGCTCAGCCGTGTCCGCACCGTGGTCTTCGACAAGACCGGCACCCTCACGGAAGGCGTGTTCGAAGTGACGGCCGTGCATCCGGAACTCATTGACGAAAAGGAACTTCTGCATCTGGCCGCCCATGTGGAGCGCCATTCCACGCACCCCATCGCCGCCGCTTTGAGAAACGCCTATCCCGACGAGCAGGACGACTGCTCGGTCACCGACATCCGCGAAACTGCCGGGCACGGGGTCATCGCGACGGTCAATGGAAAACGCATCGCCGTGGGCAATGAGAAACTGATGGGCCTCGAAGGGGCCGATTCCCACCCCTGCGAGCTCAAGGGCACGATCGTCCATGTCTCCATCGACGGGGTGTATGCCGGGCACATCGTCATCTCCGACCGCGTGAAGGCCGATGCCGCCGACGCTGTCGCCGCCCTCCATAAAGCCGGCATCCGGGAAACCGTCATGCTCACGGGCGACCAGGCCGACATCGCCGCCCACGTCGCCGCCACGGTGGGTGTGGATGCCTTCCATGCCGAACTCTTGCCCGCCGACAAAGTCGCCTGCGTGGAGAAGTTGCTGAGTCCGTCGAAGGAAGGCGCCCTTGCCTTCGTAGGCGATGGCATCAACGACGCACCGGTCCTCGCACGGGCCGACCTGGGCATCGCAATGGGCGCCCTCGGCTCCGACGCAGCCATCGAGGCCGCCGACGTCGTCCTGATGGACGACAAGCCCTCGAAGGTCGCCGAGGCGGTCCGCATCGCCCGCCGCACGCTGGGCATCGCCCGCGAAAACATGGTTTTCGCCATCGGCATCAAGATCCTCGTGCTCCTGCTCGCCGCCTTCGGCCTGGCCACGCTTTGGATGGCCGTCTTCGCCGATGTGGGCGTCACCGTCCTCGCCGTCCTGAATGCGATGCGGGCGCTGCGGGTGTAGGATTTCTCGCAGGGAATGTCTAACTTGCAGGGACAAAAACGTGAAACCATGCGTAAATCCGCCCTGTGGTGCATTCCCTGCGCCTTTTTTCTGGCTGCCTGCGTCCTGAACCTCATCGGTTGCGTTCAGGGAACGGCTCTTGCCGATACCGTTAAGCCCGCACTCCTGCCGCTGCTGGCTGCGACGACACTCGCCTATCTGCTGGGGAAGGACGTTCCGGATCTCAGGCCTGTCGGCTTGCTTGTGACAGCCCAATTGCTCGGCTGCACGGGTGACGTGCTGCTCATTCCGGAAGGGTTCCTCTATTTCGCGGGTGGCATGATTGCGTTCCTCCTCGGCCATATCTGCTATATGACCCTGTTCGGCGGACAATCGTGGCGGGGACTGTCCATCTGGGCCTGGCTCATTTCCATCGCCGTCATGGCCGGCGTCGTATTCTTCCTGGTGAAGGCAATCGGCATCAGCGGTGAACTTTTGGTTCCGATGACGGTCTATGGATTCGGCCTGATGATGCTCATTTTCAGCGCCTTGGCAGGCGTGCTCCGGATGCCGGCGGGTCGGCGTGAAACGTGGTGGATCCTGCTGCTGGGCGCCTTGCTGTTCACTTTCTCCGATGCCTGCATCGCCATGGGCACCTTCGGCGTGATGACTTTCGCCCTGCGCCACTTCGTGGTGATGATCACCTACCTGGCCGCGCAATCCCTCCTCGCCATCGGAAGCATCCGGCTGATTCTGGGAAAATGATGTCCGGCCCGCGCGGACGTGCAAGATTCCGGAACGGGCGGATTTCATGGGCATGAAAAGGATTCTCCTCTCCCTGGGGCTGCTGCTCGCTGCCGGAGCGCTGCACGCACAGGCTCCGCATGAATTGCATTTCGGCTTTTCGGGACCGGCCGCCGGATACGTGCACGCCGGTGATTTCGGTCCCCTGTACCATTGGGGTTCGGACCTGTACTCCCTCTACGAAGGGTGCGAACAGATCGATGCCGGCCCTGTATTCAGCATCGGTTACACCTACACGCTCCGCGGCTGGCTGAAACCCGGCGCGGAGGTCTCCTGGGGCTGCTCGTGGATCAACCGGACGCAGCCCCGCGCGACACAGGACAAGACGGTCCAGCATCTGATGCAGAACTACCTGACGGTCATGCCCCTTGTCAGCCTGTTCGCCGTGGACCGGCCCCATTTCAAGTTGTATGGAAAACTGGCGGCGGGCGGGCAGCTGTCTTTCGGGGACTTTGAAGGGACGCGGTTCCGGCCGGCCTGGCAGGTGGTTCCGCTCGGCCTCCAATGGGGTGGTGAAAAGCTTTTCGGTTTTGCCGAAGGCGGTTTCGGGAATGTTTATCTGGTCCGGATGGGCCTGGGAATCAGATGGTAAGACCTATGAGAAGATGGTATTTCCTCGCAGGCATCGCCCTGCTCATCCTGTCCGCCTGCAGCAAGGCCGATTCCGACGCCTTCGGCGGCAATGAAGACCGGACCGGCAACCCCGTCCAGACCTATATGCTGGCCCTGACCGACGAACTGGCAGCATCGGCCCTGGAGGAACTGGAAACGGCCCTGCGGGCCGATCCCAACGCCCTTTCCTCCCAGGCTTTCTACCTTATGCAAGGCAACCTGTCCCAGACCGGGAGCACCTGGGTGCTTCAACGGGAATGCCGACTGAAAGGTCTCGTTATCAACAAGTTGGACGGAGAAGTCTGGAAACTGGATTACGACGGCGACCTGTCCCTCCAGGACGATAGTTATCCAACCCGTTTCACGATTCGGGCCGTACGCATGGACCCGCAAAGCAGCCATGCCGACTGGACCATCACCCTGGAAGGCTCGCGTACCGAACGGGAAGGCTACGCGTGCACCTTCGAGAGTGACGGCTCCATCCGCTACGAAGCCCTTTCCGAAGACCGCCTGTGGTACGCCTACGGCGTGCTCCAGATGAACGTCACCCGGAACGGAACGCTGGTGGACCAGGCCTTCCTCTCCCTCAACGGTCCCCGGAATGCCTCCGGATTCGTCCACAAGCTTTAGGGTGGCGCTGGAGGACATTCGAATCGCGTCGAGAGCGTGTCGATGGTTGCCGAGGCAGCTCCCATCGGCCTCAAAAAAGTGTCTTTTTGCGTCCGCAGCGGGACAATAGTCTCTCGCCGAACGCATTTTTATGGACATTCGTCACCGGCGCAAGACTACTATCATAAAGAAGGGCAAATTGACGCGGCGGCGAACCGAATGAATCATCGTTTCGGGCGTTGCCGAGCGGCATAGAGTGCCTGGGCAATGACACGCTCGGGCACCATGAGCGCACAAGCAAGCTGGTGGGCATTCAACTGATACTGCTGATGCAGCTGAACGGCAAAGTTGCATCTCATTTCGTGGTTCATGCTTTCAAGGGACAGATTGGCCCGGTTCAATGCCAGCCGGACTATATCCAATGCCTCTTCCAAGGAGAACACAACCTCCTCTCCCACCTGCGCGGCAATCCGGGTGTAGGCTTCGTAATCCTTCACCAACTTGATCAGATATTTCCGGGCTGTGGGGAACACCCTGTAAAACACATCGGCATCCACGAAACTCTGCGGCAACACCATTCCAAGGACCGGTTGGATCAACCGCTCCGGCGGAATCTCCAGATGCGTGCCGAGCATTCTTTCAAGTTCCCGACCGGACAGGTCGCCGGCACGTACGGTTTCGAACAGGCGTGGCAGATCGGAATAGAACATCATGGCCGATCCCCACAGATATCCGTTCGGCAGGATTTCCATTACCTTCGGTGCATTCATGGCGATGTACACCAGGTTATCCCGCATCTGCTCCTCATTCTCAATGGGAATCAGCCGGAAATCGTAGTCCGGAGGCAGCGGCGGCCTTCCGTCCGCACGAAGCCGCCGGCCGATACGCATCTTGAGATAATCGAATGAATCCACACAATGGGTCCCCCTGCCGGACAGGATCAGATGGAGATGTCCGCGCATCACCTCATAATAATGGACTTTGACGGGATACTTCAAATCCAACAAGGAAATGGAATTCACCGCGTTCACATACTCTCCTTCATCATGGAACAATAAACCCTCCTTCCATCCGTCCGTACACAGATGGTAATACCCTTTCTTCCACGTACGGTACTCTTTCCTTCGTTTCATTCTTTCATCCATAGGCCTGTTTCTTAATCAGTTCCCCGCAGGGAACGTTTTTTTTCTGTTTTGCGGCCGACGAGAGACTGTGGTCTCGCGTCAGGGACGTTTGGGCCCGTATTTGCAACCGGCGAGAGACTCGTTGTGCTCATGGGCCGGTAGAGGGGGAACCCTCGATACCAGAAGGCGTCCCTTCGACGACGGCGAGGGTAGCGATGGAGATGCGGGCCGAGGTGTAGGGGCGCAGAGCGGCGTAGCAGGCATATAACGTTGCTCCGGTCGTGAACGTGTCGTCTACCAGGACGATATGCCGGGCGGAGGAGAGAACGGTGCAGGGCGATTCCCAATCAAAGGGGTCACGAGGGATGTGCAACATGTTGCCAATCACGCGAATGGCCCACCGCCGCAGGCGGTCCATGGTGCCGGAACGTTCCGGCACCCGGAAGGCCGAGGCTACGTTCCGGGCCTTCTCCTCCACGGACAGCCGCGTCTGGGTCCGCGTGCGGCGGGCCCGGACGAGAAGGTCCGTCCGGCACACCGTGCCCGGGCCGGAGAGGAGGCCCGTATCGTGGGCGGACACAAGGCCCGCAGCGCGGCCGGCCGCTACCAGCCCTCCAACGGAGGGCGGAGAGGATCGGCCGGTGGAGGACAGGGCCTCCGCTAGGGCACGGGCGAGGACTTCCGCCTGGTTGTAGCCGCGGGACCAGCGGCGAGACCAGTGTAATGGAACGGGGATGACCAGGTCGACATCGGCGAAATGCGGAGCGGAAGCCAGACGGCGGCCCAGGAGGGCCCCGTAAAACTGCCCGGCCGACAGGTCTCCATGGTATTTCAGGGCACGGGGGATGCTGCGGTATGGGCCTTTGTAATACATCAGGGCGGCAGCGTAGGCATAGGCCATCCGTTCCGTGCCGCGGTGGCGTTCCAGGACGGCGTTGAACCGGTCGGCCATCGGGTTGTGGGACTGACGCCAGAAATGGGTGTAGGGCACGTCGGCCGCGCAGGAGAGGCACAGATGCCGTTCGTGGATGCCCAGGCGGGATCCGCACACGAGGCACGCCCTGGGAAAAAGCAGGTCCGCAAGGGCGCGGAAATAGTCTTGCAAACGTTCCATCTTCAAATACCCCCCGGGTGGGTGGGGTACCCCAAAGGTAGCCCGCACCAACAAAAAACAACACAAGCTGTTGATAACTTGTGTTGTTTCAGGGGGTAAATTAACGTTTCCCGCTATTGTAAAGAAACGTTTCCTATGCTTTTTTCCGCTGGAGCCTGTGCACGAGGGTGATCAGGAACGAGCCCAAAAGACCGGCGCAGAGGGAGCCCATCAGGACGGCGATCTTGCCGGCATCGCGCAGGTGCGCGGTGACATCGGCCGGAATGTCCGGACCCGCAAACGAAAGCGTGTCCACGAAGATGGACATCGTGAAGCCGATACCGCCGAGGCAGGCGACGGCGAAAAGCATCGGCCAGGTGCCCTTGGCGGGCATTTCACCCACGCCGGACTTGATGGCGATCCAGGAGGCGAGGGTGATGCCGACGGGCTTTCCGAGCAGCAGGCCCAGGAAGATACCCATGCCGACACTGCCCATGGCGGCGTCGAAGTGGAAAACATTGAAATAGGACGGATCCGTGATTTCCACACCGGCATTGGCCAGGGCGAAGATAGGCATGATCAGGAAGTTCACCCACGGGTTGAGGATGTGCTCCAGCCGGTAGGACGGCGGGACGGTACGCTTCGTCAGGCCGGACAGGCGGCGCAGGTAATAGCGCTGGGGCCCGTTCGGGAAGGTCTCGCTCGACGAAAGGGCTTCGGATTCCACCAGGCCGGTGTACAGGATGCGGCTGCGGCGGTGGAACTTGGCCTTGTTGTAACGGGCCTCCATCGGGATGAGGAGGGCGAGCACGACGCCGGACATCGTGGCGTGGATGCCGCTGTAGTAGAACAGGAACCACACGATGACGGCCGGGACGAAGTAGAATGCCAGCCGCTTCTCGCCCAGGCGTTTCATCAGGAAGACGAAGGCGATCACCAGCAGGGCGATTCCCAGCAGGACCAGGTTGATGTGTCCCCCGTAGAAGATGGCCACGACAAGAATGGCGATGAGGTCGTCGGCGATGGCCAGGGCCGTCAGGAACACCTTCAGCGAAACGGGAACCTTGTCTCCCAGGATGGACAAAATGCCCACGGCGAAAGCGATATCCGTTGCGGTCGGGATGCCCCAGCCGCTGGCCGCGACCGTCCCGCGGTTCACGAGTGCGAAGATCAGGGCCGGCACCACCACGCCGCCGAAGGCCGCGATGACGGGCAGGATGGATTTCTTGAAGGATGAAAGCTCTCCGCAAACCACTTCCCGCTTGATCTCAAGGCCGACGGTGAAGAAGAAGATCACCATGAGGATGTCGTTGATGAACTTCTCCACGGTCATCCCGCGCGGGAATGTCCAGTCGACGGTCCCGTCAGGGCTCTTGATACCGGCGAAAAGCTGGGTTTCCAGCACGGCGTGATAGATGTGCTTCGTGAAAGGAAGATTGGCCAGGAGCATCGCCACGGCCACGCAGGCGAGAAGGACGACGCCCTGGGCCCAGGGCTGCTTGACAAACTTGTCCTGGGAGATGCGGAACTGGTGGACTTCCTTGTTCCACCAGTAAATCGGAATGAGTGCCATCTGTTACTCTCCGTAAATGTAAAAATGCTGTTCAGGGGTGAGGGTGTCGATGGTGACGCCCCAGGAGGCCAGTTTCCGGCGGGCGACGTCCTGGTCGATTTCCGCCGGGACGTTGTGCAGCCGGCCGACCAGGTCGTTCCGGTGCTCCACCAGGTAGCGGGCACTGAGCGCCTGGATGGCGAAGGACATGTCCATGATTTCGGCCGGGTGGCCGTCGCCTGCGGCGAGGTTCACCAGGCGGCCTTCGCCCAGGATGTACACCGTGCGGCCGTTCTCCAACTTGTACGCCTCGATGTTCTGCCGGGCCTCGCCGTGCGAAACGGCGTTGGAACGCAGCCAGGCAACGTCCACCTCCACGTCGAAATGGCCGGCATTGCAGCAGATGGCACCGTCCTTCATGGACAGGAGCTCACGCGAGGTGATGACGTCCTTGCAGCCCGTCGCCGTCACGAACAGGTCGCCGAGCGGGGCGGCATCGGCCATCTTCATCACGCGGAAGCCGTCCATCGCGGCCTCAAGGGCCTTGACCGGATCCACTTCCGTGACGATGACCCGGGCGCCGAGCCCCTTGGCCCGCATCGCGATGCCCTTGCCGCACAGGCCGTAGCCCGCCACGACGACATCCTTGCCGGCAACGATGAGGTTCGTCGTCCGGTTGATGCCGTTCCACACGCTCTGTCCGGTACCGTAACGATTGTCGAACAGGTGCTTGCAGTCGGCGTCATTCACGAGCATCATCGGGAACTGCAGGGAACCCGCGCGATCCATCGCCTTGAGGCGCAGGATGCCAGTCGTCGTTTCCTCGCAACCGCCGATCACGTTCGGAATCAGGTGCGGGAACTCCTTGTGCATCAGGGTCACCAGGTCACCGCCATCGTCGATGATGATGTTCGGCCCCACCTCCAGCACGCGTCGGAGATCGTCCTCATACTCCTCCATCGTGGCGCCATGCACGGCGAACACATTGAGTCCCTCGTGCACCAGCGCGGCGGCCACATCGTCCTGGGTGGACAACGGGTTGCAACCGGTGGCGTACATTTCGGCACCGCCGGCGGCAAGGCAAAGGCACAGGCGTGCCGTCTTCGCCTCCATATGGACGCTCAGCGCGACCTTCATGCCCGCAAAGGGCTTCGTCTCCATGAAATCCTTCTCGATTCCCTCGAGAAGCGGCATATGGTCACGGACCCACTGGATCTTCAGCGCTCCGCTCTCCCACAGATCGATGTTCCGGATATGGCTTGACATAGGCATACGTAGTAAGGGTTGCAAAGTTAGCAAAAAGAATTGGCAAATCGGCGGGGAATCCGTACTTTTGCCCCCAACTACAGAAGCTTCAGCCTATGGATCCGCTGGTCATCTTCCTCCTTTCCGTCATCGTCCTGCTGGTCGCCACCCTCGCGTTCCTCGCGTGGCTGAGCGCTTCACGCCGGAAGGAAATCCTCCGGCTCAGGCTGGCCCTGGAGGCCAGCCACGCCCCGGCGGACACCGGAAAAGAGACGGAACCCTTGAGCATAAGCGAGATACGCCTGACCCAAAGAGAGCAGGAAATCGCCCGCCTGTGCTGCGAAGGGTTGCTGAACAAGGAGATCGCCGACCGCCTGGACATCTCCCAGCGCACGGTGGAAACCCACAAGAACAACATCTTCCACAAACTGGGCATCAACACGACGGCGGAACTGAAAAAACATTATCTTTGCAATCTCGAAAACAAGATATAAAGCTATGGGTATGTTAGACGGAAAGGTGGCCCTCGTGACCGGCGCCGCGCGCGGCATCGGCAAGGCCATCGCACTGAAATTCGCATCCGAAGGCGCGGACGTCGCCTTTACCGACCTTGTCATCAATGAAGCGGCCGAGGAAACCATCGCCGAAATTGCCGCTCTCGGCCATAAAGTCAAGGGCTATGCCTCCAACGCCGCCAACTTCGACGAGACGCACGCCGTGGTGGAGCAGATCCTCCAGGACTTCGGCCGCATCGACATCCTCGTCAACAACGCCGGCATCACCAAGGACGGCCTCGTGATGCGGATGAGCGAGTCCCAGTGGGATGCGGTCATCGCTGTAAACCTCAAGGGTGCCTTCAACTTCATCCATGCCGTCGTGCCCTGCATGGCCCGCCAGAAAGGCGGTTCCATCATCAACATGGCCTCCATCGCCGGCCAGATGGGCAATCCCGGCCAGGTCAACTACGCTTCCTCCAAGGCCGGCCTCATCGCCATGGCCAAGTCCGTCGCCAAGGAAATGGGTTCCCGCGGCATCCGCGCCAACGCCATCGCCCCGGGCTTCATCGTCTCCGAGATGACCAACGCCCTCCCGGAAGCCGTCCGCGAGGAATACATCAAGCAAATCCCGTTAAAAAGAGGCGGCACTGTCGATGAAATCGCCAATACCGCCCTTTACCTCGCATCCGACCTCTCTTCCTATGTGACGGGCCAGGTAATCGCCGTCAACGGAGGTCTTTACTGCTAGTTCCTTAGCAAGATCTGTCCGCCGGCCACATCGACCGTGATGACGGAATCCCTGTGGACGGTACCGTCCAGGATGGATTTTGCCAGGAGGTTCACCAGTTCGCGCTGCATCAGCCGCTTGATCGGCCGCGCGCCGTAGGACGGCTCGTAGCCGTGCTCGACCATATAGTCCTCGAAGGCCGGCGTGAACTCTACCGTAATGCCATTCTCGGACAGCTTGTGCCGCAGGTCTTCCATCTGGATATGGAGGATGTCGCGGATGTCGGCCTTGGAAAGCGGGTCGAACATGATGATTTCGTCAATCCGGTTCAGGAACTCCGGACGGACCGTCTGCTTGAGGACGTCCAATACACGGCCACCGCATTCATCCAGGAGGGAGCGGCGCTGCGCGATGGCCTGCGCGTTCACGCCGTCCACCTCCGGCAGACGCTCCATGTAGCTCTGGATGATGTCCGAGCCGGCATTGGAGGTCATGATGAGGATGGTGTTCTTGAAGTCCACGGTGCGACCCTTGTTGTCGGTGAGCCGGCCGTCGTCCAGTACCTGCAGGAGGACGTTGAACACGTCCGGATGGGCCTTCTCGATCTCGTCCAGCAGGACCACGGAGTAAGGTTTCCGCCGCACGGCCTCGGTGAGCTGGCCGCCCTCGTCATAGCCCACGTATCCCGGAGGCGCGCCCACAAGCCGGGAGACCGTGTGACGCTCCTGATACTCAGACATATCGATACGCGTGATCATGTTCTCGTCGTTGAACAGGAACTCCGCGAGGGCCTTCGCCAGTTCGGTCTTGCCCACGCCGGTGGTGCCCATGAACAGGAAGGAGCCGATGGGGCGCTTCTCGTTGGAAAGCCCGGCCCGGTTCCGGCGGACGGCGTCGGACACGGCCTGGATGGCCCGGTCCTGACCGACGACCCGCTTGTGCAGTTCGCCCTCCATCCGCAGGAGCTTCTCCTTCTCGCTTTCAAGCATCCGCTTCACGGGAATGCCCGTCCACTTGGCCACGACCTCCGCGATGTCCTCCGGGGTAACCGCCTCGGTGACAATGGGTTCCTTGATGGCCGCCGCCTTGGCGGTCAGGTCGTCGATGGTCTTCTGCGTCGCGACCATCTTGCCGTAGCGGAGCTCCGCCACCTTGCCGTAGTCGCCGGCGCGCTCGGCGGAAGCCGCCTGGATCTTGTAGTCCTCCATCTGCTGGCGGGCGGTCTGCAGGCCGGCGAGGATGTCCTTCTCCTCGTTCCAGCGCTTCATCAGTTCGTCCCGCTTCGCATTCAGGTCGGCCAGTTCTGCCTCCAGCTTCTCCATCTTCAGGGATACGCCCTCGCGCTTGATAGCTTCCTTCTCGATCTCCTTCTGACGGATGGCGCTGTTCAGGTCGTCGATGGGCTCCGGCACGGAGTTCATCTCCAGCCGCAGCTTGGACGCGGCCTCGTCCACGAGGTCGATGGCTTTGTCCGGCAGGAACCGGGAGGTGATGTACCGGTGCGAGAGGTTCACGGCGGCGATCAATGCGTCGTCTTCGATGCGTACCTTGTGATGGTTCTCGTAGCGCTCCTTCAGGCCACGGAGGATGGCGATGGATTCCGCGGGCGAGGGTTCATCGACCATCACCATCTGGAACCGCCGCTCCAGGGCCTTGTCGGTCTCGAAGTACTTCTGGTACTCGTCCAGCGTGGTGGATCCGATGGTGCGGAGCTCGCCACGGGCCAACGCCGGCTTCAGGATGTTGGACGCGTCCATCGCACCGGAGGAACGTCCCGCGCCCACCAGCGTATGGATCTCATCGATGAACAGGATGATCTCGCCGGCCGAGTCCACGACCTCCTTCACGACGCCTTTCAGCCGCTCTTCGAATTCACCCTGATACTTCGCACCCGCGATGAGGGCGCCCATGTCCAGGGAGTAGACCTGCTTGGACTTCAGGTTCTCCGGCACGTGGCCGGACACGATGTTCTGGGCGATGCCCTCCGAGATGGCGGTCTTGCCCACGCCGGGCTCGCCCACCAGGATCGGGTTGTTCT
>JAFSJK010000010.1 GCA_017439305.1 Bacteroidales bacterium | reverse complement strand
CCCATCTCCAGGAAGAAACCGGCCCGGTTGAAATAGGCCAGCACGTTGTTGGGATTGATGTTGATGACGCGGTCCATATCAGACAGGGCCGATGCGAAATCGCCCACCTGGGCCGAGATGAGGCTGCGGTTATACAGGGTGAGGGCGTTGCCGGGTTCGTGCTTGAGGACGGCGTTGAGATCCGCCATCGCCTCGTTCAGATGGTTCTGCTCGGAATGGAGGATGGCCCGGTTGAAATAAGCCAGGGTATTGGTGCTGTCCAGCTCGATGGCCTTGTCCATATCCTTGATGGCCGCATCATAGTCGCCCCGGGCGGCCAGCAGACGGCCCCGGCGGATGTAGCCTTCGGGTTCGAAACGGTCGATCTTGATGGCCTTGTTGTAGTCGGCGACCGCCTTGAGGGTATCCCCCAGGAACAGGTACGAAGCGCCCCGGTTCAAATAGGCCGACGGGTCCTTGGGCTCCTGGCGGATGTACTTGTCAAAATCCTTGACAGCCGGTTCGAACTGCTGGCTAAGGAAATAGGTGACGCCCCGGGTGAAATAGAGGCCGGAAGAACCCGGACGGAGCGAAATCGCCTTTTCAAGGTCCTGCAAGGCATCCTCATAGTCGCCGAAACGACTCGCCGTAATGGCCCTGTAATGGTAGCCGGAGGTGAAGACGGGATTCAGGCGGACAGCGGTGTTGAAATCCGCCCGCGCGCCGCGGATATCGCCCAGGTTGTATTTGGCGATACCCCGGTAGAAGAAGGTCCAGTAGTCGGTGGTATCCAGCTGGGCAAGGACGTTGAAATGGGAGACGGCCTCCGCCAGATGGCCTTCCGCCAGGGCGTTACGTCCCCGGAACATAAAGACATCCTTGTCATACTGCGCACGCGCCTGAAAGGCGCCAAGCAGCACGGCGACGAGGCACAGGATGACTTTCTGCGGGCACTTCATCTAGAAAAATTTTCAAATCACGGTTGAAATGGCTAATTTCGCACCAATTATGCAAAGATAAGCATTTATCGTGCCCGTCGTACGGATGAAAGTAAAATTTTTCCATATCGGAGTTCTCCTGCTCGTGTCCTGCCTGACGGCGGCGGCCCAGTCCCAGAGCTACATCATCAGCGCCTCGAACGCCGCACCGCTTGCCTCCGAGGAGGATCTCCGTTACCAGGTCGGGCTGTTGACCGACAGCCTGTGTACCGGCCGGGCCACGGGTACGGTCGGGTCGGTCCGGAGCCAGGCCCTCATCGGACAAATGTTCGAATCGGCCGGACTCCTTCCCGCCGGCGGCAGCTACTACCATGGATTCCGGACCATGACCGGCTCGAAGGCCCACAACGTCGTCGGGATCCTTCCCGGCAGCGGGGACCGGTATGTGGTGGTCGGGGCACATTACGACCATATCGGCACCCTTTCCGGAACCTTGTATCCCGGTGCCGACAGCAACGCATCCGGAGTCTCCTCGCTCCTGACGCTGGCCCGGATGTTCCAGCATCTGAAATCGCTGGGAAAGACCTACGCGCACTCCATCATCTTTGTCGCCTTCGATGCCAAGGAACAGAGCCTCGGGGGCTCCTTCCATCTCTGGAACGAAATCGCCGGCGGACGGCTGACCAACCCCCGGACCGGACAGGTCATCACCCCGGGTGTCATCGACCGGATGGTCAATATCGACCAGGTGGGCGGCACCGAAGCCCCGCTGCACAAGAACCGGCCGGATTTCCTGATCATGCTTTCTGAGGAAAAATCCGGCCGCCGGGACGCGCTCCTCATCGCCAACATGAGCCCCGACGTGAGCCTCGACGTCGCTTTCGACTACTATGGCAGCAAGGATTTCACGCGGGTTTTCTACCGCAGCATCTCGGACCAGAAACCTTTCCTGGACAACGGCATCCCTTCCGTGATGTTCACCTCCGGCATCACCCTCCGCAACAACAAGGTTGACGACAATCTGGAGTCCCTGGATTACGGGATCCTCCGCCGCCGCGTCCTGGCGATGTTCTATTACCTGGTACGGGTGATATGATCCTGACTCTCCTTATCGTCCTGTCCTGCCTGTGGCAACTGCCCCAGGATCTCGTCGGCCTGGTCTTCGGCCTTTTCATGAAAGACAAACGCCGTGTCCGGGGAATCCAGGGTATCCCGGATACCATCCACGTCCTGTGCTCGCCGTCGATGTCCGGAGGCATCTCCCTGGGTCATTTCATCTATGTGAAACGAAGCGACGACGTACGGATCATCCGGCATGAATATGGCCACTGCCGCCAATCCCGTATCCTGGGCCCGCTGTACCTGCTTGTCATCGGCCTTCCATCCCTTTTCTGGGCCGTCTGGTGGCATCCCGGCCGACGGATGTCCTACTATCACTTCTGGCCGGAACGCTGGGCGGACCGCCTGGCCGGGCTGGAGCGGAAAAAAGGCTGAACGATCTCAAATATTTCCAAGAAACACCGTCTTCACGCCGCAGGAAAAGGCAATTTCCCGGGCGCGGAAGAGCGTCTTTCCCGGGGTCGGCCCGGGCTCTTTCATCCGATAACGCGGGAAGAAACGGCTCAGGTGCAGGGGGACATCCTGGAGGCCATTGGAGGTCATCCAGCGGCAAAGGGCGGCAACCTGCTGCTCCGAGTCGTTCAGGCCGGTGACGAGGAGGTTGGTGATTTCGAGATGGATGCCGGCGGATGCCATCAGCAGGATGTTCTCCAGCACGGGAGCAAGGGTGGCACCGCAATACCGGCGGTAGATGATATCATCGAGCGCTTTTATGTCGATGTTGGCCGCATCGATAAAAGGCAACAGTTCCTGAAGGGGAGCCTTCTCAACATAGCCGGCTGAAACGAGGATGTTTTTCAAACCGCGGTCATGCGCAAGGACCGCAATGTCGTACATGTATTCCCACCAGGTAAAAGGTTCGGTGTAGGTATAAGCGATGGAGGGAAGACCGTGCCTCAGGCAAGCCTCCACGATATCCCCGGGTGAAAAGACAGTGGAGTCTGCCTCTTCGGGGGCGACCTGGGAGATGTCGCTGTTCTGACACCATCGGCAGGAAAGGTTGCAACCTGTGCAACTGAGGGAAAGGCAATGGGTTCCCGGCATGAACCGGTTCAGGGGCTTCTTTTCGACAGGGTCGATGGCGAGGGCGCAAGGCCGTCCGTAGGAAAGGGCATACAGCTTGCCGTCCCGGCATTCACGGCTGCGGCAGAGCCCCCGGCCACCTTCCTTGATCCGGCAGTGATGGGGGCAGAGGAGGCACTGCACTCCCCCATCGGCAGTCGTATGAAACCTTGCCTCTTTCATTCCTTAACCACCTCTGTCTGATAGGTATACAGGTCGGCATCCTTCCAACCGAACCAGCCGATGCCGGCCTTGTCCCGGGCGCAGTGTCCCAGGAATTCCTCCGTGTCCCAGCCGGTTTCCTCCGCGACCTGGGGAAGGAAAGTGCCATGATGGCCGCCTTTGATCATATAGATTCCGTCCCGGCCCAGCTTGAACTCCTCGATGGAAGAGATCTTCTTCAGCGGAGAAAGCACGGACACTTCGATCTCGATCCTGGGGGCTTCGCTCCGGGAAAGGGACGGGAAGCGCGGATCGGAGAAAGCGGCGCTTTGCGCCATCTCCCGGATGGTGGAATGGAGGGTTGAAGAGGAGGTGAACCGGCCGATACAGCCCCGCAGACGCCCGTCCAGATGGAGAGTGACAAAGACCCCATAGCCTTTCTTTTTCAAGATTCCGACCGGGGTATCGTCACCGGTAAAAGCCAGGCCCAGGGCGGAAAAGATGGAAGCCCTTGCGGTAGCGAGCATCCCCGCCTTTTCTTCGTCAGTGAAATGGAAGAGGTGGTCATCGGCCTTCGGTAGCCGCGTGATGACAATGGAGTTGTATCCCACGACCCTATCCTTGTCGCCATACGGAGAGTCTCCCGAATTCCGGTACATGACGTGCTCGGTCTCAAACCGGTTCCGCCCCTCCGCATCCATCATCGACAGAAGGATCTCGATGGCACAGGCTCCGCAGGCGACGGTATCCTCCCCGGTGTAATCCATCTTCCGGATATACGAAAGCGCCTTCAGGAACTCATCCAGCCCCCCGGAGGCAATCGTGTCCGCCAGATAGAGATCGGACTTCTTCGCATCTTCATAGGACGGATAGTGGGAAAAATCCGAACTGATAATGAAGAGGTTATCCTCACTGAAATAGGGTCTTAGGATATCGGCGACCTCCTGAAGCACACCCGGGCGTTCCGTCCCGATGACGATAGGGACGATGGGCGGGACCTCGTCGAATACCATCTGCAGGAAAGGCAGTTGGACTTCCAGGCAATGCTCCCTGTCATGGGCGTTACTGACGAAGGTCAATCCCTGCCGCACCAGTTCCTTGCCCATGGCCACATCGATCGGAACCCTTCCCAGAGGAGTCTCGGCAAAGGAATACAGCGTATCCACGCTCGCACCGCCAAAACCGACCCGGTGACTCGGCCCGAGCAGGAAAATCCTTTTGTAGGAGTGCCCCTTCGGAATGCGGCTGAAGGCCGATGCCGCCACTTCCCCGCTGAATACATATCCCGCGTGAGGCACGATCAGGGCCTGCGGAGGTTTTTCTCCGGACGGATGCAACCAAGCGCTGCACATGGATTTGATTTCCTTTGCGGAAGAAGGATAGAAAGAACCGGCAACGGCGGGTTTTCTCACTCTTTGGGGGTAAGGATAGCCAGGCATAAAGCAGGGTTTTTCAAAGGTAGTAATTCTCCCGGGAATGTCAAAGATTCAAGTATTTTAAATATCTTTGTACGAATCAACCCTTTATCTGGACCATATGGAAACGAATCTGATTTCTCGAGCCTTCAGGATTTCTCTTATCCTCATGACGGGGCTATTTGCGTCGGGGTGCAATAAACCGACGGAGCAGACGGTGCCGGAACAGGAACAGAAAGACGCAGTTATCACGGGAGAGGTTTCTTCCATATCGGCTTTCTCTGCGACTTTTTCGGGAACCGTCAAACCGACGCACGAGATGGGAGAGATACGGTTCGGGATACTGGTCTCGGAAAAGGAGGATTTCGGCTACGACGGGAGCATTGACCTTCCATCCAAGGAACTGAACAGCCAGAATCAGTTCAAGGTCACGACTGACCGGCTGAAGCCCGATACCAAGTACTATTTCAAGGCATATCTCTACTATGGAGGCGCTTATCGTTATGGGAGGGCGAAATCGTTCAAGACGTTTACGGTCTCTTTTTCCGTCCTCACGCAAAAAGAGACCGACGTCACGTCCCGGTCCGTCACGTTCAATGGGAAGGTTTCGATTGGGCAAGAGTTTATGTCCGGACTTGAGGTCGGGTTCCATTATGCCAACAGTGAAAAAGACCTGACTTCGGGAAAGGATAAATACACCAAAGGAGAGAAAGGTGAGAACGATGCCTTTTCGAAAACCGTGGAGGGTTTGAAGCCGGCGACAACCTATTATTACCGCGCTTCCGCGACTTATGACGAGTATGAAGTCTATGGGGATATCCGGTCTTTCACGACGGACGACGATGACGTGCCTCCTCAAAGTGATGAGATCATGACGGGTGATGCGACCGATATCGGTTCTTTTTCCGCGACCCTGGTCGGCGAAGCCCATCCGACGTCGGAGATGGGTTCGATTCTCCTGGGCTTCCTCATTTCCGACCAGGAAAACCCGGACAGGAGCAATAGCATGGACCTGTCCACCCAGGAACTCGACAAGCAGAATCTATTCAAGGTCAAGGCCGATCAACTGATGCCGGAGACACGCTATTACTACAAGGCCTACATCCTGTATGGCGGCATCTACCATTATGGGGAAATCCGGTCTTTCGAAACTGCACCGGCCCTGTCTGTCACGACCGGATCTGCTTCCGACATTACCTTCAACACGGCTGTCCTGAATGGTTCCGCCACGGTTCTCGCCACGTATCCGTCAGCCGGTCTCCGGGTCGGTTTCGTATACTCCGTCTACGCGGAAAGCGTCAGTGAAGAGGCTCTTGAAGGAGATGACGTACCGTCGGACTTCCACGCTTTCCTCTGCGACAGGAAGGCCAACGGGGCGTTCAGCGGAACGGCCGACGGGCTCACGCCCAACTGTCTGTATTATTACCGTGCTTTCGCAGCCTATGACGACGATTCATACTGGAAATTCGGTGAAATCCGCACGTTCCATTCATTGGAGGATCCCGGACTCCGGGAAGTACCGGACTGGTCGATCAAATATGACGGACGCGTCGATTATACCGAATCGGATGGAACCGTTTCCCGTCTGGAGTCGTTCCATTTCAAGTATACAGGGAACAATTATTTCTTTATCCGGACGGTCACTCCCGAGGAGATCAACACATCATTCAACGGTGACATCAAGGCATATTTCGACAATCAGGCCGGAGTTCTGGCATCCCGGGCCCAGAACCAGGGGGTGTCGGTTTCCGAATTAAGGGGCGTTTTCGATCGATACGACGCTTCAGCCTATTTCGACATGCTTATCCATGGCAACTATACCGCCTACCTGATTGAGATCACCGCAGACGGTGTCGCTACCGGTAATTATTCAAAATGTCCCTGCATCGTGGTGGAGGAGGCGCCGACGGAGGGATTTCGCCGGTGGATCGGCAGATGGCGGGTCAGTGACGGCTATTCGGCTTTCTACATCGACATATCCTCCTGCGAGGCGAACTATCTGTATTATGTCAATGGCTGGGAAACCGGTTCAGGAGTAACCGTTCAAATGAATGGCAGCGACGACTGGTTCTATGCCCGGTATCGGAAGGAAGACGGGATGATGAGTTTCTATGGCCAGGACATCGTATCTTACGTAGACCAGAAATACAGTTCCAATGCGGACAAAGTGTTTGCCGGCGGGTATATATATAATGGAATAAACTATATCGATGTCGAAGGTGTCGATAATTTATACGATATCTCCCATACCGTATTTAAGGCCGGTACCATTACGCTTGTCCCTGAATCCTTCGATCTCACCGACGGAGCAACAGTGACCTACAATACGATGCAGTATTTCAAGTACATTTACAACAATCAGAAATGGTATACCTTTAATTCGTCCGGCGTGCCCAGCTTCACGGGACGGACGGTTTCCATGGCCGGCGTGAATGCGTCCGGCGCTCCCGGACAGGCCCGGGCTGCCGTTCCCCGTGAACTGACAAAGGCAAGAGAAGTCCTCCGTGTCCATCAGGATAAGGGCTCGACAAGAAGAGCACCAACCCATAGGATCGGATTCCGCTGATCTTTGTCCCAATGAAAGCCCGGAACAAACAACTGGCCCGCCAGTTTGGAGCACGGGTGCGGAAACAGCCTTTCCGGCTGATATCACTGGCCGCCCGTCCGGCCGCAGTCCTTGTCGGTCATAGCGCAGACGCAGGAATCGGACCAGACGTTTTCCGCCGTTTCCACCATGTCGATGACGGTGTAGATCGGAAGGATCAGGCCCAGGACCTCGACAGGGGCACCCAGACCCGTCATGAGAGAGACCGTCAGGAAGAAGCAGCCCATGGGCACACCGGCGTTGCCGACAGCTGCAAATACGGAAATGAATACCCAGAGAAGCATGGTTCCGACGCCGAGGGACAACCCGCCGTTCTGCATGACAAACAGGGATGTCACCAGGATGAAAGCCGCACAACCGTTCATGTTGATGGTCGTGCAGATGGGGAGGACGAACCGGGACACCTTAGGGTCCACGCCCAACCGCTTTTCCGCCGATGACAAGGTAACAGGGAGAGTGGCCGCAGAGCTCTTCGTAAAAAGCGCCATCACCACGGCTGGGCTCATCGCCTTGAAAACCTTCAGCGGGTTGATTCCCCGGGCAAGCAGGAACAAAGGCAGGACAATGAAGAACTGAAGGAAGTTCCCCGCCAGGATCACGGCCGCATACTTGCCGAGCGAGCCGAGGACAACTCCCCCGCTGAGCTGGGCGGAGAGTTGAGCTGCAAAGGCGGTGATACCTAAAGGAAGCGTCCATATGAGGGCCTTGATCAGCGTGAAAAACAGTTCCTGCAGTCCTTGGATACCCTTTACCACGACCCTTTTTCCGTCGCTGTCGGGCATCCATGCCAGGGCAAGTCCGAAGGCGATGGCGATCAGGAGAATAGACAGGACATTCCCGGAAAGGAAGGGTTGGACGACGTTGTTGGGAATGACCGAAATGATATGGTCATGGAAAGTGGTTCCCCCTGCATCCACCTGCCCAGCCGAGGAAACCAGTTCAGCCGGCAAGTTTTCCGGAGTGATCAGCAGATACAGGCCCATCCCGACAAGCGCGGCCGCAAAAGTGGTCAGAAGGGTATAAGTCACCGTGTGGATGAATACCTTCCGGGTACTCCGCTGCTTCCCGAACAGAATGAGCGTAGTCATGATTGCAAGCGCCACGGTAGGAACTGCAAGGAACTGGAACAGGCGGGTATAAACGGTGGCGACAAACCCGCACACGGCATCTACGACGCCGTTATGCAGGAGTCCCAGAACGGTTCCCAACACAAGGGCGCCGAGCCACCAGAAGAGTTGTTTGTTCGAGGCTTTCAAAAGACAGATTCATTAACTATCCGAAAGATAGCCATTCCCCGGCAGATTACCAAACCGGCGGGCGGCCTTCGATAACCGAATACTGTTCAATCACTTTCCCGTCCCGATAGATGGCAAAGCCCTTCTTTCCCGACCGCATGACGATCCCACCATAGAAGCAACCGGGGCGCTTCCCGGCTTTCTTCGCCCGTCTCAGGGCTTCCTCAAGACTATGGCAGTAGTAAGTGGTCATATCGGAGGCGAAGATAACCCGTGATATGGCCAAAGGGTGGTACAGGTTGAGCTGATGCCCCCTTTTCGATGACAGATATCCTGGTTTTTGTCGTCGAAATGAGGTTTTTGGGCTTTTCGACGACAAATACCGAGAGTTTTGTCATCGAGGACGGAAGAAGTCAATTATTCCAGGCGATTTCCTTCGATACCAGAAAACGGCGGGGAGTGGATTTCCTGATACGGCTGTAAAGGCGAGACTGAAAAGTTAGCCAAAAGCCCCGCTTTCGCAGGGCTTCAAGGGTACTTTGTTGGGGCTTACATCGGTCGCGTCAGGATACAGAGATACGCTGCAGTTGATGGCACAGAGAGAAGCGTCTTCGAAGTCATCGCCAGTGAAGTTGAACTGATGGAGAACTGATCTTCTATTACATGAAATCGCCCTCGGAAGCATTCCGGGGGCTTTTTTCTTTTTCAGGAAAAAGGGAAAAGCCCTTGATGCCATGCCGAGGAGGACTATGGAACAACATCAACAGCCGGTCCAGGAAAGGCAATACACTGAAGCTGTACATCTGCCCGACTTGTACCTCCCTGCCACTTTAGATTATTTTTAACATTATAATAAAAGAACCGCTTAGACCCAACATGAAGGAAGATATGGGTAGCGGTTCTTTTTTTGTTGCTGCTGGAAGAGAACGATGGCCGACTTACTCTACCCTTTTCAAAATAAACTCAAAATCACAGTAAAACTGTCCATATCCTACGGCAGACCATATCCTATGTTTTCGCCAGATAATCCACGTGTCTTCAGACAAAGAATAAGGTAATGTCCACTCCCCAACAGTAATGGTCATCGTTGCAGTCCATCCATTCCCAGTGTCTTGAGGATAGTCCTCAAAGACCTGTTCTGGGATAAATAGTTGGTGATTAACGATGGAATACTGAATACTTCCAGGATACCCACTGAATAAAGAATATAAACCTGAACCTTTTTCGCCGAGGAATAATTCTCCTCCCTTGAATTCAACAATATCTCCCACCCAAAAGAAATCACAGTCATTCTCTTCATTGCTAACTTCGGTCCCATCGTTCAGGGTCCCGACATATCGGATACTTTCCACTTTCCAACGACCTTCAATCAGGGCCGCATCGTGAGCATCCGAATACTGTTTTGAACAAGAAATGAAAGCAAAGAGAATTATGGTTGAAAAAAGAAAAAGATGCTTCATGAATAGATTTGGATTTCAATTGGGTCAATTACATTCTATTGATTCAAATATAGCGATTATCTTCTAATAACCGAATACTGCTCAATCACTTTTCCTGCCCGATAGATAGCGAACCCCATCTTCCCGGACTTTAAGACTATCCCACCATAATAGCAGCCTGGTCTTTTCCCGGCTTTCTTCGCCCGTCTTAGGGCTTCCTCAAGACTATGGCAGTAGTAAGTGGTCATATCGGAGGCGAAGATAGCCTGAGATATTGCCAAAGGTTGGTACAATAAAAAAGAACCTCCACCGATGAAGTGAAGGTCCTTGATGAATGTCATGGAGGTGATTGTTATTCAGCGTAAACGGGACGAATGGATTTCCCAATAACGCGAGACATACCATCGAAATGGACACCCTCGTTAACTAATAACATAGTCATTGCAGCTCGAGCATTTGTGCTGCTGAGAGTAGAAGTCATATAGTAGCCGGAATAATTGCCATTGTCTGGAACCGATCTATAAGTAACCCCAGCCCATGAGCCACTTTCGGGAAGAAAGATACTGTTCCCGTTTCTTGCGGTAAACAAAAGCCCCCTTACTCCATTCTTAATAACCCAAACCACTATGCAATTTTCTATTAACTCCATTCCCTCAGCGTAGGTTGGCATTCTCCAGTTACCTCCAAGATTCACATGAGCCGCATCGTCCTCCGGGTCAAGTACAGTCTCATCATCTGTGAAGCCATTATATCCACATGATGAGTCATTGCAGTACTTGGTCAGTGTATTGACTGACCCATTACACCACCGATAGGAAGGCCAGCCATACCCATTTTCCTTGCCTTCCTTCCACGTCAGCGGGTCCAGACTGCTATAATAAGGTTCAGTCTCGCCCCAAGCATAGTAATCGCCGTATTCTTCCGGCTTGGAAGCCCCCAGGTTGTAAGAGGCCCACTTAAGCCCGGAAGGAAGCCCCAGGTCAACGGCTTCAGGCTGATGCTGAGCGGTCATGGAAGTAATGATAATACAAATATCGCTGCTGTTGAAACCGGCAAAGTATCCCTCTGCCCGGATGGCGTCTCCGATGGAGTATCCCTCCGTATCCTGATAGTCATACGGATAGAAGATATTGAAAGGGAAGAGTTCGTCATCCGCGGAACGTTCGACAAAAAAGCTGTTACCGATGTGGTTGGTACGAATGGATTCCAACGATCCTGTCAGGCTGATATACTGGAAGTCCTTGAAGAAGTCATCGTCGAAGTCAGACCGGGCTGTAATGTCCGTTGGACTGGGATAGGAGGGGGTATTGCCGCTTGAGAGACACGTATAAGCGTCAATTCCGGACAGTTCGGGCAGGTCACGATAATGAGTAAAGGTCGATGTGACTTGGATTATGTCGCCCACTGCAATGTCTTCTATATCGGTCATGGAATACAAGAACATCGTTCGGGTATCATCGGCAAGGATGAAACCGCGCAGCGTTTTCGCCATCACCTGGACGGGATTCGTTTTGACCGGGGTGCCATTAGGGCGGCAGGCGATTTCCGCCAACGTGGATTCTACCGGGGATGTAGTGTCAATGTCGATGTCCAATGCGGCCATTTTCGACAGCATATTTCTCGAAAGGTCCAGCGGTTTGTCGGTGGATTTCTCGAAGAAACCTTTTGCTTTATCTCTCACAGTCAGCGTAAAGCCCTTGCTGAAGGTTGTCGGAGGGACAACGAGCCAGAATTCAGTGCTCTCCTCGGCTGTCGCACCAAGGGCCACGGGGGTGTCGCAAACCAGCGTAATCTGGTCTGTAGCATCCTCTGCCAGCGCAGCTGTGGGCACGCCGTCCAGAGGCATCGTCACCGTCGCCTTGCCGGCCAATTTCTCGCCGTTATTGCCTTTCAGCGTGATGGAAGAAATGGAAACACCTTCTCCATATAGCTTGAGCACCAGGTATCCGCCGACATTCTTGTACTGGAGGAAATCATCGGCCGTAACGGAAACCATAGTGTTGGCACCAAGGCCGAAGGTATTCTCGGCATAGTGCTGTTCTGCCGGAAGGGTGATTGTAAGAACCTCACCCTCCGTAATTTTGGTCGACGCCTGATACGGATAGACGGATACCGTATGAGAGAGGGGATTACCCGTCACGTATTCTGCACCAGCGACCTTGCTAAAGCCACCGGAGTTGTCACCCGTCTCGCCCAGAAACTTATACTGCTGGTTATAGGTATTCTTGCCGAAAATAGATACCCGATCATCGGCAGTCCAACGGAGGAGAAGGTCCTCGTTGGCATAGACCCTCGTTCCATCTTCGGCGGGCTGTTCGAAGGATGCATAATAGATTACGTCATCCTCCTGCGGAGTCTTAATGTCATCCTCCTGGATGGAACAGGACGCCACCAATCCGGCAGCAATCCCAATGAATAATGCAAAGCGTTTCATATCGTATTTATTTGATTACCAGTCAATGTCAGGATCATCCCCACCACCAATGGGTTCGAGGTTGGACTGAAGGAATGATATCTCCAGATTTGTTTCGATGAATCTAAAGGAAGGAGTAAGATAGTCTTTCCTTATCTCGTCAGGTGTGTTGTTCTTCATATGCGGATAGCGTTGTCCTGCAAAAATACAGAAAAAACCGGAAAACGGACCCTCTAATCTTGTTTATCTTCCAATCACGCTATACCGTTCAACCACCTTACCGTCACGATAGATAGCGAACCCGGTCTTACCTGACTTCAAGACAATTCCACCATAGAAACAGCCAGGTTTCTTCCCGGCTTTCTTGGCTCTCTTCAAAGCTTCTTCGAGGGTATGGCAGTAGTAAGTGGTCATATCGGCGGTAAAGGTAGGCCGTCGATGTGCTAAGGTGAAGTACAAATGAATTAGCCGTTATAGTTCCCGCCCGAGAATGGATTGGGGTGGAGCGGCTTCTTTTTTTGTTATTCCCGATTTCGTTTGAACCAGTAGCAACAAAGGGATATCGGTATGGCAGAAAAAAGGGCTGCCACGGCACTGGTTGACAAGATCATCATACCTGTCAATCCATCCATATACCATCGCTCCCGGACTCCGTCAATCTCAATATACCGAGGCCAATGAAGGTAAATCAGAAGAGAGATAGCCAAGATTGTATTGACAATAAAGAGCACGATGATTGCATGTTTCTTCCAGGTATACTTCCACCATTTCCACCGGATAAACATGCCAACGGCGCCATAAACAAGAATGTACAAAACGCCCACCCAAAGGAAACTCCAATCAAAATAGGGCCCTGCCTGTATCCATAACAGAGGATGCATAAGGAATGCTACAATGGAGGCAAGCATCATTCCTAAAGTGAAGTGCAGAATGGGTTTACAATCTTGATTCATGAAAAACAGGCGTTTACAACCTGCAAGATAACCATTCTCATCCAAATCTTCAAACTATACTAAACATAGTCGGCCGCGGATAATTGCAGAGTGGCTGATTATCTCCCAATAACCGTATACTGTTCAATTACTTTCCCTTCCCGATAGATTGCAAACCCGGTCTTACCTGACTTCAAGACAATTCCACCATAGAAACTACCTGGTCTTTTCCCGGCTTTCTTGGCTCTTCTCAGGGCTTCTTCAAGGGTATGGCAATAGTAAGTGGTCATATTGAAGGCGAAGTTCGGAGTGAGATGAGCCAAAGGAGAGTACATGGGGGAACACTTCGTCGTATTTTCATTATCTTTGTAACCATTGCGGGTGTAGTGTAATGGCAGCACACAAGACTTCAGATCTTGGCCGGCGTATATCCAGTACGCAAGAGCCGGTTCGATTCCGGTCACCCGCTCGAGATGGATGAAAAACGGATACAGCAGCCTCGTCCCCGGGATAATTACAAAGCCTGGGAAGATCCGCTGTATTCCGACCTTCGGAAGGTATTCTCTCGGTCGCAGCTCAGGTCAGTTCTCACTCACAGCTCTTTTTACGAGAAGGAAGGAAAGGGAAACAGCCGATATATCTTCGCCGGAATGTTCGTTTTCAAAGGACAGGTGGCAGATGTTCTCTGTCAGTATTTCTCCGGCGATGGAACTCGACTGCAACATATCCTCGGCAATCTTTTCGGTAAAGAACGGCTGGAAAGGATGTATGACGACTGGAAACTGGGCCAATTCGTGAGAGCGGGAGAAAACTTTGATATCTCCAGCCATAAACACATCTTCGTCTATGCCATTTTCGGATATGTATCGACCCTTTCCGAAGACCTCAGAGGCTGGTTCATCTCCAAGTACATCCTTGCCGATGACGTAAAGCACCTGTTCACCCATCGGAAAAGGAACAAGGACATCATTTCCCAGGCCGATGAGATAACCCGACAGATTGATGGTAGGCGTCTATCTCTGGAAATGGAAGTTCTCGAGGATGGAAAACATAAGGCCAAAGCTGTACTCTCGGATGGCTCTGTCCTCTGTGAAGCCTGCAGCAAGAGCTGGAGATATGCCCGGACGAAGGTTTCCAAGATGGCCCTGAATCTCCTGGCTACACCTGGTCGGAAAGCGCTACTCTCCAATCCGGACTATCAGGCAAGAATACAAGCCCGCCTGGAGGAAGAAAAGGCACAGAGGGAAGCTGAAATTGCCGAAAGAGACGCCGCCAAGGAAGCACTCCGGGCCAAGAAGGAAGAAGAACGGGCCGAAATTGCCAAGGCCAGGGATGCCCGTCGGCGTGCCACCCAGGCGGAGGCGAAGAAGAGAAGGACCGAGAGCAACGCCAGAGCTGCCGCCAAAGCCGCCAAAGAGGCCCAGCCCATGAGCGCCAGGAAAAGGCAGCATCTCCTGGACAAGCAGAAATAATAAGTCCGGCTCATCGCCGGACCTTTGCTTCTATCTGACCTGAATGGTGAAATCCTTCTCTAACCTTAAGCCATTCCATTGGTCATCAACAGTAATGATTTGACCTTGGATGGTTTGACCCGGGCTGTAGCCATATTTCCTGAGGAGAACTCCGTTTAGTCTCCATTCGAGATTCATAGGATTAGTCGCTTTGATTCGACTTGCATTCTCGGCAGTAAAGGCAATCCACTCACCATTGACCAGGACTTCGGAACCTGGGATGTTGAAGATGAGGCCTTTGTAATAACCGATGCCCAAGTTAACTACTTCGTTTATAGAGATGGAGGATGGGACATCCGCCTTCATAGTGTATTCTTTAAAGAATCAAGCGGGATTCATTAATTGAAGAGGTTGAGTCTCTGGTTGATTATCAACAGTATCGTTTGTATCTCCATCTCAATTAAGATCTAACCTAATACAATCAGTAAGGCAAGTCGATCTAACCATCTCTAATAATTCATCGACATCTTTAACTTCAGCAAACATCTGGAAGCATATATCCATGATGGCAACATTTACATAATTGACATATGATGTTGCATATTTGCCATTATTTATACTACCTTCTGCTGCGATTGTTCAACTACTTAATGAGTGGTAAGGGAAAGCACGTCAAGCAAACAACACTTTATTATGAAATCACACAGGGAAGCGGCTACTAGCGGTCGTTTCACCAGTTTGGTCCGCGTCTCATTGAGCATTTGTTCATACAGATATGAGTAATGACATATCAACAACGCTGTCATTTTTTCAGTTTGCGAGCGAAGCCAAATGATAGCGTCAGTGTTCATCTCCATCTACATCCTTTTGATAAGTCTTAGTGAGAAGAACTCAGTCTTTTGTTCGAATATTTCCTCCAGATTTGAAGATAATGAGTCTTCTTGATTTACATAATTCTTTAACTTTGGCATTCTCGGGTGAATTAATAAAATCTTCTTTATTATCATCTGCGGAAGTAGAGCATCCCAAAATTGTAATTGCATCAGGATTGTTTCTAATGAAAGCTTCTACCTTATCCCACCACATTTCATTGAGTGTGACTAACACGCACTTCATATTCACATGGTTTAACAAAGAGTTTAGGATACTCCATTCTATATGAGCATGATTATCTCCTAGATCGCCATATTCTCAAGTACCGATGAATTCAAAATTACTGTATCATTTAGGATATTCTTGAATCATCCCCGTATTCAATCTCATCATTAATTGTTGATACTGTTCCGGGGAGTGCTTCCCCGTGCCATATTTCCACATCATATCACGAATTCTGGTCGCTTCGGCCACCCTCAGATGATCAATGTGGTCATAAGCGTTTTTGTCTCCGCCCTCAATCTGTCCGATAATTGGCAGAATCTCCACCGGCTTGAGGTCGGTTATCTTCATGGCTTGATACTGGATTCCCTTGACTGTCAGGTTGTCGACTTTGACTTCGATAGTGCTTCCGTCTGTTCTTGCCAATGTCAGGACAATGCCGATGGTGCCAGGGATTTGTGGACTGAAGGCTTTCGGATTGGCAATCTCACTTCTTTGTCCATCCTGTTCAATTTCAACCTTCTGAAGTGTCAATCCTTCTGCAATCGTAAGACCCTCAAGAAGATTAACTGGCACATCGACCGTGAGTTCTTTTCCCATCAGCGATTCCAGACCGGTGATGGCAACAGATGTGAGTTTGATTTCAGCGGTCGATTTGTTCTTGGCATCATCTTGAACGACTATCTGAAGTTTCCCGGCGTCGAAGAGGGTTTCTCCAGATTCGATGGCCTTGCCGGTTGATGAGTTTTCGGGGATATGTTGGATATCGACCGTGAGGCTTTCAGAATAGTCATCTTTCCAGGAAGCTGCTACCTGGTCATCGAGGAAGAGTTGGCTCCCATCGACCTTGAACTTGATGCCTGCAACGACATTCTTTTCGCCGATGAAAATGGAGATTTCAGGTGCTCAGGAATCGACCCGGGTGAGTTTGATTTCTGCCGATGAATCATTTCCGGCTTCATCGGTGACCTTGATTTGCAGTTTCCCGGGCTCTTCTAACCTGTCTCCTGATTTGACAGCCTTCACAGCACCTCCTTCGCCGATAAACCCGACGTCAACCTTGCATGACTTGGAGATATCATCCTTCCAAGTGGCTGCAACGGTCTGGTCGAAGAGAATCAGGTCTGTTTTGATGTCGACCTTGACTCCGGCGATGACATTCTGCTCTTGAATCTTGATGGAGATCACAGGAGCTTTCGTGTCTTGGGTTGGATTGGGAGGCGTTGGACCGGGTGAAGGGACATCGGGTTCAGTTCCTCAGCAGGCTATGATGAACGATAGCGCCAGAAGTCAGGAGAGTATTTTGGTCGGGAGGGAGAAAGGGTTACGCATGGACTAGTTGATTTGGATTGTAATATTCTTCTCTAATCTCAGTCCATTCCACTGGTCGTCAACTGTTATTATCTGACCTTGGAGAGTCTGCCCGGAAGTATAGCCATATTTCCTAAGAAGAGTACCATTAAGCCTCCACTCGAGATTCATTGGATTGGTGGCTTTGATTCGGCTTGCATTCTCGGCGGTAAAGGGAATCCATTCGCCGTTAATCTTGACTTCAGCACCGGGGATGTTGAAGATGAGGCCTTTGTACCATTCTTTGTTCAAGGAAACTGTTTCATCCAGGGCCATACTGCCAGGAATATCCACTGTCATGCAGTATTTTTTGACAAAGATCGCCGGGCTATACTTTTGCTGAGCTTGAGTTATACCGTTCAGCGAAATGTAGTCAGCCTCCGTTTCACTTTCAATCATCTCCAGTAATGTATCGGCGTCTTTCACATCGGCGTATAGACCGAATATCAGCTGCACTTCGCTGGCTGTGGCTGGAGTGACAAGTGAAGTGACATACGATCAGTTCCTTGGTAAATCTTCACCAAAAAGTTTTCAATTCAAGTTATAAGGCAGTATCGGATGGCCTGATACGATAACACCATCATCAAACCCGACAGGGAACGTGCTTCCCATAGAATTAGTCATATCGACATCTCATTTGTCATTACTTCATATTACCACCCTCATATTGCTGTCCGGATAATTGTTCTGATCCGAATTTGCCATGGAAGAGGAATTATACATACCATCTCAATCCGACTCGTAGAGCCCGTTATACACTTTTTTATAAAGCACTCAATTGACTGTACCTGTATCTCATCATGCCACGTAAATTAACACATTCGGGAGATTACATAAGTCTATGAGGCTCTGATTGAATATAAATTGTTTGTATTGATTATGAGTATAGTACTCACGAGATGTTGAACTGGAGAATATAAAAATGTCATCGGGGTGTATTGAGGCAAAGTAGTAAAGATTCTTAGCCCAACCTTCTCCCAAGTCGCTAAGATTCTTTATACAAGTGTATTCTCCTTTTAAAGAGGTCAGGTTCTGGAAGGTGTATCTAGAATGATCGGAGATGCTCACATTATCAGTGCTGGGTCAAATCCATTCATAATTTGCGTAGTCATCCGGTAATTCGTTAATCAAGCCAATATTGATTCTCGACAATAGTTGCTGATACTCTTCAGGACTATAATTGCCGACCCCATACATAGACATCATCTCTCTAATCACATAAGCTTCTGCCACTCTCAGGTCTTCGACATAACTGTAGATGTTTGGGTCACCCGCTTCTATCTGGGCTATTTGCGGGAAAACATCGACCGGTTTGATATCGGTAATGGATACCGGGAGATATTCAATCCCATTGACCGTCATATTCTCAACTTTAACTTCTATTGTGCTTTCGTCTGTTCTGGAAAGAGTGAGGATAATATTGATGGAGCCAGGAACCTCAGGAGTATATTTGGTAGCATCGGGAATTACGCTCCTCGTTCCATCCTGCTCGATTTCGACTTTCTGGAGTGTCAGGCCATCTGCAAACGTAATTCCATCGAGGAGATTAACTTCCTGGTCTATCTGAAGAGTCTTGCTTTGTAGAATCTCTAGTCCGTATACCGCTATGGCCGTCAAAGTTATCTCTGATGTCGAAGAATTCCCGGCTTCATCGGATACTTTCACCTGTAGCTTTCCTTCTTCGGAGAGTTTGTCTCCGGAATTGATGGTCTTTGCAGTACCTCCCATTGGCGTTAAGGTGGTAGAGACAGTGCAGGCTGTGGATTTGTCGTCTTTCCAGGATGCAACCAGGTCGGAACCAATCTTCAGTTCATTCCCTGAGACTGTCAATGAAGGGCCTGAAATGACGTTTATGGTGCTCTTGGACACAGTAATTGTCGGAGCCGTGGTATCCTTCTCCGGTGTGGGAGGATTAACTGGGGTAACGGGAGTGACGGGTGTTGGATCTATCGGCTCGTCTCCACCACAGGAAAGCAGGACAGAGAGCACCAGGAATCAGGCCAAAAGTCGGGAGGGGAAGAATTTATGCATGGCCTAGTTGATTTGAATTGTAATATCTTTCTCCAGCCTCAGCCCATTCCACTGGTCATCTACTGTAATGATTTGACCTTGGAGAGTCTGACCAGAGGTATAACCATATTTCCTAAGGAAAGCACCATTGAGTCTCCATTCAAGGTTCATAGGATTTTGAGCGAGGATGAGGTCTTTATTCTTGGCGTCAAAGGAAATCCACTCGCCGTTAATCTTGACTTCGGCACCAGGGATGTTGAAGATAACGCCTTTGTAGTAGCCTTTCTGTAGTTCCGTGGTTTCACCCAATGATATGGAAGAGGGAATTGTGGAGGGAGTTAGATACTTTTTATAGAAGCCAGCCGGATTGATGAGTTGGAGGGGTTGAGTCATTCCGTCGAGTCTGATGTAGTCGGTCAGGGCGGTTGAACGGACCATTTCAAGCAGTTCATCGACGTCTTTGACTTCAGCGTACATCTGGAAGCAGATGGACATCATGGCTGTATTAACGTAATTCGTGTAGGATGTGGCGTATTTCCTGTTGTTTGTATTCCCTTCTGCTCCGATTTTGCCATCACTTAACCTATGATACGGGAAAGCACGTCAGGCGAATAGGGCCTGGTCGTGAAACCCTACGGGGAACACGCTGCTGGCATATATCTCATCGGTCTGGTCGATGTCTCCAGCGGCATTCGTTCCGATGGTGACCAGCAGTGTTTTGTCCGCAGAGGCATCATTCTTTCCGTTGGCATTGGCCTGAAGGGAGTAGAAACCGTGCTCGTCTCCGTCGATGTCTCTGTGGAAGGTCTTGTTGATTAGGATTCAGTTCTCAGTTTCGATATTTCCTCCAGACTTGAACAGAATGAGTTTCCCCGATCTACATAACTCCACAACTATATCGTTCTCGGTCCATTTCAGGAATTTATCTTTGCTGACCTGCGCATATTGTGAGCATCAGAAAATAGAGATGGACGTTGGATGATCCTGAATAAATGAATCCAGTTTATCTTGCCATTGTTCCAGATGTGTATATACGACTTTGAGATTCGCATGGTTGACCAGCGTATGAAGGATGCTCCACTCCCTGTGGGAATGCTCATTCCCTTTCAAGTTTGGATTGATCTGCCCGATGACCTCGAAATCATCATATCCCCCAGGATACTCATCCACCATTCCGGCTACGAGCCTCCCCATCAGTTGACGGTATTCGTCGGTTGAATGAATCCCAGCTCCGTACTCCCACATCATGTCCCTCATTCGGGTCGCTTCGGCCAGACGGAGGTGGTCGATATGGTCATAGACTTGCTTGTCTCCTGATTCGACCTGTCCTATGATGGGGAGGATATCGACGGGTTTCAAGTCGATGACTGCCAGTTTATCGTAACCCAGAGGATTGATTACCAGATTCTCGGCTTTAACTTCCATTGTACTTCCATCCCGTTTTGAGAGGGTGAGGATGATATTGATGGTTCCCGGATATTCAGGGGTATAAGTCTTTGGCTCAGTGACCACATCCCTCGTTCCGTTCTCTTCTACCTCGACCTTCTTGAGAATTAGTCCTTCCGTGATGGTCAATCCTTCGAGGAGATTGACTTCCTGGTCCACCTGAAGAGTCTTACCCTGGAGAATCTCGAGCCCATAGATAGCAACTGCAGTCAGGGTTATCTCGGCAGTAGCCTTGTTCTGGAACTCATCAGCCACTTGGATGGTAAGTTTCCCGGCGTCGAAGAGGGTTTCTCCAGATTCGATGGACTTGCCGGTTGATGAGTTTTCAGGGAAATACTGGACATTGACTGTGAGGCTTTCAGAATAGTCATCTTTCCACGAAGCTGCTACCTGGTCATCAAAGAAGAGTTGATCGCCTTCGACATTGACTTTGACACCGGCGACAACATTCTTCTCGGAGATTTTAACCTCAATTTCCGGAGCCTTGGTATCGGATAAGGTGAGTTTGATTTCGGCGGATGAAGAATTCCCGGCCTCATCAAGAACCTTCAATTGTAATGTTCCGGCCTCTTCCAGTTTGTCGCCGGAATTAATGGTTTTGGATTGTCCGCCGGAAGGGAGAAGGGATAATTCAACCTTGCATGACTTGGAAATGTCATCAGTCCAGGAGGTGGCAACGTCTTGGTCAAAGAAGAGCTGATTGTCCTTCACTGACACGACCACTCCGGCAATGACATTCTTTTCGGTTATCTTGACGGTGATGGTAGGGGCTTTGGTATCCTTGGTTTCGACGGGCGGTTTTGGATCGGGACCAGGACCGGGAGTAGGAGTTGGATCGACAGGCTCTTTCCCACCACAGGACACAAGGAAGAAGGCCACCAGGAGAGAAGCGGTCAGGGACTTGAAGATATGCCGGATTCAGAATAAGGGTTTGTCTCAGTGCATATATCCCAGGTCATCTATGGACTATCCGGCTTGGGAGACATGGGAAATGGGGATTAGGAAACCAGCCCCTTCGGAAAGAACTGCCTTTATGTGCCTATCTCCGGACGACAGCCGCACTGACTTGCCTGAATATCCCTATCCAGCGTAATACAGCGTACTTTCCATTCCCCGTCCTTGCACCATTCTTTCCCGGCCTCTCCTCTCTGACAATCCGGGCCGTGAACGTGGATAAGCGCTACTCCCGAATGTCACCCCCTCCGCATGCTCCCGGACCTTTGGACAGTCCGGTTATCCTTAGGAACAAAGATAGGCATTTCCCACAAACAATCAAACCCTTACCTTTGTAGAAGAGCCATATCTAACCGCTATCCCCAGGTTTCTTTGCTTTTGCCAACGTCATATCTATTACAGAGAAATATCTACTCAGGAACGAAGAACATATTAGGAACTGGGTTCTATAGTAATACCTATCCTGCCATATCCACGATTCTATTACAATCCGACTTCCGGAAAAAAGCGACAAGACCATCTTGGATTCTTCGGGGAGATTGACGACCTTTGAGAAGCCGGATCAATTCATTTACCTCCAGGACCAGGGTATGACGCTCGGTATTATATCGAATGTGACTGCTTTTATATCCTCTTCAACGCAGTCTTTCTACCGTTCAAAGCAGCATAAAAGATACGTTATAAAAGGCTGAAACTGCGACAAAACTGCGACTAGAAAAAGAAAAAGCACCTGCGTTTCCGCAAGTGCTTGATTCAGTGTTGTCTGGATGACTGGACTTGAACCAGCGACCTCCTGGTCCCTAACCAGGTGCGCTACCAACTGCGCTACATCCAGAGGTCCCTGTTTGAAAGGGATTGCAAATATCGGTATTCTTTTCCGAAAAAGCAAGAAATTATTTCAAAGATTCCTGACGTTCCTTCAGGGCGGCTTTCAGGGCCGATGCAGCACGCATCCGACGGATGGGTCCGTTCACGACAGCGAAGGTGTTCAGGTCCTCTTTCAATTCATCCGGGGTAAAGCTCGGATAGAGGCGGGCCAACTCGCGGGCGAAGAGGTCCAGGCGGTCGCCGGTGCCGAGAGGATATTCCTCCCCGAAATAGCGCTCGGACCAGCGGAAGAAGGCCAGCCGGGAGCGGACTTCCTTCTCCACCATGGAGGGATCGGTGGAATGGGCCGGGGCGATGTAACCGACACGCTCCCACCGTACCGTGCGGATACCGGAGTCCTTGGCGGCGGTAAGGATGATGGCTTGGGCCATGCCGGCAGCTTCGGAATCCGCTTCGAAGGCATCCCGGAGGGTCTTGGCACGGAAGACGAAGGAGGTGAGGGGCGCCTCATCCCCTTCCTCGAAAACGCGGAGGAACAGGCGCTCGGGAGAGGTCTTGAGCCCCCATTTCCGGGCGGGTTCCGCCAGATTCCAACGGAAAACATCGAAGGAAGGATGCTTGTCGATGCACCGGCGCATCCGCATCACGCTCGTTTCCGTCAGGTCTACGCCAGGAGTGACGAAGCACACCCATTCCGCATCAGGAGCGGAATCCAGACAGCATTTCCATAGCGGCTGGCCTTCCAGGGCCGTTTTCCGGATGGTAACGGGCAGACGGTGTTCGAAGTCGGCGACGGCGGATTCGACCGCATCGGAGCCGGCGAAATCCACGACGACGGCGCTGACGCCGCCCCCCTTTTGGAATGAAAGCATGGAAAGGGCGCGGTGGAGCGTTTCAAGGTTCCGGACCGGAATGACAAAGACAATCTCGGGCATGACAGGAGGGATTAACTTTGCAAAGATAGTGAAAATGATTAAATTTGTCTGTTATACATTGTCTATCCAAATGCACGATTTCTTCAAGATGATGCGGCAGTATGCCTCCCCCTACAAGCGTTACCTGGCGGGGGCGGTGATCCTGAACATGCTGTCCGCCATCTTCAATATCTTCTCCTTTGCCGTCATCGTCCCGCTCCTGAACATCCTGTTCAAGCTGGACACTGTCCAATATGCGTTCATTCCCTGGGGAACCGAAGGAATGAAATTCAAGGACATCCTCGTGAACAACGCCTATTGGCTGGTTTCCGACTTCTCCGCCGCCCATGGGGCCGTCACGGCCCTCCTCCTGCTGTGCGGGATCATGATCCTTTTCACCGCCCTCAAGACTTCCTGCTATTTCGGGTCGGCGGCTGTGATGATCCCCATCCGCACCGGCATCGTCAAGGACATCCGGAACCGGATCTACAACAAGATCCTGCAACTTCCCATCGGCTTCTTCTCGCAGGAGCGCAAGGGCGACATCATCGCCCGGATGAGCGGCGACGTCTCCGAAGTGGAAACCTCCATCACCGCCTCCATCGAGATGCTGATCAAGGACCCGATCCTCATCCTGTTCTACTTCGGCATCCTCATTTTCCTTAGCCCGGAAATGATGCTGGTGATGCTCACCTTCGTCCCGGCTTTCATCTGGGTGATGGGCGTGATCGGCAAGCAGCTCAAGCGCCAGTCGCTGGAGGCCCAGACCCTTTGGAGCGACACCATGTCCCAGGTGGAGGAAACCCTGGGGGGCCTCCGCATCGTCAAGGCCTTCAATGCCGAGAAGAAGATGTCGGCCCGTTTCGAAAACGTCACGGACCGGATGCGCCGGAAAATCAACCGGGTGAACACCCGCCAGGCCCTCGCCCACCCGATGAGCGAGTTCCTGGGCACCGTGATGATCATGGCGGTCCTGGCTTTCGGCGGCTGGCTGATCATCCGCGGGAAAGGCCTGTTCGGCGGCACCTTCATGGACGCCTCCCAGTTCATCTTCTTCATGATCATCCTCTACTCGGTCATCGAGCCCATCAAGGAACTGTCCCGTGCCACCTACGGCATTCCCAAGGGACTGGCCTCGATGGAGCGCATCAACCGGATCCTGGAAGCGGAGAATCCCATCAAGGAACCGGCCCATCCGCTGGAAATCAAGGCGTTCCAGGACCGGATCACCTTCGAAGGCGTCACGTTCTCCTATGAGGGAGGAAGGCAGATCCTGAAAGGGGTCAGCCTGGATATCCCGCGCGGCAAGATGGTCGCCATCGTCGGGGAATCCGGTGCCGGAAAGTCCACCCTCGTGGATCTGATTCCCCGTTTCTACGACGCGGACGGCGGGCGGATCACCATCGATGGAAAGGATGTCAAGGACCTGAAGATCAAGGATCTCCGTGCCCTGATGGGCAATGTCAACCAGGACCCGATCCTGTTCAATGACACCATCTTCAACAACATCGCGTTCGGCGTGGATGGGGCGACGGAGGAACAGGTCATCGCCGCGGCGAAAATCGCCAATGCCCACGACTTCATCATGGAGAAGCCGGAAGGATACCAGACCAACATCGGCGACCGGGGCACCAAGCTCTCCGGTGGCCAGCGCCAGCGCCTTTCCATCGCCCGGGCCATCCTCAAGAACCCGCCCATCCTGATCCTGGACGAGGCCACCGCCTCGCTGGACACCGAATCCGAACGCATCGTGCAGGACGCCCTGGACCGCCTGATGTCTAGCCGGACCACCATCGCCATCGCCCACCGCCTCTCAACCATCAAGAATGCCGACGAAATCATCGTGATGCACGAAGGCAAGGTCGTCGAGCGCGGGCGGCACGAGGAACTCATCGCCCTGGACGGCTATTACAAGAAACTGAACGACATGCAAGCCTTATGAAAACGATACAAGTCCCCTTCATCGCCGACTTCGAGGAAGTCGACCTCGATACCGCCCTCGAGCTCGAGGGTGCCCGTTTCCTGGTGGACCAGGTCAACTGGCCTTCCGCATTCCCCTACGCTCCGCTCTGTGCCGGCCGCATTGCCCGCACCGAGGATGCCCTTGTCGTGGATTTCCGCGTCAGCGGCCTGGATCTCCGTGCCTTGAACCTGGAAGACAACGGTTCCCAGTGGGAGGACAGCTGCGTCGAGTTCTTCGTGGAGAATCCGGATGGAAGTGAATACTACAACTTTGAGATCAATCCGCTCGGCAAGGTCCTCGCCGCCCGCGGGGCCGGCCGTGCCGACCGGGTCAAGAGGCCGGCGGAAGAGATGGAGGAAATCCTCCGCATCGCCCAGTATGAGGGGCCGCAGGAATTCGACGGCGGCATCTGGAACTGGCGTGTCACCGTCCTGATTCCGTTCGTACTGATCGGCGTGGACCCGGACAACCTGCCGGAGAAACTCCGCGCCAACATCTACAAATGCGGCGACAAGACCGCCCACCCGCATTTCCTGAGCTGGAATCCCATCGGCACCCCCTCCCCTGACTTCCATCGGCCGGAGTTCTTCGGCGAACTGCTCCTCCGATGACCCGACGCCAGCTGACCGCCGCACGCATCCTGCTGGTCCTGTATCTGATAGCCCTCCTCTGGCTGTGCTTCGGCCACTTCGACTCGATGCCGGATGTCAAACGTTACTATTGGGGAATCCCGACCGACAAGATCGTCCATTTCCTGATGTTCCTCCCCTTCCCCATCCTGTCCTATTTCGCCTTCGACCGGTACACGGAAAAGTTCTGGCCGTCCGTCCTCTGGACAGGCGTTTCATTCCTCGCCGGCATCCTGCTCGCCGCAGGGACCGAAGTGGGCCAGGCCTTCCTGACCAGCTACCGCAGCGGCGACCCGAACGACTTCCGGGCCGACCTGCTGGCCCTCGGCATCAGTTCTCTCCTTGTCTTTATCCTTGACCTCCGGAAACAGCGATAACCATGCGTAAGCTCCTCCTCCTTACGACCATTCTTCTTTCCACCCTGTCTGCCCAGGCCCAGACCGTCCGGGAATTCAAGCAGGCCACCGACTCCCTGCGGGCCCGCCTGCAGCGGCGTACTTCGGTCAAAAGTTACCTGAAGCTGACCAAGGTGACCAAACGGGGGACGACCCTGGATTTCCAGTTCAGCCCCGAATTGGGGGACTATCCCCTGCGGTCCTCCGATGTGGACTGGATCAAGGACCAGCTCCGGGCCTTGATGCCATCGCCTTACCGGGCCTATACCCTCGGGAACATCACGGCCAAGGACATCCCGCTTGAGTCCCTTCCGATGCCGAAGGTGACCAATTCGGGCAAACCGATGTCCACTTCGCTCCGGGTGTCCGATCCCAAGGGAAAGACCATCCCCCTGGTCCGTTCTTCCGACACCTGGACCAAAGGGCTCTCCGGCCGCCATATCGCCCTCTGGCAGAGCCATGGCTTGTATTATGAAGCCGAAACCGAGCGCTGGGAATGGCAGCGTGCCCCTACCCACCATACCGTGGAGGACATGTACACCCAGAGTTACGTGTTGCCCTTCCTCATCCCCATGCTGGAGAATGCGGGAGCCTATGTGATGACGCCCAGGGAAAGGGATATCCAGTCCTGGGAAGTCGTCTGCGACAATGACCCGTCCTTCACGGGACCACGGAAAGGAAAGATGCGCCGAAGCGGGAATTACAAGGAAACCGGGCTTTGGGCCGATGCAGGGACGGGATTCGCGGACATCAAGCCTGTATACGGTGAATACGAAAATCCGTTCCAGGCAGGAACTGCCAGGATGTGCGAACTGGATGCCGACGCCGAACCGCTCCGGAAACCCACCGTTACCTGGCGTCCGGACATTCCCGAACGGGGGGAATATGCCGTCTATGTTTCCTACAAGTCATTCGCCAACAGCACGACGGATGCCTGCTACTCCGTCCACCATCTAGGCGGAGAAACGGAATTCCACGTAAACCAGCGGATGGCCGGTGGGACGTGGGTATACCTGGGCACATTCCCGTTCGATGAAGGCGACTCCGGATTCGTCCGCATGACCTCCGGAGACCATGCCAGCGGTATCCTCAGCGCCGATGCCGTCCGTTTCGGCGGAGGAATGGGGAAAGTCGAGCGCGGCGGTGAGATCTCCGGTTACCCCGCATTTGCCGAAGGCGCCCTCTATTCCCTGCAGTGGGCCGGCATGGACATGCATCTGTTCGACGAATGGGAAAACGACTATACCCGTGACTATGCCTCGCGCGGCCGCTGGGTCACCCATATGGGCGGAGGCTCCCGGACCAATCCTTCGGCCCCGGGACGGAAAGTGCCCTTCGACCTCTCCCTCGCCTTCCACAGCGATGCCGGAGTCACACCGAACGATTCCATTGTCGGCACCCTGGGCATCTACACCCTCCTTTGCGATAACAGTGACGTGCTCCCGAACGGAGAGTCCCGGATGAACGGACGCCTGCTGACCGATATCGTCCAGACCCAGGTCGTGGAAGACATCCGGAAGCAGTACGAACCCAAATGGACCCGCCGCCAGACCTGGGACCGTTCCTATAACGAATCCAGGACGACATCGGTCCCTGCCATGCTGCTGGAACTGCTTTCCCACCAGAATTTCGCCGACATGAAATACGGGCTGGATCCCGCCTTCCGTTTCACGGTCTCCCGTTCCATCTACAAAGGTATCCTGAAGTACCTCAGCACCAGGTACGGATGCTCCTATGTCGTCCAGCCGCTGCCGGTAAAAGCGTTCTCCGCCGAAGTCAGGGGGACGAAGGCGGTCCTAAGCTGGGAAGCCGCCGTGGACAAGGACGAACCGACGGCCAACCCGACCGGATACATCCTTTATACCCGCGAAGGAAACGGCGCCTTCAATGAAGGAGTACGCCTGGAGGATGTGACAATCGATGGAAACCGCGTCACAACCACGGTTCCCCTCCATCGGAATCGGTTGTACAGTTTCCGCATCGTCGCCTACAACGAAGGAGGAAAGAGTTTTCCGTCCGAGACCCTGGCGGTGGGAACTCCCGGCGATGACGCCAAGAAGGTCCTGATTGTCAACAATTTCACCCGCATCTCCGCCCCGGCCTGGTTCGACACGCCCTCCTATGGAGGCTTCATGGACAATATCGACAGCGGCGTTCCCTACATCCGGGAAATCAACTTCGTGGGCGAGGTGAACGAGTTCGACCGCACCAAGCCTTGGACCGATGACGACAACCCGGGATTCGGCGGGTCGTTCACCAACCGGGCCGGCCGGATCGTCGCCGGAAACACCTTTGATTTCCCTTCCGTGCACGGGCGAGCCTTGCTGAACGCAGGCTACGCAGTCAGTTCGACCAGTGTCGATGCCTTCCCCACCCTGGACGCCTCCGTCTATCCGGCCCTGGACATCATCTGCGGAAAGCAGGTGACCACGAAGATTGGCCGGGGAGCCGTCCCTGACCGGTACACCGTCTTCCCGTCAGCATTGCAGGATGCCCTGCGGAAATATGCCTCCGCCGGAGGATCCATCCTCATTTCGGGATCCTACATCGGCACCGACGCCTGGGACCAGGTCTATCCCGGTCCCGTCAACGCTTCCCAACGCGAAAAGACCCGGGCCTTCATCCAGGAAGTGCTTGGATACAAATGGATTACCAATTTCGGAGACATCTCGGGCATCGTCGTCCCGAAAGCCGGGGCTCCCATCCAGTTCTCCGACCCGATGAACTATAACCGGCTGTTCAGCGACCGCATCTACCGGGTGGAGAATCCCGACGGAATCGGACCTGCCAGTGACAAGGCGCAGACGATCCTGCGTTATGCCGGCACGCAGATTCCGGCAGCCACGGTCTTCGACGACGGCACCCACCGCGTGGCCGCCTTCGGTTTCCCGATTGAAACGCTGACAACGGAAGGGGCGCTGGAAGCAGTGCTCCTGGCTTCGATGGGATTCCTGGTGAGATAGGTTCCTACATTATGCCTTCTTTCGGGTTCCGTGCCATCCGTCGGCGGAACTCGGAAGGGGTCATTCCCGTGCTTTTCCGGAAGAAACGCGTAAAATAGGACGGATCGTCTACGCCGATGGCAACGGAGATGTCGCCAATGGACAGGCTGCCGTCCTTGAGCAGGGATTTGGCCCAGTTGACCCGGGAAATCTCCACCCAGTCCATGGCACTGTGGCGGGTCTGGGTGCGGACAAGCTTGTTGAGGTAGCTGGGCGAAATGCCCAGACGCTGCGCATAGCCAGAAACGGAATCCAATACCTGATCCCTTTCGAAAAGCAGCTCGAAGAAACGGTTGACGAGCGGATGGGCCATGGCTTCGCCGGGAGACGGGATCGAATAGAGGAACAGGTCGAACGCGCGGGACAGGTATCCGATATCCCCCCGGGCGTACGCGGCAATCATCCGGTCCATGATCTGGGCGATGAAGGCGGCGCTGTCGAACCAGTAGGTGCGCCTGACCGGCTTGCCGCTGGTCAGAAAACTATAGGAGATATCCCGAAGTGCAGACAGGAAGAAACCGCCCGTATAGCCGACCAGATTCGAAAAATGATGAACGGAAAAAGGTACGTTCGCAGGAACCATCAGCAACTGGCCGCCACGGCACAGGCACGATTCACCGTTGACGTCCGCAAGTATCTCACCTTCCAGCAGGAACAGAAAGGAAAAGTATGGCAGCGAAGTACGCCGGATCTCCGTAACTTCGGCAGGGAGATTGGACTCCACCCGCTTGACGAAGAACCCATTCTGGGACCATTCTTCCTCTCTTTCCCAATATGGAATGACTCTTTTCATGGAATTGTGTAGTTAGCAAGTACAAATATAACAAAAAACCGGGCAGATTGTCTTCGGGATAAGGCAGGTTTTTGCTATATTTGCGGTATGGGAAGCAATTCAGCCATCTTTCAAGACCTCTGGAAATCCTTGCGGGAGAAACTCAAGGAGTCCTTGGTCTCGGTCGTACCGGTCAGTGTGCTGGTTTTTCTGCTTTCCGTGACCCCGTGGGTGGACATTTCCCGGCATGAACTTTTCGTTTTCGCCGGCGCCGCCATCCTCCTCATCCTGGGAATCAGCCTGTTCAATCTCGGAGCCGACATGGCCATGACCCCGATGGGACAGTACATCGGAGAGGGTCTTACCAAATCCCGGAAACTGGGCATCCTGATTCCCGTCAGTTTCGTGATGGGGCTGCTCATCACGGTCGCCGAGCCGGACCTGTCCGTCCTGGCCGGGCAGGTTGGCGCCGTCATGGACGGGACTCTCCTGATCACTACCGTCGGGATCGGCGTCGGGCTGTTCCTGCTCCTTGCCGTCATCAAGATCGTCTTCCACCATGACCTGACCAGCATCCTGCTGTTCTTCTACATGTTCCTGTTCTGCATCGTCGCCCTGCTGATCCAGAGCGGGAAAGGAGCCTTCCTTCCGCTTTCCTTCGATTCCGGCGGCGTTACCACCGGTCCCATCACGGTACCTTTCATCATGGCGCTTGGCGTCGGCATCGCCCTGACCATCGGCGGCCGGAACGCCAGCGAGAACAGCTTCGGCCTGATCGCCCTGTGCTCCATCGGCCCTGTCGCGGCCGTGCTCCTGCTTTCCCTGACTGCGAAGGGAGACCTGAGCTTCGCCATTCCGGACTACTCGATGGAAACGGTCCTGGAAGAAGGATTCCGGGGACTTTTCGCGGACAAGGCGCTGGAAGTGGGCAAATCCCTGGTCCTGGTGGTCATCTTCTTCTTCATCCTCCAGGCGGCCATCCTGAAGCTTCCGATGAGCACGATCATCCAGATTCTGTTCGGCATCGCCTATACCTTCATCGGTCTGGTCCTGTTCCTGTCGGCGGTCACGATGGCCTTCATGCCCATAGGTTACAAGATCGGCAGCCAGCTGGCGGAGGCGAACCCGATCCTTCTCATTGCCTTCGCTTTCCTCCTGGGCATGGTCGTCGTGCTGGCCGAACCGGCCGTCCACGTCCTCAACAACCAGGTGGAGGAAATCACCGGCGGCGAAGTGTCCAAGCGGCAGATGATGGTTGCCCTGTCCGTAGGCGTGGGCGTTTCCATCGGCCTGTCGGTCCTGCGCGTCCACTACGGGTTCTCCCTCCTTTACTATCTGATTCCGGGCTATCTGCTGTCGCTCGGCCTGTCCTTTTTCGTGCCGAAGCTCTATACGGCCATCGCCTTCGACTCGGGCGGCGTGGCCAGCGGTCCGCTCACATCGAGTTTCATCCTGCCGCTGGTCATCGGGTCCTGTGTCACCCTTCAAGGGGAAGCCGCGGTCCTGGATTTCGCCTTCGGTGTCGTGGCGATGGTAGCGATGACTCCGCTCATCACCATCCAGTCCCTCGGATTCAAGTCCGTCCTGGCCGTGCGCCGGCGTGAGGATGCCGCCATCCGCCGCATCCTGGCCGCGGCCGACGACCAGATCATCTATTTCGAATGACCTATGGACGAAACGCGCAACATAGCCCCCATGAAACTGGAGCTGCTGGTCGCCGTCGTGCATAACGACAAGGCCGCCTATTTCGCCAGCCTCATCCAGTCCCATAAGGCCAACCTCCAGCTGACTACCCCGGCCAAGGGGACGACGCATCTGATCCTGAATTACCTAGGCTTTACAGATCGGCCCAAATCACTGATTATCAGCGTTATCCGCGCCGACCAGTCCGGACCGCTCATCAGCCTGCTGGACGAAACCTTCAAGAAAGGAAAGGCCTACAAGGGCATCGCATTCACCATTCCGATGACCAGCATCATCGGAACCCTCGCATACGGATTCTTAAGCAACGACAAGCGAACAGTCAAGGAGGAAGCATAATGTCAGCAAAAAAGTTAGAACTGGTAGTCTGCATCGCCAACGCCGGGTTTTCCACGAACGTGATGGAAGCGGCCCGCTCCGCCGGAGCCCAGGGCGGCACGATCATCCGCGCCCGCGGCTCGGCCAATCCCGAGTCGGAGGAATTCTTCCACATCAACGTCCAGCCGAACAAGGAAATGGTGATGATCCTGGTCCCCAAGGATATCAAGGACGAGGTGATGAAGGCCATCTACAAGGAGAACGGCCTGTCCGGCGAGGCCCAGGGAATCGTCTTCTCCCTCCCCGTCGAAAAGTCCACCACCATCAAGGAATAAAGCCATGCTCCAGGTCTACTGCAAGAACACCCGTACCACCCGGAAGTTTCCGGAAGGGACCTCCCTCGTCCAGATGCTGGCGGATTTCGAATTCGAACGCCCCTACCCCATCGTCTCCGCCAAGGTCAACAACGTTTCCCAGGGCCTCAAGTTCAAGGTCTACCAGAACAAGGACATCGAATTCCTGGATGTCCGGGAAGCCAGTGGCCGGCGGGTCTATTTCCGTTCGCTCTGCTTCCTGATGTACAAGGCCGCCACGGACGTGTTCCCGGACAGCCAGCTGTACATGGAGCATCCCATTTCCGGCGGCTATTTCTGCCACCTGCGCAAGGCCGACGGAACGGACCTCACCTGCGACGACCTCAAACTCCTGGAGTCGAAGATGAAGGAGCTCGTGGAGAAGGACCTCCCTTTCCACCGCTATGACGTCCAGACCGAGCGGGCCATCAAGGAATTCAAGAAATCCGGTTATGACGACAAGGTCCGCCTCCTGGAAACCAGCGGCGAGGCCTATACCGATTACTACACCTTGGATGACACATCCGACTATTACTACGGAAAGCTCGTCCCGTCAACGGGTTACCTGACCGTCTGGGGCATCCAGCCCTACCACGACGGCATCCTTCTCCGGGTTCCCGACCGGCAGAACCCGAACGTTCTTGCGCCCTTTACGGACCAGCCCAAGACCTATGAGATGTTCAAGGAGAATCTCCGGTGGAACATGATCATGGGCCTGAACACGGTGGGAGATGTCAACTATTCCATCCTCCATGGACAGGCTACCGAACTCATCCAGATCGCGGAGGCCCTGCAGGAAAAGAAGATCGTCCAGATCGCCGAGGAAATCGACAGCCGCTACCGGAGCGAGGATCCGGTCAAGGTCGTCCTCATCACGGGACCGTCCTCTTCCGGAAAGACCACCTTCTGCAAGCGTCTATCCATCCAGCTGAAAGCCTGCGGCCTCAAGCCGCTGTCCATGTCCACGGACGATTACTTTGTGAATCGCCTGGACACCCCGAAGTTCCCGGACGGCAGTTTTGACTTCGACAACTTCGATACCGTGGACCACGCCCTCATGGAACGGGACATCATGAAGATGCTGGACGGAGAGGAGGTGGAAGTTCCCGAATTCAACTTCGTCACCGGCCTTCGTGAATACAAAGGCAAGAGGATCAAGCTGGGGCCCGGCTGCATCCTGCTCATCGAGGGAATCCATGCCCTGAATCCGGGCCTGACGTCCCAGATCCCGGACCACGCCAAATTCAAGGTCTTCATCAACACCCTCACCGGCAACCTGCTGGACAACCACAATTGCATCCCGACAAGCGACAACCGGCTCCTCCGCCGGATCGTCCGTGACTACAACAAGGGCGCTTTCACGGCCCGGGAGTCCATCAGCCAGTGGCCGAATGTCCGCCGGGCCGAGGACCAGTGGATCTACCCGTTCCAGGAGACGGCCGACGTAATGTTCAATTCGGCCTATCTCATCGAATTCGCCGTGCTCAAGAACCACGCCGAGCCCATCCTCCGGAGCGTGCCCCAGAACTGTCCCGAGTTCTCCGAGGCACACCGCCTGCTCAAGTTCATCCACTATTTCACCCCGGTTCCCGACAAGGAGATTCCGGCCACCTCCCTGCTGCGGGAATTCGTCGGCGGGTCCAGTTTCAAGTAATGTAGATTCGATTTATGATAGCAACGATTTTCAAGCTTCTCGGGTGCATCGCCCTCCTGATGTACGGTATGAAAGTGATGAGCGAGGCCCTCCAGAAGATGGCGGGGCCCCAGCTCCGTCACATCCTCGGCGCCATGACGACCAACCGGGTTACAGGTGTCCTCACCGGCATGACCGTGGCCGTATCCGTCCAGTCCTCGGCTGCGACGACCGTGATGACGGTATCCTTCGTCAACGCCGGCCTCCTGACCCTCGCCCAGGCCATTTCCGTCATCATGGGCGCCAACATCGGCACCACCCTGTCGGCCTGGATCATGTCCGCGGGTTTCTCCTTCAACATCACGATGCTGGTGTGGCCCACCTTCCTGGCGGCCATCATCCTCATCAATATCAAGAAACACCGCTACCTGGGCGATTTCCTCTTCGGTCTCTCCTTCATGTTCTTCGCCCTGGGAACCCTGAACCTGACCGGACGGGAAATGGACCTCGCCCATAACGAGGGCGTGGTGAATTTCTTCGCCGGCTTTGACTCCGGAAGCTATCTGACCATCCTGCTGTTCCTCCTGATCGGCGCCATCCTGACAGCCATCGCCCAATCCTCAGCCGCCTTGATGGCCATCACGATGGTCCTCTGTTCGAGCGGCGTCCTGACCATTTTCCAGGGCATCGCGCTGGTGATGGGCGAGAACATCGGAACGACCGTCACCGCGAACCTGGCAGCCATGAACGGTAATACCCAGGCACGGAGGGCTGCCCTGGCGCACCTTGTCTTCAACCTCTTCGGCGTTTGCTGGGTGCTCTGTGTCTTCTTCCCGTTCGTCCGGCTGGCCTGCCGGCTGGTGAGCGTGGATCCCGAAGGCCCGCTGGATCCGGCCCGTATCTCGTTCGTGCTCGCCGCTTTCCATACGATGTTCAACGTGACCAACACGCTGGTACTCATCTGGTTCATTCCGCAGATTGAGAAATTCGTCTGCAAGCTCATCCCGCACAAGGAGAACGTGGACGAGGAATCGCGCCTGCAGTACATCCAGAGCGGTATCATGAAGACCCCGGAAATCTCCGTGCTCCAGGCTCAGAAAGAAATCGAGGTTTTCGGAGAGCGGATGCAGCGCATGTTCGGCATGGTCAAGGAACTGTTCGATGCCAAGGATGGCCAGGAGGACATCTTCCAGCGGATCGAGAAATACGAAGGCATCTCCGACAACATGGAGAACGAGATCGGCCTGTATCTGGGCAAGGTGAGCGACGCCCATCTGTCCGATGACACCAAAGGCAAGATCCGCCAGATGCTCCGTGAAATCAGTGAACTGGAATCCATCGGCGACAGCTGTTACAACCTGGCCCGGGCGATGAAACGGAAGAACGTGCCCTTCACGGAAGAGCAAAACAACGGCGTCCGCAGCATGTTCACGCTCATCGACCAGGCGCTGGAACGGATGAACGCCATCCTGAAGGACCGGAAGGAAAGCGCCGGTGCCTCCAACTACATCGAGGCAGAACTCGACAACACCCGGCTGCTGCTCCGCGAGCAGAACTCCATGAACGTGGACAATCACGTCTACGGCTTCTCCAGCGGCACGATCTACATGGATATCGTGAATGAATGCGAGAAGTGCGGTGACTACGTGATGAATGTCGTGGAGGCACGCCTGGACATTCCCAAACAGACCTATTAATCCGCAGGCGGCGCGATCGTAATGTTGGGATTCATGACGAGGGATTCAACCCGCCGGGTCAGGGAATCCACCTTTGTCTGAAGCTCATTCAACTGATTCTCTTTCTCTGAGAGGATCCGGTCTGTCCGGTCATAGATTTCCCGGACCATTTCGTTCATCTCTTCCCCGGTCATTCCCAGGGTGTGCTCCTTGATGACCAGTTGGTCAGCCGCAATCCGGTGGGATTCGGCAGAGGCATAGAGGTCCATCTGCGTCTCATAGGTCATCGGCTCCCCGGTCAGGAAGATTTCCACCTTGCGCCCGTGGTCCTTGTAAATCCGGTAATCGGAGATATAGGAACGGGAGACAAGCCGGTTCTCCCGGACGAACGCCTCGACATTCCGCTCGAAATTGGTGTCCCGGACCATCGCAATGGCGGAGAACAGACTGGGAATGGCCACAATGACGATGATTGTGGTGATCATATGACGCCGCTTGGTGGCGGTCGCAGGTTCCAAACCCGTCACCGTCTTAAAACGCAAGTACTTGACCATCACATAGGTTGCCAACGTAATGAACACCGTATTGATGATGAACAGGTACATCGCTCCGAAGAAATAGTGGAACCGCAGGCAGGAAAGGCCGTAGCCGGCCGTGCACAAAGGCGGCATCAAAGCGGTGGCGATGGCAACGCCGGCAATGGCGGTTCCCTGCTCCCTCCGGCTGTTCTCCAGGATACCTGCCAGACCGCCGAAAAGGGCGATGAGCACATCATAGATGGTCGGACTGGTCCGGGCCTCCAGCTCCGTAGGATTGATCAGGTCCAGCGGGGAAATCAGGAAAAAGAGCGTCGATGCCACCAGGGAGATGAGGACCATCACCAGCAGGTTCTTGAAAGAGAGCTTGAGCAAGTCCAGGTCATTGGTTCCCAGGGCCAGTCCCAGACCGATGATCGGCCCCATCAGGGGGGAGATGAGCATAGCGCCGATGATGACCGCCGTGGAGTTCACATTGAGTCCCACGGAAGCGATGATGATAGAGAAGGCGAGAATCCAGACATTCGGCCCCCGGAACCAGATTCCGTTCTTGATCCTCCGGGCAGCGCCGTCGGTATCGATATGGTCGTAGATATTGGCGTAGTACCGGAAGGTCCGTCCCAGGTAATCCTTGTCCCAGCGCATAAATCAGTTCGTTTTGTCCGCCCCAAGATAGCAAAAAATGTCGGATTTCACTACATTTGCATCCGAAATGGCCTTCTCTGAAACCATCCTGCACTGGTATGCCGAAAACGGCCGGGACCTCCCGTGGCGGAGGACCCGTGATCCCTATGCCATCTGGCTCAGCGAAATCATCCTCCAGCAGACACGGGTCGCCCAAGGGTGGTCCTACTGGGAAAGGTTCATGGAGCACTTCCCTGCCGTAGAGGATCTGGCCGCCGCTCCTGAAGACGAGGTCCTCCGGCTCTGGCAGGGGTTGGGGTATTATTCAAGAGCCCGGAACCTGCACACCGCGGCCAAGCAGATCGTGGCCCTGGGCGGTTTTCCCGATACCCTGGAGGGAATCCGCGCCTTGAAAGGCGTCGGCGACTACACGGCTGCCGCCATCGGTTCCATCGCGTTCGGGCTACCCGCTGCCGTTGTGGACGGCAACGTATACCGGGTGCTTGCCCGGTATTTCGGAATAGCGACACCCGTCGGGACGACGGCCGCCAGGAAAGAATTCACCGACCTGGCGCAACGGCTGCTTCCTCCGGATGAACCCGCCGCCTTCAACCAGGGGATGATGGATTTCGGCGCCACTTGCTGCACGCCGGTCAACCCTGCCTGCATGACCTGTCCGCTTCAGGGTTCCTGCCAGGCTTTCCGGACGGGAAGGGTCGAACTCTTGCCTGTCAAGCAAGCGCCCGCCAAGCCGGTGGAGCGCCATCTGACCTATGTCCATGTGCGGGTCGACGGGCATGTCGCCATCCACCGCCGCGGCCCGGGAGACATCTGGCAAGGACTGTGGGAACCGCTCCTGACCGATTCGGTTCCTCCGGAAGCACGTCCGGTCATCAAGGCTTTCAAGCACCAGCTTACGCACCGTACCCTCTATGCCGACTTCTATCTCTGGGAACCTTCGGATCGTCCTTCCCTCCCGGACGGTTACGTCTGGATTGAAGAAGCGGAGCTTGGCGCATACGCCAAACCCCGCCTGTTCGAACTGTTGCTGGAGAAACTCTAGCTCTCCGGCATCGACTTGATGTACAGGTCGCGCTGCGGGAACGGAATCTCGATGCCATTGGCATTCAGAGCATTGTATATCAACTCCTTCGCCCTGGCGGGATAGGTATAGTGCTCATCCACGGTGATGTACTGGTACACCGACAGATTCACGCTGTTGTCCCCGAAATCCTTGAACCGTACCTGAATCCCGTACTTCGGGTCCACGATCTCGCGGCCATACACATCTTTCTTCTCGAGCGGAACCAGGGCTTCCTGGATGATGGCCCGGACCTTGTCCACGTCCACCCCGTACTTGACGCCCACATCAAAGGAAAGAAGCTCGTAGGAGTGATTCTTCGTGAGGTTCTTGAAGTTCTTGTTGAACAACGTGGCGTTCGGGAAGGCCATCACGGAACCGTCAGAAGCGATGATCTGCGTACTCTGATAATTGATGCTGTCCACCTTGCCGCGGATGCCGTCGCATTCGATGAAGTCGCCCACGCGGACGCGGCCGGACATGAGCTGGACGCCGTAGAAGAAATTGTTCAGGATATCCTTCATGGCGAAACCGAGACCGGTCGCGAGGCCGGCACCGATTACCTTGATGGCGGCCGTAGGAATCTTCAGCAGGATGAAGATCGCAATGACGTAAATGCCCCACAGGGAGATGGCGATGACGTTCTCCGCCAGGGTGAAGTTAGCCTGGTTCTCATGGAACAGACGGCCGCTGGAACCCTTCAGGAGGGACTTGATCTTGAGCAGGCGATAAAGTGCCTTTCCCGCATACACCAGATAGCGGAACAGGAAGAACAGGACAACCACCAGGATGATCTTGTAGAAGGAAAGGCTGATGTAACCCTCCAGGTTCAAGAACGGATACCGGTAATACTGGTCAAACACTTCGCCCAGATCGAACACGCTGGAGGCCATGAACAGGCTGAACGGGATGGAAAGGACGATGGCGATCGGCAGCAGGGCCTGCTTGAGGAACGAATGCGGCCAGGTCACGGCGATCAGGTCCTCGTCGGTTTCGTCCGGAAGGGTCGGGTGCGCCTCGATATACTTGGTCTTCATATCCCGGATATGGCGCACATAGTAGATGTGGACGAGGTCGTACACGGCCGTGATGGTCTGCAACAGGGTCAGGAGGAAGATCCACCAGATGAGCAGCTGGATGCCGAGCAGCACGAAGCCTCGGAACGCGATGATGGTCGTAGCTACCAGGACCAGCATGGAGATCCATCCATAGGCGACATCCCAGGCCGGCAGATCTTTCTTGTTCCGGAACAACGTCCAACCCTGGAAAACCGTAAATACCAGAAGCAGCGGCGGGAAGAGGATGTTCAGCAGGCTGTTCGGGACGAAGGCGATGCGCAGGGAAATGACGATGAAACTCAGGAGGAGGATGGGGAAATACAGGCGGATTCCCTTCCGGATCTCCTCTCCTTTCAGCCGGATGACCAGGGAGATGAGGATGGCGGCGAGCATCCAGGCGAATTCCACGAGAAGCTTCGAGGCCATGGCGAAGAAATTCTGCTTGGAGGCCCAGCTGGCGATCATGATGGAAACGGCGAAGATGATTACGCCCGTGATGAGGGTCATCTCAAACCGGTGATTGATGAAACGCTCCTTCTTGAAGAAGGGTACCTTCCGGGTCAGGAGCGCGACCAGCGCAACGGCCAGGACAGCCGAAATCAGGAGATAGACCATCAGGAACAGGGAGAAGGCGGTGACCATGGGCCCGCGCCACTGGCTGTTCACATCGCCGAGCGCCCTGGGACTGTACTTGTCCTGTGCGTCGGCGACAGCCTGCTGCCAATAACGCGGGAAAGCCTTCAACAGGGTGCCGTAAGCCGTCTGCCCGTCTATGAAAATGCGGTTCTGGACCGTCTTATAGCGCTGCTGGGCATAATCATAGGTCGATTTCAGAAGCGCGGCGGTTTCTGCATAATGCGTACTGTCCCGTACCAGCTGTTCTTTTTGCATCCTACAGATTCTCAGTAGGTTCTCCGCATAGAAGATGCAGCTGTCGCGGTCCTGCTGCCCCAGCGAATCAAGCACGAAAGGGCGGGTCCGGCCCGTTGTGTCCATCACCCGCCGCGTAACCGTTTCCCCCCGGGCCCGGCGCAGCGAATCCCGCCGGTTCCGCCAGACGGCCGCATCCATGTACACCAGTTGCCCGGTACTGTCCCGATAGGCCATAATCTGCGCCGGCGGAAGGCGCTTGAGCGTATGGATCAGACGGTCATACCGGTCGATGTCGATGTCCAGCCGCGTGATGATATCGTCGAACGGCAGTTTCCGGGAACTGAACTCGTCATACTGGCGCGACACCTCGTTCAGGGCATACGTCATATCGAAGGTATAGTCCTGTTTCTGCGAATATAGCATCAGGGACAGTTCATTGCTGCGCTGCATCATCTGCACAAGCTGGGCGTGCTGCCGTGCACCGCGTCCTTGTGTCCGTTCGGCCCGTTCCTCCGAAGCCAGCCACGCAGACCGGAGTTCATACCGCAAGACGGACAGCGTCTGCGCCAGATCCTTCTCGTTCAGCACCGCATAGGCGGGGACCAGGACGAGCAGGGTCAAAACCAGGGTGAGTATTCTTTTCTTTTTCATATGTCGACAATCCCTACAAAGATAAGAATAAATCTTTCGGAGCGCAAAAAACGGAAAAACCGGGCACAAGAAACCGTCAATCCGGGCAAGAAACCGAAAAGCGTCTACGTACGTATCTTGTCCGGACGCACACGGCTTCCTAAGTTTGCACGTCCGCTCCCTTGTGCCACCCTGGCTTCCGGAAAGGGAATCGGGACCGGACATCCTTTCCGAAGCCGCTTTGTCCATCATCAGCCATGGATATGAAATACGTCACTCCCGCCATCCTTTCCGAAGTGGACCTGGTCCTGGAACGCAATTTCTGCGCCGGATCGGACATCGCCACGGACGTGGAAGTGGAATCCGCGGGAATCCAGACAGAAGAGTATGATTTCAGCACCGAAGGAAACCCCTTCGATTTTCAATGGGAGGAAAACTTATGAACCAAACCTTTTTCCTGCGTGCGGCCGCCATCTGCTGCGCCGCCCTCATCCTTTCTTCCTGCGGGAAGGCCGGACTGTTCCGCGACGGAATGGTCCATTTCAGCGTCGACGCCCGGGGAGGCGGCCCTTTCACCCGGGCCTCGTTCTCCGGAGAAACCGGGGCCGACGGAATCGAACGGATCGACTGGCAACGCGGAGACCTGATCCGCATCTGCTCCAGGCAAGCCCTTCCCGCGGATGGGGAAGGAACCCCTGAAGCCGATTACCGGATCTCTTCCGTCCATACCGGCAGCGAGGCCAACCACGCTTCCATCGAGCGCAGTGGGAACAAAGGACTTGCCTGGGGTACAGGGAATCACGACTTTTACGCGGTTTATCCCTCCCCTTCTATCATGGAAGGCACCTCGCTGGAATACGATGTCTATACCGGTTCGATTCCTACGATGCAGACTCTGGTCTGGAAAGACGGGACCGGTGTCCCTTCTGCGGACGGGCTCGTCCTCCTTGCCGCTGCAAAAGAGGTCGAAGAACAATCCAACGTCCACCTGGTATTCCAGCCTGCTTTCACGGCCTTGGAATTCAACTTGGCCCTGGAAGACAAGAATCCCGTTTACCTCGCCGGCTGCAGGCTCGAGTCTGCCGGAGGGCCGGTGTCAGGCACCTTCTCCTTGAGAATGGGGCAGGATACCGGAACCGGCCGGCTGACAGACCATTCAACCGTTACGCCTGTCGAAGGGAGCACCTCCGTCACCGTTCCCCTGGACCAGACCCTGACCCGCGACCATCCGGTCACCTTCACCCTGCTTTGTCTTCCGCTGGAACTGAGCGGACTGCAGGTCGTCTTTGATACGGTATTCGGAACGAAAACCTTGATTCTCAACAGGAAGGATGGAAGTCCCCTCTCCATCCCGGCCGGTACGAAAGCCCGGATTTCCGGCATCGTGATGCCGGGGGCGCCGGACATAACCTTTACCATCGACAGCTTCATTCCCTGGTCCGAAGAGCAGACGGAAAGAGAAGCGGAAAGCCCGTTCAACCGATAACGATCCATGCATATGAAACATAACCTTTTCCTCATCCTCCTTCCCGCCCTCGTCTCCTGCACGGCGGAAGAAGCCTTCTTCGATCCGCAGGAGCCGGACCGTATCTCCTTCACGGCGACCCTGTCCCCCGTTTCCGCAACAAAATCGACCGCAACAGAGCTGTACGCCACAACCTCCGAGGGGAAGACGCTGACCGTCGAAGCCTTTCTCCGCCCGATGTCCGCCGACGGATTCCCGGAAGCGGGAGCCGCCACGAAAGGGACACCGGTCAGCGGGATGTATGACGGATTCTCCTACCGGTCTGACGAAGGATGGCAAGGGCAGGCCGCACCCTCCGGCGAAGACCTGTATGAAGTGGGTGACCTTCAATACTTTAATCTACCCAAAGACGACGGAAACCGATTCTTTTGCTGGGCGCCGGACAATGGCGCCGGTCTTTCATGGACGGACGGAGGTCTCCTCCACTACGCCGCGCCGGACGACATCGCCCTGCAGCCGGATCTTGTAACCGCCATCTCCCCGGAAATGGGACGTCTGGACAAGGGGCCCACTCCCCTGGTGTTCTCCCATGCACTGGCGGGACTCCAGATCGTTCCCGGAACCGTTTTTCCGAACTGTACCGTCCATTCCGTCACCCTCAGCGGCGTTATAGCGGAAGGGATCCTGGACCCTTGGACCGGAACCTGGGAACTGGCGGACCGGACCACGGACTTTTCCATCCTGTCGACCGACAAGACCGGCGTGACCGCCGAAACCGGATATGCCGGAACGGAATTCACCCTGATGCTCGTTCCGCAAGTCCTCTCTTCCGGAGCGTCCATCACCATCAGCCTGACTTTCAGCGGAGTGGATTTCACCTATACCGTTCCTTTGGAAGGGTTGGAGCTGAAGGCCGGACAGATCCTGACCCTCGGGACGGGCTGCCGGAGCATGTACCTCTTTGAAGGAACGGCCAGCGGAAATTTCAGCGTCTACTATTTCAAAGGGGTCGTCAGCGGAACGTCCATCTACAAAATCTGCGACGTTCCCGTGAATGAAGACGGATCCTTCAGCGTCCTGGTTCCCGAACTGACCCATGCCCGCCATTCCTATTCCTTCGCCCGGAATGCCCGATTAAAGACCGTCACCCGGCTGCCAGACATTCTCGCCACCCGCTCCACTTTCCAGCGGATGTTCCAGGGATGCTCCGGCCTGACCGGCATCTATTGCAAGATTCCATCGGGCAAAGTGACGACATGGTCCTGGGCATTCTACAACTGCTCGGCGCTCACGGATCTTCCGGATGAGCTCGACACCAAACCTTGCACTGATTTTTCCTCGATGTTCTTCGGATGCCGGAAACTCCGCACCGTCCCCCGGATGGATACGGCATCAGGAACCACTTTCGCATCGATGTTCAACGGATGCTCCAGTCTGGCCACAGCGCCCGACATCACCTTGACCAAGGGGACGGACTTTTCCTTCATGTTCAACGGATGTTCCTCCCTCCTGGAGCTGCCAGCCTATGACATGCGCAAAGGAAAGGATTTTTCCTCGTTCTGCAAGGGATGCACGTCTCTCCGGGAAATCCCAGCCCTGGTCACCTCGGCCGGAACCAACTTCAGCGCAGCCTTCAGCAACTGTACCTCCCTGCAGGAAGTCTACCCCATTGAAACGGGCAGAGGGACGAACTTCAGTGAAATGTTCTCCGGCTGCTCCAGCCTCCGGAGCATTCCGCTCCTGAACACGTCTGCCGGGACAACGTTCCGGGAAATGTTCAAAAACTGTATCCGCCTAGAGGGGCTTCCGCTGCTGGATACCCGGCGGGTAACCACCTTCTATGAGACGTTCTCAGGCTGCAAGGCGCTGACTTCCTGCCCGGAACTGAACACATCGGCCGCCACGAACATGCACGCGATGTTTTCGTCCTGCACGTCCCTGACGGAAACCTGGCCCTACCGGACAGAAAAGGTGAGCAACTTTTCCGAAATGTTCTCAGGTTGCTCCAGGCTTGTCCGCGTGGACGGATTCGACACAGCCTCCGGAACCGACTTCGACCGGATGTTCTTTAACTGTACTTCCCTGGTGGAAATACCCGCTTTCAACTTCGTGAAAGCATCCTCCCATCATTATATGTTTGCCGGATGCACGCGCCTGGCTTCCGTTCCCGACTGGAACTGGAGTTCGATGAAGTCCTGCTATCATATGTTCGAAGGATGCACAGCCCTCCGGGAGATTGGGACGGACATCGCCACTTCCTCCTGCACCAACTTCGAATCGATGTTCAGCGGGTGCACGGCTCTCCAGCGGGTAGCCTCCCTGGATGTCAGTTCAATGGTAACCGGTCCCCTGCTTTTCTACGGTTGCACCGCGCTGGTGGAATCCCCTTCCCTGAACGGTCCCAACGCTACGTCGGTAAGCCAGATTTTCGACGGTTGCCAGAAACTTTCCCTCGTCAGGGATATATCCTTCCCCAAAGCGACCAGCTGGTATGCCTTTTTCCGGAACTGCTACGCCCTGACAACCCTGCCGTCCATCGATTTCAGCGGGGCCACCTCGCTCACGGAAAGCTTCGAATGCCACTACGGCCGGGGTTCGTTGCGCACCCTGCAGGCTATCGATGCAGCCTCCCTTTCATCGGCCACGGACGTACTTACCGGACAGAAGCGGCTCACGGATTTCGGCGGCTTCCAGGGCATCAGCATTTCATTCAACGTGTCTGACTGTACGTCCCTCTCTCACGAATCCCTTCTCAACATCCTGAACGGCCTGGCACATACGGAAGTCCCCCGTACCGTGACCCTGGGTTCGGAGAACAAAGGGAAACTCACGGACGGGGAACTTCAGATTGCCACCGACAAAGGATGGACCGTTCTCTGACGACTACGGGTAGTAACGCCCGAGCACCTTCAGCTTGTCACCGGAATCGTCCACCAGGAAGTAGGCGGGAATCCGCATGAAGTCGGCAGGACGATGGGAGTGACAGCACAGGATGCGTTTCCCGTCGAAGGTCGTGAAGATCATACCGTGCCCAAAGTTGGGAGGCGTGATGGGATCCTTTTCCTGAACCCAAGGTCCTTCAAGCTTGCCGCTCGTGGAATAGGCGACACCCTGCGTGTAGTCATTGTACACCCAACTGGTCCAGATCATGCCCAGCTTGCCGGTCTTCGTCTGGAAGGCGTACGGTCCATCCGTAACCTTGTTCGGGCCGATGGTACCATCTTCGTACTTCTCCTTGCTCCACGGGGAATCGAATGCCCGGAACAACAATTTCCGGCCTTCCGGATAGGTTCCGGAGAAATCCGGCTTGAGCGGAATCGCCTCCACCGTACCGTTCCAGTTCTGGAGCCATTCGTGGCAGAAGATCAGATACGGTTTCCCGTCTTCGAACCAAAGGGTGGCATCCAGGGTTGGCTGGTCAGCCGGCAGGTACGTCTCGTCCTTCATCGGATAGAACGGTCCCTCCGGACTGTCGCCGACCAGGACGTGGCAGGCCCGGCGGTTGATGTCGTTTCCGCGATAGGACTGGATGATCTCTGCCTGGTTCGTAAAGGTGGCAAAGTAATAATACTTTCCATTGTACTCGTGGATCTCCGCCGCCCAGATCATCGGGCGCGGGCCCATCCAGGAATTCGGATCGGTCCGGGTAACCTGGAACGGACCGTCCCAGACCTTGAGGTCGGGGCTCTTCCACAGCATGCCGCCGGTACCGGTCATATAGTACATGCCGGAAGCCTTGTCGGCCAGGATGAACGGATCGCTGAGGCGGATCTCCTCGGTCTTTGCATACTTATGGGTTGCGATCTCCGCTTCGGCGCCCTTGATGTAAGGAGAAGTGAAACGTACCTTGATCTTCCCGGGATTGGCACCCGTCTTGACATAGGCCAGCAGATGCCCGCGATAGGCACGCTGGACGTTGTCGTTCCAGTTGCCCATGTCCGTGTTGTTGGCGGATTCCAGACCGAGCAGCTGGGCGGGGCCTTCCACCGTGCAGGTAATCTCGTTGTCACCGAGCGGAACGAGGTTGCCATTGTCATCCACCACCTCGACGGCCACATGGACCAGGCCGCCGGCATTGAGTTCGTTCCGGTCCGCAACCGCCTTCAGGGCAGCCGGACGCTGGGCGGGACGGATCTCATATTCAGACACTTTCTTGCCGGAAGCGTCGTAGCCTTCCGCCTTCAGGACACCGGCCTTGTAAGGGACGTCCCAGCCGATGATGCCGGTGGCATCGTTGAACGGGGTCATCTCGCCCACTTCCTTGCCGTCGAGCAGCAGACGGGCCTTGGCGGCATTGGTGTAGCAGACGACGCGGATCATCTGTCCTTCCTCATAGTTCCAGGTATCCCAGGCATCGCTGCTGTCGCCCATCGGCCAGCGGCGGCCGGGACGGGGCTGCGGTTTGGGATAGGTACCGATGTAGCAGACGGGTTCTTCGCACCACATCGCAGCGCGCATCCGGCCGCGGGGCTTGACGTTGCCGGCAAAATCCAGCAAACCGCTGTAGAAGCCACGGGAGGGCCATGCATTGGACTCACCCAGATAGTCGATACCGGTCCAGATAAACTGTCCGAAGATGAATTCATTGTCACGAACTGCCTTCCAGGCGTCATAGCCGGAACTGTTCTCGGAACCGTAGATGATCCGGTCGGGATAGGTCGCGTGGTCCTTGGCATAACGGCTTTCGGTGTAATTGTAGCCGACGACGTCCACGGCCTCCGGATACGCAGTCTGGTTGGACATCACCACGCCGGCCAGGGCACCTGTCACAGGACGGGACGGATCCGCGGCGCGCACGCAGGCGGCCAGCCGTTTGGCAATCTCGCCGATCCGCATCGCATCGGGAGCATCAGGTTTGTAACCGCCGGACATCGGCTGGTTGAACTCGAAGTTGCCGCCATCCAGGATGGGATGGGAATACGGGTCATTGGGATAATCCACCTCGTTGCCGATGCTCCACAGGAAAATGGACGGATGGTTCCGGTCGCGGCGCACCATGTCGGTGACGTCCCGCTCGCCCCATTCATTGAAGAAATCCGCCGTGCCTTCCATCGCAGGCGTACCCAGGTTCCAGCCTTCCACCCACTTCTTCTTGTTATACTCCCACTCATCGAAAGCCTCGTCCATCACCAGCAGGCCGAGCCGGTCGCACACGTCATAGAAGACGGGTGTCTGGGGGTTATGGGCCGTCCGGATGGCATTGGCACCGATGGCCTTGAGGTTCTGGAGCCTTCTTTCCCAGACTTCCTCCGGGACCACCGCGCCGAGGACACCGGCGTCGTGGTGCAGGCACACGCCCTTGACCTTGCGGTTGACCCCGTTGAGGGCGAATCCGGTGTTGGCGTCAAAGGACAAGGTACGGATACCGACCTTCACCTCCGTCCGGTCCAACTCCTCCTTGCCGGAGGTCAGGACAGCCTCAAGCGTATACAGGTACGGATCGTCCAGGTCCCAGCGGTGCGGAGCCTTCACTTTCAGGTCCACGTTCTGTTTCGCGGCAGCCTTCGTGGTCGATTTGGCGACCACCTTGCCGGCGGCATCCTTCAGGGTCAGGAACAGTTTTGCGGCAGAAGACAACGGACCCTCGACCTGGGTATCCACCGTTACGACCGCCTGCTTGGACGTCAGGCTGCGGGTGGCATAACCGACGCCCCACAGGGCGAAATGCGTATCTCCCGAAGAAACCAGCCAGACGTTCCGGTAGATACCCGAGCCCGTATAGAAACGGGAATCGGCGATCCGGCTATGGTCCACACGAACGGCCAGGACGTTATCCCCGGTACGGTTCAGGTAGGGAGTCAGGTCATACAGAAAAGAAGCGTAGCCGCTGGGGCGCTCCCCGAGAAGATGCCCGTTCAGGTAGACGGAGGAGCGGTTGTATACGCCCTCGAAATAGATGAACGTCTTCCCCTCGGGCAGACGGCGGGTATTGAAGTGCTTGCGATACCAGCCGATTCCCGCGGGAAGATAACCGGTGCAGGAAGCGTTGTCAGGCGACAGCGTCCCCTTTACGGACCAGTCGTGCGGAAGCTGGACACGCATCCACTTGGAATCGTCGAAAGCCGGAGCTTCCGCTCCCTCGACGTCGCCCCGGACGAAAGTCCAGCCGTCATTGAACAGCGAACTGTTCCCGAAAGAAGTCTGCGCGGAGGCTTTCTCCGCAGAGAAGACCGCCAATAGGATGGCGACCAGCAACAAGGTCTTGGTTCTCATTCTGTTATTACTATGCAGTTTTCTCAAATATAACAATATTCCGGCAAATCCCCTTGGGGGAAATGCCGGAATAAAGGATTGCTATATGCAATTTGACCGGAAAGGCATCCTTATCGGGTACCCTTCACCATTCCCGATGGTCCCGGGGCCGGTTCATTCCACCTTCTCGGAATGACCACGGGCGGGGATGTCGGTTTGGCGTGACGGTCCACCTTGTTCTCACGCGGTGCCGTACTGGCGGAAGTCTTGCGGTTCTTCGCATCATAGGCGACGAATTCCTCGTAGTCGTAATCCCAGCTGTCACCATAGGCCAGTTTGTGGATCCGGTACCAGATCGCTTCCCGGGACGGCGCATTGAAACCACCCGTATTGTAGCGCATGATACTGTTCTCCGTAGGCCGCCAGACACCTTTCCAATAGGTGAATCCACCCTCGAAGACGCCAAGGCCGTCAAACTTGTAACGGTCGTCGGCGAGGAAATGGCTCCATTTCACCAGCTCGGGATCGTCGGTGAAGTCGCAGTTCCGCCACCATCCGTAAGGGACATTGGCTTCCCGGTTGTCGATTTCGGACTGCGGGATCGTCCCCATATTCTCATAGGCATACTCGTCGGCCAGCTTGGCAAAACCGTGGCCGCCAGCCTCGTGATGGACCAGCTGCGCAAGGCCTTCATCCGTCTCCCCGATCGGGAAATAGGCAATGGAGAGACCGTTCCCATAGTCTCCGCCGGAAGGATAGTACATATAACAGGTACCTGCGTACCTGGACGAGTTCATGGCCACGATGATGAGCGTCTGGTCCATCTTGTCGGAAGAAACGGCCTTCTGCGCATACTCCATGCACCGGTTGTCATTGCCACCTACCGCCGTTCCGTCGCCGAACCAGCCGGCCAGCGCCTGACCGCCATGTTCATACCCTTCCGTCGAGGAAACGACCTTCACCGAACGGACGTTGAACAGATGCCGGAAGGACGCATACGGTTCTTCGGAGAAGAAGGCATCCGCCATCTTCCTCATCACGGTATCATAGGTACCATCGGCTATCTGCCTGTCTGAGAACGCATCGCCCATCAGCACCAGCTCGATTCCGTTTCCGCCACTCGCCTGCTGGAGGTTCGTCACCTTGCCGTCCTGAGAGTAGTCGGTAGACATGTAATAGTCCGGCTTTTCCAGGTCATCGTAGACATAGCCCTGGATCCGGTCGGCGTGTTTGGACCAGGGGGATGTCGACTTGTACTGCTCCTGGAAACCTTCAGGAACATAGATGACCAGGTTGTCAGCCCCCCACTTGGCCCAGTCGCCTTCGGATTCCGTATTGGACGGAGGCGAATAGGAACGAAGATACAGTTCCTCAAGGGCATTGGACCCCCTGAAGCAATCTCCAGCCATCTGCGTCAGACCCGACGACAATGTCAGGCTCTTGAGGTTGGGCATGTTGGCGAACGCATAGTAATGGATGAAATATACCTCGTCCGGAATCGTCAGACGCTCAATGGAGGGATTGCCGTCAAAGACACTCAGGAAAATGCGCTGCACACCGTCCGGAACCCGGTACTCCGCCGGACAAATGGACGTTACGGCAACCAGATACTCACCATAGAGCACCAGACAGTGGTGGTCGTCGCTGGCACCCTCTCCATAGAAGAACTCAAGGTTGGGACAGTTCGAGAGGAATCCCGAGTAGAGATTGCCCAGGGTGGACGGGAAGGTCAGGGAACGGAGATCCTCCCAGTTTGCAAAAACGTCGCTGCTAATCTCTGTCACGCCCTCTGGAATCACATAATCGGCCATCCCCTTTCCCGCATAGGCGATCATGCTTCCATTGGAGACAAGGGCCCGATCTCCCATCACCATCGGGCTGTCTCCCCTGAACGCCGATAAGGCAGGACAATAGGCAAAAGCATAGTTGCCGACACTATTGAGGCTTTCGGGAAGGCTGACCGTTTCGAGGGTGGATTGACAGAAACAATTGCTGCCGACAGACTCCAATCCGGAAGGAAGGATGACGTCCTTGACCGACTCATTGCCATAAAAAAGATAGTTTTGGAGACTCTTGACTCCGTCGGGAACAATCAGGGAAGCCTCGATCGCCCCGTTCGCATAAGCTACCATCATTCCGTCCGGCATGATGATCGCCTTCTCGTCTTCCGACGCCCATTTTCCGTAGATCCTCGTCAGATGATTGTTCCTGAAAGCCTGGTCTTCGACGGTCTTCAAAGCGTCCGGAGTCCGGAACGACAGGATGCCGGAATTCACGAACGCATTACGACGGATCGTTTCCACACAGTTCGGAAGGATGACATCCGTCAGATAGAGGTTGGAAAAGGTATAACTGCCCACTTCCGTAACAGGTCCTTCGAACGTAATGATGCCCCAGCCGTTCTCATACTTGACGGAAACGATGGGAACATCGAACTGATTGGCGGAAAAACCGAAAACCCGGTTGTACTGGTCCGCATACCAGATCTGGTTGTAAGGGATATTGTCGATGTCGATTTCACCCGTCCCGATGCATTCAAACGCAGGGATGGCCCGGAGCTGCGAGCGCTGGAAGGTGATATCCGCCGAGGTACTCTTGGTGACGGTTCCCGTGAAAGTCTTGATCTCCACGGTGAAGCCGCCCTTGTACGTTCCGGCAGGAATGACGATGAAGAAATCCGTCGGAACGGTCTTGTCCAGCGGGACAAACCCGCAGGACAGCGTCACCTCGGGAGAGCCTCCCGCCGACATGACCAATTCAGGATCCTGGTCGAAATCCGTCCGGACTGTCGCCTTGCCGCTGACCGGCATTCCGCTGTCATGGGCCCGGAAAAGGATTTCATTGACCGCTTCCTCTCCCGTCAGGGAAAGCTTCAGGACGGCGCACAGATTCTTGAAAGTGAAGGCATCCGACTCGCTGACGGCCAGCATCGGGAAAGCTCCCTGACCGAAAGAACTGGCCGCATAGGACTGTGTGGAAGGTAGTTCCAACGTCAGGACATTTCCGTCCAGCCCTTCCTGCGTCTTGTCCGAGTAGGGATACAAACCCACCATGCGGTTGCCGGACAAGGTTCCACCGAAAGTGGCCTTTCCGGTTCCGGATCCATCGGCAAGTCTGTATTTGTCGGATATGTTGATTCCGTCCGCCCAGACCGCCACTTCATCGCCTACCGACCAATAGGGGTAGTAGATTCCGTCTGCGTCCGGACCGCTCAGTTCGGTCCTGGTCTCATCATGCCCTTCCAGGTACGCCGTGATGAGCCGCTGAGGGGCATCGGTCGCGCATTCATCCCGAAGGAAATCTTCCTCGGTGATCTGCTGGCATCCTGCAGCGAGAAGCAGGAGCGTGACAAAGTAGAATTTGCTGTGTTTCATACTCTTTCCTCCTCTTCTTTACAGGTTGATGTCATCACCGGGTGTAATTCCCTCATTGTCACCGCCACCGGTGCCTCCTCCGGCACCGCCACCGACCAGAGCCAGTTTCAGTACACTTCCGACCGGAGCCGTCGCACAGTTGTCAATGTAGTAATTTCCGTAGTCTTCCGTCTGGATGACAGGGGCGGATCCGAATGCTTTATGGACATAGGCGAAAACCCGCATGTTCTCGATCTTGTAACCCGAGGGAACCGTCACGGAATAGTGGAACGACTTCTGTGAGAAGTCACTGCCTACCGTGAAGGCATCGCCCAGGATGTTGGTAGCCGTCACCCTGACCACATTATCGTGCACATAATCGTTGCCGCCATTCTCCTGATAGTGGACGATGCCGTCCTCCACCAGAAGCACGGTGATCTTGTAATCTCCCGCCTGCTTGAAGTAGCCGTCGACATCGATGGTAACCTGCTGGCCGGTGGAAACGGAACGGAGTGCCAGACCGGACATGGTACCATAGGTCTCCTCCGTCTGCTTACTGGCTTCAATGAACTTCGCGGCGACGGATTCAGTATCCGTGGAGTTATTCACCTTGATGCGCCCATCCATGATGCCCGTAGGGAAAGCATTGGTCTTGTACAGGCTCATCAAAGTGCCCGTCGGATCGAACTGCAGGTCGCTTCCGCCTCCGTGCAAGGCCAGATGCTGGATCTTGCCGGGATACAGTTCCTGGGCCCGGGTGATGGAGCTGTTCATATACGGGCACCAGACACACCAAGTGGCCGTAAACCGCATGGCGACGGATTGATGGACGAACGGAAGTTGCTTCCAGTCACCGGTTTCTTCACCGGCATACCCGGACTGGACCAGATTGATGACATACTCATAGGGAAAATCCACCGCGGATAGGACGATGGACCCTCCCCGCGCGGAAGCACTGCCGTTTTCCCCGGCAAGGACCGACAGGGCACCGTCGCCGGTACCGCTGGCCGGGGTCACCGAGAACCAGTCCGAATCCGACGTCACTTTCCAGTCGACGCTGGAGGAAACAGGAATCCGTTTCGAACCGCCGGCGTCCGAGAAAAGGATCTCGGTCACGGAAATGGTCAGATACGGCGCTTTCTGGGTCACTTTTACCGTGAGGACCGTTCCTGCCGCATTCGTGAACGTGATGGATTCCTTGCGCTCCGAATCAGTCCTGTTGACAGCCACCGAATACGTATAGATACGCGTATGGGGCTGATTGGCCGGAGATTCCGAAGATACCTCCGAAATCCATCCCGGCAGTTTGCTGACCGTATAATCCTGGCTGGAGGTCACCTCCACCTGGAACGTGCCACTCACGGCATCCATTTCAAACGAATCCGCCGAGATCCGGAAGATCGGTTTGGAATTGCCGGGCATCTGTGCCTCCAGGTCCGTCAGGGCAGGATATGATCCCGGTGCGGGATAAACCCAGCCGGAAAGAGGTGGATTCCCATCCCATCCGGAGCCTAAACCATTCTCCCAGACATTGCCCCAATACACGGCACCGGCATTGAGGGCGTCGATCAGCAAATTGAATCCGGTGCCGTCCGGTGCCACATACAACGTTCCGGGATAAGGGTCCCCCTTCAACTGGGTTTCGGTCAGCGCGTAATTGTTTTCCGCGATGCCCTGGCCGCCGCCCACATCCGGAAGGAGTATCTGATCGTTCCGAAGCCAGTAGCTGTTCTTCACCCAGGCTCCGGAAGCAGGTTCGTCGCCAATGGGCGTTTCACCGTCGGCCAATCCGATAAAACCAGCCAGCCATCCGCCATAGGTCCCATCCTTCATTTCAACTTTCCCCAAATTGATACAGTTGGCGATGGTCGCTTCCTGCTGATAGGAAATGGCGCGGCTGGATACGAAACCGCCGATGCCCCCCACATACTCCGATCCGCTCACATTCCCGTAATTGATGCTGTTGAGAATCTTTCCTCCCTGCCTGAAATAGCCTCCCAGGCCACCGATCCTCCAACTGCCGGTCACATCACCCGTGTTGGTACAGTCGACGATCCTCGCTCCGTTCAGGTATCCCGCCAAACCACCGCTCAACTGATTGGCCCCGACCTTTCCGCTGTTCGTACAATGCTGGATCCAGCAGAACTCGGCAAATCCGACGAGACCTCCACAATAGTACTCGCAATCCCGAAGATCAGCCTCGTTCCTGCAGAATGTCATCGTCACGCGATAGGCGTGACCGGTGAGTCCTCCTACATACCCTTCGCCCTTGACCGTACCCTTTGTGATGACACCATCCACCGTGGTATACCTTCCCGTATCACCGGCCAGCACACCGCAATAACCATGGGCGGTCACTTCGCCGGAAACGGTCAGATTCCGGATCGTACTGCTTTCCACAGCCCCGAACAAGCCCTGGCAATCCTCTTCGACATGGATATACAGATGAGCGATTTCATGTCCGCCACCATCGAAGATTCCGCGGAAAACGCTGGAAGAAGTACCGATCGGTGTCCAACTCTTTCCTGTCTTGTCATTATAGAGGCCCCCCATGTCAATATCCTGAAGGAGGAGATAGGAGGCCGTGGCAGCGTCCACTTCTCCCCCACCCACGGTCTTGACCGCCTTACCGGCATTCACTGCAGTTTGCATCAAGAGCAAATCACCGAGGGAAGCTATCTTGAGCGGGTCCTTCTCCGTGCCTTGCCCCTCCAGGGACTCGCTGACCTCCACGCCGCTGTCCAGCTGGACCGTGACCACACCGGCCGCATGCACCTTGGAGCGCTCCATCGTGAAGTCCGCGCCATAGGTTTTGTCCATGTATCCGGTGGAGGTATAGATCCGCACCGTGAAACCGCCCTTGTAAGTCTGGGCAGGAAGCCCGATATAGAATACTGTCTCCTCGGCTTTGTCCAACAGTACACCGCCGGTATTGACGGCGACACTGTCCACGCCGTCAGGAGACATCGTGGCCACCGGATCGTCGGGACGGGCCAGGGAAACGTTCATCGGACCGCTGACCTTGATGGAGGGATCCTTCGGCCTGAAAACCAGCCTGGTGACAAGCTGGTGTCCCTTCAGGGAAAGTTTCAGGGCAGAAGACACATTCTTGAAGGACAAGTCCGTAGAGACTCCGGACGCAACCATCGGGAGCGACCCGGAACCGACGTTTCCATCGGCAGATTCCTGTTCGACCGGAAGTTCGAGCGTCAGGACATCCCCTTCCAGGGATTTGATCTGTCCATAAGGATAGGCCGCGACATACCGGCTGCCCTGGCCGGAGCCGGAGAATATTCCATTCCGGGTCCCGGCCCCGTCAACTAGACGGAATACGCTGGCATCTGCAGCATCATCGACAAAGACACCAATAGCGTCTCCCTCGCTCCACAGGACCTTATTGACACCGTTCCCTTCGGGAGAAAGCGAAGTCTTTGTCGAGGACGCGGATTCTATGGTCGCTTTCAGGATCGTCTCTCCGGGGTGCATCCGGGCATCCTGGAAAAGGTCCTCTTCCAACAGATTCTGGCAGGCACAGAGGCCAAGAGCCAGCAAGATTCCGAGCAAATGTCCAATCTTTCTCATCGCCTTACCAGTTAATGGGTTTACCATCGATGAAGTCCTCGTTTCCCCCGCCGGCCTCGGAGACGACAGCGGGACGCATGGTACCGCCGGCCTTGCCCGAAGCGCAGTTGTCTACGAAGTAACCGTCATAGTCGGAAGACTCGATCTTGGACAGGGAGCCATAGGCCCGCTGCACGTAGACGAGGATCCGGAGATTCTCCTTCTTATAGGAAGAAGGAAGATTGACTGTGAAGGACTTGGTCTTCACCGTATTGGAGGACGAGGTCGAGAATGCCTCACCGGAAATGCTGGTCACCGCCACCCGGGCGATTCCTGTGTGGTGATAATCCTGATGGTCTCCGTTTTCATAATCGGCCTGATAGCCGACGATATCGTCCTCCACCAGCAGGACCGTGTACTTGTAGTTACCCGGTTCCTTGATGAAGACATAGGTTTCGAGGGACAGTTTCTGGCCGGAGAAGGAAGAGGTCCATCCGATCGCGGAAACGGTGGGATAGGCCGCCTCCCGCTGCCTGAGGGCCTCGGAAATGTAGCTGGCCGACGTCTCCATCTCATAGTTGGCAATCCGCTTCCGGCCGTCCATTACGCCGCTCGGATAGCCGGTGATGCCATAGGTGTTTTCCAGCGTACTGCCGGCCTGGAATACCAGATTGCTCCCGCTTCCGTGCAGGCTGAGCGCCTCGATCTTGCCCGGATTCTGTTGTTGGGCCAGTTTCGCGGCGGAGGCCATCCGCGGACACCATCCGCACCAGGTAGCAGTAAAGCGCATGAACAGGGAGCGGTGGTAGAACTCTTTGGACCAGTCCACTTCGTCCGGTCCACGGAGGTGGGCGGCCTGCTGCACGAAGACAGACAGGCAGGTTCCTTCGTCATCGCAGAAAGTAACCACCCCGCTGCGTACCTCCAGTGCGGAATTGGCCGTCGCCTGGAACGTATGGACCCTGTCCTTGACGGAGGTCTGGCTGATCCAATCGGGCATTCCGCTGACGTGATACCCATAGGAACCGGACACCGTCACTTCGAAACTGCCGCCCTCTTCTCCCAGATCCACCGAGGCGGGAGAAACGGAGAACGGAATGACACCGTGCTGGGAGATGCTGACCGTACGGACGACGTCTCCGGCTTTGACCGTAATGACGGCATTGCGGTCGCCGACCACCCGATACTCGTCGACCGTCACCTTCACGGTTCCCTTTCCGGAGCCGCTCGCGGGAGAGATCCGGCACCAGGAGGCGTTGGAAGAAGCCGTCCAGTTCAGCGCAGTAACGACACTGAGAGTGCCCTCCCCACCTTCCAGCTCAAAAGTGAGTTCCTCGGGGGTCAAGGCCAGTCCGAAGTTGCCCTTCTGCGTCACTTCGCAGGGGATGCAGGAACCCACATCATCACAGAAGACGATGATGCCGGTCCTTTCCTCCGTCTTATCGTTGGGAGCCGCTTCAAAATGATGGACCTGTTTCTCCACGGATTTCTCCGTAATCCAATCCGGCTTGGAACTCACGTGATAGGAGCGGGTCGTGATGACCGTGACATCGAAATTCTCCCCTTCTCCGTCCACTTCCAGGGCAGCAGGCGTCACTTCCATCACGTCGACCAGGGCATTGGCCGACTTCTCGCCGGCTTTGGCCGTAATCGTTGCCGTACCGCCCTTCAGGGCCGTCACCTTGCCCTTCTGGTCCACGCTGACGACCGTCGCATCCGTGCTGCTCCAAGTAACGGTCTTGTCCGTAGCGTCATCCGGAGCTACCGTGGCCGTCAGGGTGGCCGTGCCGCCGATCACCAGGTCCAGACGGCTCACATCCAGGCTGATGGAAGAAACCGGCACCACGGCCTTGCTGACCGTGACGGAACAGGTGGCTGACTTGCCGCCCGCTTCCGCCTTGACAGTTGCGACACCTTCCTTTATAGCCGTCACTTTGCCGTTCTGGTCCACCGTTGCGACATCGCTGTCGGATGATGACCAGGATACCGTCTTGTCCGTGGCATCGGAAGGACTGACCGTCGCGACCAGCGTCGTGGTCTGCTTTTCTTCCAGGGTCACGCTGGTGCGGTCCAGGGAGACATCCTCGACCGGAACGGTCACGGTGACACTGCATTCCGCCGATTTTTCACCGGCCTTCGCCGTCACGGTGACACTGCCGCCCTTGAGGCCCGTCACCTTGCCATCCTTGGTCACGCTGGCGATCGTTGCGTCTGAACTGCTCCATGTGACGGTCTTGTCCGTGGCATCCGAGGGGCTGACCGTAGCTGTCAGGGTTTCCGACTGCCCCTTCGTCAGCTGCAGGCTGGACTTGTTGATGGAAACCGAAGTAACGTGGATTACCTTGTTCTGGACGGTAACGCTGCATTTTGCGGACTGCGCGCCGGCCTTCGCCGTGATGGTGGCGCTTCCTTCCTTGACCGCCGTCACCCAGCCTTCCTGGTCCACCGTCGCAACAGAAGGATCGGACGTGGACCACGTAACGGTCTTGTCCGTAGCGTCACCGGGACTGACCGTTGCGATCAGCTGGGTACGCTGCTTTTCTTCCAGCGTGACCGACGTGCGGTCCAATCCGACCGAAGCGACGGGAATCACATCCTGGGAAACCGTCACCTCGCAACTGGCCGACTGGCCGCCCGCCGTTGCGGTGACGGTAGCCTTTCCTTCCGAGAGACCTTTCACCCTACCGCCCTGGTCGACGCTGGCGACCAGGGGATTCGAACTTTGCCAGCTGACCGCCTTGTCCGTTGCGTTGTCCGGGGCTACGGTTGCCGTGAGAACAATCTCATCGCCTACCGACAGCTTGCAATCCGACCGGTCCAAGGTAACGGATACGACTTTGACGGCACCCTTGGACACCGTAACCACACATGTGGCGGATTTTCCGCTGCAGGACGCCGTAATGGTGGACGTTCCCACTTCCAAGGCCTTGACTTCGCCGAAGGGAGTCACCGTCGCCACGGACTGTTTGGACGAAGCCCAGTTCACGGACTTGTCCGAAGCATTGCCCGGCAGGACGGTTGCCACCAGCTTGATGGTTTCCCCGATCAGCATCTCGGCCGTGGGCTGACTCAGGGTGACAGACTCCACGGCAATCTCCTTCTCCCCTATCTGCGAACACGATACCGCAACCGCAAGGAGAAGAAACGGGAATAAGAAAAGCAGGATTCTTTTCATTATTAGATGAATAGGTTATCAAATTGCAGTTACTACAAATTTAGGATTATTTTTCGATTCTTCCACCCATTCCGAAAAAAACGGTATCTTTGCAGGCAAAGCGGATCATCATGGCCGAATCGAATTTCATAGACTACGTGAAAATCTTCTGTGCGAGCGGACACGGCGGAGCCGGGTCGATGCATCTGCACAGGGCGAAATATGTACCCAAGGGCGGTCCGGACGGCGGCGACGGCGGACGCGGCGGACACATCATCCTTCGGGCGAACCCGCAGTTCTGGACGCTCATCCACCTGCGCTACCGGAAGGTCGTGCGGGCGGAGAACGGCGACCCGGGCGGAGCGGCCCTCCGCCGGGGCAGGAACGGGGCGGACATCGTCCTGGAAGTGCCTCTCGGCGTAACCGTCAAGGACGCGGAGACCGATGAGATCATCACCGAAATCGTAGAGCCCGGCCAGGAGTACATCCTGTGCGAGGGCGGCCGCGGCGGCTGGGGCAACGACCATTTCAAGTCGCCCACCAACCAGACCCCGCGCTACGCACAACCCGGTGAGGAAGGCGTCGAAGGCTGGTTCATCCTGGAACTGAAGGTGCTGGCCGATGTCGGCCTGGTCGGGTTCCCGAACGCGGGCAAGTCCACCCTCCTCGCCGCCATCACCTCGGCGAAGCCCAAGATCGCCAATTACGCCTTCACTACCCTGGAGCCGAACCTGGGCATCGTCAAGTATTATGACGACCGTTCCTTCGTCATGGCCGACATTCCCGGCATCATCGAAGGCGCCCACGAAGGCCGCGGCATCGGGATGCGGTTCCTGCGGCACATCGAGCGGAACTCCGTCCTGCTGTTCATGGTCGCCGCCGACGAGCCGGACGTGGCCAAATGCTATGAAATCCTTCTCAACGAGCTCAAGGAATACAACCCCGAACTGTTGGTGAAGGACCGCGTCCTGGCGGTCACAAAGACCGACCTCATCGACGAAAAGGAGCGGAAAAAGATTGAGAAAAAGCTTCCCGAGGGCATTCCGCACGTGTTCATTTCCTCCGTCGCGCAGACGGGGCTGAACGAACTCAAGGAAGAACTCTGGAAAGCCCTGAACAAGTAGCATGTTGGAGCGGCTCATCGGCATAGACCAGGATATCACCCTCTGGCTCAACGGCTTCCATTCCGCATTCACGGACCCGTTCTGGATGTTCCTCTCGGACATCCGGATCTGGTTTCCGGCCTATGGCGCCATCATGGGGATGATGATCTACCGGCTGGGTTGGAAAAAGGGGCTGGTGGTCATCCTGTCCTGCGTACTGACCGTCGTCCTGGCCGACCAGATTTCCGCCCACATCAAGGACGGCATCGGACGGCTGCGGCCGTGCTATTCCACCTGGATGCTCCAGCATGGGCTTCACTGGCCGCTGAGCCGGTACAGTTTCTTCGGTTTCTTCTCCGGACACGCGAGCAACGCCTTCGGATTCGCAGTCTGTTCCTGGCTGGGATTCCGGCTCAACGATCCGTCCCATGACTATAAGGTTTACGGCTGGTGCGCCCTCCTTTGGGCATTCCTCGTAGCGGTGAGCCGCGTAATGATGGCGGCCCACTATTTCGGGGACATCCTGGTCGGAACCGTTTTCGGGATTGCGGTAGGCCTGTTTACCGCCGCCTTGGGCCGCGGGGTAATCCGCCGCTGGCTGGAGCCGGCTAAAGCGTAGGAAGGACCTTTCCCATCCGCATGCTGTTGGAGCCTTTGACGAGGACTGTCGCACCCGTCAAGGGACGTTCGGCCAGCGCTGCGGCCAGGTCGTCGGACGTGGCGAACCACTTGACATAGGCAGGCGTTCCGGCTTCCTGCAGTGCTTTCCGGAATTCCTCCCCTACCAGGCAGGCATGGGTCAAGCCGCAGGTATCCAGTTTCTTCACGATGCCGATATGCTCCTGAACGGAATCCTCCCCCAACTCGCGCATATCGCCCAGCATGACGATCTTGCACGGATCCGCCAGGGCGGCGAAATTGTCCAGGGCGGCGGCCATCGACGAGGGATTGGCATTGTAGGCATCCTCGATGACGACATTGCGCTCCGTCCGGGTCATCTGCGAACGGTTGTTGGAGGGCACATAGGCGGCGATGGCGGCCATTCCCTCTTCCAGGGAGATGCCGAACTGGCGGCCGACGGCGAGAGCGCCCATCACGTTGGCGGAATTGTAAGCCCCGACAAGGTGTGTATCAAGCTCTTGTCCGCCGATTTCCATCCGCAGGTAAGGCTGGTCGGCCGAGGTGGGCAGGATGACGGCGTCCTCGCCGGCCACCCCGTACGGGATGATGGACAGCGGCCGGGAGACGGCCATGCCATACAGGTTTTCGTCGTCCACATTGACAAAGGCCTGCCCGTCATGCTCCGACAGCCAGTCATATAGCTGTCCCTTGGCTTTCTTGACCCCCTCAAAGCTGCCGAATCCCAGCAGATGGGCCTTGCCCACGTTGGTAATGAGTCCGTAGTCGGGCTGGCTTACCCAGGTCAGGGCCGATATGTCATCGGGATGGCTGGCGCCCATTTCCACGACGGCGATTTCCGCCTCGGAACCGATAGACAGGACCGTCAGGGGCACGCCGATATCGTTGTTCAGGTTGCCCTTGGTCGCAGCGACGCGATAATGGGTGGAAAGGACTTCGCGGATAAGCTCCTTCGTGGTCGTCTTCCCGTTGGTACCGGTCAGGCCGATGACAGGAATGCCCAGCTGACGCCGATGGAAAGCGGCCAATTCCTTCAGGGTGCGTAGGGTGTCTGGGACCTTGATCAGGCGGGAATCATCGCCCTCCACGTATTCATTGACGACAGCATACGCCGCGCCGCCCTCCAGCGCTTTCAGGGCATAGGTGTTTCCGTCGAAAGTTTCCCCTTTGAGGGCGACGAAGATCTGTCCCGGTTCCAGGGTGCGGGTATCCGTGTTCACCCCCTTGGAGGCCAGGAAAAGAGCATACAGTTCGTTGATTTCCATAGTATTATCTTCCAGTACTTCCGAATCCGCCCTCACCGCGGGCCGTTTCGTCCAGGGATTCCGCTTCCTCCCATTCCACCCGTTCGTGACGGGCGACGACCATCTGGGCGATCCGCTCGCCGGGAACGATGGTGAATGGGGTATGGGACAGGTTCACGAGGATGACCTTGATTTCGCCCCGGTAGTCGGCGTCGATGGTGCCGGGGGTGTTCAGCACGGTGACGCCGTGCTTGGCGGCGAGGCCGCTGCGGGGGCGCACCTGCGCCTCGAATCCGGCCGGAAGGGCGATGAAAAGGCCCGTAGGCACCAGGATCCGCTCGAGAGGTTCCAGGATGACGGGGGCTTCCAGGTCGGCCCGGAGATCCATTCCGGCGGAAAGCGCGGTGGCATAGGCCGGCAGCGGCTGGCCGGACTTGTTGACAATCTTCACTTTCATGTTACTTGGGGGCAAGGACATACAGGATGGTAGCGATAATCGCATACAGGATGTTCGGGATCCAGGTGGCGATGCCGGCCGGCAAAGTGCCTGTGACGACGAACATCTTGCTGAACTGTTCGAACAGGACGTACGAGAAGCCGAGGGCCAGGCCCATGGCGATGTTCCATCCCATGCCGCCCCGCTTTTTCTTGGAGCACAGGGCGACGCCGATGACCGTAAGGATGATGGCCGACAGGGGCATCGAGTAGCGCCGGTGTTTCTCCATCTGCGCATTCATCACTGTCGCGTCACCCCGGGCGACCTGGGTATCGATGAGCTGGTCGAGCTGTTTCTTGTCCAGGCGCTCGATGGTGTATTCGTTGTAATAGAAATCGTCAATGGTGAGGCTGAGGGTCGTATCGAGCTGTTTTCCGGTCCGGATCCGGTCCTGCAGGCCTTCGCCGTACTCGCGGATGAACCAGTTCCTCAGCTTCCATTTCCCCGCCAGGCTGTCCCACTGGGCCGATTCGGCGGAGAGCTTCGAGACCAGATGCTCGTCGGAAATCTGCTCGAGGGTGAAGTTGTAGGCGGTATTGTTCCAGCCGCTGAAGGACTCGATGTACACGTACTTGTTGTCCTCCAGCTTGTAATGCATGTCGTGGCCGAACTTGACCTTGGCCCGCGGGTTGTATTTCTGCTCGAAGGCCACCCGGGTCACGTTCGCCCGTGGAATCACCCACAAGCCCAGTCCGAGGGACAGCAGGGCGACCAGAGCCGCCGAAACAAGGTACGGGACCATCATCCGGTGGAAACTCACGCCGCACGACAGAATCGCGACGATCTCGGAATTCTGCGCCATCTTGGACGTGAACAGGATCACCGTCAGGAATACGACCATCGGGCTGTACATGTTCATGAAGTACGGGATGAAGTTCAGGTAATAGTCCACGATGATGGCCCGCAGGGGCGCCTCCTTCTGGACGAAATCGTCGATCTTCTCGCTCACGTCGAAGATGATCACGATGACCGTCAGAAGCGCCAGGGCCACGAAGAAGGACCCCATGAACTTCCCGATGATATACCGGTCGAGTTTCTTGACTCCGATCATAGGCGTTGCATCAGCTTACGGACCGTCACATCCTTCCAGGCGGCGAAATCCCCCGCCTCGATGTGGCGGCGGGCCGTCCGGACGAGGTCCAGGTAAAAGGCCAGGTTATGCTCCGACGCCACCATCGCCGCAAACATCTCCTTCGCGATGAACAGATGGTGGAGGTAGGCACGGGTGTAATAATGGTCGACGAAGGAAGTGCCTTCCGGATCCAGTTCCGTAAAGTCGTCGGTCCATTTGGAGTTGCGCATGTTCAGGACGCCGTTCCAGGTAAAGAGCATGCCGTTCCGTCCGTTACGGGTGGGCATCACGCAGTCGAACATGTCGATGCCGCGGGCGATTCCTTCGAGGATGTTCGCCGGCGTACCCACGCCCATCAGGTACCGGGGCTTGTTAACCGGAAGGAGCGGGCAGGTAATCTCCAGCATCTCATACATCTTCTCGGTAGGCTCCCCTACCGCCAGGCCACCGACGGCATAGCCGCCGCGGTTGTCATTGTCCAGGGTAAGCGCATGCTCCACCGCCTGACGCCTCAGTTCCGGATACACGCAGCCCTGGATGATGGGGAACATGGTCTGGCCATAGCCGTAAAGGGGTTCCGTTTCGTCGAAGTGCCGGGCGAAGCGCTCCAGCCAGCCCTGGGTGAGTTTCAGGGACTTGGTCGCATAACGGAGGTCCGCATCCCCGGGGCAGCATTCGTCGAGGGCCATCACGATGTCGGCCCCGATGATGCGCTGGGTGTCCACGTTGTTCTCCGGGGTGAAAGTATGGCGGGAACCGTCGATGTGGGAGGCGAAACGGCAACCCTCCGGCGTCAGTTTCCGGATGGGGGCCAGGGAGAAGACCTGGAAGCCGCCGCTGTCGGTCAGGATGGGCCGGTCCCAATGCTCGAACCGGTGCAGGCCGCCGGCCTTGCGGAGGGTATCCAGTCCGGGACGCAGATAGAGGTGGTAGGTGTTTCCGAGAATGATCTCCGCCCGGATATCCTCCTCCAAATCCCTGTGATAGACGCCTTTGACGGATCCGACCGTCCCCACCGGCATGAAAATGGGCGTGTGGATCTCACCGTGGTCGGTCGAGATCACGCCCGCACGGGCGGCGCACTGGGGATCCTGGGCAGTCAGTTTATAATTGAACATCTATTTTCCTTTAATCCGTCAAAGTTACGGATTTTTTTGTACATTTGTGTGATGTTGAAACAATAACCAAACCATAAGTGCGATGAAAATCAAACCCATCACCCTCAAGCTCATCCTGATGAACTTTCTGGAGTTCGCCGTATGGGGTGCCTATCTGACTTCACTCGGACGCTATCTCGGAAACATCGGCCTCGGAAACCAGATCAAATGGTTCTTCGCGATGCAGGGCATCGTCTCCATCTTCATGCCCACCCTGATGGGTATCCTGGCCGACCGCAAGATGGAAGCCCAAAAAGTCCTTTCCCTCTGCCACGGCCTCGCCGGCATTTTCATGGCCGGAGCCGGCTTCTATTGCATGAGCGCAGGGGACGCCGTCGCCTTCACGCCGCTGTTCATCCTCTACAGCCTGAGCGTGGCGTTCTTCATGCCCACCATCGCCCTGGTGAACTCGGTTTCCTATAACGCCCTGACCAAGGAAGGGATGGATCCTGTCAAGGACTTCCCGCCCATCCGCGTGTTCGGCACCGTCGGCTTCATCTGCTCGATGCTCGCCACCAACTTCGTGCACATCGGCGGCGTTGCCATGCAGGACAGCTACACCCAGCTGATTTCCTCGGGCATCCTTTCGCTCATCCTCTGCGGCTATGCCCTCACGATGCCGGCCTGCCCGGTGAACAAGGCAGCCGGTGAGCAGTCCTTCGCCGAAGCCTTCGGCCTCAAGGCTTTCTCCCTGTTCAAGGACCGCCAGTTCGCAATCTTCTTCATTTTCTCGATGCTGCTCGGTGCCTCCCTCCAGATCACGAACGGCTATGCGAACACCTTCCTCGGCTCCTTTGCGGCCGACCCGGCCCTTGCGAACACCTTCGCCGTGAAGAACTCCAACGCGCTGATCGCCATCTCCCAGGCTTCCGAAACCCTGTGCATCCTGCTTATCCCGTTCTGCATGAAGAAGTTCGGCATCAAGAAAGTGATGCTCATCGCCATGTTCGCCTGGGTATTCCGCTTCGGCTTCTTCGGCCTTGGCAACCCTGACTTCCCGGGCGTCCTGCTGTTCATCCTGAGTTGCATCGTCTACGGCGTCGCCTTCGACTTCTTCAACATCTCCGGCTCCCTGTACGTGGAACAGAACACCACCACGGATATCCGCTCCAGTGCCCAGGGACTGTTCATGCTCATGACCAACGGCCTCGGCGCCACCATCGGCACCCTCGCCGCCGGTGCAGTCGTAGATGCTTGCGACGTGTTCAACACCCCCACCAACTGGCCCACTGCCTGGTACATCTTCGCCGGCTACGCCTTCGTCGTGGGCATCCTCTTCATGATCCTTTTCAAGGACCCGCAGAAGCAGAAAGCCGCATAGTTCCGGATAATCACGGATCAGGACAGACAAAGGGTTCGGGCTCCGAAAAAAGTCGCCCGAACCCTTTGTCTGTCCTAATCCGGCAGCACCCTGCCGGCACCGATGTAGCGCATCATGTAGTAAGAGAGGGTGGAGCGTTGGATTTCCACGCCGTGGGAAGTGGAAGCGTGGATGAACCAGAACATTCCGTGCTCCAGGTCGATGTCGATGACGATACCCACGTGACCGATGTTCCGGATGCTTCTCCGCTCCCCGAAGAAGACCAGGTCACCTTTCCGAAGTTCGCCGAAACGCTCTACGGGCCGGGTTTCCTGGAACTGCCGGGTGGAATTGTGAGGCAGATTGTAGCCGAACTCCCGGAAGACGTAGCTGGTGAATCCGGAACAGTCGAACTGGTTGGGCCCTGAGGCTCCCCAGAGGTAGGGCGTACCGATGAAGGTACGGGCATAGTCCAGCAGTTCGTCTACAAGGTCCTTCGGAATGACGGGACCTGCCGGCTTGTCATTTTTCACCGTGATCTGCTCACGGGGGATGCCCGCCCGGATGCCGGATTCGATGCGATCGATGGAATCCATCACGGCCTGCGCCCTTTCCCGGGAGCGGACGATATCCGCGGAATCAGTGAGGGGAAGGATGGCGGGCGGCTCGGATCGCTTCGGACTCCGGCGCATCGTTCCACACGCCGAAAGGGCGACGAGAAGCGCCGCCACCCACCCGATATGCCGTATCATCCTCATCCGCGAGGGATGCAAAATATAAAAGGGACGTACGGATTCTGCAAAAAACAGGCCGGAAACGCATCACTGCGGGTCCGGCCTGGTGGCATCCAGCCCGTATCGGCGGATGAGGGATGAGATTTCGGGGTCCAAGTTGCCCCGGTGCACGAAGGCGGGATTCAGCCGGCAGGCTTTCAGGTAGTTCTCAACGGCGCTGCGGTCGTCGCCCCGCCGGCTATAGAGGATGGCGAGCAGGTACAGGACCTTGTCACTGCGCTCCAGCGGCTCCAGGATATCCAGGGCGGATGCATTGTAATCCAGCGCACAGTAAGCGACGGCGGTATTGTAATCCTTGTACGGCCGCAGAAGCGTGACGGCCCGTTCATATTCCCGGTCACGGAGCGCCTGTAATCCTTGCATGTAGACGCTGTCCACGACGGTCGTATGGATGGTGTCCTTCTGCAGCCCCTTCCGGTGCAGATGGAAATCGAACCGGACAGTCCTGAGCCGGGGGTAGAGGTCTTCCCGGATATGCCGGTACGAGGGAAGCGCCTGGAGCCGGTGCTCCCGGTCGTCCGGGTCAGGAAGGGCTGCGAGCCGCATGTATTCTTCCCGGTCTTTCCCGCTGATGATTCCGTCACTTTGGATCAAGGCGTCGAGCATCGTCCAGTTCTCCGGGTTGTTGCGGGACAGGAAACGGATTTCCTCCGCGGCTTTTTCCCGGTAAGTCTCGTCCAGGCCGATGTGGAATCCGGTCCGCCGGACCGAGTCCCTGTAGTGACGGAGGAAGCGGTCAAAGAAGAGGGATACACTTTCAGAACGCCTGAAGGAAAGCTTCCGGTTGCTTTCATAAGTCCCTTCCGGAGAGCAAGAAGCAGTAACAATAATGGAGTCAATACCAAATTCCCGGTTGTCTGCCAGGCCCCGCAGGTTTCCTTCGATGCGGGCGATTTCCTCCCGGTTGTTTCCCAGCTCCTCCCGGATATCCGCCTGCCCCAGGTCGAAGTCGATGTAACAGGCCGTATGGGCCTGGACCCGGCGCTCAATCACCTGTGTCTTGTACCGGATGGCATCATCGCTGAGGCCGCTGATCGAACTGATGTAGAAGGTCAGCGGATCGGTCCGGGGAACCCGGTAGAGCGCCCGGTCTTCCTCGTAGATATCGCCCGAGAGGCGGATGTCCGCCCTCCGGAGACGGGGTTGGACTTGGATGGATTGGACATAATCGTAGAGGATATCCCCGTTAGGGGAAGTGATAACCGTATCCAGCCGAAGCCCTTCCGTCACGATGGGAGCCTTGACGTATTTCCGGAACATCTCCTCCTTCCGCTCCACCTTGCGCCGGTTTCTCCGGACGACCAGTCCGTTGGTATAGTGCCGGACCGCCTGCTTTTCCGAGACGCCGTAGTGGGACAGGAATTCCTCGTCCGCCACCGTGGTGCTGTCGGTCTTGTACCGGTAGATCTCCGGCAAGTTCCGGCGGAGGAACATCTCCAATTGATAGCGGTCGACGAAGTACGTGGAGTCCGCGACGATGGAATCGAGGAAACGGCGGTACTGCTCGTACCCCTTCAGCTGCGCTTTCCGGTAGTCCGCTCCGGTAATGAGGACCGGATCCAGGCGCAGGCTGTCCTCCAGGACGAAGAGGTCGGGATAGAAGCGGAGCTGCCATTTCCGGTCCTGCATTGACTCGGGGACCACGATCTGGAAGTTCAGGTCCACCCGTCCTCCCCTTTCGGCCACATTACGGAAACGGGCAGTGACCCGGGCCGGCTTCAGGACGTCCGTGGCGACCATCTCCCCGTTCTCGTCCTTCACGGCCCTCATGATCAGGACTTCCCGCCCGTCCGGATCCTCCACGACCATCGTGTCCCGCCGGGGTTCCTGCCCCAGGTCGATTTCCGGAAGTTCCCGGTCATCGGCCAGGACGACCTGGGCACCGAGGAACTGCCGCCGGATCCGGTCCAGCTTGACCTGGGGACCGCATCCGGACAGCAGCAGGGCGAGGCAAGCCCAGGCAAACAGACGTCTTCCTTCCATCACCGGTACATTTGAGGCTGGATGGGATCGTCGTCTGGCGGCAGGATGGTGACGCGCCGGGCGAAAACCTCCCAGCCGCTCTTTTCTGTACCATCGGCCATCGTGTACTTGAAGGTGCGGACACGCCCGCTGACTTGGATGATGGTTCCCCTTACAACCTGCCGCAGGTCGGGCATGTTCTTGCCTTCCCAGGCCGTAACATTGAACCAGGTGGTGTCGACGACGGGATTGCCGTCGCGGTCCTTGTAAGCGTAGTCGGTGGCCAGGGAGAACCGGCACACTTGCGATTCCCCGATCCGGTTGTAGGAAGCGTTCCCCACGATTCCGCGGAGTTCGATTCGGTTGATGAATTCCATTTCTGATGTCTTTTTTCGGGTTGAACTGACGGCCGCTCCCGGCGCGCCCGAGAGAGCGGCTGGACAAAGTAAATGGAAAAAGGCACGGCGGTGGCCTCCGGAAGGGGACCGGAACCACAGATTTTGCCGTTTCTTGCCCGGATTAAACGTTTTTTACGCGGTTTCTCCGCGCGGAAGCCTTTCCGTAAGAATCATTCTTATCCTCTGTTTTCGAGGTTGTTTCACGGAAACGTTAAAATCCCGGTTATTTTTCTTTCAATCCTTGCCCTTCCCGACGGAAACCGCCATTTTCGCCCCTATGAAATACGTATTGGAAGAGAATGAAGCCCGCTGCCTGGAATGCGGAGATCCCCTCCCCTACGGCCGCTCCGACCGTAAATACTGCAGCGACCGTTGCCGGAGCCGCTACCACAACCGGGAACACCTCCGCTGGCGAAGACGCTTCGCCTGGGTGACCGGCATCCTGGAGCGCAACTATGAAATCCTGTCCCATCTGGTCAGGATGGGTGTCGCAAGCATCGCCAAGACCGACCTTGCCCAACTGGGCTACAACGGCGAATTCCTTACCTCCTGCCGCAAGATCGGCCGCCGGATGGTCTGCCACTGCTTCGACATCCGCTTTGAAGAAACGCCTTCCAAGATCCAGCACCTTTCCCAGGACCGTCTTGCCGGAGAACCAGATGACAATCATTGAAAAAAGGGGTCCCCGAAGGAACCCCTGATACCCAAAGTGTCAATAGAGACTATTCCATAGCGCGAATCCGGTCGGCATAGACGCTCCATATCTCGTATTCCTGATAATCGGAGAGGATATCATCAGGGACATAGATGCGAAGGTCCGCATGGGTGTCGGCAAAGACAGTTTCTGGTGCATCGTACGGCAGTTCGACAGGATAATAGTACATCAACGTAACCGAAGACAAATTGCGGCAGCCTTGGAAGGCCGATATGCCCAGCCCCCCGATATTATCAGGCAGAACGATTTCCGTCAGGCCGGTGCAGTTCTGGAAAGTCCCTTCAGCTATTTCAGAGAGTCCCTCGGGGATATTTATGGTTGTCAAACTGACACAATCAATGAACGCCCGGGCTCCCAGACTCCACAGATTCTCGGAAAGAACGACTTCCTCCAGACTGGAGCACCCGGAGAAGGCCTCTTCCCCGATTTCTTCAACCCGCTCGGGAATCCGGATAAACGATAACCTATTGCTGACATCTTCGAATGCCTGGTTACCGATACTACGGGTTGTTTCAGGCAACTCGACATTGCTGAGGGAGGAATTCCACCCAAAAGCTCCTTCACCGATGTCCAAGGAAGTCCAATCGGCCGTCTCGGGATCGTTTTTGGCAGTGACTGACAATAAACCGCAAGACTTAAAGGCGTCTTTTCCAATCTCTTCCAACGCTGGAGGAAGGACTATCTCCCTCAAATTGGTTTGATAGAACGCCCTTTCACCGATACTGACCAGTCCATCAGGCAATGCTATTTCCCGAAGGGCCCGGCAGGTGTAAAAAGCATCTGTTCCAATGCTCGTCACCCCTTCCGGAATCGTTACGGAAGCAAGGGAACGACACCCCGAGAAAGTCTCCGCCTCAATGGTCTCAACGTAGGGCGGAAGCTCAAAGGCCGCCAGTTTTGTGCACCTCTTGAAGGCTTTCTCGCCAATCCTTGTCACATTGTCCATGTTATTGACCGCAGTGAGTGAATAACATGACTCAAACGTCGATGCCTCAATGACATCGATACCCGCAGGAAGGTCAAGGCTAACCAGGCCGCTGTACGAGAAGGCAGCCTCTCCGATACTGTTCACCCCTGCCGGAATCTCCAGGGCGGAGAGCGAAGAACAACCTTCGAATGTCTCTGCAGCGATAGCGTCAATACCGGAAGGCAGTTCCAAGCCAGTCAAATTACGGCAACCGGAAAAAGCCCCCTCTCCGATGCGGGTCACCCCGGCAGGAATCTCAAAGGTGGTAAAGCCACAACCACTGAATGTATAGGGCTCGATCGTTTCAATGACGGAAGGAATCTCCAGACTTGCAAGGCTGGAGCAACCGGAGAATGCACTTCCACCAATACTGGTTACAGTTTCCGGAATCATCAGGGAAAGGAGAGACTCGCAATCGGAAAAAGTACCGGCTTCGATGACTTCCAACTGGGAGGGAAGGGTTATGCTCTCCAGGCTTCTGCACCTTTCGAAAGCCCTTTCGCCGATATGGGTCACGCTCTCAGGAATCGATATGGAAGAAAGGAAGTTGCAATAGCTGAAAGCCCTGTCACCGATCGCTACCAATGTTTCCGGAAGATGGACGGATTCCAGATAATAGCATTGGGCGAACGTTTGTGCCGGAATGGAGGTCAGTTGATCCGGCCAATCCACGGAAGTAAGATAGGCACAGGAAAAGAAGGCACTCTCTCCGATAGCGGTGACATTCCGGGGGATTTCGATGGAGGTAATCGCACACCCGGCCAAACCGTATTCTCCAATGCTTGTCAAGCTTTCCGGGAGCGTGAGGGAGGCTAACGCCTCGCAGCCCAGGAAGGAATAGTAACTGATGTCCGACAAGCCTTCCGGCAGAATGATGGAAGTCAAGGACTTGCACATTTCAAAACCTTCGATGATGCTGGTCACGTTGGGTGGAAGGATGATGGAAGTCAGTTCCTCGCATCCGGCAAAATCTCCCCAAATGCTTTCAACGCCAGTAAAATACTGGAACTCGTCAAAGGATGTGATTTTCGCATTATCCGGATATCTGGAACGGAGGAACAACTGGTTCAGAGATGTAACGGCAGCAGCCTCCGCATAGGAAATCTCTCCGTCACCATTCGTGTCGACGGTGAGATCGTCACTTCCGGCGACAAGGGCCGCCTTGACAAGCGGATCCTCGAACTCAATGGGATCTTCCGGATTGATCTGCACCCATTTGTCTTCAGGGATGTCAAAACCGCCGATAAGCAGGTTGCCGTTCCGCTCCACCACCATATCCGTTTTCTTGGTATAAGTAGCCTTGGCACCCTGCGTGTCGGTAAAGGTGATGGTCACGTTCGTGTAGGTACCCGGAGCGACAACGGCGTAAAAGGTAGAACCGACTTCCGCTTTGGCCAAATTATGGACCGTTACGTGATCCTTCCCTGTGCAGACCGTCGTAACCACTTCGTCTTCATCGATTTGGACCACCGTCTGTCCGGTCATTCCACCCCCGTTGACTTCCTCACCGGCAATGGTGATGGATGCGACCTGATGGCTTCCGGCTCCTTTCAGTTTCACAGCCAGGAGACCGCCGACATTCTTGAAATAGAGATCGTTGATATCGGTGACGCGGGCGACGGCGATATTGGCATACTCACCAAAACTGCCATCCCGTCCCTCTTGGGAAGTGGGAATATCCAGATGAATCTCGTCGCCATCCACCACAATGGTAGAGAGGGGGGCATAGACAGCATACTTGATTTCCTCGTCTTCTTCGAAATCGTAAAACGAGAAATGGGCGATGGTTCCGTCCGCACTGACATCGGGCCAGGAAGACCTCTCCATATGATACTCTCCCCAAGAGGTTGGAGCAAATGCAGAGATAAAGTCCCTGTCAGACCATTTGACGGTCACACCGTCCAGCGAAGTCTTGGTATCGACATCCCGGTCCGCGTGGGCAGTCAGGACAAGGACGCGTCCGGACTTCTCCGGTTTTGCGGTATCCTCTTCCTTGGTACAAGAAATGGTGGCAGCGATGAAAGAAGCGGCCAACAGGAAATAAATGATTCTTTTCATGCTTGTTCCTCCTCCTTTATTCCCAGTCATCATCATCATCGGACCCGGACTGGTCACTGAAACTCTCTCCGGTATTCAGTTCTCCTGAACGCATGAAATGCTCCTCGAGCCGGATAACAAGGAGTTCCGAAAGCGGCACTTCATAGAATCTCTTGTGCATAGTATGATGTGTTTAATTAATAATTCTTTTAAAGAACGTGTAAAAGTACGGAAATAGAACGTAAAATCAAAGCAATCAGGTATTCAAAAATCCGTTGTTACATTTTTGCTATCTTTACGTTTAATGGACAGAGTGTAAATAAAATGTCTGATATCCTGACAGATACATATTTGCGGATCCGGCAGCGGCTGAAGGCCGGGGCGGGACGGTTGCTTTCGGATGCGGAAGCGGCAGAAGACGCTCTTCAGGATGCTTTCATCAGGCTCTGGGGAAGGTATGATGTCAGGAGTGAACGAGAGGCGGAAGCGCTGCTCACGAGGACAGTGAAAAACGTATCCATCGACCAGCTCAGGAAATGGAAGACAGTACCACTCGATGGCGATCCGCCGGAAGAAAATGCAGGAGAAGAAAGGGAAACGAAGTTCAGGCGGGTCGAGAAGATGGTGGAACAGGAGCTCACGGACATGCAGCGCTGGATTATCCATCGGCACGAATACGAAGGAGTCACCCTTGAGAAGATAGCCGGAGAGTTGGGTATGCAAGCCCCGGCCGTACGGATGCAACTGTCCCGGGCGCGGAAAATAATCAGGGAACAATATAGAAAGCGATACCATGAAGAATAAAGAATACTACATAGACCTTTCCAACCGCTGGTTCGATGCCCTCCTTACCGGGGACGAGGAAAGGGAGTTGAAAGCCTTCCTGGCATCGACGGACGATTCCGACTTCAATGAAGTGAAGGCGGTGGCGGGTTATTTTGCAACAGGGAAGGCACTTTACGAGGGGGGCAAAAAACGCAGGACCATGCGTCGGCTTGTCTTGGCGGTTGCCGCTATGGCTGCCAGCCTGGCCATCTTCGCTGCCATCGGCCTGAACAACCATCGGCTGGACAACTGCTACATTCTGGCCAACGGCGAGAAAACAACGGACCCGGAGAAGGTGCTGGAAAGCATGGAGGCTACGCTCTCCACGCTGTTCGGAACAGCTCCGGATATTGAGAAAGAATTGGAAACACTGTTGAAATGAATACGATAACCAAACGGATAACCCTTGCACTGTGGGCGCTGTTCGCCGTTATTCAGCTATCGGCTCAAACCGGGTTCGGAATCAATCCCGTCTTTGACGGGAAACTGGTTCCTTCCTCTCGGATCAAAGAGACATTTATCGACGGGTCCCAACTGGCTCCCTACAAGCTCCGTATCTTCAGGAGTGTCAAGTTTACTTCCACAGCGGACGAATTGTCCCGAATCCAGACGTTGCTGCTTCAGGATGGGAAGCGTGCCGAAGACCGGCAGACGGAGTATGCAGGAGGTGTATTGACCTATGCTTTGTTCCGTTTCCGCGCGGAAGGGCGGTCCATCCGGAGCAATGTGTCGGCGAAGGGCAACAAATACCTGTGCATGCAGGTGTTCCCCAAGGGAGAACAGTATGACATCACCCTGGTTTATATGTCCGGTGACGCGACCTTGGCCGATTTGAAAAAACTGTTTAGTAATTAATTATAGATCGAAATATGAAAAGAATGATTGTCGTGGCCCTTTCCCTGGTCTCCACCCTCATGAATGCCCAGGTAACAGACACCCTTCGCATGGAGAACCCTTCTTTCGTCGAAGTGATTTCATCGCCTGGCAGTCTGTCCGTCACGGTAGACGGGACGGCTCAGAATCCGGAGTTCCACTATTCAAACTCCGTGAAAGCGGATCCTGATGCCGAGGCTGTTTCGAACCGGCTGGATTTCGAAACTCCCTTTACCCAGAAAAAAACCCTGTCCCATTGGAAGTTAACGCTTTTGTACTCGGAAGAGGCCGGCGTAATCGGGGGTATCATCGGCGGAAAAGACCTGTTTGGCGATGCGAAAATGCGGCAGGTCAGCGCCGATCTCGGAATCATCGGTGTGCGGTATTATCCGGGTATGAAAAACAATTACATCTCTTTCGGATGGCATGTGGGGTATTCGTTGACGCGGCGTCTTGACATCGGACAGCGCTTCCTGCTGAAGGACGGAAACTTGCTCTTGACCGACTATCCAACCGGGTCCACCGCATCCGGTAAATCGGCAGACATCTGGCGTCTCCGGTATTCGTTCCCGCTGCAGTATACCCTTGTTTTCGGAAAGAGGCTGTCCTGGCGGGCAGCGACTGGTACAGAACTGCATTGGAACGCCCTGAACTATCTCCGTTCCCAGTATGACCTGAACGGAAACCACGTTACAGAATATGTCGACAACAGCAAACCAAACCCGGTTTCCCTGGATGTGATGGCTTCCCTGAGCTACAGAGGAATCGGGATACGTGTACGTTACTGTCCGATACCTGCCTTTTCCATGCCCAATGGACCGGAATACCGGACCTGGAGCATCGGATTTCTCGTAGAATACTAGATTGACTGGCAGGATTTGCATCTTTCACAAAATCCGCTTATCTTTGCAATCCTTTTCGGGCGATTAGCTCAGTTGGTTCAGAGCACCTGCCTTACAAGCAGGGGGTCGACGGTTCGAATCCGCCATCGCCCACCACCCCTGGGGGTGTTTTGGTTTTGACAGCGTTGCTGTCGGACGGTAAGCACGTCGGGCGTCGGGACCTTGCCCGTTAATCTCAGATCCCGAAAAATCAGTTGCCAACAACAACTACGCACTCGCTGCCTAATTTGGCCAAGCCAATTAGCTTAATCCGCGACGCCTAGGCTGCGCCGCCGACGAGTATCCCTCGGACGTTCCGCCCGGTATCGGCCGATCCAGGGGTATCATCCAGACCGGGACGCACCGGTGGACGCCTTTAAAACCGGCCAAGATTCAAAGGCTAAGGCCGTCTTCGCCCGCCATCCGGCAGGGGCGGCACGAAAACCAAAGGACGGATAAGCGTGTAGAAAGCCGCCAGGCGCGGCGTTTGGACAGCGGTTCGAGTCCGCTCACCTCCACGAGAATCCCATTCAGATGATGCTGAGTGGGATTTTTTGTTTTTAGTATCCCAAATCGTATCCCAATATCAACAAGAAAGAGTCAACAATAGTTGTTTGTAAGCATACATGAATACTCCCTCTACTCAAAAGGGCGAATGAAGGATAAGTTCGATATTGTAATTTGAAATATTGGCAGAAGAAGGATCTTATTGTTTCAAAAAATCCTTGAATACATCTTCAAGTTGCTTACGGACGGGATTAGGCTTCAGCGGATGACTCTCCCGTGGGACAGATGAGTTATAGAACACAACGCGGTCAGTATCCGAGTCCAGAATAGCAACATAAATATGGGAAACACAATACACTGAAGTTCCATAAACAGACATCGTCCCCATCGTCAAAACGGCGGTGGCCACCCCGAGAAGGACATCCTTGGCTACCTCCTTCGCATACCCTTTGGTATCGCGACTCATTCCGTCTGCATAGATGAGTAACCCATAACGTTGGCCTTTTGATTCCAGCAGTTCATCAAACAAACCAGGGATAGGGTAATCTCCCCGAAGTTTTTTGTCCTTTGCTGTAATAAAGCGCATAAAGGCAACAGCCTCTTCCTTCTGGACAGAATCGAGTTGAACTCTTTGGGATACAGGGAGATTCAATTCTTCTAAAACCGTGGCTATCAACGACTCTGAAGCGGTTGAAAGGGAATCGTCATAAGCTTCTTTATTCTGTTTATCAATATAGTACTGGACAGAACTGGGCCCCAATACAACCATTCCCTTTTTTGCCGCTTCTGGCGTGAAACCAGCGTAATACCGAGCTGCCCCACAGGAGGATAGGGTCAGCACCAAACTCAGCAGCAGAAGTATGTGAGCCTTTTTCATCAAGTCAAGAATAATTGTCATTATAAGTACAACCGCAGGCCAATGGACGCTGTCATGTGATGAAGTGTCTCATACTCATCCTTATCAAGGCTGATGGTCTCCGTACGACCGTCTTGGGTAAGAGAATAAGAGGTTAGAGTTCCACTGATTGCATTGATTGACAATCCAAGATACAACTTGTTCATCAGCCGGAAATCCACGCCCGCATCAGCGCAAAAACCTAAAGTTCCTCCTTTGATGGCCATAGGGTCGATAACTCGTCCATTGTTCACTAATGATAAATATCCAAGGCCACAGTCAACCAGGAAGATCCATCTGCCGCTTGGGGTAACAGAGCGAGTTGATGCCATAGCGCCAAGGAATCGAAGATCCACGACATCGCGATACATTCCTGATTTTGTAGAGCCATCGTCATAGGTTATGGTTACCGCATCCTCTGCCTTGGAACGCAGATTGTTGAACTTGAGTCCAAAACCGAAATCATTGGCGACGAACCAGGTTGCATCGGCACCATAAACAACCCCCCACTTCAATTTCTTGTTATGCTGGTCAATGACGTTCTGGCCGGATTCCTGTATCTTTCCCAATCGGTATCCATAACCTCCCTGGACAGCAACGCGAAATCGCGGTGCTTCTCCGCTTATGGTTTGCGCAGAGGCGATTCTGCCTGAAACACAAGCGATAAACAGTAGTAAGATGATAGATTTTTTCATGTCGAAAGAAATTTTACAAAAGTATAACTTTTCCCCATAATTCCAAAACCGATTATCTTCTATCCACTATGTGGCTTCCAATGAAAAGTGCGGTATAGGCTTGGCCATCGCGTTAAAAACATAGACAACTCTCAACCTGTTGCTTCACGACAAAGTGCATCAACCGATAACGCTCCTCTGCCAAAAGGCGCTGGTCTTTCAGCAGTCCGGAGAGGATGGAAGCGTAGTCTTGCAGCAGTTTCATCGGTTCAATCGGCTTCGTCGCAAAGGTCGGCATTTTTTCGGATTCGCCAATTCCGGGCTTGCCCGGTACTGCCACTCAAATAAGGAAGGGGTAACTTAATACCCACTTGTCCTGAGGCGAAGTGGTGGGTTGCCACAGATGCAGCAAGCTGAGGTTGGCAGAATGACCCCTCGAGGGAGAGATTTGTTAGGTTCGATTCCGTGGTTTCGAGGGAGCCTTCCCCTGGCACGATCTGGTGACTTCCCTTTCGGGCTTGCCCGTCCTCTGCCAACATGCAATGTCGATTGGTAACACAATACCAACCCCCTTACAAGGGTTGTGATGAGTTGCCAACGACACAGCAAGCACTGATTGAAGGGAGAGCCCATTAGGGCTCGAGAGAATATAGCACACCACCGCAGGGCAAAGCATCCCGAGCTTTGTCCTGCGATGGCAATATCCGCCCTGAAAGAGGAGCCTAATCTGCCACTATCTCTTCCGAGTTGATTGGAAACCGTCGGCCAGCCTGCGGGCTGTATCGACGTCAAAGACGATGCGTCGACCGATACGGGAGACGATGGCGGGCTGGAGGATCCCGCCTCCTTCGGCGGAGTCATCTTCCTCGCGCGGCGTGCGCATCAGGGCATAGACAGTGGAATCGGAGCAGCCGAGCTCGATCGCGAGAGCGTGAACGCCCAGTGCTTTCAGGCCTGGCGGAGCCGAGGATGATCCGGTGTTCGGCGAGAGGGAGAGCGCATAGTGGGTAAGCTGGCAGTATTCCTCCCCGGTCATCTGCCAGAGGGGCTTCTGGAGGAGCCCGTCAATGATTGCATTCGTGTTCATACAACAAAAGTTTAAAGTGTTTTCAAATACAGTCCGGCAAGGATGTATCCTGCGCGCGTTTTGCCGGAATGTGTGCGGCTTGGGAAAGGAAATGTGCCAACCGGTGGTCGGCCAGGCCCTTTGCCCGGGTGCATATTAGCAAGGAACACCCGGAACACGAAACTTGAAGACGATTATTTCTGAAAATAGTGCGATTGTCTTCAAAAAACGTCGAGATGATACTCTAATGTGATACTCAGAATTCCAGATAGGGCAAAAAAGATCCTCCCCCGCATCTGGGAGAGGAAACATGGATTTGCCAAAGAAGTATTCCTAAGATGGATACTCGTAACCTATCCTTCAATTACTGTCCATTCCCCATGATACTGATCTCCCCGGTACTTGACTTTTCCATTCATGGATTTGATAAGCCTATACACGGTTGTGCGGCTAATACCCATTTCACCAGCCATTTCTTCCATGGTATAAATGGGATGCCGGTGAATCAAATCGATGAGTCTTGCCGGTCTTTGCTCACGGATAGATTTTGGATGAGTTCCATCTTGAGTTTCAACATGAGTTTCATCTTGAGTTCCAGCATCGGTTCCAATCGGTTTCACATAAGGGTCCGCCGACTTCACGATAACCTTAAAAGAGGAAGGCTCGGTGAAGATGTACTCGGCCGGAGGATTGCCATTGCTTTTTAGTTCATCGGCAACTAGCCCGATTCCCATTCCAAAGCGATTTACATAGCCCAAGGCCCGCATAACACTTGAGATAAGAGGATTTCGGTAGTCCGTCTCTGTTGGGAAATTCTCTGGCCGTGCTTTCCCATAGAGGTTGCCGGTATTGTCAAACTCCAGACGATCGGCATACTCATAAACATGGGCGGGTGAATTGCTCCCGTTATAGGCCCTGTGCTGACAGATATTCATAAGGAGTTCACGTGTAGCATTATGCGGATAACCGATGAAATTGGTGTCGCGGAAGCCAGTCACAAGTTCCGGTCTCTTGCGCTCCAGGGTGAATTCCGCAAACTGTTCCAGGTTATGAAGTTCAGTGAGTAGATTGTTTTTGAAAAGGCGCTCGTTAAGAACTTTGGTGCCCTTGGTCATCCCCTCAAATTGAACGTATTGGATGCTGGCGCTCGTAATAAAACGGAATTTTCGACGATTATTGCTTACATAGGTCCAGTCAATGGACCGGTGCAAGCAGTGAAACGATCTTTTCCAACCACTCCTTGTCCACTTCGTCAAAGGTACCGAGGCGCTCGCTGTCGATGTCCAGCACGGCCACCACCGCCCCGTCCGTTCCATGGACCGGAACGACGATCTCGCTCCTCGAAGCGCTGCTGCAGGCGATGTGTCCGGGGAAAGCCTCCACGTCCGGTACGACGACCGTTTCATTCCGTTTCCACGCCGTTCCGCAGACACCGCGACCAAAAGGGATATGCATGCAAGCCACGGGGCCCTGGAAAGGACCAAGGATCAGTTCCTCCCCCGCCACCCGATAGAATCCGGTCCACCAGAAACCGAATGATTCATGCAGGACAGCCGCCATGTTCGCCATCTTGGCGATAGGGTCCGTTTCTCCTTCCAACAGGGCCTCCAATTGACGGATGACGAGAGCATATGAAGCCGGCTTGGACATATAACTTTTTTGTTATGATGTAAAACAAAATTGTTTCCCAAATTGGAAAACAATCACTTATAAAGGAGAGTATCCCCAGCACATCCTGGGGATACCCCACCGTATAAAACAGGCTATTTCTGCGGCTGAGCCGGAGCGGGCTGCTGAACGGGACCCTGCTGCGGGAGCGGACGGCCCGTCATCTGAGCCACGAGCTTGTCGAATTCGGCCTCGCTGATCATCCGGCAGTTGCCGTTGAACTTGGCGTCCAGTTCCACCTGGAGACGCTTGATGTTCAAGTCGCCGTCCACGACGCAGCTGCCCTTCAGGGACAGGGTGTCTTTGACATAGAAGTTGCCGTGCATGGTGCCGTTGAAGTCGACATTCTGGCAGATAATGTCGCCCTTGATCTGGGCTTTCTCGCCAACGACGACGCGGCCCTTGGAGCAGATCTTGCCCTCGAAGGTGCCGTCGACGCGGATGTCGGTAGGGGTGGTGATTTCACCCTTGAAGGTAGTGCCGGCGGAAATCCGGCTCATTTCGTTCACATTGACAGGTTCCATTGGTTTAGCCATATTTTAGATTTATTGTATTTTCTACACGAGTCCCTTGCCGTGGCAGTTCTTGTACTTGAGGCCAGAACCGCAAGGACAAGGATCGTTACGACCCACTTTCTTGTCCACATGGACCGGCATGCGGGACTTCTGCTCTCCGTTGGTGGAAAGCTGGGAAGGATCGTTGGTGCGCATCTGGCTCATGTCGCGGCGCGGCTGGGCGGCGGCACGCGGGGCGCGGGCTTCATTGGCGTCGCGGAGCGGGATAAAGGCACGGAGGAGGAAGGTCAGCACGGCCTCGTTCAGGTTCTCCAGCATCTGGGAGAACAGGTTGTAACTCTCGAGCTTGTACACCACCAGCGGGTCTTTCTGCTCGTAGGCTGCATTCTGGACGCTCTGGCGCAGGTCGTCCATGTCACGCAGATGCTGCTTCCAGTATTCGTCGATCTCGTAGAGGATGACCGAACGGCTGAGGGCCTTCGCCACTTCGCGGCTTTCGGTCTCATAGGCCTTCTTCAGGTTCACGGAAAGGTTGAGCATCCGCTTGCCGTCGGAAATCGGGATGGCGATGTTCTCGTACATGGAGCCCTGCTTCTCGAAGACCTGCTTGATGATCGGGTTCACCTTCTCGACCAGCGTGTCCATACGGCGGTTATAAACCTCCTCCATGTGGGCACAGAGCTTGTCGGCGACTTCCGCCGGCTTCGCATGGGCGTAGAATTCCTCGTCGAAGCCCAGGTCGATGGACAGGGTGGCAATGACGAATTCCTCGAAAGAGGCGTAATCCATTCCCTCGGCCTTCTCGGCGATGATGTTCGCCGTGTCGGTCATCATGTTCTGGACATCGATCTCGATCCTTTCTCCGGAGAGGGCGTTACGGCGCCGGGCATAGACAGCCTCGCGCTGATAGTTCATCACGTCATCGTATTCGAGCGTGCGCTTACGCCAGCCGAAGTGATTCTCTTCCACGCGCTTCTGGGCCGTCTCGATAGACTTGGAGAGCATGCTGGAGACAAGGGCTTCGTCGTCTGCCATGCCCAATTTGTCAACTACGCCGGCGATGCGTTCGGAACCGAACTTGCGCATGAGGTCATCCTCCAGGGAGATGTAGAACGTGGAGGAACCCGGGTCGCCCTGACGGCCGGCACGGCCGCGGAGCTGACGGTCCACGCGGCGACTGTCGTGACGGGTGGTGCCGATGATGGCGAGACCGCCGGCGGCCTTGACCTCCGGGGTAAGCTTGATATCGGTACCACGGCCCGCCATGTTGGTGGCAATGGTGACCTTGCCGCTCTGGCCCGCCTGGGCCACGATTTCCGCTTCACGGGCGTGCTCCTTCGCGTTCAACACGTTCGGACGCAGGCCGCGGAGACGCATCATCTTGGCGAGGAGCTCGGATGTTTCCACGTCGGTGGTACCCACGAGGACCGGACGTCCGGCATTCGTGAGCTCGACCACCCGGTCGATGACGGCGTTGAACTTGCCCTTGCGGGTCTTGTAGATGATATCGTCCTGGTCGTCGCGGATGACCGGCCGGTTGGTCGGGATGGACACGACGTCCAGCTTGTAGATGCTCCAGAACTCGCCCGCCTCGGTTTCGGCGGTACCGGTCATACCGGCAAGTTTGTGATACATCCTGAAGTAGTTCTGCAGGGTGATGGTGGCGAAAGTCTGGGTGGCAGCCTCCACCTTCACGTTCTCCTTCGCCTCCACGGCCTGGTGGAGACCGTCGCTCCAGCGGCGGCCTTCCATGATACGGCCGGTGCTCTCGTCCACGATCTTGACCTTGTTGTCCACAATCACGTAGTCGATGTCCTTGGTGAACATCGCATAGGCCTTGAGGAGCTGGATGACCGTGTGGACACGCTCGCTCTTGAGGGAGAAGTCCTCCATCAGGGCATCCTTCTTTTCCGCCTTCTCGGCGGCGCTGAGGGTGGTGTCATTGGTAATCTCCGCGATGGCGGAGCCCATGTCCGGAAGGACGAAGAAATTCGGGTCGGAAACGGCCTGCGCCAGGACATCGTGGCCCTTGTCGGTCATATCCACGCTGTTCTGGATCTCGGTGATGACGAAGTAGAGCTCGTCGGTCACCTGCGGCATCTCGCGCTCGTTGTCCTGCATATAGTAGGCTTCGGCCTTCTGCAGGAGGGCCTTCATGCCCGTCTCGGACAGGAACTTGATGAGCGGCTGATACTTGGGAAGTCCCTTGTGGCAGCGCAGGAGGAGCTTTCCGCCCTCGGCCTCGTCGCCGGCGGCGATCGCCTTCTTGGCCTCGTTGAGGGTCTGGTTCACCAGGGCGCGCTGCTTGTTGTAGAGGTTCTCCACGTAGGGACGGTATTCCATGAACTGCTCGTCGTCGGCCGCCTTGGACATCGGTCCGGAAATGATGAGCGGGGTACGGGCGTCATCGATGAGGACGGAGTCCACCTCGTCGACGATGGCGTAGTGGTGTTTCCGCTGCACGAGGTCCGTCATCCGGGTGGCCATGTTGTCACGCAGGTAGTCGAAACCGAACTCGTTGTTCGTACCAAAGGTAATGTCGCAGTCGTACGCCTTCTTGCGGGCGTCGGAGTTGGGCTGATGCTTGTCGATGCAATCCACGCTGAGGCCGTGGAACTGATAGAGCGGGCCCATCCACTCGGAGTCACGCTTGGACAGGTAGTCGTTCACGGTAACGACGTGGACGCCCTTTCCGGCGAGCGCATTCAGGAACACCGGGAGGGTGGCGACGAGGGTCTTGCCCTCACCGGTCGCCATCTCGGCGATGCTGCCGCGCTGTTCCTTGTTGGTCTTGAGGCTGCCGTTCAGGACGATACCGCCGATCAGCTGGACATCGTAATGGACCATGTCCCAGGTAATCTCGTTACCGCCGGCGAGCCAGTGGTTCTGCCAGACGGCCTTGTCGTCCTCGATATGGACGAAATCGCGGCCGGCGGCCGCCAGGTTGCGGTCGAAGTCCGTCGCCGTCACGGTGATCGTCTCGTTCTGCGCGAAGCGGCGGGCGGTGGATTTCATGATGGCGAACGCCTCGGGGAGGATCTCGTCGAGGCACTTTTCAATGGCGTCATCCTCGTCCTTGACAAGCTTGTCGGATTCGGTGGCGAGGTTCTCTTTCTCGGAGACGGGAATGTCTTTCTCCATCTCCAGCTTGATTTCGGCAATCCGGTCCTCAAAGGGCTTCTCCACGGCGAAAATCTTCGCGCGAAGGGCGGCGGAACGGGCCCGGAGCTCGTCGTCGGAGAGGGCGTCGATGCCCGGATAGGCCGCCAGGACCTTGTCCAGGATCGGTTTCACCTGCTTCATGTCGCGGTCGGACTTGGAGCCGAAAACTTTCTTCAGTATATCTGTCAATGCCATATTGTCACTCTATTACTCTAGCTTACAAATATAGGCATATTTCGGTTAAGATTCAAATTCCCGGGCAGAATCGTCCCATTTTTTGATATTCCGGATTATTTCGGTTATTTTCGTCTTCGGAACCGCTGAAACCTTCCCCGATCCGCGATGAAAAAGAACCGTTTTTTCCTGTATGAAGGCGTGAACTACCTCCTCCCCTTCATCCTCATTACCTCCTGCTTCGCCCTGTGGGGGTTCGCCAACGACATCACCAATCCGATGGTCAAGGCTTTCTCCAAGATCTTCCGGATGAGCGTGACCGACGGCGCCCTGACCCAGGTGGCTTTCTATGGAGGTTACTTTGCGATGGCCCTGCCCGCCGCGCTCTTCATCCGCCGTTTCTCCTACAAAAGCGGCATCCTGATGGGCCTGGCCCTGTACGCCACCGGCGCCTTCCTTTTCATCGCAGCCCGGTCTTCCGGCTCCTATTGGCCTTTCCTGGCAGCCTATTTCATCCTCACCTGCGGACTCAGCTTCCTGGAAACCAGCGCGAATCCCTACATTCTCGCGATGGGCGACCCTGCCACCGCCACCCGGCGGCTCAATCTGGCCCAGTCGTTCAATCCCATCGGCTCACTGTGCGGCATGTTCGTGGCGATGAACTTCATCCAGGCCCGCCTGAATCCAATGGACTCCGCAGCCCGCGCCACCCTTCCGGACGCCGAATTCGAAGCCATCAAGCAGTCCGACCTGGGCATCCTGATCAAGCCCTACGTCGTTATCGGCATCGTCATCGCCGTGATGTTCCTTCTGATCCTGCTGATGAAGATGCCCCGGGTCAAGGAAGAAAGCGGCAGCAGCATCCGTGATTCCCTGAAGCGCCTCATCGGCATCCCGCGTTACCGCGAGGGCGTCGTCGCGCAGTTCTTCTACGTGGGCGTCCAGATCATGTGCTGGACCTTCATCATCCAGTACGGTACCCGGATCTTCATGGAGAAAGGGATGACTGAAATCGACGCGGAAGTGCTCTCGCAGAAGTACAATATCGCAGCAATGATCATCTTCTGCTGCAGCAGGTTTATCTGCACTTACCTCATGAAGTACTTCAAGCCCGGGAAGATGCTCTACTGTTTCGCCCTGGCCGGCATCGCCTTCACCCTCGGTGTCATCTTCCTGCAGGGAGTCGCCGGCCTGTACTGCCTGGTCGCCGTCTCCGCCTGCATGTCCCTGATGTTCCCGACCATCTACGGCATCGCCCTGGAAGGCATCGGAGAAGATGCGAAGTTCGGCGCGGCCGGTCTGATCATGGCCATCCTGGGCGGTTCGGTCCTGCCGCCGCTCCAGGCCCTGGTCATCGACCAGGGAACGGTCCTGGGTATGCCCGCCGTGAATGTCTCGTTCTTCCTGCCGACGCTGTGTTTCGTCGTGATAGCGGTCTACGGGCTCCGGGTACACCGGAAAAAGATCTAACGGAAGGCCTGACGGGCCTGACGGATTTCGGGAAGCATCCGGACCAGAGAGCGGAAGTGCTTGAAGGGAAGGATGCTTCCGTATTTCACGGCCTTTACGAGGGTGAACAGGCAAACGTAAAGGAAACGTTCCCATAAAGGCCGATTGATGTCGCACAGACGGACCAGGGAGCCCATATAATAGTTCCGGTAAATGACCTTCTCCTTCGGCTCCTCCCGATAAGCCCGGTCATGAACCGCCCGCGCAGCGGGGACGATACCCACCTTGTACCCGTGAAATCTCGCCCGGTCGCACCAATTGTCGTCATTCCCGTAAATCGGGAACAACCGGCTGAACACCCCCACCTTCTCCAGCGCCTCCCGCGACACCAGCCAATGGGCCGCCATAACACGAGAGACTGATTCGGGGAAACTCTCTCTTCCTGAATCGTCGCTACGCGACCCCTCCCTAAAGGGCCCCTCCCTCTTATGATGCCGAGGGTGGCACAGATTCGGGAAGAGAGAGTTCCCCCGAACAGACCGGATCCGGCCAAACTGCCGGTCCAGGTCCAAAAAACCGTCGATCATCTGCAACGGGCTCAGGACGGCGAATTCCGGATGTGCCTGATGGGCAGCGACCAGGGTTCCCAGGGTGGCGGGTTCGATCCAGGCATCCTGGTTCAGGAGATAGACGTAGTCGTAACCTTTGTCCAGGGCATACTGCATGCCCATGTTGTTGGCTTCGGCAAAACCCAGGTTGTCGGCACTGCGGACCAGCCTGGCTTCCGGGAAATGCCCGGCCACGAAATCGGCCGACCCGTCCGTGGAATCATTGTCCCACACATACAGGTCCGCCGGAACCTCCGACGCGCGGACGCTCCCAAGGCAGCGGTCCAACCAGCGCAAACCGTTGAAAGTGACGACAATGACAAGGATCTTCATGGAGTATGGATTTCGTGGTACAACTGCGTGAAGATTTCCTTGGAAGTGCGCTTCGTGAAAACGGAACGCATTACATTTTTCGACGTCGCATCCATGATGGCGGCGTGACTCCCGGGATCCGACCGGTCGGCAAAAAGATACTTCAGGCGCCGGAGGGCCTCCACGCACCAGACAAAGCTTCCCAGGAGGAAATACTTGACGGGGTTTCCGCTGCTGTAGAACTGCAGCGCCCCGCGGACACGCGTGGGCTTGATGGCCGCCTCCAGCCGGGAAACCGTGCCGCCTGCCAGATGGGTAATCTCCACGTCGGCATCGGACCAGACAGTATATCCCAATTCATTGACTTTATGCCCGATAGCGATGTCTTCGGGAGTAAAGGTATAGGTCTCGTCGAACCATCCCGCTTCGCGGAAAACCGCCGTTTTGATGAGGAAGCAGGCCCCGTTGACCGTCCAGGTCCGAAAGAGACCTTCCTGCATGGACCAGGGCGTCGGGACCGTCTCATCGACCTGGTGCAGATAATGCTTCACATACCGCCAGGCCGTCCAGGGGGCCCGGCCGCTCGTCTGAACCCGGCCGTCCGGGAAAATGATTTTCGGAGAAACGATGGCGGCATCGGCGGGCAGCCGGTCGAAATCGGCCAGGAGCGCATCGACGACCGGCATCCGCATCAGCGTATCGTCATTTACGATGAAGCAGTACTCCCCCGTCACCTGCCTGAGTGCCAGATTGTTGTTCTCGGAAAACCCCCGCAGTTCGCGGCTCTCGACCACCTTTACGGACGGCCAGTCCGCCCGCAACCGGGCCAGGTTTTCCTCCGAAAACAGGTAAGCCACCACCCAAACCTCCAGTTCCGTGCGGTTCCGGGCAAACAGTCCCTCCAGGCACGGATTCAGCAGATCCGGCCGGTCCATGCAGACGATGACGACGCTTACCCTGGGCATATCGTACAAATATAACAAGATTTGGACGAATTCGTCCTTTGTTCCTTCGCAAAAAACAGGATTTGTCCAGATGGCAAGGACGATGGAACCTGGTATTTCCTGAATGTCGGCACACTGGCCACATATGTCTCCCGGACCGATTTCAACAGCCCGGTCTCATCTATTGCATAATTGTTTCTTCGCCAGATGGGCCTGATGGTGCAACCATTTCCAGGCCTTTTGGAAGGGAAGTTTTAGGTAATATCTCCTAAGTATATGACGCACAGCGCTATGGAATGGCTCCGTTTCAAGCCGCCTGACAAAGGAATCCCGCAAGGGATGCCGGGCCGATGCTTCCAGGATGCCGGGCCTGTAAGCAAGCCGCTCTTCCAGGGCCCGCTCTTCCAGGACACAGCCGCAAGCACGGACCAGATTCTCCCCTTTCCCTGAATGCGTCCAGACAAAAGATACGTTCTGACGGTCAATACCGATAAAGTCTCCGAGGGTGATATCTCCCGTCCTGTCCAAAGAAGCGAAAGGACAACGGTAACAGGCTTCACGGAGGGTAATTCCGGACAGATAACCATACAGATAAGGCGAACGTTCTGCATCAACTGCATCCAGACACTCGGTCCCGTTCCATAAAGACATCCTGAATCGCGGCCCTTCCCGGAACCGGATGTCCGTTACGGGACGTCCCTTGGCAAGAAACTTCACTTCATCTGCCAGATACTCTTCCGGACTCGTTCCGTGGCAAAGCAAGTCTACACACACCAGGTTGGGATAGTCCCGGAGCGCTCTCAGACTGGCGACCTGACAGGGCGTCCCGACAAACAGGACCTTCCGGCCGCCCTCCAGGAATGCCTGCAACTGCCGACGGGTTTCAGGTTTGAACACGGAATGGACATAACGGGAATTCCGAAAAGGCTCCGCATCTTCTTCCGTCCAGGCGACCTCGGCACAAAGGGTATCGGACCACCGCGTCCCGAAATACACCCCACCTTCCCTGAGTACGGTCCGGGCCAGCATGGTCGCTACACCGCCTGAGGCAGAAGCCATCCGGTCATCGGCAGAAGGATTCCAAGCGGCATAACAACTCATAGGACAGTCTGTTTCAATACTTTCCATGCATGCTCACGCATGACGGCGACCCGGGAGCGGACAACGTTCCAATCAGGACTGGCAGGAACCGTTCCCTGATAGAACCGGTCCTCCAGGCCCAGGCATGAGGCCAGCTCATACAACCGTCCATTCTGCGAAGCGGGATCCGAATCTGAGAATCGTTTGAGCAGCAACATATCCCGACCCAGATTAGCACTGAGAGCGAGTCCGTGGAAAGAATCGGTTACTACAAGGGCGGCCCCGGACAGAAGGGCCAGAAATTCGTACAGGCCGGTGTTACCGGCCACCTCCCCCACACCGGGAGAAGGATTCTCTCCGGCAGGAATTGCTATTATCCGGGAGAGCCTGGCCAGGGCAGCTATCTCCCGGACCGCATCTTCATTGCCAGACCGTAAAAGATAGCATAGCAGATAGGGACCTTCAGGAATCGTGACTTCCACAAATAGCGATTTCCACTCTTCCGCCGAGAGCAGGAAAGTCGGATCCGCTACCTGTACAATATCTTTCCGTCCGGTCAGAGCGGAGACAACCTCCACTCCGGAGCACTCCCGCAAAGAAATGGGACCGAAATCCTGCAGATAGGACTTAACCACGTCAACATGCTCAAGCGGGATGTCACCCGTGCCGATGCTGGTGGAAAACGCCGCTTTCCTACAGCCTTCAGCGAAACCCAGGAACTCGAAAGGACGCAGATGGTCCCGGGTGTTCCATAATTGGTCGCTGCCACAAAGGAACAAATCCGTGTCCTTTTTCAGCCGTTGGAGACTCCGAGGCCCCGTTACATGCCTGACAGGCAGGTGCTCACGACAGAACTGCTTGATTTTCCGGGTCTTTTCCGGCCAGGGATCCGGAGCATATTTCCAGAACCGGCGGATGCCCACCCGGCGGTTCCAATTATCCTTGACAGCCTTGAGCGTAACCGGTTCATCAAAACGGCGGATCAGGAAAGGATCCACATCCAGCTGCCGCAAAGCTTCGATCAAGGCATATGCCTGGAGTGTCGTTCCGAAATTGGGCGTGCCGAACCAAGTCACGACACCGACAACCGGCCGGGGATGCGCCCGGAATCCATCCCGGATACCCCGGGTAATGGCGCGCAACTTCTTCCACCTGTCTTTCTCTCCTGTCAGTATGCGGGGAATCCGGCTGAATACCCAGCGTTTCACGAACATCCGTTTCAAATCACCGGAGACGGAAGGATAGGAACGGATGACCAGGATATGATTCCGAAAGATGTCATACAGACGTTCCGGCGAATAGTCATAGACATGGAAACCGTGCGTCTTGCGCCGTCTCCCGAACTGCTGGATCAAATTACCCGCACCCACCTTGTAAGCCGGGATTCTGGCCTGCCGGGCGCGCATTACCAGATCCACGTCCAGAGCGTCCACCCGGAAATCCTTCCGCCAGCCGTTCAACCGGTCCAGGACCGGGACGGGGACCAGCATACCGGAAGTAATCAGGAAATCAGACGGGGAAAAAAGGACAGGCAACGCTTCCCCGTTGATCCGGGGGCCGTAAAGAGCCTCTTCAGAATGATGCAGGACCTCATCCCGGTAAGCGGTAAAATCCTCCCAGCAAGAATCCTGGTCCATGGTCAGGAGCCAGTCATATCCGTTCCGGGAAGCATAATCCCAAGCTGCATTCAGGGCGGCACCGATACCCTGATTCATCCCGTCACCTGCCATTTCCACCTTGGGGTGGGCCCATTCCACCGGGGAATTCCGCCAAAGGAGGATATGGTCAACCCCGTCGGCGAAGGAATCCACGTTCCGCCGAAGCACCTCCAAATCAGGATGGTAAGCTACGACAACGGCAAGGATCTTCATTTCCGGCGTAATTTGGAAAGGACATACGCTTTCTCACCCTCCGTCATTCCGCGCAACCAGATACCAGCGCCTGTGGAAAGGCAGCCAAGAGCGGCGGCCAGCAGGAAACGCCAAGGCGTGACCGGAACCAGCCAGACAAGCAGGCCAACGACAAGAACAGCCGGAAGGATGGACCAGAAAATCGGACACAAAGCCTTCCGGAAATACACATCTACCGGAAGTCCTGTATCCTGGTGGACCACCCATAGCATGGCCGCATCCTTCAGGAGCGTAAAACCGAGAAAAAACGCGTAGCCGGTCCATGCAGGAGCACCGTGCTGGTAGAAAACCCATGTCATCGGGAAGGCAAGAACCGACAAAGCGCTCGTTATCAAGTAGAACCGCCGGATCCGGCCATGGGCCTGCTCCAGCGTGATGAGAGTATTGGGCGTAAAATCAACCAGGAAACAAAGCAGGGTGAGCCGGGTAAAGAGTGCTGCCTCCTGGGGAACCTCCCCTACCCAGAGTCTGAGAATGGTTTCGGTATCCGTCAGGAAAGGGATGGCCAGAACCCACAAAACCCAGAAATAATACTTGGATCCTTTGCACGCCAGTTCGTACGCATAGTCCCGGTTTCCTCCCACATAGGATTTGGTCATCTGCGGGTTTATGGCCAGGGCGATGTTGGTGGCGAACTGACGGACGACCTGTTCCACCTTGTCGGCAACACCACGGGCCGCATTCATCCCGACGCCGAAAAAAAGATTCATGAGCTGGTTCACACCCTGGGTGTTGACCATATAGGCGCCCGATCCCAGGAAATTCCATCCGGCGAACGCCCCCATCTCCCGGACTAGCGCCGGATCCATCCGGGCAGGTCCATGCGTCTCGTGAAAATGCTTGCGGGCATAGGCGGCATAGGCACCCCTGACCAGTACACCCACCACCAGCAGGAGCCAGGCATAGGTCTTGAGCTTGTCGGCCGGAGAAAGCCATACCCCCAACGCGACGGCCAGTTTCAGCACCCCTTCCAAAATGCTGATCCAAGCATAGGCATCCATGTGCTCATGCGACGTAATCACAGCCGAATAGGGCATGGTCACCAGATTCAGCACCAGCAGCATCAGGGAAGTGTGCAGCACCAGGACAGCAGCCTCCATCCGGTCCGGAGGAATCACCATCTTATGATGCAGATACCACAGGCCGGCCGTCTCCGTCAGGACCGCTATCAGCACGCAAAAGCCCGCCAGAATGCCGACGCTGGTCCAGAAGACCGTTTTCAGCCGCTCCGGATCCCCTTTCCCGAGACCGACGGTGAGATACCGGCTGATGGAGGAAGTCACCGTGTTCATGACAATCGTGAACATGGTGAGAACACCTCCCACCGCCGTATAGACACCGTAATCCGTGATGCCCAGTGTACGGAGGATCACCCGGTAGGTAAACAGGCCGATGATGAGCATCACACCCATCCGGAAATACAGAAGGACCGTATTGCGTGCGATCCTTCTGCTACTTTCCGATATGTTCCCGTTTGCCGACATTCCCAAAGGGATGACCTATTCCGGCTTGTAGGAATCCTTCAGGGCCGTGGTCTTGTTGAAGACGGCCTTTTCCGGCGTAGAGTCCTTGTCTTTCACGTAGTAGCCGGTACGCTCGAACTGGACGGCGATGCCGGAGGCATCCTCCAGCAGGGCGGGCTCGGCATAGCCGGAGTTGACGATGAGGGAATCGGGATTCAGGAAATCCTTGTAGTCCTTGTCCTCGGGGACCTGGGACATGTCGGCCAGGGTGAAGAGACGGTCGTAGTTGAGGACTTCGAGTTCCTTCGCGTGCGGGACGCTCACCCAGTGAATGGTGCCCTTGACGGAACGCCATTCGCCCGTGGTCGGATGCGTGGAAGGATCGTAGGTGCACTTCAACTCAACGATCTCGCCATCAGCATTTTTGATTACCTCATTGCACTTGATGATGTAGGTATACTTGAGACGGACTTCGCCGTCCGGCTTGAGGCGGAAGAACTTCTTGGGAGCTTCCTCCATGAAGTCGGCCCGGTCGATGTAGAGCTCACGGCTGAAAGGAACTTTGCGGGTGGCGCCCTCCGGCTCGGCCGGGTTCAACGGGCAGTCGAACCATTCGACCTGGCCTTCCGGGTAGTTGGTAATCGTCACCTTGACGGGATCCTGGACCACCATGTAGCGGTTGGACCGGGCGTTCAGGTCCTGGCGGACACACCACTCCAGGAGCTGGATGTCCATCAGCTGGTCGCGCTTGGAAACGCCGATCTTGTCGCAGAACATCCGGAGCGCCTCGGCGGTGTAGCCACGGCGGCGGACGCCGCACAGCGTAGGCATCCGGGGATCGTCCCAACCGCTCACGAGCCCCTTCTGCACGAGCTCGAGGAGCTTGCGCTTGGACATCAAGGTATACGTGAGATTAAGACGTGCAAACTCATACTGGTGAGAGGGATAAATTCCCAGCGTCTCGATGAACCAGTCATACAGCGGACGATGGACGTCGAACTCCAGCGTGCAGATGGAGTGGGTGATATGCTCGATGGAATCGCACTGGCCGTGGGTGAAGTCGTACATCGGATAGATGCACCACTTGTCGCCCGTCCGGTGATGGTGCGCGAACTTGATCCGGTACAGGAGCGGGTCGCGGAACATCATGTTCGGGTGGGCCATGTCAATCTTCGCCCGGAGAACCTTCTCCCCTTCCGCATACTTGCCGGCCTTCATCTCGCGGAAGAGTTTCAGGTTCTCTTCCGGCGTGCGGTCGCGCCAAGGGCTGGGCGTGCCGGGCTTGTCCACGGTGCCGCGGTTCAGGCGGATCTCCTCCTGATTCTGGTCGTCGACATAGGCGAGGCCACGCTGGATGAGCTCCTCCGCCCAAGCGTATAGCTGGTCGAAATAGTCGGACGCATAAAGCTCCTTATCCCACTGGAAACCAAGCCATTTGATATCCTCCTTGATGGAGTCCACATATTCGGTATCCTCCTTGGTCGGATTGGTGTCGTCATAGCGGAGATTGGTCTTTCCGCCGTACTTCTGCGCGAGACCGAAGTTCAGGCAGATGGACTTGGCATGACCGAGGTGCAGGTAGCCGTTCGGCTCCGGCGGAAAGCGGGTGACGATGGCATCCACCTTGCCGGATGCGAGGTCCGATTCAATGATTTCTTCGAGGAAATTGAGTTTGCGTTCTTCCATGGTTTCGTTCCATTATAACGTACAAAGATACATATTTTAAATTATTTTTACTAAATTCGCAGGTTACTAAAACGAACCTAGTATGGGATTATTGCACGCGAGGCTGGCGAAATACGACCTGCCGCAGAAAATGATTGAAAAGGGAGTATATCCTTACTTCCGCGAAATAGAAAGCAAACAGGGTACGGAAGTCGAAATGGAGGGACATCAGGTCCTGATGTTCGGATCCAACGCCTATACGGGCCTTACCGGTGACGAGCGCGTAATCGAAGCGGGCGTCAAGGCCATGAAACAATACGGCTCCGGCTGCGCCGGTTCCCGGTTCCTCAACGGAACCCTGGACATCCACGTCCAGCTCGAGAAGGAACTGGCCGCCTTCGTGGGCAAGGATGAAGCCCTGTGCTTCTCCACCGGCTTCACGGTGAATTCCGGCGTCATCCCCCAACTCCTGACCAAGGACGACTTCATCATCTGTGACGACCGCGACCACGCCTCCATCGTGGACGGACGCCGGCTGTCCTTCGCCAAGGGCCTCCATTACAAGCACAACGACATGAAGGATCTGGAGCGCTGCCTGAGGCGCTGCCCCAAGAATTCCGTCAAGCTCATCGTCGTGGACGGCGTCTTCTCGATGGAGGGCGACCTGTGCAAGCTTCCTGAAATCGTGGAACTCAAGCACAAGTACGACAACGTCGTCATCATGGTGGACGAGGCCCACGGCCTCGGTGTCTTCGGCCGTCAGGGCCGGGGCGTCTGCGACCATTTCAACCTGACGAAGGATATCGACATCATCATGGGGACTTTCTCCAAGTCCCTCGCCTCCATCGGCGGCTTCGTCGCAGCGGACAAGATCATCATCAACTGGCTCCGGCACACCGCCCGCACCTATATCTTCAGCGCCTCCGCCACTCCGGCCGCCACGGCCAGTGCCCTGGAGGCCCTGCACATCCTCCAGAAGGAACCCAAGCGCATCAAGGCCCTCTGGGAGGTGACCAATTACGCCCTGATGAAGTTCCGCGACGCCGGCTTCGAGATCGGCGACACCGAGAGCCCGATCATCCCGCTCTATGTCCGCGACCTGGAGAAAACGTTCATGGTCACCAAGCGGGCGTTTGACGAAGGTGTCTTCATCAACGCCGTCATCCCGCCTGCCTGCGCCCCGCAGGACACCCTCGTCCGCTTCGCGCTGATGGCCACCCACACCAAGGAACAGGTGGACCGGGCCGTCACCGCCCTCACCAAGGTGTTCAAGGAACTAGACATTATCAAATAGCGATGATCCAGTCGATGACCGGCTACGGCAAGGCCGAAGCCACGCTGAAAAACGGAAAGCTGACCGTAGAGATCCGTACCCTCAACGCCAAGAGTGCGGACATCAACATCAAGACTTCCATCCTCCCCAAGGACAAGGACATTCCGGTCCGGAAAAAACTCGCCGACCGTCTGCAGCGGGGAACCATCGACTTTTTCCTGACATTCGAGGCGTCCGCCGGCGAGTCCGCCCGCCCCATCAATGCCGAGGTACTGAAGGCCTACTACAACCAGGTTCTCGCCATCCGGCGGGAACTGCCGGGCTTCACCGCCCCTGGTGACGAGGCCAACAGCGAGCTGCTCGCTTCCCTCCTCCGTCTCCCCGATGTCGTAGACGCAAAAAAAGCCGACGCCATCGCCGACGAAGACTGGCCGGCCGTAGAAGCCGCCATCGACGAGGCGCTGGACCATCTTCAGGCCTTCCGCAGCCAGGAGGGCGCCGCCCTGTACAAGGACGTCACCGGCCGCGTGCAGAACATCCTGGACCTGTATGACCAGGTCGAATTCCTCGAAGGCGAACGGATCGAAACGGTCAAGGCCCGCATCCTGAAGAATCTCGAGGAACTCGCCCAGAAGCCCGATCCCGCCCGCTTCGAGCAGGAGCTCATCTTCTATCTGGAGAAGTACGACATCAACGAGGAGAAAGTCCGTCTCCGCCAGCATTGCCGCTATTTCATGGAGACCATCGACGGCGAACCCTATCCCGGCAAGAAACTCGGTTTCATCATCCAGGAAATGGGCCGCGAAATCAATACTACCGGTTCCAAGGCGAATCATGCGGGCATCCAGAAACTGGTTGTCCGCATGAAAGACGAATTGGAGAAAATCCGGGAACAGTCGATGAATATCCTATAGGCGGTAGTCGATCTGACCGACATAGACACCCATCCACCCATCCTGGACAACCGGGGTGGGTATTCCGTCCGCGTTCGGATGGTATTCCATCTTGTCCAGGAAGGTATGGGAATGACCGCCCACAAAAAGGTCGATGTTCCGTGTCTTCGCGCACAGGATGGGATCGGTGATGTCACCGGGGTTGTGTTCGGTATAGCCGATGTGCGTCAAGGCGATGACCAGGTCGCACTTCTCCTCCAGCTTCAGCAAGTCCGCATATTTCTGGACCGTCTCGTACAGCGGGAATTCGGGCACCCGTTCGGCGATGTCGCCGGCGACCATCGACTTGAGGTCGCACAGGACACCCAGGACGCCGATTTTCATGCCGGCCCGTTCCAGGATGACATAAGGCTTGACATATTTCCCAATCTCGAAGGGCGAGAAGTCATAATTGCATACCACGACCGGCATTTCCAGGGAGGAAAGCCGGTCACCCAGGTCCTCCAGGCCGTTGTCGAACTCATGGTTCCCGAGCGTAATCACGTCGTAACCCATTGCATTGAGCGCCTGGATTTCCAGCTGGCCACCCAGTTCGGAAAAATAGGTCGTTCCCTGGCAGAAATCTCCGGCGTGGAGCAGGAGTACGTTCTCCGGCCCTTCCGCCTTCCGGACACTGTCTACGAAAGCGGCCCTTTCGATGATTCCGCCCATACCGGCATATTCCCCGACTTTCTCGGGCTCGAAATGGCTGTGGGTGTCATTGACATGGAGGATCACCAGATGGCGCATCTCCTTCTCCGCTTCCTTCCCGGCCTGCCAGCAGTAGCCTACCGCCACGGCAAGTGCCATGGAAAGGCAGATGAAAATGATTCTTGCAGTCTTGTCCATTGCCTATTCCTCCATTACAACGCGTCCGTCTTTCTGTCCATCCAGCACTTTTCCTTCCGCCTCCATTTTCTGAACATATTCCAGCATCACGTCCCGGATGAGCACAGGGGTCAGGACCACATCCTCCGCCAGGGCGCCGATGGCGATCTGGTCGCCGCCGGACAGGAGGAAGTCGATGGTCGTGACGTTGTACAGCTTGTCGGGATCGATAGGCTGGCCGCCCACTTCCGCTTCCACGAGCTCGTGGGCCTTGACTTTCACCTTGCAGCCGCTGACCGCCTGGAAGGCCGGTGTCTTGGCCAGTTGCTCCAGCAGGCGCTGCAGGTTGTTTCCACGGACCTTCGCATAGCACATGTAATTCTTGAAAGGGAACATGGACTCCATATCATCCAGGGTGACAGCCCCTTCGGGCATCGGCACACGGATACCGCCGTAGTTCGTGATGGCGAAATCCATCGGCACGCCGAAATAGTCGCTTCCCTTGGCCCGCAGGGCATCCGCCACCATGTTGGCAAGCGGCAGGTCGGGCTCGTTCCGGAGGTTCAGCAGCATATGGGTGCTGTGTCCCACCACCTGCTTGAGACGGGCCATCCTGGGCTGCGCTTCCGCCAGGAGCATCGCCACTTCGGGAGTTGCCCCCTCGGTGAAATGCTTGCCGTTCGGCGCGACATAATCGTCTTCGAACGTACCCAGGGCCGTTTCCATATTTTCGGCGTTCACCGGAACGACGCCGGTCCGGCTCCCGTCCATCGGCACCCGCTTCCACTCCATCCTCGGCCCCGGCTGCGCGCAGGAGACCAGAAGCAGGAGAGGCAGGACAACTAACTTTCTTTTAGCCATTTCCAGAGGTCTTTGAAGGTCGATTTCTTGCCGTACATCAGGATGCCCACCTTGTAAATCTTGGCGGAGACCCAGGCGCAGGCGACAAAGGTGAGGATGAGCAGGCCGATGGAGAGGATGAGCTCCCAGGTAGCCACGCCGAAAGGAATGCGGGCAAGCATCACGATCGGAGAGGTGAACGGGATCATCGAGAACCACCATACCAGCGAGCTCTCCGGCGAACGGAAGGCATAGAAGGCCACGAAGAAGCCGATGAGCAGCGGGATCGTAACCGGAATCTGCAGCTGCTGCGTATCCGCCTCGTTCTCCACGGCAGAACCGATGGCCGCGAACAGCGACGCGTACAGCAGGTAGCCGAAGATGAAGAACAGGAAGAAGGACACGAAGATCTGCGTATAGTTCAGGGAGCTCAGCGTGCCCAGGATTGCCTGCATGCCGGTCGGACCTTCCGCCACGGCGGCGGTATCCGTCAGCGCCTGCAAGTCAAGCGTATTACCCATACCGGTGCCCATCGTGGACATTTCCTGGATTTGCTCCATCTGGGATGAATCCATGCCGCCGGTCAGCTTGTCCATGCCGACCACGCCGCCGATGATGCCGATGATCAGGACCGTCAGGACAATCCAGAGCAGGAACTGGGTCAGGGCCACCAGGGCCACGCCGATGATCTTTCCGAACATCAGCTCCGTGGACTTGACGGAAGAAACGAGGACTTCCACCACGCGGGAGGACTTCTCCTCGATGACGGAAGACATCACCATGCCGCTGAAGATGGCGATGAACATGTACAGGCCCATGGCGAGCAGCATCGAGATGATCATGTACACCTCGCTCTGGGAGATGGTCTCCTTGCCCTTCTCATCCACCGTATAAGAGGTCAGATGGATGTTGGAATGCACGTCGGCCAGGATCTGGTCCAGACCCTCAATCCCGTAGGAATCGATCCGGTAGGCCTCCACGGCGTCGTTGATGCGGTTTTCAATCACCTCGGCCGTCTCCATACCCATCGGCTTGTCGGCATAGGTGGTCGCCGTCACCGACTTGGTGGCGCTGTCCAGCGGGGAGATGTACAGGAGGATGTCCGCGTCGATGTCGGACAGGTTGTTCTTCACCGCTTCCGGATCCGTCTCGCTGAGCTGCGTGAAGGTAAGCTGCTTGGTGTTCTCGAGTTTCTCCATCACGATGCCGGAGTTGTCGATGACCGCGATCCGCTTGGAATCGCCCTCGGTCCGGAGCATGATGAAGATCATCACCGCATACATGGCGGCGAACAAGATGGGGACACCGAAGGTGGTCAGGAGGAATGACTTTTTCTTGACCTTGTTCAGGTATTCCCGCTCGATGATGATGCCTAATTTCTTGAAATCCATACTACTGGTCCTCCCCTTCCGTTACGAGTTTGATAAAGATGTCGTTCATGCGCGGAACGAGTTCCCGGTACGCATTGATGCGGATACCGCCTTCGATGAGTTCCGTCAGACGGGCGGATGCCTTCTCGCGGGAAACGACCTCCGTCTTGCGGACGTAGTCCTCGGTGTACTCGATCTCCACATTGTCCTCGCCGAAACGGTGACGGATGTCGTCCGTGCCGCCGGTGATCACAAGTTTGGCCTTGTTCAGCAAGGCGATCTCGTCACAGAGCTCCTCCACGGATTCCATGTTGTGGGTGGAGAGGATGATAGTCGCGCCCTCGTCCTTCAGCCGGAGGATCTCCTTCCGGATCAGGTCCGCATTGACCGGATCGAAGCCGGAGAAAGGCTCGTCCAGGATCATCAGGGACGGCTTGTGCACCACGGTGGTGATGAACTGGACCTTCTGGGCCATGCCCTTGGAGAGTTCCTCCACCTTCTTGTTCCACCAATCCTGGATGCCAAAGCGGACGAACCACTGCTTCAGTTCGTAGGCGGCTTCGCGGGAAGACATCCCCCGCAGCTGGGCGAGGTACATTGCCTGGTCGCCGACCTTCATCTTGCGGTACAGGCCCCGTTCTTCCGGCAGGTAGCCGATATGGGCGACATCCTCGGCCGTAATGGGATGTCCCTGGAACAGGACCTCCCCTTCCGTAGCGAGGGTGATACGGTTGATGATGCGGATCAGGGTGGACTTTCCCGCCCCGTTCGGCCCCAGCAGGCCGAAGATTTTCCCCTCGGGGATGGAAAGCGTCACCTTGTCCAAGGCGACCTTTTCCCCGAAGTGTTTGCTCACTTGTTTGACTTCAATGATGGACATCGTTGCTAAGTTTTCAGCAAATATAGAAAGAATTTATTGATTTACAATAATAATTTATCAAATATTCAAGATTTTTGTCGTCAGCTCCACCAAAAGCTCCCCCGGGTCGGCCTCACCGGCCTCGCCGCCCTTGCCCTTGAAATCATACTCGTTCAGAAGCGAAATTACCCGCATGGCTTTCTGAAGCGGATAATTGCGGACGGCAGCGTCGTATTCCTTGTAAAAGTAGGGATTCACGCCCAGGACCTTGGCCTTCATAGCGCTGTCCCCGCCCTGGCCGGCCTGGACGAGGGCGTTGTACTTCAGAATCCGCTGGAAGTGCAGGAAAAGGGCACTGACGGTCATCGGCAGGAAGAACTTGGGGGCCTCACCCAGATAGCGGGCGACCTTCGCGGCTCGGGGCGCATCCTTGTAGGAAAGGGCCTTGGTCAATTCAAACACGCTGAACTGCCGGCTGATGCCCACATTCTTCTCGATGTCCTCCGGCGTGATGTCCCGGACCCCCTCCGGCAGGTTCTTGAGCATCTTTTCCGTCTCTACGGCTATCTTGCCCAGGTCGGTACCGGCTGCCTCCACCAGCAGCCGCACGGCTTCCGGATCGATGTTAAGGCCACGGTCGCCATAATAGGAGGATACCCAGCGCTCCGCCTCATAATCCTTGAGCGGGAGGGAATCCACGACCACCCCCTGCTTCAGAACCTCCTTGTAGAGGGCCTTGCGCTTGTCCGCCCGCGCGCCGTGCATCAGGAGGACAAGGACGGTGGAATCCAGGGGCTTCTGGCAATAGAGGGCCAGGTCCTCCAGCGTCTTCATCGCCTGGGCTTCCTTTACGACGACCAGCTGCCGGTCCGCCATCATCGGGAAGCGGCGGGCAGCCGTAATCACGGTGTCGGCATCCACATCGGCCCCGTAACAGATGGTTTCATTGAAGTCCTTCTCCCAGTCCTGCAGGCAATTGTCGATGATGGCCTGGCACACCAGTTCCGGGTAGTACGGCTCCTCCCCCATCAGAAGATACACCGGCTTGAAGACACCCGACCTGATGTCCTCGATGAGATTGCGGACCTGCCGGTCCGTCTCCACGTATGACTTTTTTTCAGCCACTATTTCAATTCAAATTCCACGGTTCCACGGACATCCTGCGCCGAGGCGGCGACAAGCGCCCGGAAGAGGCCCTTCTCTGCCACCCAGGCATGTTTTTCGGCATCGAAGAAGCAGAGGGCGTCCTTGTCGATGGTAAACTGCACGTCGGCCTTCTGGCCGGGTTCGAGTGCGACTTTGGCGAATCCCTTGAGTTCCTTGGCGGGACGGCCAACCGAGGCCTCCACGTCCGCGATGTACAGCTGGACCACCTCAGAACCCGCCACGGAGCCCGTGTTCTTCACGGGAACGGTCACCGTCACGGTTCCATCTTCCTTCATCGACTTCTTGCTCAGGGTCGGTTCGCCGAACTCGAAGGTCGTATAGCTCAGGCCGTGTCCGAACGGGAAGAGGACGCCGCCGTGCAGGTCGTACCAACGGTATCCCACATAGATACCCTCGGTATACTCCATATCCAGTACCGGCATTCCGTCAAGCATCGTATCACGAAGGATACCGGGATACTGCGCCTCGGTCTGGACCGGATTGTCGGCATAAGAGACCGGGATGGTGAAAGGAAGATGCCCGGAGGGGTTCACATCGCCGGAAAGCACATCGGCCAGGGAATGGCCGGCCTGTGTGCCCAGGTACCAGTCCTGGACGATGGCGGGCACCTTCTCCACCCACGGCATCGCCACGGCGTTGCCGGAAATGTTGACGACGACGAGCTTGTCCGTGGCGGCGGCAAGCGCCTCGATCACGGCATCCTGGTTGTACGGAAGACCGTACTGGAGGCGGTCCAGGCCCTCGGCATCCTGGTTGTCGGCCTTGTTCAGTCCGCCGATAAAGATCACATAATCAGCCCCTTCCACCGCTTTCACCGCGTCGGCGATGAGCGTAGCGGCACTGCGGCCTTCCCGGAGATCCTGACCCGTGGAAACACCGTTGTAATCCGTTCCGATGTCTCCCACGTAGCCGCGCTCCCAGATGACTTCGGCATCGGGCCAGCGGGCCTTGATGCCGTCCAGCGGAGAGACCTCCAATTTCGCTTTGAGAGAGGAGGAGCCGCCGCCCACCGTCATCATCTTCACGGCGTTCTCGCCCACCACGACGATCTTCTTCGGATCGGCCACCATCGGCAGGATACCGCTGTCATTCTTGAGAAGGACGATGGATTCAGCGCCAATCTTGCGCGCCGCGGCATAGTGTTCCGGCGAGGTCTGGCTGCCGAAAGGACGGTTGCGGTCCATGGAGGTGCGGAAAATGAGGCGCAGGATGCGCTTCACACGGGCGTCCAGTTCCTCTGTGCCAATCTCGCCCTTCTGGATGGCCTCCTTATAGGGGTTCGCCAGGAAGTAACTGTCATAGGCATTGGTCTTGCCCATGGTGAGACCGTCGGTCCAGGAACCGTACTCCAGGTCCACACCGTGCTTTGCGGTCTGGAGGGTGTTATGCACGCCGCCCCAGTCGCTGATGACAACCCCGTCGAAGACCCACTCCCCGCGGAGGATCTTGTCCAGGAGGACCTCGTTGGAGCACAGATGCTCGTTGTTATACAGATTGTAAGCCGCCATGATGGACCAGGCGTGGCCCTTCTGCACGGCCGCCTTGAAAGCCGGGAGATAAATCTCATAGAGCGTCCGGTCGTCCACGATGGTGTTCGCAACGTGTCGGTTCACCTCGCTGTTGTTCAGCGCATAATGCTTCACGCACACGGCAACACCGTTGGACTGTACGCCTTCCACATAGGGGACGACCATCTCGCCGGCGAGGTAAGGATCCTCGCCCATATATTCAAAATTGCGGCCGTTCAGCGGAAAACGGTAGATATTCACGCCAGGACCCAGCAGGACAGTTTTGTTCCGGTAACGCGCCTCCTCGCCAATGCTCTTGCCATAGAGCCGGGAGAGCTCGCGGTCCCAGGTCGCTGCAAGGCCGCTCAGGGCCGGGAACGCCGTGATGGAATCGTTGGTCCATCCGGCCTGGTCCCATTCGTCCCACAGGACTTCCGCCCGGATGCCGTGTGGCCCGTCGGTGCACCAGACCTCGGGGATACCCAGGCGCGGAACGCCGGGAGAACTGAATTTGGACTGGGCGTGGACCATCGCGATCTTTTCGTCGAGGGTCATCCGGGAAAAAGCGTCTTCCACCCGCGCTTCCAGCGGCTGGGCATCATCCAGATAGACGGGAAGGTCCGAGGTCTTTTCAGGAGCCTGCCCGCACGCAACGGCAATAAGGGCGAGCCCAAGGAGGAGAGATTTACTGTTCATCAGGCTGACGTTTCAATCATTCATATTATCAATCTTACAAATATAGTTAAAATCCGCTGAAAGAGAAGCTGAAAGAGAAAGGGACAGGGTCCGGGCGACTTTTTTTCGGAGCCCGGACCCTGTCCCTTTCTCTCACTTATACTCTTAATGCAGTCTTCTGCCAGAGGGTCAACTCAAAAAGTTGTCAGGCAAAGCCCTACCGTCCAGGTGGAAAAAGTGGGACCCGGTTCGGGGAAACGACGGGCGGAGGCGGGCTGGAACTTGCCGAAGACCCCGAAGTGCCCGAAAGAGAATGCAGCCAGGAAATCGTAGCTGAAAGGCTGGATCCGGCCTCCTTTGCTCTCCGTGAATTCCCGGAAATCCTTCTTCGAGATGTCCAGCCGGACCCGGGGCGAGAAAGAATACAGCGCCTCAGCACCCAGCCGGACGGTGGCTTTCCCGAAATGGAACTGCAGGGTGGCGGGCACCATTACCGTCCATTCCGTAACGGACGAACGGGATTTCGAATTCTTCTCCTTAAAATCTTCCGGAAACGGTGTGACCACGATGTTATAGTTATCATCCTGGACAAAGAGAAGATCCCGGGTCTTGAACCAGTCCAGGCCGGCTGCCGCTCCTATGTGCACGCTTCCCCACGCGAACGGCCGGTAAAACACGTCCAGGGCCTGCAAGTAGGCCTGACCGGAGTCCAGTCCCTGGGAACGGAAGTCTTCCGACCGGACCAGATGGGCCCCATAACCGATTTCCGGCAGCAGCCGGATTCCGAACCGGTCGAATTTCGGACCGCCCTTCCTGGCCTTGACTTCCATTTTCTCGATCTCGGACAACCGGTTCCGGTTGGCCTCAGTCTGGGCGAAGGCCGCGGACGCCACCAGCGTCAAGGCTGCCCAAAGGATGATTCTCAAGTATTTCATCTTCCATTCTGGTCAAATTCGACATAAGGCATGCGGGCGATGGTGGAGAAGCCGGCAGGAAGGATCTCCCGAAGGCGGATGAGCGGCTTGTCCCCTTCCTTGGCCAAGGACAGGATCTCTCCCAGCAGGTCATTCCTTTCGGGATAGGCCACGATGCCGTACTTTTCCAGACCGGCCTGCCTGGCCGCATACTTGACGGCATCCAGCAGGATGCCTTTCTCATCGGCGAGACCGATTTTCAGGGCATCCCCACCGGACCAGACGCGTCCCTGCGCGATGGCATCGACGGCGTCGCGGTCCATGCCGCGGCCGTCGGACACCACCCGGACAAAATCATCGTAGATTCCATCTATATCCTGCTGATAACGAGCCAGTTCCTTTTCGTCCAGCGGACGCATGCCGGAGCCCATGTCGCTATGTTCGTGCGTCCCGACGGTATAGGGATGGATGTGCAGTTTCCTGCTCAGCGCCTCCCCATACGAGACGACCTGTCCGAACACGCCGATAGACCCGGTCAAGGTGGAATTGTCCACGAAGATCCGGTCCGTTCCCGCGGAGATCAAGTATCCGCCCGAGGCGGCATATTCCCCATAGCTTGCGATAACGGGCTTGTCCTTCCGGAGCGCTTCGATCTCGCGTCGGATCATATCGGCGGCCACGACTTCCCCGCCGGGGGAATTGACCCGGAAGACCACCGCTTTGATGGAGGAATCGGCCCGGACTTTCGCAATTTCCCGGGCGAACTTTTCTCCGGCGATCCCGCTGCCGGAACGGACGATCTCCCCTTCGGCATACAGGACGGCGACCTTCTTGGAACCGTTCTGCTTCAAAGACCCGACATACTCGGACATGGAGACTTTCTTCAGGTCGTCCGGATCGGCCTTGCCGAAGAGATGGCACAGGTATTCCTCCATCTCATCCCGGTATTTCAGGCCGTCCACCAGTCCCTTTTCCAGCCAGTCACGGGAAGTCGAAAGCTGGAGGGTAGAAACCCAGGCGCGGAGCGAATCGGCGGCGATTCCGCGGGAGGCGGCCATCTCCTCCACCATCGGCTCCCAGATGGACCCGAGAAGGACCTGATACTGCTGCCGGTTCTCCTCGCTCATCTCGCTGCGGACATAGGGCTCTCCGGCCGACTTGTAGCTTCCGTGCCGGATCAGCTGGATCCTGACGCCCAGGGAATCCAGCAAGTCCTTGTAATACAGCTGGGTAGATGCCGGTCCATTCAAGGTCCCGCTGGATCCGGGATGCATGAAGACGCGGTCACCCACGGATCCCAGGTAATAGGAAGCCGTGCTGAACGAAATGCCGTAACAGACGACAGGCTTCCCCTTTGCGGCGAAACGCGCCAGGCTCTGCCGCAGTTCCTCCCGCGCGGCCATTCCCGCCGAAATCATATCGGGCCGGAAGAAAACCATCGCGATGTCATCGTCTTCCGCCGCCTTCTCCAGGGCGCGCTCCACGGAGAGGATGGATAAGGAAGAACTCACCGACAGGCCGCCGAGAAGGGAGAACTGGAAACTGCTGCCACTCCGTTCGCTCATATTCTCCCCGGCATCGAAATAAAGGATTTTCCCCTTCAGGAAACCCTGGGCCCCCAACTGCGTGCAAAGCATCAGGGCAAGCAGGAGGCAGGCGCATGATCTTTTCATAGTCATTCCACGAAAAAAGGCGGCCGGGAGGCCGCCAGCTTGGATTTCAAAGGATTATTTGTCGAATCTCCTCTCCTTGGCGCGAACGATTTTTTCCTTCATCGCGTCAACCGCCTCGGTAACGGCTTCTTCGAAGGTCTTGGCGTTACGCTCGATCACGAGGTCTTCACCGGGGAAACGGGTCTGGAGCCGGACGTTCTTGTTGTCGGGTTCCGGAGAGAGGGAAAGGGTGACATCGATGTCGCCGAGGTTGTCGAAGAACTTCTCGATCTTTCCGACTTTCTTCTCCACATAGTCGAGCAGTTTCTGGTCTGCGTCGAACTTCAGGGACTTCACATTAATCATTTGAGCCTCCGTTTTTTGCCCTGGGATGGGCGTTGTTATACACTTTTTTCAGCCGGTCGACGGAGTTGTGCGTGTACACCTGCGTGGCGGCGAGGGACGCGTGTCCGAGCATCTCCTTGATGGAGTTCAGGTCGGCGCCGTCGTCCAGGAGGGCCGTGGCGACCGAATGCCTGAGCACATGGGGGGATTTCCTCCCGGTGATGCCGTACCCGTCGAGTTCCGTCTTCACGGCCCGGTCCACATATTCCGGATACAGGGCACGGCCCTTTTCCGTCACGAGGAGCGGTCCGTCCGCAGGGCTTGCGCCCCCTCTCATCGACTCAACTGCTTGTAAATATAAGCAAATTTCGTGACAAAGTGAAGGGATGACCGGAATTTCCCGCATTTTGTCTCCTTTCCCGTGCACCCGCAGGACCTGCCTGGACGGGTCGAACGAGCCCGCCTTCAGGCCGATGAGTTCGGCCCGTCGGATGCCGGTCCCGTACAAGAGGCTGATCATGAGCCGGCGAAGCCGGTGCCGGTAGATTTCCACGGCCGCCTTGTCCCGGGGCACCGGTCCATAGCTCCGGAGGATTTCGAGTTCATCCTCCCCCGCCCAATGATCCGTATCCGCAAAGTACTCGTCCATCGACCGTTCCTGATAGTATTCCGGCAGCCTTTTCTCCATCTTGGGCCGCTTGACGTTCCGGGCAGGATTGGATTTCAGCACTCCCTTCTGCATCAGGAACCGGCAGAAACCGCTCAGCACGGACATGTGCTGGTGCACGGTACGGGGTTTCATCCCGCGGTTCATCAGGTCCGCCTCATACCGCCGCAGCATCGACGGCGTGAGCGACGCCGTCACTTCCCCGTCACAGAACCGCGCAAAATCATCCAGCACATCCCGGTAGATGTCCTGTGTCCGCGGCGAATACCGCCGGATGTCCCGGATGTATGTGATATAGGCGTCGATCATTTTACGGGCGTGAGTCCCAGTTCCGCGGCCTTTTCGCGCATCAGGCGGTCCGCCGACTCGAAGTCGTTGGGAATCAGTCCGTCCAGGATGGCGTTCTTCACCGCTTCCTTGATCTGGCCGATGAGGTTGCAAGGCTCGATGCCGAAAACTTCCATCACGTAGTCGCCGGTGATGGGGTTCTTCCAGTTGCGGATCTTGTCCTTCTCCTCCACTTCCACCAGCTTTTCCTTCACCAGTTCGAAGTTCCGGTGCAGGCGGGCCACTTTTGCAGGGTTCTTGGACGTGATGTCGGCATGGCACAGGAGCATGAGGTCGTCGATGTCGTCACCGGCATCGAACAGGAGCCGGCGGACGGCGGAATCGGTCACCTCCTCATCCACGAGGGCAATGGGGCGCAGGTGCAGGCCGACCAGTTTCTGCACGTACTTCATCTTCTCGTTCAAGGGCATCTTCAGCCCCTGGAAGATCTTCGGGACCATCCGGGCGCCGATGACTTCGTGCCCATGGAAAGTCCAGCCCTGGCCGGGCGCATAACGCTTGGAGGCCGGCTTGCCGATGTCGTGCAGGAGCGCGGCCCAGCGGAGCCAGAGATTGGGCTCCCCTTCCTCGCTTTCCGCCACATTGTCAAGCACTTGCAAAGTATGGGAAAAGTTCTCCTTATGTCCCTTTCCTTCCACCGTTTCCACGCCCTTGAGCTGCACCAGCTGGGGAAGGAACTGTTCCAACAGGCCGGTGTCGTCCATCAGGCGGAAGGCCATGGACGGCTTCCGGGTGAGGAGCATCTTGTTCACTTCTTCCACGATGCGTTCGGAGGACAGGATCTTCATCCGGGATGCCATCGCCTTCATCGCAGCCAGCGATTCAGGGACGATGGTGAAAGGATGCTCCGGAGTGGAAAGCTGTGCGGCAAAACGGATGGCGCGGAGCATGCGCAGAGGATCGTCGCTGTAGGTTTGTTCGGGTTGGAGCGGAGTACGGATGATGCCGGCCGCGAGGTCGCGGATACCGCCGAAGGGATCCACCAAGGCGCCGAAATCCTCCCTGCACAGGCTGAAGGCCATTGCATTGATGGTGAAATCCCGGCGGAGCTGGTCTTCTTCCAAGGTGCCGTCCTCGACGATCGGTTTCCGGGAATCGCGGTTGTAGGACTCCTTCCGCGCGCCTACGAACTCCACCTCGATGCCCTTGTAATGCAGCATCGCCGTTCCGAAATTCCGGAAGACGCTGACATTCGTATGGACCCTGGCCGCCACGGCTTCCGCCAGGGCGATACCGCTTCCTTCCACCACGATGTCGATGTCGGTATTCGGCCGTCCCAGGAAGCAGTCCCGGACATAACCGCCGATGACAAAGGCGCGCATCCCGAGATCCGCCGCCACGTCCGACACCAGCTTGAACACCGGGGCGTCCAGATAGCCGCTCGTTATCGTCGACATAGCATCTCCTCCCATAGCGGTGCTTTTTCCACGAAGGCGAAACCATCCTGCCCGCGTTCGAACATGAAGGTTTTCAATCCGTTGGTAATCACAATATAACGCACATCCAGCGCGTTGTTGTAACGAAGTGCCTGGTCCACCACTTCCTGCGTCAGCTCCACCTCCGGCCGTTTGCATTCGACCACCAGGAGCGGATGTGCGCTGCGGTCATAGACCAGGATGTCGGCCCGGTAATCCAGGCCGTTCCACTTCAATGCCACCTCACTCATCATCATATGCTCGGGCACCTTCATCCCCGTTCCCAGAACGGAAATGAACCACTGCCTGACCTCCTCCTCGGGGGTCAGCCGGACGCTCTTGCGACGGAGCGGGTCCCAAACCATGTCGCTGTGAATCGGCATCGATTGCAAAGATAACAATTATTTGTGCGCTTTGCGCAAGGCTTTCCGGATGACCGGGAGGACGAGGTCCACATAGCGCTGCATGCCGAGGTCCGTCAGATGGATGGTATCGGCCGTAGTTTCCCCGTCGGGTTCGGTCATGGAGGCGGCAGGGATGTAGTAAATCCCTTTCTCACCTTGTTTCTTCAACCGCCCGAAGAGGGCTTTCTGCTCGAAATTCTTTTCCTCCACTTCCTTCCGGATGGCACTGTCAAAGTGCGTATGCGGAAAGATCACGTCTTCGATGAAAATGACCGGGACATCCGGATGCGCATCGCGAAGGATCCGGAAAAACTCCTCGCCATGCTCCTTGATCATCGGGGCATAGGCGTTGGGTGCATAATCCAGCACATACACCGCCGGATCGGGCACGGAGGCCATCAGACGGGCGATTTCCAGGTCCAGCAGGGCATTTCCGCTGAAGCCCAGGTTGATGACTTCGCGGTCCAGGGCGCGGGAAATGATGTTCGTATGGGCCATCCCGGGACGGCTCGCGCTGCATCCCTGCAGGATACTGGTACCGTACATCACCACCGGACGGCCGCGACGGGGCGAATCAACCTGTGACGGAGCCAGGGAAGCGCCTTCGTCCACTCCGATTTCCAACTGATCGATCCCGTCATACAGAGACAGATACAGCATATATTCCCGCTCCTCCGGCGTCATGTTCCTGACCAGGCAATGGGTGGTTGTCTTCTCTTGTGAAGGCAAGCCCACACCCGCATGTCTCCACTGGCCGTCCACAAGGACATAAAGGTCCAGCCCGCGGACACCGGTCGGGTTCATATTGGAAAGCCAGCTGCCGTAGCTCGAAGTCCAACGGGCGTGTATGGCCGTGGAATTGGACCGGAAACGGATATACAGGCCGGCGCTCTGGGTGCCGAGATACCAGACGGCACCACGCGATACCCCCTCAAGGTCGGCCGGCAGCCGCTGATAAGGGGTTTTCGTAGCATCGGAAGCCTTTCCGTATACTGGAAAAACAGACGCGTCCGTGAACACTTGGGCGGACAGGGCCTGGCTCAGGAAGGCCAGGAGAAGGAGTGTCAATGTCTTTCTCATAACAGGGGGCCAGCATAAATCTTCCGGACAACAGGGCGGAGTTCCTCCGGAATGGAGGAAAGGTGGGCTTCGAAGGCAGCCTTCTCCCGCGGCGTATAACCGCCGGACGAAGTGCCTTCCATGTAGTCCGCGGCGATGCGGTTGTTCGGCCAGATCCGGTACCCTGCCCGGATGCGCCGGTCAATGAGGGCGGCCGTTTCGCGGCAGAACGTATTGACGGGAAGGTCCTGCCAGGGTGCGAGGTCCTTCGCGGTGACGGGATCGCAAACCGTGTAATGGACCCGTCCTTTGGGCTGGGTGATGCCGGTGAGGATGCTCTTCAAGTCCTCTCCGGGCTTCTTTTCATAATACCTGTCGCGCTCCAGGGCCGTAAGTTCAGCGGCCTTGAGCACATCGCAGGGTTCCCATTCATAGGAAACGGCCAGCGGGACGATAGAAAGGTCCAGGATGTCTCCGGCCAGCGAGAACATCTTGATAATGCCCTGGTCCGTAGCGTCCACCCCGTCCTTCGTCCGTCCATTGCGCTGGGCAATCCAAACAGATTCCCGTTTCTCCAGGATGGTCCACCGAATGTACTCCGACAGACGGACGGAACTCGTCAGGAAGGCCCGGGGTGAAGACACCGTCGTGGGCCGTTCCACCCGGAACATCTTGTTGGACTTGCCGAAATCCACGACCAATCCACCCTGCATCAGGTTGGCGCCGAAGGTGATCTCCGTCGTACGAAGACCGGCCCGGCGCAGCAGGACCTGGAAGAACGTGGCATCCAGGGTGATGTCCCGGTGGTTGGCGACAAACAGGTACCGCCGGTCCGGGTCCAGCTTCTCCATTCCCTCCACCGTCACGCCGTCCGTGGACAGCGCCATGATGGATTCCACCACGGGTACCATGAACCGGTCCTGGAATTCGTCGATGGTCCGGCAGGAAACCACCGTCTCCGCAACCCGCTCAAAAGGCTTTTCCGGGAAAAGATAACCGCTCACCGCCCGGAATTCGGGATAGGTGACGATACGCTGCATCGCGGCCGGAATCTCCGCGTCTGTATAGGGACGGATATCGTCAAACATGCTTGGGACGGTTGTCGATGAATTTCACGGGCTTGCGGGACTTCGCGGGATAATTGACCGCAGCAACCTCCGGGACGGGCAGGATCTCCACGCGCGGGGCCACGCGGATCCGGGAACGGAAACGGTCCTTCAGATCCTTCACCGGGTCGAAATCAGGCTGGTACTTGAGTCCCAGCTTCACCAGGACATCGTCGGTCCCGGCATCGCTTTCGTCCACGACGACTACGTAATTCTCCACATAGTCGGTATTGTCCAGCACATCGTTGATGGCCGGCGGGTACAGGGTCGTCCCCTTGAGCTTGATCATGTTGTTCTTGCGTCCGACGAGCGGAGTCAGGCGGTACGACCAGCGGCCGCACTTGCACTGCTCCGTCACCTTGGCCGCCATGTCGCCTGTCCGGAAGCGCAGGAGCGGCATGCCTTCCACGCCCAGGGTCGTAACCACGATCTCCCCCACTTCCCCATCGGCTACCGGCAAGTCATCCTCACCGATGATCTCCACGATAATCAGCTCCGGATGGACGTGTCCGCCGCAGCCGTAAGGGCATTCGGAGAAGGTTGCGCCCATCTCGGTGGATGAATAGGTCGCGAACAGCTCCACGTCCCATTTCTCCTTGATCCGGCGGCCCAGGAGGTTCAGGTCAAAATGCTGGTCACGGAGTCCTTCCCCGATGCCGATGATCCGCCGCACCGAGGAGTTCCTGTAGTCGATGCCATGCTCCTCCGCATACTGGATGAGGCGCAGGATGAAGGACGGGACGCACATGATGGTATCCGGTTTCAGGCGCTGGATGGTATCCCACTGAAGTTCCGGAATACCGTTGCCCACGCGGATGATACTGGCACCTAACGACCTGATTCCCAGGAAATAGGCCAATCCCGCCATGAAGCGTTTGTCGATGGTGGTCATCAGCTGGACGATGTCGCCCGGCTTCACGCCGGCACAGGCGAAGGACTTCTTCTCGTTGAAAGCCAGCCGGTCCAGGTCCTTGTCGGTACATCCGAAAGTAACCGGCTCCCCCAAGGTGCCGGAGGTGGTCACGTAATCCACGATCCTCTCCCTCGGGCAGCAGAGGAACTCATCGTTGAACAACTGGAGATCCTTCTTCTCCGTGAAAGGAATCTTCACGAGATCCTCCAGGGTCCTGATCTTCGACAGGTCGATGTGATAACTGGCGAACATCCGCTGATAATACTTCGAATGCTCCGCCAGGTATTGCAGGGCCTCCGCAAGGCGTCCTTCCTGATAGGCCTTGATGACTTCGGGCCTTTCAAATTCAATGTCTGCCATAGTCAATCTCTTCTATCCAATCGAGGAACTCGGCCTGCCAACGGGCCGTTTCCTCCGTAAACTTCTCTTTATCAGCACCGAATCCGTGTCCTCCGACGTGGTAGCGGATTGTGCGGTGCGGTACGCCTTTTTCCGTCAATGCCGCGTCCAGCAGGTCCGCATTCTGCGGATCCACTACCGGATCGTCATCGCAGCGAAGCAGAAACACGGGCGGCGTATCGGTCCGCACGTGGCACTCCAGCGAGAGGGAATCCCGCAGTACTTGGTTCCCTGTCCTGCCATCCCCCAGCAAACCTCGCCGGGAACGGGCATGGGTGCAGGCATCGCGCATGGACACGACCGGATAGATGGGCGCCACGAAATCCGGACGCAGGGACGTTTCCGCTGCCTGGCCCGTGAAATCCGTCCCGAAAAACTCCGCCGCCGACATCACCAGATGTCCGCCCGCGGAGAAGCCCATTGCGCCCACGGGACCGTCGAACTGCTGCCGGACCAGGAAAATGGCCCGCTGCAGGTCCTCGATCATGGCCGGATGGCGGTTCCCGCCGAACACGGCCCGGGTGTGGAACGTGAAGTTGAACCAGCCTCCCGTGCGGTACAGGAGCACATAGGCGGCAAAGCCCTCGGAGGCGAGCCACTCGCCCACCCGTTCGCCTTCTCCTTCCTTGTCCAGCCAGAAATAGCTGCCACCGGGGCATACGACCACGGCGGCTTTCGGCTCTCCTTGCGGCAGGTAGGCGGTCAAGGTGGACCCGGCATGCACGGGCGTACCCTCCCAGAGCCTCACGGTCTGGGCCTGCAGGGCTGTGCAAAGCACGAGAAAAAAAAGAATCAGGCTTCTTCGCATCTCCCGCAAATATACGTCAAATTCTCCGGAACGCCCGCACAGCGGACGGCCGTCAGATACTTTTCTTCGTCTTCCTCATAGGCCGTCACGTGCATCTCGGGGTGCGTCAAAGCCACCAGGAGGGCATATACTCCGCAGCCGGATTCCCTAATGACGAGCGAATCACCAGTCAGGGCATCGACCCGGGCGAGGGTTTCCGGGGTCAGGACCCGACGGCATTCCGCATCGGCATCATGCCCTTTGTACAGGTACTGGTAGCGGACATAAGTGGCGTTGTACGCCGCCGTTTCGCGTTCTCGGCGGATGCGCGCGTACACCCTCTCATAGTCGTGGCGGACCTTCCGCGTGAACGCGGCGATGTCGCCTTCCGGGACCTCGAACCGCTCGCCCACTTCCATGTACAGCCCGGCCTTCCGCAGAAGAAAGTCATGCTTCGGCAGGGCGTAGCCGAAACCGTGGATATAGAGCGGCAGAACGGGCAATCCCAGTTCCCGGGCGGAGACGAAAGCGCCTCGGTGGAAACGTTGGATCCGGCAGTCCTGGCTGCGTGTTCCCTCCGGGAAAATGACGATGGAATAGCCCCGCGCCACGAGGTCCTTCATATGGGCGAGGTTCTTCTCCAGTCCCTCCATCACCGGGTAGAACTCCGCTTTCCGGATCAGATAGCCGTAGAACGGGCTGTTCCAGACCCATTCGTTCGTGAGGAGGATTACCTTGGGATGGAGGGCCAGGATGGGCAGGACATCGAAATGGGACTGATGGTTGCAGATATACACCGCCGGTTTCGAGAAATCTTCCCCATGCGGGTTCGACAAGGTATACGGGCAGCCCGGAATGGCCTTCAAGGCCAGCCTCGCCGTCTTCATCAGGGCATTCCGATAGCGTTCGCGCTTGCGGGGAGCCGGGCCGCCCAGGAACAGGAAGAAGGTCCAGACAGTCAGTCCCAGCATGGCCAGCAGGAAAACGAGGAAGATATAACCTGTCCGGAGGGAGCGGCCCAGCGTCCAGGCGACCTTCCGGGGTTGCCCCTTCTTCCGCGTGAGGAAACGGAATACCAGCGGCGGAAGGTAATAGGCCATCACGACCACGGTGAACATGCCCACGACGGTAACGGCGGCCAGCGACCGCAGGGCCGGGTGTTTCGCGACGATGAGCGCGCCGATGCCGATGAACATGATGAGGGCAGACAGGACCACCGCATTCTTGAACGAACGCAGGATCTTCCTGCCCGTGGCATATTCGTACATCAGACCCTCCGTGATGAAAATGGTATAGTCGTCACCCTGGCCGAAGATGAAGGTTGCCAGGATAATATTGACAATGTTGAACTGCAGGCCGAAAAGGCGCATGGTCCCGAGGATCCAGACCCAGCCCACGGCCAGGGGGAGGAAAGACGCGAGGCTCAGTTCGATGCGGCCGAAAGAGAGCCACAGGAAGAAAAAGACGATGAGGCTGCACAGCAGGCCGATCCGGTCGAAATCCTCCGACAGCAGCCGGACCAGCGTTCCGGACACGTCGTCTGTCGAGAAGCAGAAAGTTCCGTCCGGAAGCACCGTCCGCAGGGCGGCTTTCGTCCCTTCCAGGTCTTCCGTTTTCAAATAATTGACCAACTGTACGTCATCCTCTCCCGGGAGATACATCGCCGCACCCAGCGTCTCCGTCAACGGAGCGAAATAATCCACCTCCTGCACCGCCCATTCCGTATCCGTCAGATCGAAGAACGGCTGGAAAGCATGGGCTGTGAAACCCGACTTCAAACCCGCATCGATCAGGCCGTCGGACAGGTCGGGGTGGGCCTCCAGGAAGGCGTTCCAACGGGCAATCCGCACCGCCTGCTCCTTCTTGGAAGGAAGGAAGGTACCCAGCCCGGAGCATTCTTTTCCAAGCAGAGGAACCAGCGCCTCATTGCGCTGCAGCGCTTCTTCCGCCGTAGCACCGGAAGCGACCGCGTACACCGTAGACTTCCCGTCTGCGGATGCCCCCATCTCCTCCAGGACGGAAAAGCCCTTCGACTGTTCCTCCGTCATGTAATTGATGTGATGCATGTCGGCATCGAAAGCGATGTCCCGGCTGAGCCAGCCCAGGACGGCCGTCAGGAGGAGGAATCCGATGAAAACCCATTTGCGGGCCTTCGGGGACAGGTGAAAATGGCGGTCGAAGTCCAGCTTGACCGTATTCCGGGGCCGGGTGGCCGCCGGCACGAAGACAGGTAGGAACACCAGGACGAACAAGATCGTTCCTACCAGCATCATCGCACCGATGAATCCGAAATCGTGCAGGGCATCGGCCTTCAGCAGGAGCAGCGACAGGAAGGCACCGACCGTGGTGATGTTGCCCACCAGGAGCGGATTCACCTGGTCAGCAAGGGCCTTGCGCTTGTCCGGCTGATACTTGAGATGATCCACATAATGGAGCGGATAGTTCACGGCGATGCCGATGATCATGGAACCGATCCCCAGGACGATCAGGGAGACGGAACTCTTGAACAGGGCGATGATTCCCAGCGCAAACAAGGCACCGGAGAGGATGGACACCAGGATCCAGAACACGTCGGCAAAGCGTTTATAGCTCAGCCAGAGGACGATACAGATCAGAATGGCCGCCAGGGCAAGGGCCAGGAAGGAGTCCTTCTTGATGCGGGCGGCATTCTCCACAGCCACTTCCGGACCGCCCGTCGAGTAAAGATGGATTTCCGGAAACTCCGCAGCCGTCCGCGCCTTGACCGTGTCCGTCAAGGCTACCAGTTTGGCATTCCGTCCTGACTCACTGCCGCCGAAAGGAGAATTGAACAGGACCACTCCGGTACGTCCGTCACTCGTGAACAGGAAACCGTCCTCCACCCGGCTGCGCGTGGCGGGGTTCAGTGCCTCCAGGCGTTGCAGGACCGGAGAAAACAGGCCAAGCGGATCGCTGCGCATATACTGGGAGGTAAAGCCCGACGCCATGGAATAGAAACTGCGCCGGTTCTCCTCCATCTTCCCTTCCAGGAATCCGGGCACGGCCAGCAGGGAATCCATCCGGACATAATCGGCCTCCGTCAGGAAATAGGGCCAGTTGGAGCGGATGAAACCGAACACCTCCTGGACAGCGCCCGCACTGGCCGACACTTCGAGGTCCGGGACCAGCGAAGCCGTATCGGCCTCCGCCCAATGATTCCCGAAAGCGGTCATCGCCTCCATCATCCGGTCCGGATCCGCTTCTTCCATTTCGAAGAAAACGGCCATCCGGTCCTGGCCGAGCCGGTTATAGACGTCGGAATAGCGCCGGCTCTCCCCGCTCTGCGGGAGGAATGCCGTGATGTCCTCCTCATAGTCCATCCGCAAGGCGGACAGGGCGCAGAGTCCCAGGAGAACGGCCATGATGAAGACGGCCAGCCCTTTGTGCGCCGACAGCCAGTCGTAGATATGAAGGACAAGACGCTTCATCGGCCCAGGAGCATACGGGGATAGCCATAGACCAGGGCAAGGACGCAAAGGACGGTGTTCAGCACGCTGATCCGGAAGAAATCGGCAAAGGGCCGGAAATGGGAGACCCGGTCTTCGGGATAGTACACCCGGACCGGAACGGGGACGATCCGGAGATTCTTCCAGGCGGAGAAGACCAGCAGGGTCAGTTCGGCCTCATAGCGGGCCGTCAGGAGTTTCAGGGACGGGATATCGTCCAGGGGATAGATCCGGAAACCCGTCTGCGTATCCGGCAGTTTCCGGCCCGTCTGGACCGTAAACCAGAAGTTCGAGAAACGGTTGGCGAAGGTGTTGCCGGAAGGCATCCCGTCGGCCGTCAGGTTGCGGCTGCCGACGACCAGGGTCCTTTCCCCGGCGGCGGCCACCAGGGCAGGAATATCGACGGGATCGTGCTGGCCGTCCGCATCGAGGGTCAGGGCGAATCGGTATCCCTGGCGTCTGGCTTCCTCCAGTCCCGTTTTGAGCGCACGTCCCTTTCCCCGGTTTCCAGGATGCGTTATCACCTTGATATCCAGTTCTTTCAAAGCATCCGCAGTACAGTCCGTACTGCCGTCGTCCACGACAATGACCGGGATCCCCTGGTGAAGGACACCCCTCACGACACCCGCCACCGTTCCGCCGTTGTTGAACGTCGGAATCACGGCGCAGATATGACGGGGATCCGTCATTCCACGGTCAGGGTCATCTTGGCACAGAGGGTCTCTCCGGACAGGACTTCGACGGTCCGGACGGTTCCTTCTCCGGAGAGATTGAAGCGGAGCTGCGTCTCCCCGGACGGAATGACCGGACTCGTGAACTTGATATTCTTCGCAGCGGCCAGGCGGACGGGACGGCCCGCTCTTTCGGAAATCAGTTCCAGGGCGATATCCACCAGGCAAACGCCCGGCGTGATGGGATACCCCGGGAAATGCCCTTGGTACACAGGACTGTCCGGCAGCAGGCGGACCGTGGCGCCAGCCGCATCGGAAGATATGGTTTCATAGAGGATCCCCTGCAGCATCTTATTCTTCTTCAAAGAGTTTGGGATCCACCGGCCGGTCCGTCAGGATATCCTTGAATTCCAGCAGGGTCCAGTCGCCGTCCGGATTGACAAGCACGGCGGAACGAATCTGCAACGAGCGCTTGTCTGCGTGGATAACGATTTCCCGGAAAAGCGATTTAAGGTCCCTGCGAAGGGGAATCAGTTTGATGGAATAGTCCTCCCCTTCCAACACCGTGGCGGAAAAATCCTTCTCCGAGGGCATCCGGAAGCGGCGGCCGCGGATAGCCAGCTCCCCCTGCGATACGAACACGCTGTGGAATGGTTTCATCACCTCCCAGCGCACGCGGTCCGGCGAGGCCAGATACAACCGGCCTTCACTCACCAGATTGTCCGCAAGCATCGCGCTGTGCCGGGTCTGGACGAAGGAGAGCTGCAGGGTCTCATAGGCATTGGCCTCCTTCAACCGGTCCAGGATTTCCGGCTGGGCCGATGCGGACAGGGACAACACCATGGCGGCTATGAATAGGATCAGTCTTCTCATCTCGCAATCAAAACACAACCTGTCATGACAAGAAACACGCCAAGCCACTGGACCCAGTTCACCTGCTCATGGAACACGAGGATGGCAGCCACCATCCCGAACGCATAGCTCAGGCAGGAAAGCGGATAGGCGATGCTGAAGGGAAAATGCTTCAGGATATACAGCCAAAGAACCGTCGCAACCCCGAAAGAGAGGCCGCAGAAGAGGAACCACCAGTTCGTGAGCTGGCTCCTGAAAAAAGCCCAGGACCAACTGAACGGCCCTGAGGCGGCAAGCCCCAGTTTCAGCAGCACCTGTCCTCCGCAGAGGAAAGCGCTTTGGGTGACGGCAAGGATGACAAGTTTCCACATAATCATACAAAAATACGGAATCCCCGCCACATTTGCAATCCTCAGGGAGTCCGGAGACGAAAACGGGCGGCCCTTGCAGGGTCGCCCGTACGAAAATGCAGGACCGGATTATTTCTTCTTGCCGAAGATGCCGCCAAGCACGCTGCCGGCAATGCTGCCGAGCACGCTGCCACCGGTACTGGCCTTGGGCTGGGCGCTGGCTCCTCCTGCGAGTGCACCGCCCAGGATGGAACCGAGGATGTTGCCACTGCCGCCCTTGAGGGTGATGAGGACGTCGTTCAGGTCCACGTCGCCGTCACCGTCCTGGTCCTTGATGATGCCCTTGAGCCCGCCCATGATCTTGGGGATGAAAGCGAGGAGCGCAGCGCCGGCAGCGCCGAGCTTGAGCTTGGAAAGGACGTTAGAGTTGAAGATATTGCCAGCGAGGGCCGTAATCGGGCTCTTGGCCGCATCGGCCTGGCCGGTGAGGAGACCCTTGATCTGGTCGAGGCCGCCCGGGGCGGTCGCCGTCTTGGCGAGGCTGCCAAGGATGGAATCGGACAGTCCGCCGAGGACCTGCTGCTGGAGGTTCTGGGGGATCTGGATGTTGCTGCCGGCAACGCTCTTGGTCACCTGCTGCAGGAGGATGTCACTGAGATTCATTTGTATAAAAGTGTTTAGTGTTGTGTTCAGCAGGGACAAATATAATGATAAAAAAGAAAAAAGACCGGATTTCTCCGATCTTTTTTCAAGTACACCCTCAGGGACTCGAACCCTGGACCCGCTGATTAAGAGTCAGCTGCTCTACCAGCTGAGCTAAGGGTGCTGGTAATGCTCTGGAAGACCCGCTTCCTTTGTGACCCGTTCGGGGCTCGAACCCGAGACCCCAACATTAAAAGTGTTGTGCTCTACCAACTGAGCTAACGAGTCCTCCGTGTTTTCCCAAACGGGATTGCAAAGGTAGTCACTTTTTTTGATTCCGCAAGCGTTTTTTCAATTTTTTTCGGAAGAATATTCCTTAATCCGCTGTTCCTCGGAGAGTCGGCAGACCAGCAGACGGTCTGCGGATTCTGCAACGATGTAACCCTCAAGCCCTTCCACGACCACGGTCTTCTCTCCGGCGGTATGGACGAAACAATCCTTGCAGCCGAAGAGGCGGACATCTCCGCCGATGACAGCATTCCCGTCCCCATCCGGAACGATGTGCGTCTGGATGGAGCCCCAGCTTCCGAGATCGCTCCAGCCCAGGTCTTCGGCGATCACGTGGATATTCCGGGATTTTTCCATGACCGCATAGTCGATGGATATCTTGTCGCAGGTCGGGAAAAGCTTCCGGACCACGGAGGCTTCGGCATCGGTGAACAGGGCGGGAGCGATCGTGTCCATTACCCCCGCAATCTGCGGAGCGTAGGCCCGGAGCTGACCGGTGATGGTCCTCGCATTCCAGACAAAGATGCCGGCATTCCAGAAATAATGGCCGTCCGCGAGGTAGGCTTCCGCCGTGGCCAGGTCAGGTTTCTCCTTGAAAGCGGAAACCTTGACCACCTCTCCCTTCACGGCTTCCGAGGCGAAGATATAACCGTAACCGGTCTCGGGGCGCGTGGGGGCGATTCCCACGGTGACGATGGCATCGGTTCCATCCGTTACGGCCAGCGCCTTCCGGATCACCTCGGCGAACTCCGCCGTCTTCAGCACCAGCGCGTCGGCAGGGGTAACGACAATGTTGGCATTCGGATAACGTTCGGAAATCTTCCAGCAGGCGTAGGCGATGCAGGGTGCCGTATTGCGCGGCTCCGGTTCGGCGAGGATCTGCTCCGCAGGAATCCCGGGAAGCTGCTCCCGGACCATGTCCACATACCGTTCCGACGTAACCACCCAGAAATGGTCGGGGGCGCAAACGGGCAGGAAGCGTTCCACCGTGAGCTGGATGAGGGTTTTCCCCACACCCAGCACATCGATGAACTGCTTCGGGCATTCCGGCGTGGACAGCGGCCAGAGGCGGCTGCCGATGCCTCCGGCCATAATCACGACATGCGTGTCCATGACAGATTACAGGCTTTCGATGAACGCCTTCATCTGCGGGACCTTCGCGTAGGCCGCATGGAAGAGGGCGACCTGGTTGCGGGTACGCACCAGATTATGCTCGGGATACTTGATCTTGTAGTAGGTGTCGCCGTTGATGTAGTCGGCGAAGAAACGGACGGCCTGCATGTACGGGAAGAGGCAGGCAGCGTACGGAAGGTTCTCCTTCTCGACCGGTGTCAGGAACACCTTGGCGGACTCCACATAGCCCTTCGCGAAGGCTTCGAAGATGTCCATCCTGAAATCGACCTTCTCCACGGCGGGATCGTCCTCGGCGACGGTGTTGGCGGCCGTCCGGAGGAAATCGCCGAAATCGGAGAAGACGAAGGAAGGCATCAGGGTATCCAGGTCGATGACGCAGAGGATGTTGCCATCCTTGTCGAACATCATGTTGTTCACCTTGGTATCGCAGTGGCAGATGCGCTTCGGGAGCACGCCTTCGCGGTACATGCGTTCCGCCTTGCACATTTCCTCCTCAAAAGGCTTGAGGTCGGCCAGGATGGCCTGTACCTCGGGTTCCGCCATCCGGCCCACCGGATCAGCCGCCACGGCCTCGGCAAGCTGCCGGGCGCGGAGTTCCATGTTGTGGAAATCCGGAATGGTCTCGCCCAGGGTGTCCGGAATGTCGGAAAGCATGGCCTCGAACTGGCCGAACGCCTTGCCGGCGTAATAGGAATACTCCGGATTCACCGTCTCGTAAGTGTAGGCGTCCTTGATGAAGACAGAGATGCGCCAGAATGTCTCCCCGTCGGTCCAGTAGGTCTTTCCGGTAGCCTTGCAGGGGATGAAGGTCAACACTTTCCGGTCGATGTCGGGATCGCCGGCAAGTTTCCGCCGGATATGGGCCGTCGCACAGTCGATGTTGTGCTGGAGCAGTTCCACATCCTTGAAGATCGCATTGTTCACGCGCTGGAGGACATAGTTGTCAGGCCCGTCGGTCTTGACGAGCAGGGTGTCGTTGATGAGGCCGTTGCCAAGCGGCTTGATTTCCAGGACCTGTCCCTGGATGGCGAACTGAGCAACAATGGATTTGAGTTCTTCCAGAGTTTTCATATAGCATTAGATATTAGGCGTTTCCCAAACTTTGGTTTCGGTGCAGCGGACCATGGCACCCAGGCCGCCGCAGCTCAGGCGGAAATCCCCTTCCTCCAGGCGCCACTTGTTGTCGGCACCGACGAAGGCAAGTTCGTGGGCGGGGATTTCGAAGGTGACCGTCTTGCTCTCCCCCGGTTCCAGGGCGACCTTCTCGAAGCCGCGGAGACGCTTAACGTCCGGGATGAGGGAGGCGACGAGGTCGGAACTGTACACAAGGACGGCTTCCTTGCCAGCGCGGTCGCCGGTGTTAGTTACCTTGACGGAGACCTTCAGGACATCGCCGGCCTTGAAACCGGCCGGGCTCTCCAGCTTGAAGTCGCTGTAAGCGAAGGTCGTGTAGCTGAGGCCGAAACCGAAGGGCCACTGCACGTCCATGATGGCGTCGTAGTTGTAGGATCCGTCCATCACCTCGCGGTGCTCGGAGACCTTGTAATCATAGGTATGGAGAGCGTTGATACGCTTGGAATAGGTGAACGGAAGCTTGCCGGAGAAGTTCTCGTCGCCGGCAAGGAGGGCGGCCAGGGCATCTCCTCCGTAGTTGGAAGGGAGCATCACGTCCACGACGGCCTTCGCCAGCGGCTCGATGTCACCGATGATGCGGGGACGGCCCTCGTTCAGCACGAGGATGACCGGTTTCCCGGTAGCGGCCAGGGCGCGGACGAGGTTCTTCTGGTTCTCGGAGAGGTTCAGGTCGTCCATGTTGCCGGGGGTTTCGCAGTAGCTGTTCTCTCCCACGCAGGCGATGATGACATCGGCACCGCGGGCGGCGGAGACGGCCGCGGCAATTCCGGAAGCATTCTCCGACTGCCAGTTCATCCCGGCGCTGTCATACTGGACGCCCGGCTGGTAGGTCACCTTCGGGAAACGGGCCTGCAGGGCCTCCAGAATGGTATTGTACTGCGGGACAAAAGCATCCCCCTCTCCCTGCCAGGTATAGGACCAGCCACCGTTCAGGGTACGGAGGCTGTTGGCGTTGGGACCGGTGACGAGGATGCGTTCGGTACCCTTGAGCGGAAGGATGCCTTCATTCTTGAGGAGAACCTCCGACTCCACGGCGGCGGCATAGGAAGCCTTCGTGAACTTTTCCGATGCGAAATCGGGATACTCGCGGCTCCAGGTCGGGTTGTCAAACAGGCCCAGACGGACCTTCAGGCGCAGGATGCGGCGCACGGCATCGTCGATGCGGGCCATCGGGATGTCGCCGGCCTTCACCAGGTCAACGATGACGTTGCAGCACTCGGGATCGTACGGATCCATGATCATGTCGATGCCGGCGTTGACACCCATTTTCACGGCCTCCCGCTTGTCGGCGGCCACATGGTCACGGGTAAAGAGGTTGTCGATGTCGGCCCAGTCGGTCACGAACATGCCGTCCCAGCCCAGCTGCTCCTTCACCCATCCGGTCAGAAGGACCGCATTGGCATGGGTGGGGACGCCGTTGATCGAGGCGGAATTGACCATCGCCGTGAGGGCGCCGGCCTGGAAGCACTCCTTGAACGGGCGGAAGAACTTTTCGCGGAGGTCGTTCTCGGCGATATAGGCCGGTGTACGGTCCTTGCCGGTGTGCGGAACGCCGTAGCCCATGAAATGCTTGATGCTCACGGCCGCGTGTTCCAGGTCGATGTGGTTGGGATCCTCGCCCTGGATGGCCACGGTCTCGGTGCGGGCCATTTCGGCCTGCAGGTACGGATCCTCGCCGAAGCTCTCCCAAAGACGCGGCCAGCGGGCGTCACGTCCAAGGTCCATCACCGGGGAAAATACCCACGGGCACTGGGCGGCGCGAGTCTCGTAAGCCATCGCCTCGCCCATCGCCTTCGCATACTCGCGGTTGAACGTGGCGGCCAGGTTGATTTCCTGCGGGAACAGCGTTCCGTCGGTCAGATAGCTGGCACCATGGATCATGTCCAGGCCGTAGATGCAGGGAATGCCGATATTCTTCATCGAACTCTCCTGGATCTTGGTCAGGTAGTCCGCCGTCTTCTCGCGCGGGAAGGCGCGGTCCTGCATCACGTTCAGGATGGAGCCCACCTTGTACTTTCCGAAAATGACATCCATCTTCGCCGGGTCCACGTCGTCCCGCGTGCTGTTCTCAATGGCCATGATGGAGATCTGGACCATCTGTCCGGCCTTCTCCTCCAGGGTCATTCCCTTGAGGACTTTCTCCACCTTCGCTTCGACATCCTTGTCGGGGGCGATGGCGGGTTTGACGGCGGGGGCTTTGCCGCCGCAGGCGACGGCGGCCGCGGTGACGAGGGTGAAGGCCAGGGCCTTCAGGAGAGATTTGATCGGAGTCATCGTAAATAGGTTGTCAGTTTTATCCAATTTTCAAAGATAATGATTATTTGCTTTTCGTGCAAAAAGAGGTTACATTTGTAAGACTCCCCAATTTGAATGCAATGACCGACCGCCAAGCCGAACTCATCGGCCTCATCCACAAGGAAGTGAAACCCGCGCTGGGTTGTACCGAACCCATCGCCGTCGCCCTGGCCGTCGCCAAGGCCGTGGACATCATCTCGGAGAACTGCACCCGCTGCGGCGACTGCCTCCTCTGGCGGCAGACGGCCGATTTCAACATTTCCGTGTCCGTCAGCGGCAACATCCTCAAGAACGGGATGGGAGTCGGCATCCCCGGTACCGGCATGGTCGGACTTCCCATCGCGGCTGCCCTCGGGGCCGTATGCGGCAACCCCGCCCTTGGCCTGGAAGTCCTGCACGGGGTGTCGGAAAGCGCCGTCGCCCGGGCGAAAGAACTCGTCACATCCAGGAGAGTTAAGATTTCCGTCGCCGATACGGACCATCTCCTGTATGTGAAAGCCACCGTCGCCCTCGGAGAAGGGCTCCGGGCCTCGGCCGAAGTCCACCCGCACGCCTATGCCGTCATCGAGGACGACCACGACAAGATCGTGGAAACCAGTTTCGCCGACCGGATCCTGATGTCTTCCGAATCCGGTGCCGCCGTGAAGGACCGCACCACCCTGGACTATCATCTCACCGTCCGGGAAATCTATGACTTCGCCTGTACGGCTGAGTATGAAGACATTGCGTTCATTCTGGAAGACCGCACCCTGAACCTCGCCCTGGCCAGGGAAGGGTTGGACGGAGATTATGGCCTCCGCGTAGGCAAGGCCATCCGGGAGAACCAGCTGGAAGTGTTCGGCGATGACCTCATGAGTTTTGCCATGGGCATGACGGCCGCGGCATCCGACGCCCGCATGGCCGGTTGCACCCTTCCCGCGATGTCCAACAGTGGCAGCGGCAACCAGGGAATCACAGTGTCGATGCCCATCATCGCTTATGCGCTCAAGTACGGCGTTGCGGACGAAAAACTGGCCAGAGCCCTGATCCTGAGCAATCTCGTGGCCATCCACATCAAGGGATACCTGGGCAAGCTGTCGGCCCTCTGCGGCTGCGTGGTCGCCTCCACCGGCTCCGCCTGCGGCATCGTCTACCTCCAAGGTGGCACCTATGAACAGGTGTGCGCCGCCATCAAGAACATGGTCGGCAACATCACCGGCATGGTGTGCGACGGCGCCAAGGTCGGCTGCGCGATGAAGGTCGCGTCCGGTGTCTCCAGCGCCATCCAGTCTGCCGTCCTCGCCCTACGGGGTACCTGCATCCCCTCCACCGACGGCATCATCGAGGACGATATCGAAAAGACCATCCGCAATCTGGGATCCATCGGTTCCGTCGGCATGCAGGCCACCGACCGCATGATCCTGGACATCATGCTCTGCAAGTAGGGACATCCCGGTCCAGGGGAATTGCCCCCTCCAGGACGTCGCTATGCGACCCCTCCCAAAGCCGGCATCCGCCGTCTTCGGGCCCCTCCCTCTTATGCGGCCGAGGGTGGCCACAGTCCTGGAGGGGTCAATTCTCCCGGACCGCTACCGTTTTCCCGGAGTATAGGACTTCGATGCCTTCGGCGTCCGGGTCGTAGGCGTGGGGATGGGAAGGGTTGATGATAACGAGGGTGAAGGTTCGCTCTTGGAGCATACCCGGGAAGGAGCCTTCGCGGGTGCCAAGGGTCAGGGTGCGGGAAGCGTCATCCCAATGCATCGGAATCGTCGCGTAGAATCCCTTCTCATAGCCATAGGAGACACCGTCATCCTCGTAGAGGGTGAAGTCGGCGTCGTGGCCGGCGTAGACATAAAGCCGGATGTTGTCGGCGGGTTTCTCGTCGGACCACTGCATGTCGGGACCGAACGGGACGATGGAGCCGGCGCGTACGTAGAGCGGCATGCGGGAATAGGGAGCTTCGACCGTAAGTCGCTCGCCACCAGCTATATATGATCCCGTATAGAAGTCATACCAGCCGCCCTTCGGGAAATAGACGCTGCGGCTGCGGGCCTTGTATTCATACACGGGGCAAGGCATCAGGGCCGGGCCGAAGAGCCACTGGTCGGACAGGTCGCGGACCTCGGGATCGCCCGGGAAGTCCATCGGCAGGCCGCGCATGATCGTGTAGTCGTCGAAATGGACGGCGCCCGCCAGTGAATAGATGTAAGGCATCAGACGGTAGCGCAGGCGCATGTACCAGAGGATGGACTCATAAGTCTCCGAGCCTTCGTCGGCAATGTTCCAGAGTTCACGCTGCGGCCACTGGCCATGGGTACGGAACAGCGGCACGAAAGTGCCGAACTGGTGCCAGCGGGTCTGGAGTTCCTGCCACTCCGGCCGGTTCGCCGGATCGTTGAACTTGCCCATCACCGAGAAGCCGCCGATGTCCATGCCCCACATCGGAAGGCCGGCCATCGAGTAGCCGAGACCCGCGGCCATCTGCATGCGCATATCCTCCCAGGACGTGCCGATGTCACCGCTCCAGGAGGCCGTGGAATAGCGCTGGAGACCGGCGAAACCATTGCGCGTGAGGAGGAAGACACGGGTGTCGGGATTGACCTCGCGCTGGCCTTTGTAAATGGCGTCGGCGTTCACGAGGGAATAGGCGGTGAAATACTCCGTGGACGGGCCCAGGGCCGTCGGAGTAAGAAGCCACTTGAAATAGTCCCAAGGGAGGCAGTCGCGGAGGTTCGGCTCGCTCGCGTCCATCCACCAGGCATCGATCTTCCTGCCATAGCGGCTGTACAGGGATTCATCCATCTGGCGCCAGAACATCTTGCGGCCGCCTTCGGCATACGCGTCATAGAAGGACTGGGGATGGTTCAGCCAGTCCACGAGGCCTGTATCCTCGGCATGCGTATAGGCGTAGCCCGCTTCCTTGAGCTCCTTGTAGTGGTCCGTGTTCGTGTAGAACTTGGGCCAGACGCTGATCATGAAGCGGCCGTGCATCGCGTGGACGTCGTCCAGCATCTTTTCCGGGTCGGGATAGCGGGAGGCCTCGAACTCATGGCTTCCCCACTGGTCCTCCTTCCAATAGTGCCAGTCCTGGACGATGTTGTCCACCGGGATCCCCCGCCGGCGCATTTCCGCGAGCGTGCCCACCAGTTCGTCCTGGGTGGAATACCGCTCCCGGCTCTGCCAGAAGCCAAAGGACCACTTCGGGTACAGGGAGGCTTTTCCAGTCAGGGTGCGGTAGCCGCCGATGACTTCGTCATAATCGTCGCCTGCCATGAAATAGAAGTCCAGCTGGGGTTCGAATTCGGACCAGAAACTCAGGCGGGACTGATCCTCCACGCTCTGGGGTACGGCGACCTTCAGGCTGATGTAGGAGACACCGCCATCCGGCTCCCAGACCACCTTGACAGGCTTCCGTTCGCCGGACGCGAAATGGACCTTGTAGCGGAAACTGTTGGGGTTCCAGGCCGGACGCCACCGGCGGGACATCACTTCCTCCCCGCCGATTTCCGTCCGCTGGAAACCGGCATAATACTGGGTGAAGTAGTAATCCCCTTCCGCAAGGGCTTCGATTTCGCCCTCATAGGTCACAGTCGCACCGGACAGGGGCAGCTTGGGAAGGTTGGCAATCAGCCGTTCATTGTCATAGACGAGGGAATCCTCGCGCTGGACCAGCGTATTTCCGTCAGCGGTCCGGTAGGTTCCCGTGAGGGCACCTTCCTTCCCGTCCTTGTCATAGATCCTGAACACGTCTCCGAGATGTTGGTAAGGATTGGGATTGCCCCAACGGCTCAGGGAGTAGGCATCGAACAAGAGCCCGTACCCTTTGGACGACACGACGAACGGAATGCTGATCTTCGTATTGTACTGATACAGTTCCTCGTTAAGTCCCTTGTGGTCGAACTCGCCAGTCTGCTGCTGGCCCAGGCCGTAGAAGGCCTCATCGGCCGGCGAATCAAACACCACCCGGGTGGAATACGCCTTCTTTCCTTCCACCTCGATGGGCGTGAAAGACATCTTTCCTCCCTTGACGGAACTCAGGAGTTCCTTGCCGTCAGCGTCCAGGAAAGACAACATGCCGGTGGCCTGGTCCACGATGGCCGTCAAGGCCGAGGTAGACACTTTCACTTGCCCGGCCTCGCTGGTTACCTGGAAAGGCGTCTTTTCCTTCACGGGAAGCACGACCAGGCTCTTCCGGTCATGAAATTTCCGGTCCGGGGTGGCGCTCACCCGGATGATCTTCTCACCGAGGACCTGCAGGCGCACCTGTGCGGCATCACCCTCCACCGGGATCACCACCTGGTTCCCTTTCACCGAATAACCGGACTGGCATCCCTGGAGCATCATCAGGACGGCAAGTCCCAGGAGCAACGTTCTTTTCATAGCTGTCAATGTGTTAAAATCTGATTTTGCCGCCCTGCCGCATCAGGGCATCCCACCAGCGGTCCGGAAGGAGACTGTGGAAAAAGACCAGTGTACCTGCTCCGAAACCGATGCGATAGCGGGTACGCGGACGCCGGCTGTTCACCGCCCTCGAAATGGCACGTGTCACGACGGAAGGCTTGGAGAGCAGGCGGATGGAATAGGCCTTGCGCATGGTCTTCGACTCCTGCAGCCCTTCTTTCTCATAGGGAGTTCCTTTCGACGATTCCGCAAGATGGTCGGCCGCGATGATTCCCCAGTCGGTCTTGATACCGCCCGGTTCGATGAGCGAGACATCGATGCCGAATGGTTTCACCTCCATCCGGAGCGCATCGCTCAGGGCTTCCACGGAATACTTGGACACGTGGTACCAGCCTCCGAAAAGCAGGACGGATTTGCCGGCGACGGAAGAGATGTTGACGATGCGGCCGCTCCCCTGCTTCCGCATGGCGGGAAGCACCAGCTGGCACAGGCGGGCAAGGCCGAAAACATTGACTTCCAACTGTCTCCGGGCCTCATCCAAGGGAACGTTCTCAATGGCGCCGAAATAGCCGTAGCCGGCATTGTTCACCAGGACGTCGATCCGGCCTTCGGCCTGCAGGACGGTCCGGACACCGTCCTGCAGGGACGGTTCGTCCGTCACGTCCATCCGTATAGGGATGACACCATCCTCCTTCAGAGGCTCCATCCGGTCCACCCGCCGGGCCGCCGCATATACGCGGTGTCCCTGGCGGGCCAGCGTCCGGGCCGCATCGAAACCGATGCCGCTGCTGGCGCCCGTGATGAGGATGGTTTTAGGTTGGAACGGCAAAGTCTGGATGATTACTTGTTCGTAAACTTGTAGCGGACTTTCTTCACGGCATCGGAACTGCCACCATAGAGCAGTTCATACTTTCCCGGAAGCGGAACCATGTCCTGCGCCTCTTCCGACCACCAGAGGAAGGTCTCGTCCTCCAGCGGGATGGTCACTTTGACGGTCTTGCCGGCAGGGATGGTCACGCGGCGGAATGCGCGGAGCGTCTTGGAAGGACCGGCCGGATCGTCCTTGCGGCGGACATAGACCTGCACCACCTCGGCAGCTTCCCGCTTGCCGGTGTTCTTGACCGGGATGATCAGCGTGTTGTTCCTCACTTTCGCCCGCTTGTAGCGGAACTGCGTATAAGAAAGGCCATAACCGAACGGATAAAGGGGATTGCCCTCGAAGAAGCGATAGGTGTGGCCCTTCATGTCGTAATTCTCGAAATCGGGAAGTTGCTCCACATTCCGGTAGAAGGTGACGGGCAGTTTGCCGGAGGGAACGACGTCGCCGAAGAGGACATCGGCGATGGCATGGCCACCTTCCTGGCCCGGATACCAGGCCTGGAGGATGGCGTCGCAGGACTGCGTCTCCGGCTCAAGGCCGATGGCGCAGCCGGAGAAGTTCACGAGGATCACTTTCTTTCCGGCATCGTGCAGGGCTTTCAACAGGTCCCGCTGCACCTGGGGAAGCTGGATGTCGGTACGGTCACCACCCTTGAAACCGGGCAGGTCCACCGGCATCTCCTCTCCCTCGAGGCGGGGCGAGATACCACCTGCAAACACCACGACCTCAATGCCTTCCAATTCTTTCAGGACGGCATCCACATCCAATTCGGGAAGGAAACCCGCCTGCATCCGTTCCTGGCGGCGGACATAATTCCGGATGTCCTGGACACCGATGGCATACTGCTGCGCGATGGCCTGCAGTTCCTCGTCGCTCATGCCGATGGTACGGGACAGGGGGTTGTTCGGATCGGGCTTGGGGGCGAACTCGGCCCCCAGGATACCGCAGCCGCGGACATAGGTGATGTCGGGAATCCTCTCCTTCAGGGCGCCCAGCAGGGTGACCGTATTCTTGGGGATGGGGTTGTAGTTGCCCCACTGCATCTCGGCATCATCCCCGTTCGGGCCCACCAGGGCGATGCGGGTGCCGGGCTTCAGCGGGAGGATATTTCCCTTGTTCTGCAGCAGGACCATCGTCTCCTGCGCCATCTTGCGGGAAAGGGCCAGATGTTCAGGACCTTCCACGATGGATTCCGGCAGGTCGTCCCAGAGGGAGATGTCGTCCATCTCGCCCAGACGGAACCGGGCCGCAAACAGGCGGATAAGGTTGCGATCCAGGTCTTTCTCGTCCAGCAGGCCGCGTTCCACGGCTTCAGGGATATGGCGGTAGGCCTGTCCGCATTCCGTATCCACACCGGCGTGGACGGCGGCAGCCGCAGCGGAAGCCACGTCCGGAGAGTAGCCGTGGCGGCCGTCGACGTAGAAGTCCTCCACGGCCCAGCAATCGGACGTAATGAGACCCTTGTAGCCCCATTCTCCACGCAGGATCGTGTCAATCAGGTAGCTGCTGGCTCCGCAGGGCTCGCCGCGGAACCGGTTGTAAGCGGTCATCACTTCCTGGACGTCAGCCTTGGTCACCAGGTCCTTGAAGGCTGGCAGATAAGTCTCGCGAAGGTCCCGCTCCGACACGTTGGCATCATAGCTGTGACGGTTCCACTCCGGTCCCGAATGGACGGCGTAGTGCTTCGCGCAGGCGTGGGTTTTCAGGACCGGGGAATCCGACGGGCCCTGCAGGCCCCGGACCACGGCCATTCCCAGCTGTCCCGTCAGATACGGGTCCTCGCCGTAGGTTTCCATCCCGCGTCCCCAGCGGGGATCGCGGAAGATATTGATGTTCGGAGTCCAGAAAGTAACACCCTGGTACTGCTTCACGTGCCCCGCCTCACGAGCCTGGCGGTTCTTCACGCGCGCTTCGTCACTGACAGCTGTAAATACTTCGTACAGAAGCGGTTCGTCAAAGGAAGCCGCCATGCCGATAGGCTGCGGGAAGACAGTGGCAGACCCGTTGCGGGCCACGCCGTGCAGCGCCTCGCTCCACCAGTTGTAAGCCCGGACGCCCAGGGCGGGCACCGGCGCGGAAGTGTGCATCGACAAAGACGCTTTCTCCTCCAGGGTCAGACGGGAAACCAGGTCCGCCGCCCGTTCTTCAGGGGAAAGACTCCGGTCTTTGTACGGTTGGGCCGACAGGGTCGCGGCCAGGGCGCCAAGCGCCAGCAGGGTGGTCAGTCGCTTCATGCTGATATGGTAATTTGTACAAATATAGGAAAATGGGCGGAAAAACCGAAGCATTCCGTCCAAATCCTGTCATTTTCCCTGGCCGACCCATTCCGGCATCGAGACCTTCGGGATCCGTGCGCGGATCAGGCGCTGCCGCTTGAGAAGATAGGAAGTCGGGGCCGTCGGGTTGTATTTCAGCGGACTGGGCAGGCAGACGGCGATGGCGACGGCCTGGTTCCGGTTCAACGAAGCGGCGGGAATCCCGTAATATTTCCGGGCGGCAGCCTCTGTCCCATAAATCCCCTTCCCCATCTCGACAACGTTCAGGTAGACTTCCATGATCCGCTCCTTTCCCCAGATCATCTCGATGAGGAAAGTCCAATACCATTCGAATCCCTTTCGGACCCACGTCTGAGTCCCCCAGGTAAAGACATTCTTCGCCGTCTGCTGGGATATGGTGCTGCATCCGCGGATTCTCTTGCCTTTTTCAGTGTGCTCTTTCCACATCGCATGGATCTCCCCCCAATCGAAACCGTGGTGGGAGGCGAACTTGTTGTCCTCACAGGTAATGACCGCCTTGACCATTTCCGGTGAAATCTCTTCCAGCGGTTTCCAGCGCTGCCGGGTATGGAACCCTTCTTCCCGGGCGAACTGGACAGACCGCCGGACCATCAGGGGCGTAACCCGGACGGGGACCCACTTGAGGAGGGTCACCCAGACGAGACTGGCCACGACGAACCAGAACGGGATCCGGACCAGGACCCAGTACCAGAAACCCCTTTTCCTCATTCTTCGCATACGGGCCGGTTTTGCCACAAATCCCGTGCCCCCGGCTTGCTAATTGCAGGAATAATCCGTAATTTTGTTGGATATATGGCAGACATGAAAACCCTGGCCAAGGATACGGCCATCTACGGACTCAGCAGCATCATCGGGCGGTTCCTCAATTACCTGCTGGGCGTAGCTTATACCTATATCTTCCCCGCTTCCAGCGGGGCGATGGGAGTCAACACCAATATCTATGCCCTGACCGGTTTCATACTCGTCATTCTGACCTACGGGATGGAGACGACCTTTTTCCGGTATGCGAACAAGGAGGGTGAAGATCCGAAATTAGTCTTTTCGACCGTACTCCGGATGGTCACGACCACCTCCCTGCTCTTCATCGCCGGAGTCTTCGCTTTCCTCGGGCCGATTTCAACGGGACTGGGATATGCGGACCACCCCTCCTATATCTGGGTGATGGCCGTTACTGTGGCCCTGGACGCGTTCCAGGCCATCCTGTTTGCCTACCTCCGGTTCCAGAAACGCCCCATCAAATTCGCGGCGCTGAAACTCCTGTTCATCTTCACGAGCATCGCGCTCAACCTGGTCTTCTTCGTCCTGCTGCCTGAGCTGTACAAGGGTCATCCCGATGTGGTCGGAAATATCTACAATCCTGAAATCGGCGTCGGTTATGTGTTCTATATCAATCTGTTCTGCACATCCATCGTCACTTTCTTCTTCATCAAGGAGATCAAAGGCATCGGTTATGGCTTCGACAAGGGTCTCTGCAAGCAGATGCTCTCCTACAGCTGGCCCATCCTGGTGCTGGGTATCGCCGGCAACCTGAACCAGTCGGCCGACAAGATTCTCTTCCCGAGAATCTATCCCGGGGCAGAGGCCACCGTCCAACTTGGCATTTACGGGGCCGCCGTGAAAATCGCCATGATCATGGCCTTGATCACCCAGGCGTTCCGATATGCCTATGAGCCATTCGTATTCGGCAGTTCCCGCGAGAAAGACAGCAAGGAGACCTATGCGAAGGGCATGAAATACTTCCTCATTTTCACGCTGCTCGCATTCCTTTGCGTAATGGGGTACATCAACGTGCTGCGCTACCTCATCCACCGCGGTTATTGGGAGGGCCTGAAAGTGGTCCCCATCGTGATGGCCGCCGAAATCATGATGGGCGTTTCCTTCAACCTTTCTTTCTGGTACAAGCTATCCGACAAGACCATCTGGGGAGCGGTCGTTTCCGGCATCGGCTGCGCGGTCCTGCTGGCCATCAACTTCGTGTATGTACCGAAATACGGTTACATGGCGTGCGCCTGGGGCGGTTTCGTGGGTTATGGCACCACGATGGTCCTCTCCTATTTTCTGGGCCAGAAGTTTTACCCCATCGACTATCCCATGAAGGAAATGGGGCTGTATACGCTGATCTGTGCAGTCTTGTTCGCCGGCATCTGGTGGTCCAACAACCACCTCAGTATCTGGCTGTCCATCCTTGTGAACACCATCCTGATCGGCCTCTTCGTCGCCTACATCGTAAAGAAGGACCTGCCTTTGGCCGAAATTCCGGTCATCGGTAAATATTTCAAACGGAAATAGACCGATTTACTTCCAAATTGAAAACTATTCGCTATCTTTGAAGATAAAACTGATAACCTTTTTCTATGAAAAGAATCATCGAATGCGTCCCCAACTACAGCGAAGGACGCGACCGTGCGGTCATCGACCAGATCGTAGCGGCCATCTCTTCCGTCGAGGGCGTCAAAGTACTGGACGTCGATCCCGGCGAGGCGACAAACCGGACGGTAGTAACTTTCGTGGGCGAACCGGAGCCGGTGCTGGAGGCCGCTTTCCAAGGAGCCGCCAAGGCGCAGGAACTGATTGACATGCGCCAGCATCACGGCGCCCATCCGCGCAGCGGTGCCACCGACGTGCTCCCGCTCATTCCGGTCTCCGGAATTACGCTGGAAGAATGCGCCACGCTGGCCCGCGGGCTGGCGGAGCGTCTCTATAAGGAACTCGGCATCCCCTGCTACTGCTACGAAGCGGCCGCCTTCACGCCGGAACGGCGGAACCTGGCCGTGTGCCGGGCCGGAGAATACGAAGCCCTGCCCGAAAAAATGGCCGATCCCGCCCGGAAGCCCGATTTCGGCGGAGAATACGACGACGTCGCTGCAAAGGCCGGCGCCACGAACGTGGGCGCCCGGAACTTCCTGATCGCTGTCAACTATAACCTGAACACCACTTCCACCCGCCGGGCGATGGCCGTCGCCTTCGACGTGCGCGAGAAAGGCCGCAAGGCCCGCGAGGGAGGTTCCCTTACCGGCAAGCTCCTGAAGGACGAGAATGGCAACCAGCTCTGGATTCCCGGTACCCTGAAAGGCTGCAAGGCCATCGGCTGGTACATCGATGAATACGGCATCGCCCAGGTATCCATGAACATCACCGACATCGACGCGGTTCCGCTCCACGTCGCCTACGAGGAAGTGTGCCGCGCCGCGGCCGCCCGCGGACTCAAGGTCACGGGCGTGGAAATCGTAGGTCTCGTCCCGAAGCGGGTGCTCATCGACGCGGGCAAGTTCTATCTGGAAAAGCAGCAGCGGTCCATGGGCATTTCCGAGGAGGAAATCATCAAGATCGCCGTCAAGTCCATGTCACTGGACGACCTCAAGCCCTTCAACCCGAAGGAGAAAGTCATTGAATACCTGATGGAGGATGAGGCGGAACTGGCTGTCAAAGAGCGCCTTATAAGAATGTCCGTCAAGGGCTTTGCGGCCGAGACCGCTTCCGAATCCGCCGCCCCGGGAGGCGGTTCCATCTCCGCCTACATGGGCGCCCTCGGAGCCGCTCTCGCCACGATGGTCGCGAACCTTTCCGCCCACAAGCGCGGTTGGGACGACCGCTGGAAAGAGTTCTCCGACGTCGCCGAAAAGGGCCAGGCCCTGATGGCGGAACTCCTCGCCCTGGTCGATGAAGACACGGCCGCTTTCAACCGCATCATGGACGTATTTTCGATGCCAAAGGGTACGGCCGAAGAGAAGGCCGCCCGGGCCGCTGCGCTGGAAGAGGCAACCCTTTACGCCGCCTCTGTCCCGCTCCGCACGATGGAAGCTTCCCTGAAGGCTCTCCCGCTGGCGCTGGAGATGGCGCAGAAAGGCAACCCGGCATCGGCCTCCGACGCCGGTGTCGCCGCCCTCGCAGCCGTCGCCGGCATCCGCGGCGCCGCCCTCAACGTCCGCATCAACGCCGCCGGCCTCACCGACAAGGCCCCCGCCGAGCCGCTCCTCAAACGCGCCGACGCCATCATCTCCGAAGCCCTTGCCCTGCAGGACCAGGTGCTGAAAGCCGTGAACGACCACATTGACAACTAGAACTATGAACAGATTCCAAGAAGAGATTCTCGCGGGGATTCCGGCAGCATTGCCGGAGGTGAAAGCCTATGACCCGGAGATCAACCACGCTCCCAAACGGAAGGATATCCTCTCCCCGGAAGAGAAGGTGCTGGCACTGAAGAATGCGCTGCGCTATTTCCCGGCGAAGCATCATGAAGTGCTGGCGAAAGAGTTCGCCGAGGAACTCCACAGATACGGACGCATCTATATGTACCGCTTCCGCCCGTCGTACGAGATGTATGCCCGGCCCATCGACGAATATCCGGCGAAATCCCGGCAGGCGGCGGCCATCATGGCCATGATCCAGAACAACCTGGACCCCCGCGTGGCCCAGCATCCGCACGAACTGATCATTTACGGCGGCAATGGCGCCATCTTCCAGAACTGGGCCCAGTACCGCCTGGTGATGCAGTACCTCGCCACGATGACGGATGAACAGACGCTCGTGATGTACTCCGGCCATCCGCTGGGACTGTTCCCGAGCCATAAGGATGCTCCGCGCGTGATCGTCACCAACGGCATGGTCATCCCGAACTACTCGAAGCCGGACCATTGGGAGAAGTTCAACGCCTTGGGTGTAAGCCAGTACGGCCAGATGACGGCCGGATCCTATATGTATATCGGTCCGCAGGGCATCGTCCACGGCACCACCATCACGGTGATGAACGCCGCCCGGAAGCAACTGAAGGCCAAGGGCTTGAATGGCGACGACCGCGGCGGTCTGCTCTTCGTGACCGCCGGCCTCGGCGGCATGTCCGGCGCCCAGCCGAAGGCGGGCAACATCGCCGGTGTCGTCAGTGTCACCGCCGAAATCAACCCGAAGGCCGCGGAAAAGCGTTACGTGCAAGGCTGGGTCGACGAACTCCACACGGACCTCGACGAGCTCATCCCGCGCATCCGCAAGGCCGTCGCTGCGAAGGAGGTCGTATCGCTCGCTTACGTAGGCAATATCGTGGACCTGTGGGAGCGTCTCGCGGACGAGGATGTCCACGTGGACCTCGGCTCCGACCAGACTTCCCTCCACAATCCCTGGGCGGGCGGCTACTACCCGGCCGGCTACAGCCTCGAGGAATCGAAAAAGATGATGGCCGAGGAACCGGAGCGTTTCAAGGAGGCCGTGAAAGCCTCGCTCCGCCGCCACGTCGCTGCCGTCAACCGCCTCGCTGACAAGGGGATGTACTTTTTCGACTATGGAAATGCATTCCTGCTGGAAAGTTCCCGCGCCGGAGCCGACGTCCTCAAGGCCGACGGTTCATTCCGGTATCCGTCCTATGTGCAGGACATCATGGGCCCGCTCTATTTCGACTACGGCTTCGGTCCGTTCCGCTGGGTGTGCATGAGCGAGAAACCGGAAGACCTCGCCAAGTCCGACGCCCTCGCGGTGAAAGTCCTCGGCGAAATCGCCGCCACCGCCCCCGAAGAGATTGCCGGCCAGATGCGTGACAACATCCACTGGATCGAGGAAGCCGGCCGCAACCACCTGGTGGTGGGTTCCCAGGCCCGCATCCTCTATGCCGACTGCGAAGGCCGCACCAAGATCGCCCTCGCCTTCAACGAAGCCATCCGGAAAGGCGAAATCACGGCGCCCATCGTGCTGGGACGCGACCACCACGACGTATCCGGCACGGATTCCCCGTTCCGGGAGACTTCCAACATCTACGACGGATCCCAGTTCACCGCTGACATGGCCGTCCAGAACGTCATCGGCGACGGATTCCGCGGCGCCACGTGGGTATCCATCCACAACGGAGGCGGTGTCGGCTGGGGCGAAGTCATCAACGGCGGCTTCGGCATGGTCATCGACGGTTCCGAAGACAGCGCCCGCCACATCCGCGAAATGCTGTTCTGGGACGTGAACAACGGCATCGCCCGCCGCAGCTGGGCCCGGAACGACGGCGCCCGCTTCGCCATTGAGCGCGAAATGGCCCGCACCCCCGAACTGAAGGTCACCCTCCCGAACTTCGCCGACGAAACCCTTATCCGCAAAACCTTGAACGAACTATGATCCACGAAATATCCACCGGGCGCATCACCCTTGAACGCCTCAAAGAAATCATCGACAACCACGCGACCCTCGTCCTTTCCGACGAAGCCCAGCAGGCCATACTTAAATGCCGTAAATACCTGGACAGCAAGATGGAAGACATCGGCCGTCCGGTGTATGGCGTAACGACCGGATTCGGGTCGCTGTACAATGTCACCATCCCGACGGAAGACCTCTCGCAGCTCCAGCACAACCTGGTGATGTCGCACGCCTGCGGTGCCGGCGAGACCGTCCGGCCGCAGATCGTCAAGCTGATGCTCTTCCTCAAGGCGCAGAGCCTGTCCTACGGCCATTCCGGCGCGCAGCTGATCACGGTACAGCGACTGATCGACATGTTCAATGAAGATATCCTTCCGGTCGTTTATCAGCAAGGTTCCCTCGGCGCTTCCGGCGACCTCGCTCCCCTCGCCCACCTGAGCCTTCCGCTCATCGGCATGGGAGAAGTCCTGTACAAGGGACGCGTACGTCCTTCGGCCGAAGTCTGGGCCGAAAAAGGCTGGGAACCCATCCGGCTCCAGTCCAAGGAAGGCCTCGCCCTCCTGAACGGAACGCAGTTCATGAGCGCACATGCCGTCTGGTCCCTCCTCAAGAGCATGCGCCTTTCCAAGTGGGCAGACCGCATCGCGGCGATGTCCCTGGACGCCTATGACGGACGTATCGAACCGTTCCTTCCGCTCACGCATCTCATCCGTCCCCACACGGGTCAGATCGAAACCGGCAAGCGGTTCATGTCCACCCTCGAAGGCAGCGAACTGATCCGCCGGCCCAAGGAGCATGTCCAGGACCCGTACAGCTTCCGCTGCATCCCGCAGGTCCATGGGGCTGTGAAGGACAACATCACCTACGTGCAGTCGGTAATCGAGAACGAGATCAACTCCGCGACGGACAATCCGAACATCTTCCCGGACGAGGACATGGTCATCTCGGCGGGCAACTTCCACGGCGAGCCCATCGCCATTCCGATGGACGCCCTCGCCATCGCAATGTCCGAACTCGCAAGTATTTCTGAAAGACGTACTTACCAGCTTATCCACGGTCTCCGCGGCCTGCCGAAGTACCTGGTGGCCAATCCCGGCCTGAACAGTGGCTTCATGATTCCGCAGTACACGGCCGCGAACATCGTGAGCCAGAACAAGGGGCTCTGCTGGCCCGCCTCCTGCGACTCCATCCCTTCCTCCCAGGGGCAGGAAGACCATGTGAGCATGGGTTCCAACTCGGCCACCAAGCTGGTCCGTGTCGTCGACAACGTGGAAACGGTCCTCGCCATCGAACTCTTCAACGCCGCCCAGGCCCTCGAGTTCCGCCGCCCGGCCAAATCCTCCCCCATTCTGGAGCGCATCTTCGAGGACTACCGCAAGGTCGTCCCCTTCATCGACAATGACACCTACATGCATCCTCTGATCGAGAAGTCCATCCAGTTCATCCGTCAGGAGCAGTATCTGTAAAATGATTCTTATCAAGAACATCGGCGAAATCGTCGGAATCGTGCCGGAGGGCGTGCTGCGGAAGCAGGGCACCGAGATGGCGGAAACGGGCGTGTTGAAGGATGCCTGGCTGGCCATCGAGGACGGCCTGATCAACGGGTTCGGAGTGATGGGAACGGAGCCTGTGGATGCAACGGAAGTGATTGATGCCCAGGGCGGCATGGTCATGCCGGCCTTCTGCGACAGCCACACGCATATCGTGTATGCGGGCAGCCGGGACGGAGAGTTCCTGGACAAGATCAACGGACTCAGTTACGAGGAAATCGCCGCCCGGGGTGGTGGAATCCTCAATTCATCGGACCTGCTGCACGAGACGTCCGAAGACGAACTGTACCTCCAGTCCATGGAACGGGTGCGGGAGATGATGGACAAAGGTACCGGTGCCCTCGAAATCAAGAGCGGCTACGGACTCAACCCGGCGGACGAACTCAAGATGTTGCGGGTTATCCGGCGCATCAAGGAGTCCGTCCCGGCAGTGGTCAAAGTCACCTTCCTCGGGGCCCATGCCATCGGCCGGGGCTATACGCACGAAGCTTACGTGCAGACGGTGGTCGACATGATGCCACAAGCTGCGGAACTGGCTGATTTCGTGGATGTTTTCTGTGATGAAGGATTCTTCACCGTGGAGGATACCGACCGGATCCTGACCGCCGGGGCTGCCTGCGGGCTGAAGCCGAAGATCCACGCCAACGAATTGGCGGTGAGCGGTGGTGTGCAGGTGGGCGTGAAGCACGGCGCCCTGTCCGTCGACCATCTGGAAAGGACAACGGATGTGGAAATCGAAGCATTGCGGGGGTCCTCGACCATGCCGACGATGCTACCTGGATCGTCCTTCTTCCTGGGCATTCCCTTCGGCCGCGCGAAAGAGTTCATCCGTGCCGGCCTCGGGATTGCACTGGCATCGGACTATAATCCCGGTTCCTCTCCTTCCGGCGACATGCGCTTCGTGATGGCCCTCGGTTGCATCCGCATGCGGCTCACTCCGGTGCAGGCCCTGAATGCCGTCACCTTGAACAGCGCCTATGCGATGGGCCTCAGCGACATCACCGGCTCTATCACTCCCGGCAAACGCGCCGACCTCCTCCTTACCCATCCCGGCTGGACCCTCACCAAGCTCCCCTACCTCTACCAGACCCCCTTCCTCCGGAAGGTTTTCCTGGGAGGCCGGGCGCTGGGATAGCTCAATGCAGTTTATTCCTATGCCCAAACAGGCACCTGGTCCGGGAAACTGGATGTATAGGGCGAAGTGCTGGAAATCATTGTGCAGTGGCTGACAGCGCTCAAGTAGCGGATCATCGTATTCTCTTCCCCGTGATCAAACGCTGTCCATCATCCGGGCGGCGTCTTCATAAGTGAGACCGGTCACCCGGGCGATTTGATGGATATTGGAGCAGAAACGCCTTTGGATTTGCCGGAGTGACTCTATCTGCTCCGCAGGGGTCAGTTCCTCAAAACGTTGCTTTCCGAACAGGCTCCGGTAGAGGTCCGGCAAGGCCGCCAGGATGACCTGGTCCCTGAAAGCAGGATGGTGGTCATCGGCATTTTCGATTTTCCGCTTGGCCTTGGAGGAGTTCACCAGGAAATAGTTCATCCGGTTCGGTGTACGATAGAGTCTCTCCACGAAAGCCACATCGATGTAAGACTCTGGAAGGATATATCCTTCGTCGGAAACAAGCCAACAGGGAGGCAAGTCCACTTTACAACAGTGGAAAAGCCTGATGCGAGCCCGTTTTGACAGGGATTCCATGCGCTTTCCGGGGCGTTTGGAAGTACTGAAAAACACGGGGCCCGTTCCCCACGGATACTGTGAAGGATGGGAACAGACGTTCGCCGCAACGCAGTTCATCTGGGTGTAGGCAATTGCCTTTTCCAAACCTTCGTCCAGCGAAGACACTTCTTCGATTCTCACCTGATTGCGCCGGAGGAATTCACAAGTACCGTATTTATGATTCAAATACTTGGAATAACGGCTTTTGATGCCGTCAATGAAAGACTTGACATCCTCCCATCTCCCTTCGACGACAAAATGAAGATGATTGGACATCAGAATAAATGCCAGAACTGTTACCTTGGATTCATACGCCTGGATAGCTACGAAATTCATCCCGGCCCGGAAATCGTTCTCGTCCCGAAACCAAAGCCCCGCTTTCAGATGTTCCGTCGTGACCAGATAATACTTTCTCATACGCCTCAAAATCTATCTTCGCAAAAATACGGAATTGCCCGAATTCCCACAATCCCTTTCCCAAAGAATGATCGAAAAGTTCAAAAACTCCCAGCGTGCCTGTATGGGTCCATTCGTTGGACCCATACAAGCAAAAAAGGGCAAAAGTGCTCGTACCGGTCCAGGAGATGGACCGGTACGAGCATTGAACGGCTTCGGAAAGGCCGGGAGGCCAGCGAAATTAAAACACCAGCGTATTGATCGATCCGGCAGGCAGGGTGATGGTGCGCGCGTGACCGGGGAGGCCTTCGAGGGAGAGGGTCTTCGGGGCGTCGGCCTGATTGGCCAGGACGAGGACGGTGCGGCCGTCGGGGTTCTGGAAGCCCAGGGCATCCGGGTAGGTGCCGCTCAAGGAAAGGACCTTGGCGCCCGGTCGGACATAGTGGCTGACGTGCTTGAAGACGTAATACTCAGGCGAATAGCGGAAAGACTTGTTCTCCTTGTCCACGACGACCAGCGAGTTCTGGGTCCAGCCCCAAGTGCTGACGCCACCTTCCAGCAGAGAGGTATTCCAATAGAAATACGCCTGTACGCCGTTCCCGATGTAATGCTTCATCAGGTCCCAGCTGTGCATGGCGCCGGCCCAGTCGTTGCGGCCGTCGCCGCACTCCTGCTCCGTCTGGTAGCATGGCAACTCCGGATGGCGGCGGTGCAGCTCCGGAAGCGCGTCTTTTCCCGCCCACTGGAAGCCCATGCCCTGGATGCAAGGACCTGCTTCCGGATCGGTGAGGATACGATCCCACAGGTCCGGATCCGCCCGTTCCATGGTACCCAGGTACACATCGACACCGCGGGAAGCCATCTCGGGACCGAGGTATTTCACGAAAGCAGCGAGCCCTTCCGGGGTCCATGTGCAGGCGGGATACCATTGTGCCGAGTTCGGTTCATTCTGCGGCATCACCATGAAAACATCGATCCCTTCGGCCTTATACGCATCGATGAACTTTCCGAAATACCGGGCGTACGCCTCCAAGTAGGCGGGATCCTGGTTGAAAGCGTCCACGCCCTCCGGGATCTGCTTGTCCTCCGGGAGGCGGTTGTCCTCCATCCGGTCCTGCATGCCGGCCCAGCTGCGGAAGATAACACTGGCCGAGGTATTCGCATAATGCTTGTTCACCTTCATCCACGCCGGCGGGCACCAGGGCGAGGCCCAGATCCGGAGCGACGGATTCACGGCCTTCGCCGCCCGGATGAAGGGAATCAGCGTGGCCTGGTCATGATCGATGGAGAAATGCGCCAGTGCCAGGTCTCCGTCCACATCGTCATAGGAATAATAGTCGATGCTGAAGTCATTGGAACCCAGCGGCATGCGGGCCATCGTGAAGTTTGCGCCCGCGGGAGTGTACAACTCCTGGAAGATAGCGGCGCGGTCCGCCTCGGAGAGTTCCTGAAGCGAGGTCCATCCCAGTTCGTTGAAACAAGAACCGAACCCCTCGACCGTCTGCTTCACGGCTGAAAGGTCGACGACGACGGAAGCTTCGGCCAGCGTGTCCGACCCGGACGCTTCCATCACCTGCCAGGGGTTCTCGAAGGTCGTTGAAACCCATTCAACCTTGGCAGCACGCTGACAAGAGGCCACCGCAAGCAGCGCCATCCAGAAAAAACGGGCTCTCATATCTATTTCACGTTAAATGTTTTCGTCTTGCCGCGGTAAGTGCAACGCACGATACGGGCATCCTGGTCGATTTCCACCGCTACGGATTTCGGGGCCTTGACGGAAATCGCACCGGAAACGCCTTCCGGCACTGCCACGTCATACGTCGTGCAGTCCATCAGTCCATTCTGTTCGGTTGCCCAGACAGGATGGGCAGGCATCTCCAACGTTTTTCCTCCGACGGAGATGGTCACGGCCGGCGGAACGGGGAATTTCATCGACTGCCCCTTCTTGGTGAAGCCCAGGCCCATGATGTCGCAGAGAGGCGCCCCGGAAGGGCCCTCTGCCACGAGGTACAGGGCATGCTTGCCGGTCAAGCCGTCCACCGCATCGCCCAGCGAAACCTTGTAGCGGGTAACGTCGGCAGAAGCACCGGCCGGAATCTCCACCTCGGCAACCCGGGTACCCTTCACGGCACCGTCTTCCCAAGGGCTGTCAATCCAGACAGCCACCTTGAAAGCCTTGTCGGTCCGGGCTGCGAGGAACAGGTTGAAAGTCGTACGATTCCCTTTCTTTACGCCCTCGAAAGCGGGCAGTCCGGCCTTGCTTTCAGCCAGGCCTCCGAAGCCGAAATACTTGAAGCCCAGGATGTCCCCGTCCTGCACACCGGTGACGTCCATCCGGTTGTCCCAGACATCCCAATTGTCCTGCATGGACTCCGGCCGGGAAAGGTAGCAGGCGTAACCGGCTGAATAGTAGCGATAAGGCGGAAGACCGTAGATATAGAAACCTTCAGAAGTGACCTCGGCGCCGCGGTAGACGCTTCTGTCGCCAGCCCTCACTTTCACGGCACCCTTGTACGGGTCATAGCCCGTAATCGTCACGGTACCGCCTTCGGACACGGGCGCCGCATCGACAGCGACGGACACCGGGGCGACCATCGCCTGGCGGGCGAAACCGAAGCCGCGCGGGGCGCGGTGATAGAAGACATACCACTGTCCATTGATTTCCGCCAGCGATCCATGGGTGTTGTTGGCGCCGAAACTGGTTTCCATATGGGAGCCGTCGCGGGACAGGACGGGCCCACGGGCGTCAACCAGGATACCTCCGCTCTTCCAGGGTCCCCGCGGGGAATCGGCATAGGCATACCGGAGGGTCGCATTGGACACCGGAAGGCCGTAGTCCGGACCGGAATGGCCGCTGTAGATATAGACGTACTTGCTCCCGATCTTGCGGAAGGAGGAAGCCTCGAAGAAACTGAAGTCTTCCAGGGTCTCCCCTTCGGCGATGGCCGGGAAGGAAATGCTTTCCCCATCCTGGACGCCGGCCCAGGCGCGGAACTGCTGCTGGTCCTCCGTCAGGTCCTTCGCAGACTGGATGTCCAGCAATGTCTGGGAAGGTGCCAGGAACGGCCAGTCCGGCGTTCCGTGGCGCGGAGAATACATCGTGGCAGGATCCAGTTCCGTAGCTGACGACTTGACGATACCCCAGGCACCGTAGGCCCGGTAACCGATGATATAGTCCGGATCGGAAGGGTCGTCCACCGGTTCGATCAGGACGCCCGGGTCAAACCCCATGATGCTGCCGGGAGCCAATTGTCCGTCCTTCACGTTCAGGACCGTGAATGGACCGTCGGGACGGTCGCCGACGCATACCATCGGGGTATGCATCAGGGCATGCGGATAGAGATAATACTTCCGTGTCCCCTCGTTATAGTTCTCCACCTCCACGAGGTCCGGAGCGTACATCGTGCTCCAATTCCCGTTTTCGCTATAGGTGAACACCGGGCCCTCATCCCGCCACGCGGTCAGGTCCTCCACCGGAGCGGACCACTGCCGGTCATCCTGGCCGCAATAGCTATCAAACCGGGTGTCGTGCGAACCGGTCACGTAGATACGGAACTTCCCGGGATTATCCGGATCCTCGAACACGCGCGGTTCCCCGTCGGGCATGTGTTCCCAGAGCGGGAGGTAAGGGTTGCCGATGAAATCGGTGGTTTCAGGGAGGGTGCGTCCGCAGGAAACGAGCGCCAGGCACATGGCCGTCAAAACATGAAACGGTTTCATATAGAGTTAGTTAACGTGCAATGGAATGGTCCCGGAGATACTGGTCGAACGCTTCCCGGTAGGCGTCGGAAACATGCAGGAGACGGTCGCCGACCTTGACATCGCCGGCAGGGCTCACGGAGGACACTTTGTCCAGGGCGACGATGAAAGACCGGTGGATCCGCATGAACCGAGCGGCCGGCAGCATCTCCTCCATCCCCTTCATCGTCATATGCGTGACCAGCGGCTGCTTCTGCGAGGCCAGGCAGACCATCACATAATCCTTCATCCCTTCGACATACAGGATGTCGGCAAACTCCACTTTCCGAAGGTCGCCGTCCACTTTGAAGAAAGTGGAAGTCATCCCTTCCGGAGTCGGGGCAGCCGCGCTTTCCGCCGCTTCCTTCATCGAGAACCACTCCCGCGCCTTCTCCGCCGCTTCCAGGAATTTCTGATAACGGATGGGCTTGAGCAGGAAATCCAGGGCGGATACCTCGTAACTTTCGAACGCGTACTGCTTGAAGGCCGTCGTAAAGATGATGCGGGTACCGGCGGGGACCATCCGGGACAGTTCCATCCCGCTCAGGTCCGGCATCTGGATGTCCAGGAACACCAGGTCCGGGATGGCCGTGCGGATGTCGGTCAAGGCGCGCACGGGATCCGTATACGAAGCGGCAAGCTCCAGGAAGGGAGTCCGCTCGATGAAGTTCTCCAGCATCCGCACCGCGAGCGGTTCGTCATCCACGACAAAGCAGCGTAATGTCCTCATGCGGTTTTCAAGGTTACTTTCACATGATAGGTGTCCCCTTCGGCCGAATGCTCATAGGTGTACCTTCCCGGATACAGGAGCTCCAGGCGCCGTTCCATGTTCTCCAGGCCGATGCCGGAACCGATCCGGTCGGTTCCCTGTTTCCCGAACAGGGAATTGTCACACACGAACACCAGGTCATCTCCTTCCATCTGCATCGATACCTTCACAAAGGAAGGATAGCGGGCATTGACGCCGTGCTTGAAGGCATTCTCCACCAGGGAGATGAACAGAAGCGGGGCCACCTCCACCGGCCGGGACGGGACCTGCAGGTCCTTCACGACCGTGGTCTGCTCGTTGCAGCGGAGGGCCATCAGGTCGATATAATTGTCCATGAACTCGATCTCCGAAGCCAGCTGGACCTTTTCCGCCTCGCTGTCATACAGCGCATACCGGAGCAGGTCACTCAGCTGACCGATGCTTTCCTGCGCCTTGTCGGGATCGATCTGCGTCAGGGAGGAGATGTTGTTCAGGGTGTTGAACAGGAAATGCGGATTGAGCTGATGCTTGAGCCAGGTCAGTTCGGCCTCGGCGGTCTTGCGGCGTTCCTCCTCCAGCTGCATCTGCGTCTCATTCGCCCGCATGATATGGCGGATGCCCACGGCCATCAGGATCATCAGCACCTGGATGAAGAAGCTTGCGATGATTCCCCCAACCAGGAAGGCCCACATGTTCTGTTTTCCGAATTGCTCGACCACCTCCTCCGGGAACTCGACCGGCCCCCTCGGGAAATACCGGAACAGCGCCCAGCCCAAAACCAGGATGACATTGCAGATATAGAACCACTTGGCCTTCCCTTTTCCCCCATAGAGGAAACGAGGAACGAGGAAATAGTAGTTCAAGCCATACAGGACGAACAGCGGGAGCACCATCTTGGCCGTGTGGCCGAATACCCCCCATGCCTGTGCCATATGTCCGGTCGTCGTCCAGGTAACGAGGGCGGGAACCAGAAAAACACCAGCCCAGACGACGATCTGGGTGGTGTTCAGGATCAGATTCCTTCGCTTGAGGTTTTGCATATGCAAATATAATAAATTATTGCATCATGATCGACCCCATGCTCTCGGCGGTGGTAGTACTGTTCAACTGGTCCTCGTTCTCGATGGAATGGCGGGCCTTCTTGGCGGAATAGTTGCCCTGCTTGCCGAAGGACCAGCTGACCTGGAAGGCGATCTGGCGCATCGGGATGACCGTCGACATGTCGGAGACGAACCCGTTTCCTACGGTATGGGAACTCATCGTCATCTCGAATCCCTTGGCCAGCGGAAGCATTCCGTTGATGGAAAGGCTCAGACGGTCGTCCAGGAAGGTTTTGGTGAGGCCGGCGATAGCCATCGAAAGACCGGTGGTACGTCCCTGGAGGGTGACCTGGCTGCCCATCATGATCGCATTCAGGCTCAGGCGGAGGTCCCAGGGAAGCGTCTGCTGGCCGCCCAGCATCAGGTTGTAGGCCCACCCCGCATTCCGCTGGCCCAGCGTTTCGCTGCGGAGGTCGCTGTAGGTCAGGCCGCCGTTCACCATGATGCGGGTCTTGTTGGTCGGGTTCAGCATCAGGAAGGCGTTCAGGCCCGTGGACTGGCTCCGGACAATGTTGCCGTAAGTCGTATTCAGGAGGTTGTTTCCGTCATAGAAACTGTACTGGGAGATGCCGTTTCCGGTGAAGCTGTGGCGAAGGGTGGCATTGACCATGACCTTCGGCGTATAGACGTTGTACACCAGGGAGATGTTGTGGCCGCGCTCGGTTTCGAGATCGGTGTTGCCGTAGGTGAGGGCGGTCGGATCGGACGTGTCCACGTACGGATTCAGGTAGGAGATGCCCGGACGGGAAATGCGCATGTTGTAGCTGATGCCGATGTTCTGCGTCATCGTCGGGCTCCACTGGAAGCTGGCGGTCGGGACCAGGCTGCCGTAGTTCGTGGAAAAAGGAGTCTGCTGGGCGGAAGAATCGTAGGACTGCCAGGTGTGCTCGTAGCGGACGCCGGCCTTCACGCCGAAGGCGCCATAGGTGCCGGTGAGTTCGGTGTAGGCCGCACCGATGCGGTTGTAGAAGTTGTAATCCAGGCTGCCGGCGGCGTTCTCCACGAAGGAGGTGCCGTTCCAAAGGTAATTCACCTGGTTGGAGGAATTGTGACGGTCGATGTATTTCGCTCCGGTGGAGAGGCTGTGCAGTTCACCCAGCGGGGTGGTGAAATCGGCCTGGACCGTATGGTCGGTGGATCCGGTCCGCCCGTCCGTCTTGCGGTCCGTGAGGTCGAAACCGGGGATGCCCGCCGCTTCGAAGGTGTTCAGGGTATTGTTCACGGACGGAGCACCGTTGAACTGGTAGGACAGGGTGAAGGTCCGGCCGGGGACATCGGCCCAGGTGTGCTGGTAATCAGCGCTGGCGGAGATGCTGTTACGGGTCATCAGGGATTCGGTCGTACCGGTATAGGTGAAAGCCTCGGTACCGGGGGCGAAAAGCATCGTGTTCGTCATTCCGCTGGTATTGTTCGTACCGAAGTGCATCAGTCCTACGGTCGCGGAGACCAGGTTCAGGTCGTCGATCTCATAGGAAGCGCTGAGGTTGCCCATCACCATCGGCATCGACATGTCGGAGGTCGTATGGGTGGTGGTGGAGAAGCCGGTATCCTGGGTACGGGTCATGTCCATCACGGTACCCTTGCTCCCCTGCTGCATCGCATTGAGGTTCGCACTCAGGGCGAACTTACCCTTCTGCATGCTGCCGAACAGGCCGCCGCCGTACCCCCGGGTGGAAGCCATCGCCCGCACGGTGCCGTACATGCCGTCGGCAGCGCTGGCGCCGCCGGTAACGGCCTTGTTCGTCGTGATGTTCAGCACGCCGCCCACGCCCTCGGCGTCATAGCGGACGCCCGGATTGGTGACCACCTCGATGTTCTTGACGGAACTCGCAGGCATCATCTTGAAAATCTGGGAGGCGTTCTGGGACATCATCTGGTTGGGTTTCCCGTCGACATAGACCACAAAGGAGGAGGATCCGTTGACGGAGATATTGTCCTGTCCGTCCACGGAGACCATCGGCACCTTGCGAAGCATGTCCAGCACGGTGGAGGTCTTGGAATCCACGTCATCCTCCACATTGTAGGTCATCTTGTCCACCTCCATCTTCACGAGCGGGCGCATGGCAGTGACCGTACCGGCCTTGAGGACCTCGGCCGCGTCCTCGATGAGGATTTCCCCGAGGTCAACGACCTCCTCCCCGTTGATCCTGAACGCGCGGCGGACCACCTTCCGGCCCATGTTGTCAAACAGCAGATAATAGTCTCCTTTCACCGTAAATGTATGGGAAAACCGGCCTTCCGTATCCGTTGTAGTGAAGGCGACAGCCTTGGAATCGTCATCGGCCTTGAAAAACTGCAGGATGGCGGCAGGCTCCCCCTGACGGGTCAGGGAATCCAGGATGACACCTTTGACGGTCCGCGGCTGCGCGGAAGCGGCAAGGCCCGCGAAAAGGACGGTGAGGACAATGATGGTCTTTCTCATGATTATTGCGATACTTTTGTTTTCGTTTCCGAGTGCAAAAGTACCGCAATATGCAAGGGGGCGGTGCCGGTTTTAGACGAAACGCCCGTATTCTTCGACGAATGCCTACAGGCGGGCCTTGATGGCCTTCGTGGCTTCCTCGTAGCCGGGCTTTTCGAGGAGGGCGAACATGTTCTTCTTGTAGGCCTCCACACCGGGCTGGTTGAACGGATTCACGCCCAGGGTATAGGCGCTCACGCCGCACGCGAACTCAAAGAAATAGAACAGGGAACCCAGGTTGAAGGCATCGACTTTCTCCACGGAAACCTGCAGCTGGGGAACGCCGCCGTCCTGGTGGGCGATGACGGTGCCGAGCTCGGCCATATGGTTGCAGTGCTCGACATGCTTGCCGGCGAGGAAGTTGAGCTGGTCCAGGTTCTGGGGATCGGAACCGATGACGACGCTCCGGGTGGACTTCTCCACATGGACGACGGTCTCGAACATCACGCGGTCACCCTCCTGGATGAACTGACCCATGGAATGAAGGTCGGCGGTGTTGTTAACGGAGGCGGGGAAGATGCCCACGCCGTCCTTGCCCTCGGACTCGCCGTAGAGCTGCTTCCACCACTCGGCCAGGTAGGTGAACTTGGGATTGTAATTGACCATGATCTCGACCTTCTTGCCATATTCCGTATAAAGGAGGTTGCGCATCGCAGCGTAGACGATGGCGGGATTTCCTTCGGACTTCACCGCGAGGGCCTTCTCGGCCTCCAGGGCACCGGCGAGGATGGCGCGGATGTCAAAGCCTGCCACGACGATGGGAAGGATGCCCACCGGGGTAAGGACGGAGAAACGGCCGCCCACGTTGTCCGGGACGACGAAGGTCTTATAGCCTTCCTGGGTGGAAAGGGTCTTGAGGGCGCCCTTCTTCGCATCGGTAATGGCGACAATGCGCTCGGCGGCTTCCTTCTTGCCGTACGTGTCCTCCAGATACTGCTTCACGATGCGGAAGGCCACGGCAGGTTCGGTGGTGGTACCGGACTTGGAGATGACGATGCAGGCGACATTGCGCTCGGCGGCCAGGTCCATCAGTTCGGCCAGGTATTCCTCGGAAAGGTTATTTCCCGCAAAGACGACTTCGGCGGCGTCCTTCCTGGCGAGTTGCTTCGCGAAATTGTGGCTCAGCGCTTCGATGGCGCACTTGGCGCCGAGGTAGGAACCGCCGATGCCGATGGCGATCACCAGGTCCACCCCCTTGGCTTTCCAGTCGTCGCGGATCGTCTCGCAATCCACGATCAGGCTTTCCGGCGTCTCGGAAGGCAGGTGCTTCCACCCCAGGAAATCATTGCCGGCGCCGTTTCCGGCGACGAGGACATCGAAAGCATCGAGGGCCTTGCCCACATACGCGTTGTACTTGGCCTCGTCCACGAAGCCGCAGCAACCTTTCACATCTACTTTGACCATTTCTTTGTTTCTTTAAATTTTACAAATATAAGCATTCGTGCGGGTTAAAACAACCACGGAAAAAGGATTTCGACAACAAGATTAATGTTTCCATGAAACAACGCGAAACATTTCGCCACATTTTAACGATTCTTGCCCGGAGCCGGAGAAAAGCGGGCTACCTTCAGCTGCGGCCGGGCACGGTGCGCGGCCGTCTAAAGGATCAAACCTATGCGAATCAAAAGATTTTGGGCACTCCTGCCGCTGGTGGCGGTACTGGGTGCGTGTGACGACTTCGGCGTCAAGGCCGGTCAGGGAGAACTCAAGTGGATCATCGAAGGCGAGGTGCTGAAGACCCGATCTCCGGCTGAGATCCCGGACACCAACGATTTCATCCTCAAGGTAAGCAATGCCGACGGGAAAGTCCTGTATGAAGGATCCTACGGAGACTCTCCGGAATCCCTGCTGGTGGATGCCGGCAGCTACACGGTGGCCATCCAGTCCATCGAATTCACGACGCCCGGTTTTTCCCGGCCGCTGTACGGGGACGAACAGGTCGTGGTCGTCAAGGCCGGGGCCAGCGTGACGGTCCGCCTCAACTGCGTCCTGCAGAATGCCGGGATCCAGCTCAGGATCGCCCCGGATTTCCTGACCTCCTTCCCGGACGGAGTCCTCTATCTCAAGGCCGGAGATACCAAGCTGATGTACGCGTATGCCGAAAAACGGATCGCCTATTTCAAGCCGGGACCGGTTTCGCTCCTGCTTAACAACGAGGGAAAGGACGAGACCCTGCTCTCCCGCACCCTGGATGCGCGGACGATCCTGACTTTGAACCTTTCGGCCCCCGCCGGCGGAACGGCGTCCTCCAGTACCATCACCGTCGCGGTGGATACTACCAAGGTATGGAATCAGGAGTCCTATACGATCGGCGGGAGCGGAGGCGGCACCTCAAGTGGCAACTCCGGGAACCAGGATGACGACGGGAAAGGCGCAGAAACCGAGAATGCCTATACCGTTTCACAGGCATCCTCCCACATCGGAGAGAACGATGTATGGGTCTATGGATACATCGTCGGCGGGGACCTGTCCACGGCCGGCCTGACCGTCAAGACTTCCAAGATTACCAAGAACACCCATCTGGCCATTGCGGCACGGTCCTCGGTGACGTCCAAGTCGTCCTGTGTTTCGGTGGAACTGCCCAAGGGGGCCATCCGGGACGCCCTCAACCTGGTGGACCATCCCGACCTGATCGGCTCCCGCATCTATCTGCAGGGAAACATCGTCGCCTCCTATTTCGGGACGACCGGCCTGAAAGGGGTTTCCGATTACGTGCTGAAATGAAAAAAGGCCGGATTCGTTCCGGCCTTTTTCCTGGAGCGGAATACGAGGTTCGAACTCGCGACCTTCGGCTTGGGAAGCCAACGCTCTACCAACTGAGCTAATTCCGCATGGGATGACAAAGATAGGGAGAGTTTCCGGAAAATCCAAGACCCGGCGAGGAATTGTTAATAACTGAAAGCGGATGCTTGACATCTCGTTTTGATTTATTATCTTTGTGAAACGAAAACCACATTATTGATAATGGATAACCGTATTGAACTCAATCCCAACGAGGTAGTCGCTTTCCTGGGCAAGCTCCCCGGAGAATTCACCCGCGCCGATATGCTCACTTTCATCCGGGAGAAAGGGATCCGGATGATCGATTTCATGTATCCCGCCGAAGACGGCCGTGTCAAGACGCTGAATTTCACCGTCAACAATCTCGCCTATGCCGAAACCATCCTGACGGAGGGCGAACGCGTGGACGGTTCCAGCCTCTTCCCGTCCTTCATCGAGGCTGGCAACAGTGACCTGTACGTCCTTCCGCGGTACCGGACCGCCTCCGTGGACCCCTTCAACGAAATTCCCACCCTCTGCTTCCTGTGCAGTTTCTTCGACAAGAACGGAGAACCTTTCGACTGCGCCCCCTACCAGACCCTGATGCGGGCCGAGGACGCTTTCTACCAGTCCACCGGAATGACGTTCGAGGCAATGGGCGAACTGGAGTATTACGTCATCACCGACGCCGACCCCCTGTTCCCCGCCACCGACCAGAAGGGTTACCACGAATCCGAACCTTTCGCCAAGCTGAACGATTTCCGCCGCGCCTGCATGGTCCGCGTCGCCCAGACCGGCGGCCAGATCAAATACGGTCACAGCGAAGTGGGCAACTTCACCCTGAACGGGAAGATCTACGAGCAGAACGAGATCGAATTCCTCCCCAATCCGGTGGCAACGGCTGCCGACCAGCTCCTGCTGGCGAAATGGGTCATCCGGAACCTCGCTTACCAATGGGGACTCGACGTCTCCTTCGCCCCGAAGATCACGACCGGCAAGGCCGGATCCGGCATGCACATCCATATGCGCCTGATGAAGGACGGCAGGAATGCCACCCTGGGTCCGGACGGAAAACTGTCCGAGGCCGCCCGCCGCGCCATCGCCGGCCTGATGATGATGGCCCCGTCCATCACCGCGTTCGGCAACAAGAATCCCACTTCCTATTTCCGCCTGGTCCCCAACCAGGAAGCACCGACCAATGTGTGCTGGGGTGACTGCAACCGCTCCGCCCTCGTCCGTGTCCCGCTGGGCTGGTCCTCGGGCGTGGACATGTGCACCCGTGCCAACCCGCACGAAAAGCCGGTCGACGTGGACACGACGGACAAGCAGACCTTCGAAATGCGTTCTCCGGACTGCTCCGCCGACATCTACCAGCTGATGGCCGGCCTGTGCGTCGCCGCCCGGAAGGGATTGGAAATGCCCGTGGAGGAAGCCCTGAAGATCGCGGCCGACAAATATGTCGACATGGACATCCACAAGAGCGAGAACGCCGCACGCCTGTCCACCCTGGATTCCCTGCCCACCTGCTGCGCCGAATCCGCCGCCTGCCTGGAGGCCGTCCGGGAAGTATATGAGGCCGGGGACGTGTTCAAACCGAGGATGATCGACGGAATCATCTCCTCCCTGAAGGCCCATCACGACAAGCATCTCCATGCCGACGCCAAGAAGGATCCGGCCCTGATGCGGAAACTCGTAGACCAGTATTTCTACTGCGGATAACAGGACTTAAACTATGGAAACGCAGTTCCGGCCCCCTCCAGGGCCGGATTTTTCGTATCTGCTTTCCTAAAATTTCACGGGCCCGTCGCATCCCTGCGACAGACCCGCTACTTAACCTAAACTTAAACTATGAAAAACTTCAGGGCAAAGATACGAAAGATTTTTTATCCTACAAGGAATAGTGGCGAATTTTAGCATATTTCAGCAATAAAATTTTTTCACCAAATCTTTCGAAAGCGACTTTTGCCTTTATTTCGGGCACTTGACCAGATATTTCTAGGACTTTTCCAACCCCAAAGCGATTGTGCTCTATGCGGTCTCCCACCCGGAAGCTGGACATCGGGTCGGGGACGAAATCGGCATCCGGGACCTTCGGCGGGAGAGGACGGTTCCGGACGGCCTCCAGGGAGGTCGGACGACCTGTCCCAATGGGATTTTTCGACTCCGGCCTTCGACTGACGTTCGAAGAGGAAGAAGGGACGGAAGAGCCGAATCTCCCGAACCGGAAACCCGGCGAGTCGTCCGCATCCCGTTCCACGGTCATGTCCTCCTTCCGAAGGGGATTCTGCAGATACTGGGGGGCGATTTCACGCAGGAAACGGCTGGGAGAATTGGATTCATGCTTGCCATTGCGCATCCGCGTCTGTGCAAAGGTCAGGTTCACGGCTTTCTTCGCGCGGGTGATGGCCACATAGAAGAGCCGGCGCTCCTCTTCCAGCTCCGGTTCCGTAAGCGCCCATCCGCCGGAAGGAAAAAGATTCTCCTCCATGCCGGAGACGAACACATATGGGAATTCCAGGCCCTTGGCGGAATGGGCCGTCATCAGGGACACCTTGTTGGAGGTTTCGTCTTCGGCCACGTCCACGTTGGACAGAAGCGAAATGTTCTCCAGGAACGCGGGAAGCGTGACTACGGGGAGTTCGGAATCCGGGACTTCGGTGGCATCCACATACCGCCCTTCCTCCACCATTCCGTTCCGGAAATCCCCCTGCACTTCCTCCACATAGCCGGCGACGCTGTCCAGGAGTTCCTGGATGTTGGCTGCACGGGCCTGCCCTTCGATGGAATTGTCGGACTTGTAGAACAGGAACAGTCCGGAATCCGAAGCAAGGACTTTCGCCGCCTCGTAAGCGTCGGTACGGTCCAGGGTGACAGCGACCTTCTCCACCATCGTACAGAATGCACGGATCTTCGCAATCGCGGCCCCTTTCAGGCCGAAAGATTCGAGGTTTTCCGCCCAAGCCGCCTTGAACAGGGAAGTTCCCAGAGACTGGGCAGCAGTGGCCAAGGCGTTCAGGGAGGTGTCTCCAATCCCGCGGGCCGGCTTGTTGACCGCCCTTTTGAAGGACTCGTCGTCATTGAGATTCGCGGCCAGCTTGAAATAAGCCATCATATCCTTGACCTCCGCCCGTTCGAAGAAGGAGTTGCCCGAATAGATCACATAGGGAATATTCCGCTTCCGGAGCTGCTCCTCCAGCGCGCGGGACTGGGCATTGGTCCTGTACAAGATAGCAAAATCCTCATATTCAGCATGTTCTTCGTGCATCCGCTGCAGGATGGAAGAGGCAATGAGGGCGGCCTCCTCCTGCTCGGTATAGGCGCGGACGAGGCGGATCTTCTCCCCCTCCTCCCCCATCGACACGCACTGCTTCGGAATGCGGCCTTCATTCTTGGCGATGACCGAGTTGGCGGCATTCACGATGTTCCGGGTACTCCGGTAATTGCACTCCAGGCGGAAGGTCTTCGCCTCCGGGAAATCCTTGCGGAAGTTCAGGATGTTCTCAATCTTCGCCCCGCGGAAGGCATAGATGGACTGGGAATCGTCTCCCACCACGCAGAGGTTCCGGTGGACGGCGGCCAGTTTCTTGAGGATCAGGTACTGGGCCATGTTGGTATCCTGGTACTCGTCCACCATGATGGCGTCGAAACGGCCGGCGATGGCAACGAGGGCGTCCGGATTCCCGCGCAGCAGGATGTTCATATACAGGAGGATGTCATCGAAATCCATCACCCCCGACTGCCGGCAGGCCTGGCAATAAGCCTGGTAGATCCGGTAGATGTCCGGCTTTTTGTGCTTCCGGTCCTCGTCGCGGTACCCACCTGCACCGTTGGCATAGGGCGTAGGGGTGACCAGGTCGTTCTTGGCCTTGGAAATGCGGCTGAGGACTTCCTTGGGCTTGTAGACCTTGTCGTCCAGGCCCAGCTGCTTGATGCAGGCCTTGACCGCGCTGACGGAATCGCCGGTATCGTAGATGGTGAAAGCCGGCGGGAACTGGATGGCGTCGGCGAACTCGCGCAGGAACCGGATGAAAACGGAATGGAAGGTACCCATCCAGATACGGCGGGCTTTCCGTTCCCCGACCATCTGCGCGATGCGCTCCTTCATCTCGCCGGCCGCCTTCTTGGTGAAAGTGAGGGCCAGGATCCGCGACGGATCCGTCCCCCGCTCGATCATGTAGGCTATCCTGGAAGTCAGTACGCGGGTCTTCCCGGAGCCTGCCCCCGCCACGATCAGCACCGGTCCTTCCACACATTCAACCGCCTGCCTCTGCTCCTTGTTCAAATCCTCGAGTATCGTACTCATATCTTCCGTTACTTTTTCACGAAATTAGCGAAAAAATGTGTAAATTCGCACATTATTTATAACCGAAACTCAAATTTGTTTCAATAATGTCTAACCAGCTCGATTTGAAAAAGGGCCTCGACATCCCCGTGAAGGGAGCCGCCGCCCAGAAAGTCGCCAAGACGGTCAAACCGGGCGTCGTCGCCGTCAAACCCACTGATTTCAAGGGCTTTCTTCCGAGACTTCTCGTGAAGGAAGGCGACCGCGTCCTCGCCGGTTCCCCCGTCCTGGCCGACAAGCAGAAGCCCCGGATCCTCGTCACTTCGCCCGTCAGCGGCACGGTGAAGAGCATCGTCCGGGGTGACAAGCGGAAGCTGCTTGCCGTCCTCGTGGAGGCCGACGCCACCCAGGAGTACGTCGATTTCGGGACGAAAGTCCCCGCCGACGCGGACCAGGTGAAGGAGCTTCTCCTCACGACCGGTCTCTGGAACGCCGTCATCCAGCGCCCCTACGGCATCCAGGCCGATCCCGAACTGAAGCCGAAGGCCATCTTCGTCTCCACCTTCAGCACCGCTCCGCTCGCCGCCGACACCGAGTTCACCCTCGGCGACCGCTTCGCCGACTTCCAGGCCGGCGTGAACGCCCTTGGCAAACTCACGGACGGAGGCGTCCATGTCACCGTGAACAAGGCCGTCTGGAGCAGCAGTCCTTTCCACAAGGTGGAAAATGCAATCGTCCACTCCGTCGGTGGGAAGCATCCCGCCGGCAATGTGGGTGTCCAGATCAGCCACATTTCTCCGATCCTCAAAGGCGAAACCGTATGGACGATGCCCGTGACGCTCGTCGCCGCCCTCGGCCACGTCATCAACACCGGCAAGCTGGACCTCACCCGCAAGGTGGCGGTCACCGGCCCCGTCGTCGCGGATCCCGCCTATGTTGTCGCCCTCCCGGGCACGCCTGTCAAGGAACTTGCCGATGTTCCCGCAGACGCCCGTGTCATCGGCGGTGACGTCCTCTCCGGCGAAACCCTCGGCACCGACGGTTACCTCGGCTACTTCCAGGACCAGCTCACCCTCCTGCACGAAGGCACGGAGCGCGAGTGGTTCGGCTGGGCGAAACCTTTCCGCCCGAAGGTTCACAGCTCTTCCTGGTGCTACTTCTCCTGGCTCACCCCGGGAAAGAAGTACGACATGGACACCAATCTTCACGGCGGTCCCCGCGCCTTCGTCGAGACGAAGTGCTTCGAGGACGTGACCCCGATGGACATCTTCCCCATCTACCTCATCAAGGCCTGCCTCGCGGGCGACATCGAGAAGATGGAGAAGTTCGGCATCTACGAGGTCCTGCCGGAAGACCTCGCCCTGTGCGACTACGTGGACCCTTCCAAGAACGACATCCAGGCCATCATCCAGCAGGGTATCGACCTGATGATTAAAGAAATGGCATAAGTTATGGCAGACGAAAAGAAACCCGGCCTCTTCGAAAAAGGCGGCAAGCTGTACTGGCTTCACTCTACCATCGATGCATTCGACACCTTCCTGCGCGTCCCGGGTACCGTGACCGCGAAAGGCGCCCATGTCCGTGACGGCATCGACCTCAAGCGCGTGATGATCATGGTCGTCATCGCCCTCGTCCCCGCCGCCCTGTTCGGCATGTACAACGTGGGTCTCCAGACCTCCCTCACCTACGGACTCGACTGGAATTTCTGGCACATGTTCTGGTATGGACTGCTCCGGATGCTTCCGCTGTTCGTCGTATCCTATCTCGTCGGCCTTGCCATCGAGTTCGGTTCCTCCCAGATCCGCGGCGAGGAAGTGAACGAGGGTTACCTCGTCACCGGCTTCCTCATCCCGCTCATCGTCCCGGTGGACGTTCCCCTGTGGATGCTCGCGCTCGCCGTGGCCTTCTCCGTGATCTTCGTCAAGGAAGTGTTCGGCGGCACCGGCATGAATATCTGGAACCCGGCCCTGGTGGCCCGTGCCTTCCTGTTCTTCTCCTACCCGTCCTCGATGTCAGGATCTTCCGTCTGGGTGTCCAAGACCTGGGTCTCCGCCCTCAAGGACGTGGATGCGGTCTCCGCGGCCACCCCGCTCGCCATCGCTCACGACGGCGGCGCTGCGGCCCTCAGTTCCCAGTATTCCTTCCTGGACATGGTCTACGGCTTCATTCCCGGCTCCACCGGTGAGACCAGCGTGATCGCCATCCTCCTCGGCGCCATCCTCCTCGTCTGGACGGGTGTCGCTTCCTGGAAGATCATGGTTTCCAGCATCGCCGGCGGCCTCCTCGTCGGCTGGCTCGGCCAGCTGGGCGGCGCCACCGACCTGCCTTGCTACTACCAGCTCGTGATGGGCGGCTTCCTGTTCGGTTCCGTCTTCATGGCCACCGACCCGGTGACCGCGGCCCAGACCGAGACCGGCAAGTGGATCTACGGCTTCCTCGTCGGCGCCCTCGCCGTCGTGGTGCGCCTGTGGAACCCGGGCTATATGGAAGGCATGATGCTCGCCATCCTGTTCATGAACACGATGGCCCCGCTCATCGACCACTGCGTCGTCACGACCCATATCAACCGTCGGGCGAAAAAAGTGAAAACCGCCTAAAGGACACGCGCTATGAATACTAACAATAACGTATATACCGTTCTCTACACGGCCCTCATCGTGGTCGTCGTAGCCGCGCTCCTCGCCTTCGTCTCCCAGTCCCTCAAGGGACGCCAGGACGCCAATGAGAAGGCGGAAACCATCTCCCAGATGCTCACCGCCGCCCAGTTTGGCAGCAAGGCTGAGTTCCAGAAGATAGGCAACGCCGCGGTCCTCCAGAAATATGCCGACGAAATCGCCGAAGCCTATACCGTGAACCTCGCGGGCGAGAAGGTCGCCGACCTCCCGCAGGGCGAAGTGTTCAGCCCGAAGCTGCTCAAGCGGCAGAACTACAACATCAAGGGCGGCGCCAACGCCACCGGCGAGCCCGAGATTCCCGTGTTCGTCTTCAAGGACGGCACCACCGTGGTTCCCATCTACGGCGCCGGCCTCTGGGGTCCGGTCTGGGGCTATGTCGCCTTCGAGAAAGGCAGCTCCACCATCAAGGGCGCCTACTTCGACCACGAGTCCGAAACCGCCGGCCTCGGTGCCAAGATCAAGGACGATCCTGACTTCCAAGCTTCATTCACCGGCAAGCAGGCCGCTTTCGACAAGACGCCGGTCTTCCAGATCGTGAAGGGTGCCGAGGGCGGACTTGCCGACAACCAGATCGACGCCATCACCGGTGCGACAATGACCTCCCAGGGCCTCGACGCCGCCATCAACACCTGGTTCGCCGCCTACGCGAAGTTCTTCCTGAACAACGCCCCCAAGCAGGATTGCTGCGGCGGGGAAGGTTGCGAAGGCGACCACGAGAATTGTGAAAAACACGAAGAAACGGAGGAGTAAGCCATGAATGCGAAACTGAAAGAAACCATCCTCAACCCCATCTTCAAGGGGAACCCGATCACCGTCCTGGTGCTGGGCATCTGCTCGTCCCTGGCGGTTACGGTCACGCTGAAGGGTGCGCTCGTCATGGCGCTCTCCGTGATCGTCGTCTGCGGCATTTCCAGCCTCATCCTCTCCCTGCTGCGGAATACCATCCCGGGCCGCGTGCGCATCATCGTCCAGCTCGTCGTGGTGGCCATGATGGTGATCCTGGTGGACCAGATCCTCAAGAGCTTCGAAGCCACCTACGCCATTGACAAGCAGCTGTCCGTGTACATCGGCCTCATCATCACGAACTGTATCGTGATGGGCCGCATCGAGGCGTTCGCCCTCGGCAACAAGCCTTGGCCGAGCTTCCTCGACGGCGTGGCCAACGGTGCGGGCTACGGCCTGATCCTCCTCATCGTCGCCTTCTTCCGCGAACTCCTCGGAAGCGGCACCCTGTTCGGGATCGACATCCTCAACCGTTTCGGCTATGTACCGAACAACCTCGTGATCCTGCCTCCGTTCGCCCTCATCCTCCTGGGATGCATCGTGTGGGTCCAGCGGAGCATCCAGAAAGACCTTCAGGAAAAATAACACCGACGCCTTATGGAATATCTCAGCTTATTCGTCAAGTCCATCTTCGTGGACAATATGATCTTCGCGTACTTCCTGGGTATGTGCTCATACCTGGCGGTATCGAAGAATGTCAAGACGGCTGCGGGTCTGGGCGTCGCGGTCATCGCCGTGCTCCTGATCACGCTTCCGATCAACTACCTGCTGAACACGTACGTGCTGGCGCCCGACGCCCTCATCGAAGGCGTGGACCTCAGCTTCCTCAGCTTCATCGTCTTCATCGCAGTCATCGCCGCCATCGTGCAGATCGTGGAGATGGTCGTGGAGAAGTTCTCCCCGGAACT
>JAFSJK010000009.1 GCA_017439305.1 Bacteroidales bacterium | reverse complement strand
TCCCGGAGCATTTCCGGAACTGGGGATACAGGATAAGAGTGGAAAACTCCGGGGAAGAGTTCTTGACGGAAGAATATAAGACCATCGAAGAAGTCTTAGTTCGGAAAATGCCTGGTGCCAATTGGGAATATGATGAAGAGAGCCAGTGCTGGTTAGTCCCTTTCACAATGCCCGCCAATCTGAACCTTATGCCGCGGGGTTATCGTGTTGAAGTCATTATCGCTTCCGATTATAAGCAGTACGATTCCGTGCAAAAAATAGATGACGGGATTAACCAATGGCAGACAGTGTATCAGGGGATCCAGTTCGGACGGTTTTGACCGAAGTATCACCTCACTTTTTCCTGTTCATTGGATTCAACGCGCACAACCTACTCTAATTTGAGTGGAGATTACCGTATAGAATTGGGATTGGAGATTCCGCAGCAAATTGCCCCCCCCTCGGAAGGGGGGGCAATTTAGAGGGGCTTGTCCGGGCCTATAAACTAACTATATGGTTTATTATCTTCAACACTGCAAAGCACGCTTGTAAAGCGCTGTCACGAGGCTATTGAGTCGGACGTCCTGCCTCTTTAAGGAACCTCTTCAACAGGAATGCGAGGAAATACGGGAACGTGTAAAACTTGCCTCCCCAGCCGATATTCTTGTAGCAGAACTTGACACCATAGGAGACATCAGGATATGACGGCCAGTCTATGAGATGATTCAGGGAAGCAGTGGCGCCATCCTTGGCCTTGACCTCAACAGGGATCAACGAATCGGAATCGCGGACAAAAAAGTCCATTTCCAGTGCCGGACTGTCTTTCTTGTAGTAATAGAGCCGCTCATAACCGGATTTGCGTAGCATTTCGCCGACGACATTTTCATAGATCGCCCCTTTGTAGGTCCCAAAGTTTTTGTTCGCCCGAAGATCTTCCTGGGCCTCCTCGTCCAAAGAAGCGATGAGAAGACCCGTATCGTGGTAATAGACTTTATACGTGTCAGCATCGTAGTTGCCTTTCAAAGGGAGCTCTGGATTTCCAAGGCAATAACAGATATTCACGACGCCAGCCTTTTCCAACCACTCCACGGCTCCGATATACTCCCGATTCCTTGCGCCTTTGGCCACTTTGGTTATCTGGTATTTCTTGCTGGGCTTGGCCAGGAAGGTGGAAATGTGGTTATATACGGCCAAAATCTTGGCTTTGTCCGACTCCTTGGCATACTTCGTTATATCTTCCTCATAGTCCAGCAACAACTGCCTGAGCAATTCCAGCGTTCCGCCAAAGTGACCGTTGTCAATGTACATCTTGACCACTTCCGGCATACCTCCGATTGTCATATAGTCGCAAAATACATCCATATAGACATTCATCTCAATCTCAGAGAAAGGCGTGAGGCTGGCCATATGAGTATAGAGGTCTTCTACCTGCGACTCCGAATAGCCCCTGGCCCACAGGAACTCCTCAAAGTCCAGAGAATGCATCTCATAGTCCTCTTTGTTTCCAACGGCATTGGATTCAATCTCCTCATAGTAGATGCCCATAAGAGAACCAGAGCAGATCACGTCGTAACGCGGGTCGGCGTTGAAGGATTTGAGGGATGTGGCGCAGTCCGGACATTTCTGAAGTTCGTCAAAGAAAAAGAGGGTCTTGTAAGGAATGAACTTCCAAGACGGCTCCAGCAAAGATATGTTCTTGATAATAGTGTCTACCTCATATCCGTTGTCAAAGATGGAACGGAACTTTTTCTGCAAGACGAAGTTGATCTCGATGACCGAATCATAATTCGCATGCCCGAAAGCGCGGATGGAGATGGTCTTGCCAATCTGTCTGGCACCTTTTACGATAAGTGGTTTCCGATCGGGATTCTCTTTCCACCTCGCAAGGAATCCGTCTATTTTTCTCTTCAGCAAATCCATAGTAAATCACATTTTCGGCAACAAAGATAGACAAAAAATCACATTTTCGGCAATAAGAACGAACGAATAATCACATTTTCAATGTGAACTACTAACAATTTTACTGACAAAACCACTTAAAACAGTTTAGCACATACTCCCGCAAATTAGCATAAACCAGAATCGCAACCGACTATAAATCAACACGATTTAAAACAATTTGATATAATTCAAACCTTTCTGCCAAATCTCGTCCTCTCCGCCATAATTTTGGCAAAAACCCCTTCTGAACACACTCAGAGGGGGTTTTTCTTGTTTTTGAGGTCCAAAAAAATGCACCAAAATTGCACCGAACGACCAACCACGCCCAGATTAAGAAGCTCCGCCATTCCAAAGGGCAACAGTAAGAAAAAGCAGAAACAAAACCAGCAGTATGAGAACTACCGAGATGAGGATAATGACAAAAACAAGTGCTCCTTCAAACACTTTCCTCTCCGGTTTAACATGGTCTCCTTTCCGAAGAAGATGTATGAGCAGCCCCAGGATAGCACTCGCCAAAACACAAAGAGGGATCAGTTTCTCCATTCATCCATAACTTACAAACCCAAAAATAGTGATTGTTTTCTAATTAGGACAGAAAAAAGGGAAACAGCCTTGGAGCCATTTCCCTTTCAACTCATCTGTTTCATATCATCAGAAGTTAGTTTCCATCATCTTCTTCCTGGTCTTGTTCGGGATAGCGAGGGTTTCAGGACCTGTTCGCCAGACAGCCGCACATCGGCACCCCCTATGGACATACAGAACGCCCCACCTCGTGCGCCAAGGGCCGATATCGGGCTATGGCGCACCGCAACCACCCGCACAGCGCACGGAAGCGGCATCTCGGTGCGGCTGTTTGGCAAACAGCGTTATAGTGGACTTCATTCAAGGTCATCTTGAGAGGTCGAGGGGGCACTTTTTTTGCATTGATAGAAACCGGTAACTGTCACAACTACTACGATGAAACGCATACTTCTATGTCTTCTGTGTATTGTGAGTCTATCCGCATATGCACAGCATACTGTTATCGTCAATCCTGACGGAACTCATTCTGTCGCAATACAGACCGGCAACAACATAACGGTCGTCAATCCTGACGGGACTCATTCTACTGCCATACAGACTGGCAACATCATAACGGTCGTCAATCCTGACGGGACACACTCTACTGGCATACTGACCGGTAGCAGCACAACGTTAGTCAATCCTGACGGTACTCACACTACCGTCATAGGGAACGGTAACGACAATACAATCGCCCTGAACAGGGACTCCCTCGACAGGGTCGTGGTCAGCGCCATTTGTGCCGAACCCGCAAACATCATCAGGGGCATCCCGCAGCAAGTCGAGTATATCACCGTTTATACGCAATATAGGAAACCCAGATCGGCCGTGGAGAAGGCTGTTTATGGAGAAGGCCCTTATCTGTGTCCTTATGTCATCCGCTTTCAAGATTCAACGGCCCTTTCTGTCCCGGAAAAACAAATGAAGAAGGTGATCAAAAGGCTTAAGAGAATCCCTGTCGAACAGATAGAGTTCGTGGGTTTTGAATTGGAGCACATCGGCAATATGCTGGATGATGAAGGCGCCCAAAGGGCTTCTGCAACAGTTGCAAGCTACGGGCTTCACGATTATGCGAAACGGGATACGCCTGTATATTACTACAGACGTAAGTAAATACCTATTTATCAAAGCATTTCGACAGGCGCGCTTTGGAAGGGAACTCAAAACCGGAACGATAGTCCGCCATTGAGGGTGAAGAACCAGCGGAGCGGGGTTGCCGTCTGGTAGAGATAGTTGTTGGTCAGGTTGTAATGGACAGCCGGGGTGAGCTTGAGGTCGAAGCGCCAAATGCTGTAATTGAGGGACATTCCGGCATCCAGGGTCAACGAGAAGTCGTGCCTTTTCTCCACCTCCAGGCTGGAGGCTCCGGCAATGTAGCCGGGCGTCGCGCCGGCGAAGAATTCCATGTCGCTGAACAGGTTCAGCAGGAAGCCGCCGAGAACGCCCGTGGCATCACTCCGATGGGTGCCCCGGTACATCATCTGGTTCCAGGCACCGGCGGCGCCGGACTCGAGCCGCTCTCCGGCCGATTTGGAATGGGTCCTGTACGCGAAAGCGACCGGAACACCAAAAACGTCATTGATGTTGGCCGTGCTGGCGGCATATTGGAAACCCGTCCGGAAGCCGAGGCCGTTGTAGTAGAACTGTCCGTAAGTGATGCCCATCATCAAGTCGCTTCCGATCATGGTCTTTTGGGACATGGGGAAATTCAGTCCGACCTGCAGACCGATATCTCTCGACTGCGCAACGGCCTTTCCACTGAAGGCCAGCAGCGCACAGATCAAAATCAATTTCGTTTTCATAAGTGCCTGTCGCCCTGCAAGGAACGTGCCTGTCGGCAAGCCTACCCGAGCGCTCCGCCCAGGACGCGGATGAACCAGTTCCGGATCTTGCGGAAAAGGGGCCATTTCCGCACTTCCGCCTCCTCGATCTCCCGGCAATGCTCCTGAAGGTCGGAACGGAAAATCTCCGCGTACTGCCGGCAGATCCGCTCGTCATAGAGGATGGTGACCATCTCGTAATTGAGGAAGAGGCTCAGGTTGTCCATGTTGGCCGAGCCGATGATCACGAGGTAGTCATCGCTCAAGTACTGCTTGGCGTGCATCGTGTGCTCCTGCCACTCGTAGATGCGGACACCGGCATCCAGCAATTCCTGATACATGGACTCCGCCATCCCCTTCTCGGGACCGACGTCATTGATGCCCGGAACGATCCAGCGTACGTCCACGCCACGCCGGGCCGCGTCCTGCAAGGCCTCGATGGTAGTCAGTGGCGGGGGCGTATAAGGGTTATAGAACCAGAAATAGTCTTTGGAATGCTTGATGGCCCATTCGAAGCAGTTCCGGATGGGGAGCTTGCGGTCGGCCGGGGTTTCCGGGACGACCTGCATGGTCACGTCGAAATACTGCGGCTTCCCCGGGAGGGTGTCCGCCCGGGCGGCTGCGGCCAGGTCCGGGTCCACATACGGCTCCGCAGCCCTGGGTGCCACCAGGCGTTGGTTCCGCCGGTAAGCCCGGGTCAGGTCGGCTACGACGGGGCCGGTGACCCGGATATCGACATCGTGCCAGTCAAAGAAGTACTTGTCCTGGATGTTGCGGCTGCCCACAAGGGCCGTCTTTCCGTCCAGGAGGGTGAGCTTCCGATGGTCCCGGTGTGTCGCCAGACTCGGGAAATGGTGGTCCAGGAAAAATGCAGGCCGATGGAAGATGTTCACCTGCGCACCCTGGGACCGGAGTTCCTTCAGCGCCGTCCGGTCATCATGGGTATTGGCCGATTTATCCTGGATGAGCCGGACATCCAGCCCTTCGGCCGCCCTCGCCGCCAGGATTTCGGCAAGCAGGGTGCCGCACGAATCCAGACGGAACCGGTAAGGCTCCACGTAGATGGCCCGTTCCGCCTTCCGGAACTCGTCCTTGAGCATCTCCCAGTTTTCCGGCCCGTCGGCGATGAGCGTCACGGTATTGCCCTGCGTGGGCAGCATGTCCACATCCTTCTCCATCAAGGCGGCCAGCTCCTGATACGCAGGCCGCACACCCGCATAGCGGGACGAATCCTGCACCTCAGGCACGTACGACGCGTGCATCGGCGCACGATAACCGCAGCCGGAGAGGAGAAGGACTCCGGCCAGCGGGATCAGCTTCAAGAGGCTGAGGCTTCGCGCCATCAATCGTCGAAGCCGATGAAAGCGCCGTCCTTGTCGAAGCGGAGGTCAAGGTCGCTCAGGAGTTCCACCTCGAAGCCGTACCATTTCCTGGAGATCTTGGTGATAGCGATGTCGGGGAACTTGGCCTGGACATAGTCGGCGATGGCCTTGGGAACGAGGACGGCGGGAACGGCCTTGTAATGGCAATTCACTTCCTTCCAGTTGCCCTGCTCGTCAAATTCCACCTTGGATCCGTCGTTCAGGCGCGCTTCGTATTCCGTCTTCTGCATCTCGACGTCCATCTTCGCATAGACGATGGCATTCTCCGGGAAATGCTCCTGGACGAAGGCCTTGGCCGCAGCGGGAAGCTGCTCCACAGGAATGGGACGGTCGTCCGCGAAACAAAGGGCCGCGGTGGAGAGGGCCAAAAGGGCTGTCAAAAGGAAACGGGTGAATTTCATATTGATTCGGGTTTGATTCGCTAACAAAGATACACTATTTTCTCCATTCCCGGAAAAACAATATCTTTGTGTCCGATGAAATGTTTCTGCAAGTTCATACCGGATTACAGGAGAATCCTTCCCCTCCTCATCCTCCTGGCGTCCTGCTCGCCCAGGTATGCCCAAAGCCTCCGGCAGCCGGTGGCGCTGTCGTGCGTAGAACCGGCGTTCCTGAAGCCGGGAGACAAGGTCGCACTCATCTCGCCGTCGTACCACACGCCGATGGAAAATGTCGATGCCGCCGCGAAGATCCTTCGCGACTGGGGCCTGGAGTCCGTGGTAGGAGCCCATGTCGGGAAAGTCCACCGGGGGCGCTACGCCGGTACGACCCAGGAGCGCCTGGCCGACCTGGAATGGGCCCTTGCGGACCCTTCCATCAAGGCAATCCTCTGCAACCGAGGCGGTTACGGGACCATCCGGCTCGTGAACAAACTCTCGCCCGAGGCCATCGCCGCCCACCCGAAATGGCTCATCGGCTTCAGCGACATCACCACCCTCCACGCCATGGAAACCCGCTCCGGCGTCATCAGCCTGCACGCAACGATGTGCTCGCTCATGGCCAAGTCCCGGGGACGGGACCTTTCCAGCACGCTCGTCCGCAACATCCTATACGGCACCATCCCCGTGTACGAAACCCCCACCCATCCGCAGAACCGGCCGGGACATGGCCGGGGCACACTCGTCGGCGGCAACCTGTGTACCTTCACGCCTATCCTGGGCACCGACGCGGACGCCACCCTGGGCGAAGACATCATCCTGTTCATCGAGGAAGTGGAAGAGGACATGAGCCACATCGACCGGCTGGTGAACACCCTCCTCCTCAACGGCGTGCTGGACCGCTGCAAAGGCGTCATCCTGGGCGAATTCACCGGCTGCAAGGCAAACCTCGGCTTCGGCAGCGTGGAAGAGATGATCGGCACCTACCTGAAAGACTACGACATCCCCGTCCTCTGCGGCTTCCCGGCCGGGCATGGAGACGTGAACCTCCCCCTGCTGATGGGCGCGACCGTCGACCTGGACGTCACCGACACCGGCGCCACCGTCACCTTCGACGTCCCCGGACAGACCCGCCGCATCCGGACCGCCGACGCCCTGAAAGAGTCCCAGCCCCTCCGGGTCGACGAGGTCGACAAACCCGCCAAGTTCGTCCGTTTCATTGATTTCCGCCGGCATTTCGAAGGGATCCGGCGATAGCGGAAGGGATCAACGGGGCTTCTTCCCCGGCTTCAGGATCATAAAGACGACGGCAGCCACGCAGATGGCGATGCCCACGGCCATCTTGCCCGTCAAGGGCTCCCCGAACAGGAACGTACCGATCAGGATGGCCGTAAGCGGCTCAAACACACCCAGAACCGCCGTCTTGGTGGGGCCGATATACCGCGTGGACATAGCCAGCGTAAGCATCGAAATCATCGTCGGCACGATGGCCAGGCCGATGAGATTCCCCCAATCGGCGGCACTGTCCACCCCCTCCAGCATACTCCCACCCTGAAAGGCCCGGATAACCGCGAACAGGACCGTCCCGGTAACCAGCGAATAGAGCGTGAGCGTATGCTTCGACACATTCCGAATGCGCTTGCTCCGGTTCACGATGACCAGATAAAACGAATAGCACAGCGCCGCCCCGACGGCCAGCAGCACCCCGGGAATGCGGATCTGCGCGTTCTCCGAAGGGGCGGACAATAGGAGAATCCCGCCGAAAGTGGCCAGGATGGACAGCCACGTCTGCCAGCTGGGATAGAACCGCAGGAACACCATGATCAAGGCCACAAACACCGGATATAGATACACCAGCGTCGTCGCCAACCCCGACGGAATGAATTCATAAGAACAGAAGAGCGTGATACTGCTCCCCGCAAACAGCAGCCCCAACAGGATCAGCAACCCGATTCCCCGCCGCTCTGCCCGGAAAGACTCCTTCCTGAACACCATCCACAACGCCAGGATAACGGCCGCCATCCCATACCGGAAAAACAGCATGACCATGACCGGTACCCCGCTGTCCATCAACGCCTTCCCGAAAAGCGGATTGGTCCCGTACGACATCCCCGCCAACATGCCCGCGACATAGCCGATCAGGCGGCGTTTGTCAATATGAAGGTTTCTGCGCATAAATTTGGGGTGCAAAGATAAGGGTTTTTTACTATTTTTGTACTTGTCTTATGCAGCGTTTCTATTATAGCGAATCGGTATCCGAGTTTATCGCTCGGCCGGTTGAGTCTATTCTGGGCTGTATGGATCAGGTGAATGAATTTGACTTGACCATGGAGCAACGAGGGGCGTGGTTAGAGGAATTTGAGATAATGAAAGGCGCGCTGAGAACGCTGCAGGAAAAGGGTCAAATCCTGTTCGAATATACCATTCCGCGTCTTGGAAAACGAGTCGATGTTGTACTCCTTATGAAAGGGGTGGTCTTCGCCATCGAATTCAAGGTTGGGGCGGATGCATTTTTGGTCAATGACAAGGAACAAGTTTGGGATTATGCGCTGGACCTGAAGAACTTCCATGAGGAGAGCCGGAATCGGATCATTGTCCCTATTCTTGTTGCAACTGAGGCTCCGGCAAAGGATTGTTCTTTGGGGCAAGCGATCTTTAGTTATTACGACGATCAGGTTTACTATCCGCTATTCAGCAATGCAAATACGCTGCTTCCCATCCTCCAAAGAATCCTAAACGAAGTGCCAACTCAGCCATCCTTGGATGCGCATGAATGGACTTTTAGCCGATATAGCCCTACCCCAACGATCATTCAAGCGGCATCAGCGCTGTATATGAATCACAGCGTGGCGGATATCACCAAGCACGAAGCAGACAAAGCTGGAATCGACAGTTGCACGGCTTTCATCCTGGATATTATCAAGCAATCAAAGGAAAACCATCAGAAGAGCATTTGCTTCGTGACAGGTGTTCCCGGTGCAGGAAAAACACTCGTAGGCTTGAATGTCGCCATACAGCAAGAAGAGGGAGACTTGGCCGTCTACCTATCCGGTAATGGTCCGCTTGTGAAAGTGCTCACCGAAGCTTTGGCCCGAGACAAAGTCAAGAAAGAGAAAGAACGTGGGCACCGATGCACAAAAACGGAGGCGGAGCGCCAGGTAAGCCGATTCATCCAGATCATTCACCGTTACCGGGATAACATGCTCGGGAAGTTGAAAGTCCCCATCCGCGACGGCCAGATTGAACTGGATCCGGAGAAGATCTCCAAGGCGGCCGGAAAGAGTGCTGCGGAAGTTGAAAACGTGGCCATCTTCGACGAAGCACAGCGAATGTGGGACATGCACCATCTAAGCGCCTGGCTCGCCCGGAAGAAAGGCGTGAGTGACTTCCCTATGTCAGAAGGAGAGTTCCTCATCTGGTCGCTGGATCAACATAAAGATTGGGCGACTATCGTCTGCTTAGTAGGTGGAGGTCAAGAGATTAACTCCGGAGAAGGTGGCATCGGCCTGTGGATTGATGCGCTCAACCAACAGTTTCCAGATTGGCAGATTTATATCTCGAACCAATTGACCGAAAAGGAATACGCCGAAGGAAACGTCACCGAATTGCTCGCCGAAAATCCCAACGTTCACCTCCGTTCCGATTTGCACCTAGCCGTATCCCAACGCTCCTATCGCGCAGAAACTCTTTCCCTGTTTGTCCACCAATTCTTGGACCTGGACATCGCAGCAGCCCGAAAAACTTACGATGATATCAAGGACCGCTATCCCATCGTTCTCACTCGCGACTTAGCCAAAGCCAAAGCATGGTTACGAGAACACGCACGCGGTTCCGAACGATATGGAATGCTCGTTTCGTCTAAAGCCTTCCGCCTGAAGCCTTTGGCCATTGATATTCGTTCCCAAGCTGACATTGTCCCTTGGTTCCTCAACCCCATCACGGACATTCGCTCCTCCCTTTTCCTGGAAGACGTTGCAACTGAATTCGATATCCAAGGTTTGGAACTCGATTGGACCTGTCTTGTATGGGATGGTGACTTCCGCTATGATCCTCATCGCCACTGCTGGCAGCATTTCAACTTCCGCTCAGATCGCTGGCAAAATATCAATATCGCCGAAGGCCGCGCCTACCAGCTCAACGCCTACCGCGTCCTCCTTACCCGTGCCCGCCAAGGCATGGTCATCTGCGTCCCCGAAGGCAACCCCGATGACGCCACACGGTTACCGGAGTTTTATGATGGAACGTATGAGTTGTTTAGGGAGTTAGGACTGAGGGAGATTTGAAGGTTTGATGAAGGCTCTAAAAGATGCCGTTTGCAACCATACCACAATAATTCTTTTCGGAAACCGATGCACTCCTGCGCAATTCGGCTTTCAGCATCTGGTGAGCAGGTGGGAAGGCAGCGGTCCCGCAGGGATGACGGCGTTTGTTTGAGGACGTTACGGGGCCGGAACGGGCCCGTAAAAGGACGAGTTCGCCGTCAAGCGCCTTCCCGCCTTCGCGAACGGCTGAAAGACGCTATGGAGCAGGAGCGCATCGGCTTCCGAGGGGCACATAATTTGCTGCCCCATCCCCAAAAAATCGACAACTATGAAAAAGAGCCTTTTTTTACTTCTCGTCGCTTGTTTTTCGTTGTTTGGCTTTCAAGCGGCGGCACAGGACAACAAGTCCGATAACCGAGACCTCAGCATAAATATGTCCCGCGGAGTTTCCACCCCTGCCGGCCCACGGTATGAAATCGTCTCCACTCCGGATAACAACTTGGTATGGTTCAAGATCGACAAAGAGACCGGAGAGGTTTGGGCGGCCATGAACAACATGGGCACGACAGCCATCTCCAAGATGGGCAAGGAAACGACTTTGAACGACGAGGCCCCTTCCGGAAAAATCAACTATCAGTTGATCGTCCTTGACGATTCCCACGTGCTGCTCCTGAACATCCATACCGGAACGACATGGGAATGCTACCGACGTCCGTTCTCGAACTTCGGCGACTTCAAGAAAATGTGGATGGAGTAGGCGTAAAATGATTATCTTTGTCCTCGACAACTAATCCCATTCCGTCATGCACAAACTAGCCATTGCATTCCTGGGGTTCTTCCTCCTCCTGTCCGCTCCCGTGTGTTCGGCACAGAATCGCTCTGTCGAGCAGCAAGCGGCCGCCTTCATCAAGACGATGTACAACCAGAAACAGTATGAGGACTATTCCTTCCTCCGGAGCCATTGTACCAAGAAACTGCAGAAGAAACTGATTGACAACTTCGGATACGAATGTGACGGAACCTGCTATGCCACCTGGCTGTTCAGGAGCGGCGCCCAAGACGAGAAATATGGCCCGTACAGTTATTATGGGAACGGAGTGAACGCCTCCAAGATCTTGTCCGTCGTCGCGAAAGACGACCACTGGTATGCCTATACCGCCCTGGACATGGGGTGGAAGTTCACTAATTGGGTATATCTGATCAAGTCCGGGAATACGTTCCTGATCGATGATGTGATCACGGTGTCCAATGAGTTGGAGGAGGAATAGTCGCCCGGACCGGAGCCGCCCGAGGACTTGGGCGTTTCATGGTTCAGTGTTATTCTTATGTGGGGACAATCAAATGACTTGACATGAAAAAACGGATGATCTGGGCCCTGACGGGGCTGATGCTGCTGTGGGGCTGTTCCCGCACGGTTGTGGAAAACACGATGCGGTATATCCCGGAAGGGCAGATAGCGCTGACGGAATGGGAATTCTGCCAGGACAGCGTCCACTGGGAGCCGGTGACGGTACCGCATTCCTACAATGCGACGGACGGCCGCAGCGAGAAGTATTACCGCGGCCCGGCGACTTACCGGTGCACGATTGACATCAAGGACCCGGCAAGACCGGCTTACCTGCTGCTGGAAGGAGCAGCGCAGGCGGCGACCGTCCGCGTGAACGGCAAGGAGGCCTGCGTCCACAAGGGCGGCTACACGGCCTTTGCCGTGGACCTGCAGGGCCTGCTGGAAAAAGGGGCCAACACGGTCGAAATCGTCTGTGACAACACGGAGGACATCGAACTCATCCCGGTCAGTTCGGACTTCAACAAAAACGGCGGCCTGCACAATCCCGCCTGGCTGTATGTGCCGTCCGGCGAGGTGTATTTCGACCCGGCGGAATACGGGCCCTATCGGCTTCATGTCGCGCAGCAGGATGTCTCGGACAACGCGGCCGGCGCGGTTGTGAAGGCGATGGTCCATGGCGAGGCTCCAGTTGACCTGAAAGTGGTTGACGCGGCCGGAAAGGTGGTATACCGGCACACGGAAAATGCCGTTTCCGGGGCCTACGAGCACGCTTTTACGCTGAAGAACCCCCATCTGTGGAATGGCGTGGAGGATCCGTATCTCTATACGGTGGAACTGACGGCCGGGGGCGACAAGGCCGTGACGGAGGTCGGATTCCGGTACTTCTCCATCGACCGGGAAAAGGGCTTCTCCCTGAACGGAAAGCCTTATCCGCTCCGGGGCGTGAGCATGCACCAGGACATGGACGGGAAGGCCTCTGCCCTGACTTACGAGGACTATGACCGCGACTACGGGACCGTCCGGGAACTCGGGTGCAATTTCCTCCGGCTGGCGCACTACCCGCACAACGACTACGCGTTCCGGCTGTGCGACCGGATGGGCATCATCGTCCAGACGGAAATCCCGTGGGTGAACATCTGCGGCGTCCGGGCGACGGAGACCTACTTCGAAAACATCCATTCCCAGATGGAGGAGATGGTCCGGAACCTGTTCAACCATCCGTCCATCGTGTTCTGGGGCATGTGGAACGAGCTGGACAGCTGGGGGAACCGGGAGAATTTCCAGGGGGTCCTGGACGCCCGGAGGGTGGTCGACGAGACCGCCCGCCTCTACGACTATGCCAAGTCGCTGGACCCGTCGCGCTATGTGGGCCTGACGGACGACAGCGTCTTCGAGCGGGATTTCTACACGGAATTGAAGGCCGACTATTACTCGGAAAACCGCTACTACGGCTGGTACTACACACCCGGCGACTTCTCCGGCCTGACGGGAGCCATGACCTGGATCCGCGACAACATGGGCCCGGCGAACCTGTCGGAATACGGCGTGGGTATCAACCCGTACTGCCACACCTGGAAGGAGGAGGACATCCACCGCTACTTCGAAGACGACAAGCATATGGAGGAGTACGGCAACCTGTCCCACGAAGCCCATGCACAGCAGATTGCCCGGATGCCCTGGCTGAATTTCACCTCCCTCTGGATCCTGTTCGACTTCCCGGTGGCGCAACGCCGCGAGGGTTACATGGACAGTGACGACGGCGTCAACTTCACGGAGAATCCCGCGCGTATGTTCACGAATGACAAGGGCTTAATCACCCGCGACCGGGCGACGAAGAAGGATGTTTTCTACCTGTACAAGGCCTGGTGGAACAAGCAGGAGGAGACCGTGTACATCGCCGGCCGCCGCCTGGTCGCCCGTCCTGCCGGCGAACCCTTCACCCTGACGGTCTACTCCAACGCCCCGTCCCTCAAACTGATGAAGGACGGCGAGGAGGTCGCTGCCCTGGAGAGCTCCGGCGAAGACACCGGCGTCATCTGGAAATTCCCCGGTCTCACGGTCGGTCCGGAAGGATCTTCCTTCACCGTCGTCGCCCCTTCGGGAAAGACCGATACCGTTTCCTTCCGGGCTTTAGCATTGTAAAGCGATGAAATACAAACTGGTACTCTTCGACCTGGACGGAACCCTGCTGGACACGCTGGACGACCTGAGCGAGGCCGTCAACCACGCCCTGCGGCTCCGTGACCTGCCGGGTCACACAAGGGACGAATACAGGAAGATGGTCGGGCACGGCGTCCGCAACCTGGTCAAGCAGGCCCTTCCGGCCGGCATGCAGGCCGACGACGCCGTCATCGATGCCGCCCTGGCCGATTTCAAAGCCTATTATACCGCCCATATCGACGTACACACGCATCCCTATCTGGGAATGCAGGAGGTGGTCCGCCGCCTGCACGAAGCCGGCGTCTTCCTGGCCGTCGCTTCCAACAAGTTTCAGGAAGGGACCGATTATCTGGTAGGAAAACTCTTTCCGGGCATTCCCTTCGTCGCCGTGCTCGGCAACCGGCCCGGCTATCCACTGAAGCCGGACCCGGAAATCGTGGGCGAAGTGCTCCGGCGGACCGGCGTGCATCCCGGGGATGCCGTCCTCGTGGGCGATTCCCCCACGGACATGAAGACCGCCGCGAACGGCGGCATCGCCGCCATCGCCGTCAGCTGGGGCTACCGGCCCATGAAAGGCCTCCCCGGCCTGACGGTCGTGGATTCAGCGGAAGAATTGATGGATCAACTCCTTACAGCAGCGCCTCGATAGCCGATTCCAGCTCCTCCGGAGCGACGACGGGCTCGAAGCGGGCCACCACACGGCCTTTCCGGTCGATGAGGAACTTGGTGAAATTCCACTTGATGTCCGGGTTGGAGGCATAGTCCGGATCGGCCTTGGAGAGCATCTCGTCCATGAACTTTCCCGTGTCGCTGTCACCGAAACCGGCAAAGGGCTTCTGGGAATACAGCCACTTGAAGACCTCGTTGGCTTGCTCGCCGTTCACGTCGGACTTGGCCATCAGCGGGAACGTCACGCCGTGGTTGAGCCGGCAGAATTCCTCGATTTCCTCGTTGGATCCGGGCTCCTGGTGACCGAACTGGTCGCAGGGGAAACCGATGACGACAAAACCCTTCTCTCCATACTTGTCATAGAGGGCTTCCAGCCCGTCATACTGCGGCGTGAAACCGCACTTCGACGCGGTGTTGACAATCAGGAGGACCTTGCCTTTGTACTGGTCAAAACGCTGCTCAGCGCCCTTGTTGTCCTGGGCGGAAAAATCGTAGACGGTCGGCTGGCCGCCGGAGCAGCCGATGGCGCAAATGGCAGCCAGGAGGGGGAGTATCTTTTTCATAATGAGTAAGTAATTTTACCTTCACGGTTTTCCTGATATTCGTAGGTCACTTCCTGGTAGTAGTCCCGGTAGCGCACCCGGCGGGAGATCCAGTTTCCTTGTTTGTCGAACTGATACTGGTCGTAATCGATGTACCAGCCGTTCTCCTCGCGGTCCACAGGCTTGGAACGGTCATAGGTGTCGATATAGAACCCGTCATCCTCGTCGTGTCCGATTGCCTCCGGCTCGAAAATGTATTCCCGGATCCGGTTTCCGTCCTTGTCATAGGTGATTTCCGACACTTCCGTCATCCCCTCATCCTCCCGCAGGATGGAACAGAGCCGGCCGCTCTTGTCGTAAAACAGATAGGCGGCGGACAAGCCGGCCGCGACCATCACGAGCTTGCCGGAAGCATCATAGGCCAGCGTAACGCCCAGGGGTTCATAATAATCGTAGATTTCCTCGTCGACCACTTCCGGATTCCAGTTGACCACCTTGAAAGGTCCGGTATAGTCCGCCAGGATCCCGGAGACCTCTTCCTCGGAAGTCACTTCGCCAGGAAGCTTGATGAAGCCGAGTTCGTCAAAGGTGACTTTGTCGTCGGGAAAAACCGGGACCTCCCCGAGAGAGGAGACCGCCCCCTTCAGTTCGAAAAACTGCAAGTCGCCGGTAACCTGTCTGGAACACGAAACCATTCCGAGCAGGACGGCCAGGCAAAGGGTCAAGCGTTTATTCATCGTGTTTTAGCGTTAGATCGTATGCGATTCCATACAAATATACGATTTTGTGACCATGCCCGGAAAAAAACCTGCCGGTTTTCTGCAGTTTTTCGTCAGAACAGACTGGGGCCGGTCTTTTTTCGTATCTTTGCACCCATGAATGGAAAGCGCTTTCGTTACCACTTGGTCGCCCTTGCCGTCGTGGCAGTATGGGGAGTAACGTTCGTGTGCACGAAGGTGCTCATCCAGGCGGGGATGCACCCGGTTGCCATCTTTTTCGTCCGCTTCCTTTTGGCCTATGCGGGGATCTGGGCCTATATCTTCCTGTCAAAGGAGGACCGGCGGCTCTGGTACGGCTGGAAAGAAGAGGCTGTTTTCCTGCTGCTGGGCGTTACCGGCGGATCCCTGTACTTCCTTACGGAGAATCTGGCCCTGGCCTATACGCAGGCGACCAACGTCGCGTTCCTGGTGTGTTCGGCGCCGTTGTTCACCGCCATTTTCACGTTGATTTACAAGCGGTTCGGAACGAAACGGTTTGCGGACGGGCTGGAAGACATCCGCGTTGGATGGCCGCTCGTGGGCGGAACGGTGCTCGCCCTGACGGGAATGGCGATGCTCGTTTTCGACGGAGCCCAGGTGCGGTTGTCGCCCAAGGGTGACCTCCTGGCCATCGCTGCCGCCCTGTGCTGGGCCGTGTACAGCCTGTACATGGGACAGATGACCCGGGAATACGGAGCCGTCACCGCCACCCGGAAAGTGTTCTTCTACGGGCTGCTCACCATCCTCCCCTTCCTGGGCGGATACGGCGGATCCTTCTCCCCCGCCATCCTGGGCCAATGGAACGTCGTGGCCATCCTCCTGTTCCTGGGTCTCGTCGCCTCCCTGGTCTGCTTCATCCTCTGGAACCTGGCGATGGACAAGCTCGGGAATGTCACCTCGACCAACTACGTGTACCTGAACCCCATCTTCACCCTCCTGACCGCCATGGCCTTCCTCGGCGAGCGGATGACTCCCGTCGCCGCCGTCGGCTGCGCCGCCATCCTGGGCGGCGTCATCTGGGCGGGGGAAAAAACCAGCCAGTCCTAGTACCTGATATTGATCGTAACAGACTGGGAAGCCGGAAGCGAAGGAAGTTCGATGACGGCTTCCTTCTTGTCTGCATCATACCTGCACGGGAGGGCGGTGCCGCCGAGCGTGGCGGAAGGCTGGCGATTCAGGCCGCCCAGGACCAGGGTCCAAAGGCGGTCGGCGGGCATGCCCCGGAAGGAGCCTTCGCGTGCGAGTATCCTTACGGAACTACCTGAAGAAGAATCGTTACGCTCAATCCAAGTGGTGGCATACCGCGTGGGATAGGCCTGGCTCACGCCGTCGTCCTCATAGTACCGGAAGGCGCTCTTCTTGACAGGGCTGGACGCCGGGGCGAGGTAAAGCCGCAGCTGATTGGTATTCTCCTGCAGGTTCTGGATGCCCTCGGGGGCCAGCGGGATGATGGCACCGGCCCTGACGAACCAGCAGTTCTCCCCGATGGCGTATTGCAGGGTTTCCACGGAGCCGCCCTTGACCAGGCGGTGATGCGCCATGTCGTACCACTCGGTCTTGGCCGGGAACCAGACTTTCCGCGGGGCCGTGCCCGTGGCCGGATCCACGGGTTCGCACACCGTCGCGGCGAGGATATGGTCCCCGAAGAAGTACTGTTGGTTGTACGTGTAGGCGTTGTTCTCCTCCGGATACTCGTAGTACATCGGACGGCACAGGGAAACGCCTGTGTCATAGGCCTTCCGGGCCATGTTATAGATGTACGGCGACAGGGCATACCGGAGCTCCAGCGCTTCCTTCATGTACTGGAAATGGTCCGGGAAGGCCCAGAAGCGGCGTTCCAGCACAGCCGACTTGGTGCAATGGGTCTTGAAGATGGGCGAGAAGACGCCATACTGCAACCAGCGGGTGTACAGTTCCGGCTCGGTGGGAACATCTTCCCGCTGCATGTGGCCGCCCAGGTCGTGGCCCCAGTAGCCATAGCCCACGTTGGAAGCCGTGGCGGTGAATTGCGGCAGGTAGCCCAGCACTTCCCACTTGATGTGGGTGTCGCCGGAGAAGCCCAACTGGTAACGATGGCTGCCCAGGCCGCCCCAGCGGTGGTAGATGAGCGGACGTTCCGCCTCTTCGGCGGCCTTGCCCCGGTTGCTGCGGACCTTGTCGTTGAAGAACGTGTGGTTGAGCCAGAAGGTGTTGGAAAGGCCTTTCACATAGCGGCTTTCCTTGTACTGCTGCCAGTCCAGCCACCAGAAATCCACGCCCTGCCTCTCAAGGGGATGGATCACGGAGTTGAAGTAGGCGTCGGCCCAGGCCCTCTGGTCCATCCGGAACGGGACGGGCGCGTGGTAGCCGGCTTTGGCGATGTGGCCGTTCGCCTGCTCCTCGCCCCCCTTGTACACATAGCCTTCCGGGCCGTCATAGTCGTCCGTCCGGGACAGGTAGTCTGCGACGAAGGCCGGATAGCAGTCCTCACGCGCGACAATGCCGGAAGCAGGATGCAGGTTGAGAGCGGTCTTGAGCCCCTGCGAATGGACTTCGGCAAGGAAGGCATCAGGATCGTTGAAGAGGTCCCGGTCCCAGGAATAGCCGGTCCAGCCCACGCCCTCGCCGGATTCGTCCCGATGCCCGAGACGATTCGCCGTGCGCGGCCAGGTCTGGTGCCAGTCCATGTCGATGATCATCACGTCGATGGGCAGTCCCCGGTCGCGGAATTCCTTCCCCAGGGCGATGAACTCATCGTCGGAATAGTCCCAATAGCGGCTCCACCAATAGCCAAAGACGAATTTCGGCGGCATCGGAATCTTCCCAGCCACCTTCGTGAAGTCGGCCAAGGCGCCCTTGTAATCGTGCCCATAGGTGAACAGATACCAGTCCTGGACCTCTCCCTCCGGGCGGGCGGCCACCCATTCTCCCCAGTCGGAATCCTCCACGAACAGATGCCGCGTGCTCTCGTCCACGAGTGCCCAGCCGTCGCGGGACAGGATACCAAGCTCCATCGGGTCGTTGTTGTTTATATGGTCAGGGCCGCTGCACCCGTCCAGGGTGCGGGCCGTACCCATCAGGTTGCCCGTAGGCGCATCCCCGGGATGCCAGGTGACGATGCGCTTGTTCATCCAGAGGTTCACGACCAGGTTCTCCGCCGTGAATTTCCCGCCGCCCCGATAGGTCAGTTCAAAGGAGGATGTCTTGATCCGCACCCCCTCCCCGGTACGGGTCGTGCTGAACTTTGGAACCGGCAGGTCCCGGTTCACGATGGCGAGGGTCGCGTGGTCCTCGAACGATCCGTTCTCCGACCACTCCATCCGGACCAGCCGGTCGGTCAGGACGGTGAACCGGGCATTCCCGACGACAACCTGCGCCTCCGGGCGCGCCACGGGATTGTTGTTCTGAGCGAAAAGGGCGCCGGAAACGAGCAGGCCGGCGGCAAGAAGTAAGCGTCTCATACTGCGGATGGGTTTCCGTATTGGATACGGGTTAGTTTCCGTAAAGATAAGAAAAGTATTCCCGTCCACAAAACCTCAGTCCCTATTGGGGGCACGACCGCCAAACTGCTGCACCGACTTCCCCATTATACTCCCTTGCGTTACCTCCCGCCGTGCGCCAAGTGCCGATTTCGGGCTGTCAAGCACCAGGAACGTCAATGTGACGCATAGGAACGGTTTTCTTGTGCGCCTATTTGGCAAAAGTCACATTCCGCCCATCCCTTCCCGCCAGGTTTATTCCGTCTAATCCAATTGGCCGTAAAACTTAGATTACTCAAAATCAACGACTTAACTGATGGTCTCTGTCCTTTTTGGAACATAGACCGCAAAGCAATACATTGACGAACAATCAGTTACGTTTTCTTTTAACCACTTAAATCACTTTTTTCGGCTAGTTTTCTACCCGTTCGGAACTATTGTTCTGAAAATACAAATCGCTCAAAATCAACGACATAAGTCTTGGTCTATGTTCCAAAAAGGACACAGACACAAGATTAAAAGACTGATTATCAACACGTTGCAGTCTACAGTGTGGGGCGATGGTGCAGCGGGGCGATTCCGCGGAGATCGGCTTTCAGCAGGGCAGCGAGCCGGAGGGAAGGCGCGTGCCCGGCAGGGATGACGGCGTCTGTTTGACGACGTTACGGGCCCGGGACGGGTCCGTAAAAGGAGGAGTTCGCCGTCAAGTGCCTTCCCGACAAGGCGTAGCGGCTGAAAGCCGTACGGAGCGGAATCGCCCTGCTGCACCATCGTCTATCCATTCCTGTGGATCCAATTGATGGACCGGCAGGCGAATAATCGTGGAGATAAGTTCCTGTAGGAACAGGAGATGGACCTACGGTAGAAGTCACTGAACCTGGGCCTATGGGAGATAACCCTTATTAGCGCGTTGACCGGACAAGGCCAGGGCTAAACATCGAAATATGCTAACTATCAACGCCTTAGAATATGGTCTATGTCCCAAAAAGGACATAGACCAAACCATAAAGCAATGATTTTCACCCGGTTAGGGTGCACGATTCCGGACGGCCTAGAGCCCCGAGAACTGGATTTTGTGCAGGATGGAAGGAGTGGCGTCGCCACAGTCGTCGGCCACCCAGATGCAGCCGTGCTTGCGGTCTACGCAGATGCTTTCCGGGTTCCAGTTGGCGAAGTCACCCACATAATACGTCGCCAGGAGCTTGGTGGCGGCACCGTCGAACAGGTAGATCGTGTACCCCAGGTACTCGGGACGGTCCTTGTTGGAGTTGGAGTCGATGACCCACAGCCAGTCGTTCTTCTCGTCGTAGTCCAGGCCCGCGATCTCGGAGATGGTCGGTGTCACGGTGCGCAGACTCTTCTTCCACAGCTTGGTGCCGTCCAGGGTGTACTCCCACAGGGTGGCGCCGGTCTGGGAGCCCAGGTACAGGTTGCCCTTGTGCCAGGCGATGCCCTCGATGCCGGAGTTGCCCATGTCGGCCGCCTCGTCGACGTCC